>CAYNQX010000009.1:0-43523 GCA_964399495.1 uncultured bacterium
CTCGAGCTGGGCATTCCCTTCAGCGATCCCGTGGCGGATGGGCCGGTGATCCAGGCGGCCGACAACCGCGCTCTCGAGGCGGGAGTCACACCCACGAGTGCCCTGGCGATCGTTTCCGAGTTCCGCCGCCGTCACCCGAGGGTGCCGGTCGGACTGCTGATCTACGCCAATCTCGTCGTTCGGCCCGGTATGGAGGTATTCGCTCGCCGGATGGCTTCCAGCGGAGTCGACAGCGTGCTCGTGGCGGACATGCCAATGGAGGAGTCCGGACCGCTGCGGCGGGCAACCGCCGCGGCCGGCGTCGGAGCGGTGGCCATGGCGACACCTCTGAGCCGCGAGGATCGACTCGCTTCCTTCTCCAGGCTGGATGCCCCCTACATCTACGTGGTCAGCCGGAGAGGGGTGACGGGCAAGGACAGCAGCCTGTCGACCTCCGCTCGCCCCCTGCTCAGGCGCGTACGCTCGGCCTGCTCCGCTCCCACATTGCTGGGTTTCGGGATCAGCCGCCCCGAGCACGTACGCGAAGCGCTGTCGGCGGGGGCCGATGGCGCAATCAGCGGCAGCGCCATCGCGGAGATCATCTCCACGCATGTCGGATCCTCGCCAGGGCCCATCAGCGCCCGGAAACGCCGGGCGCTCTGCAGCGACATCGAGGCCTTCGTTCGCGCAATGAAAGCTTCCACGCATCAGGGGGCCCACTGATGACGGAAAACCGAGCAGACATCGAGTACTCCCTGCTCGACCTGGTGCTCCTGTTCAGGCGCTTCCTGCCTTTTGTCGCCACACTCATGATTGTAGCGATGCTTCTGGCCTTTCTCTCCGTTCAGTTCCTGGTCCAGCCGCGCTACGTGAGCCGTGCTTCGCTGCTGCCGGGAAAACCCGATGCGGTTCAGCAGAGAATCCCGATTCTCGAGCGCGGAGCATTTCGAAGCGCCTTCCGCTTCGGAAATGTGACCACGCGCAACAGCTTGAACCTGGAGGTGATGCTCAGCGACCGCGTTCGGGGGAAGATCGTCGAGGATCTGGGGCTCATCGATTTCTTCGGGCTTAAGGAGATGCGGGAATCGACACCCCTGGGTGCCTACCAGGAGGCCATGGAGCAACTGACCCAGGCCACGCACTTCGAGATCTCCCTACAGCTGCAGGTGCTCATCGTGGTCGTCACGACCCACGACTCTGAGATGAGCGCGCGGATCGCCAACCACTATCTCGATGTCACCGAGCAGGTACTGCTCGATCGCCTGCGGAACATGGCGCGCGAGAAGTCACGCTTCCTGGAGGGCCGTATCGAGGAGGTGAAGGATCAGATCGAGAGGCACGAGCTCCGGATCATCGAGCATATCCAGAGCACCGGTGTCGGGGACACCGAGATGGCGATGGAGTCGGCGTTCTCTCTCCTGTCTCCCGTGGAGTCCACGATCATCGATCTCCAGTTGCGGCGGGACATCCTGGCCGCGGACATGGATCCGGCCCATCCCGAGTTGATCGAGATCGAGGCGGAGCTCCAGGTTTACGAGGAGTTCATCGCCAGGCTCGATTCGATCGGCGCGGACTCGGGGCTTCGTTCACCCGTGAGAGTGGGGGAAGCGAGCCGGACTCGCGTTCGGCTCGAGCACGAGCTGTCCCTTCTCAAGGATCTCGAGCTGAGTCTCGTCGAGGCCCGTGAAACGGCGCGCTTGCAGTCGGTGCTGGACATGAAGACGCTTACCATCCTCGACCACGCCGTGCCCGAGGTGGAGCCCACCTGGCCCCGCAAGCGCCTGACCGTGATGTTCAGCGGGCTGGTCGCCCTGGTCGTCGCCTCCGCCCTAGCCCTGTTTCTCGACATCCTAGAGCGACTGGGCGGGGGATCCCGCCGGGATGGACTCAAGCGCCTGATGCGGGAGACCTAGGGATGCCCGACGGAATCCTACAGCTAGTCCTTCTCGGTGTCCTCGGCATCGGATTCGCCCTGCTCACCCTGCGCCATCCCCACCTGCTGGTGGCCCTCAGTGTCTACACCCTGAGCCTCGACTACCTGGGACGCGTGGGCGGGTCGTTCATCACGCTGAATAACCTCCTCAAGGCCTACCTGATCGTCGTCTTCCTGCTGCACATGGCGCAATCGGGGCGCAAGCTCATCATTCCGCGGCACCTCGCATGGTTCCTGCCCTTCCTCGTGTTCCTGGGCCTGTCCAGTTTCTACAGCCCCGACCTGCCGCGCGCCGGCTTCTTCGTGACGCGCATCACGACGGTGTGGATCTTCGCCGTGATCGTCGCCAACCTCGTCGAGCGGACAAGTCATCTGGCCCTGGTGTTCGGCGTCATGGTGCTCACGGCCCTGACGGTGAGCATCACCGCCCACATGCAGACTCTGAACGTGCTCACCATGGCCGGCGTCGAGATGGTTCAGAAGCAGGGGCCCGACGCCGGGTCGGTCAGGGCTCTGGGAACCTTCTGGGACGCGAACAGCCTGGGCGGCTTCCTGGGCATTCTCTCCCTGTACATGATCTGCATGCTCGCCATCCCGAAGGCCTCCCGCTGGATTAAGGTGGGGATTCTGCTGGTCCTGTTCGTCACTTTCGGCGCGGTGCTGCTCAGTTACTCGCGCAGCGCGTGGATCCTGGTCGGCCTGGGAATCGCCGCGTTCTGGCGCTTTCGCCCCCTGCGACCCTTCGTGGGTCTGTTTTTCGCGATGGGCGCCCTCGGGGTGCTGTATCTGATCTTCATGACCCCCTACGGCCCGGTTCTGATGAACCGCCTGATGAGCGTGACCGAGTTGACCCAGGACTACTCCGGACGATTCCGCTGGTTTCTCGCCTATAGCGGCATGGAGATTTGGGCCGGCGGCATGCGCTGGCTGTGGGGGGGCGGGTTCTACTCCTTCTCCCACCTGATCTGGTCCAACTGGCACCCTCTGGCCACCAACGACATGGTGTTCCACTCGGGTACGCACCTCAGCCACACGCTGCTCATCACGTTGCTGGCCGAAGGGGGTTTGATCGGAACGGGCCTCTTCGGGGTGTTCCTCTTCGCCGTGGTGAAGGAGTTGATCCGGATCGGACGCAAGGGGCTGGCGGGGCTTCCCCGCATCGCCTTCGTGGCCTCGTCCGTCGTGATTTTCGTGAAGATCATCGACACCTTCCTCAACCCGAGCATGTACGACAACCTGTTCTGGCTCACGCTCGGGTTGATCGGAGCGCTTGTCCGGTTCCCTGCTGGAGATTCCGACGCAGCGGTTGCTGGCTCTCCAGTCACCACCCACACCCAATCTCAAGAGTGACGACGGCCCCCATGCGAATCATCCAAATGTCCTCCGTCCACTTCTGGCGCGACGCGCGCGTCTTCCTGAAGATGAGCGCCAGCGTGGCCGCCGCAGGTCACGAGGTGCACCTCGTGATCCCGCGCGAAGAGGCGGGCGTGGAAACGGTGGACGGCGTCACGGTGCACGCCCTGCCACTGCCCGCGAACCGCCGCGAGCGCATGTTCGGCACCGTGAGCCGCGTGCTCGACACCGCGGCCGAACTCAAGGGCGACCTCTACCAGTTCCACGACCCCGAATTCCTCCTACGCGCGCCCGGCTTCCAGCAGCGCGTGGGCGCGCCGGTGCTCTTCGACAGCCACGAGGACTACCGCCTCCAGATGCAGTACAAGCACTGGATCCCCGCCTGGGGGCGGAAGCCGCTGGGCCGCGTGGTCGGGGGTGTCGAGGACCGCACCGTCGGCCGCCTGGCGGGCATCGTCGCGGCCACGCCCTCCATCGCCGAGCGCTTCGCCTGGCATCCGAACTGCGTCGTGGTGCAGAACTTTCCCGTGCTCGACGAGCTGCGCGTGCCCGAGGCCGAGACGGGCGAGCGCGAGGTCGGTCGCTTCGGCTACGTCGGCGGCCTGTCGGTGGTGCGCGGCGCCGAGCAGATGGTCGACGCGCTGGCCGAGGCGGGGCCGGGCATCCGCCTGGACCTCGGCGGGCCCTGGACGCCCGAGTCCCTGCGCGACCGCTGCGCCGCGAGGCCGGGCTGGAGCCAGGTGGACGAGCAGGGCTACATGAGCCGCGAACAGATCGCCGCCATGGTGCGCCGCGTGTTCGCCGGCCTCTCCCTGCTCCATCCCGTGCCCAGCTACCTCACGGCCTATTCGGTGAAGATGTTCGAGTACATGGCCGCCGGCCTGCCCTTCGTGGCGAGCGACTTCCCCATGTGGCGGAGCATCGTCGACGACGCCGACTGCGGCCTGCTGGCCGATCCCCTCGACCCGGTCGCCATCGGCCGCGCCATGCGACAGCTCACCGACGACCCCGACGCCGCCCGCGCCATGGGCGCCCGCGGCCGTGTGGCGGTGGAGACGAAGTACAACTGGGGGAGGGAGCTCGAGAAGCTCCTGGAGTTCTACACGCGCCTAACGTCCTAGCGCTTCCGCGAGTTGATCCCGCACGAACAGCATCTGATCCTCGGAGATCTCCGGATAGATCGGCAGCGTGAGCACCTGCCGCGTCATCGCGTGCGCGTGCGGGAACTGCTCGGGCGTGTGACCACGGTCGGCGTAGGCCTCGAGGAGCGGCAGGGCGATGGGGTACTGCTGGCCCGTCGCCACGCCGGCCTCGCCCAGGGCCGCGCGCAGCGCATCGCGTTTCTCGGTACGCGTGGCGAACAGGTGGTACACGTGCCGCCGCCCCTCGGCGCAGACCGGCAGCTCCAGCGGCAGGTCGGCCAGCAGCTCGCGGTAACGGCCCGCGATGCGAATCCGGTCCTCGGTCCAGTCCCGCAGATACTTCAGCTTCACGCTCAGGATCGCGGCCTGCAGGCCGTCGAGGCGGCTGTTGCGTCCCTCGATCGCGTGCTCGAACTTGCGCTCGGACTGGCCGTGCTGGCCGATGCTCCGCGCACGGGCGGCGAGCTCGGCGTCGTTCGTTATCATGCCGCCCGCGTCGCCGTAGGCGCCGAGGTTCTTGCCGGGGAAGAAGCTGAAGGAGCCCGCGTCGCCCAGGGTGCCTACCGGGCGGCCATTGTAGGCGGCGCCGTGGGCCTGCGCGCAGTCCTCGAGCACGAACAGCTTGCGCTCGCGCGCGACGGCGAGAATCGGGTCCATGTCGGCCGGCTGACCGTAGAGGTGCACGGGAATCACGGCGCGGCTGCGCTCGGTGAGCGCGGCCTCGATGCCGGCGGGGTCGATCGTGTGCGTGATCGGATCCACGTCGACGAACACCGCCTTCGCGCCCAGGTTGCCGGCGGCCTCGGAGGTGGCGATCCAGGTGAGGGCCGGCACGATCACCTCGTCGCCGGGGCCGATGCCCGCCGCCTTCAGCAGGATCTCGAGCGCGTCGGTGCCGTTGGCGCAGCCGATGCAGTGCTCGGCCCCCGCGAAGTCGGCGAAGGCTTCCTCGAAGGCCCTCACGAAGCGGTTGCCGCCGGTGCCGATGAACGCGGTCTCGGCGATCACCTCGGCGATGGCGGCGTCGATCTCCTCGCGGTGAGCCGCGTACTGGGCCTTCAGGTCGACGAACGGGATCTTCATCGTTTCACTCTTTGGTAGGGATACGTCGCGCCGGGTTGCCGGCGTAGGTGCCGGGAATCGTGATGTCGCGGGTCACCACCGCGCCGGCGCCGATGACGACGTCGTCGCAGACGCGCACCGGCAGCAGCGTGGCGCCGGTGCCCACGCTAACGCGGTCGCCCAGCACGGTGGCGCCGTACTTGTCGCGGTCGCCGCGGGCAGGGCCGCCATCCCGGAACGGGTCGTTCACGAACATGACGCCGTGGGAGATGAAGCAGTCGTCGCCGATCGTCACGAGGTCGCAGATGAACGCGTGGGACTGGATGCGGCAGTTGCGTCCGATCACGGCGCCGCTCTGGATCTCGACGAAAGGCCCGACGAAGGAGCCGTCGCCGATGCGGCAGCCGTAGAGGTTCGCGGGCTCGACCACCGTCACGTCCTCGCCGAACTCCACGTCGCGGATGCCGATGCGCTTGAGATTGGGGCTCGCCATGGCGCTAGCTCCGGTAGCCGAGGCGGCACTTCTCGGGGCTGAAGCGCATCGTCACCTCGCGGCCGGTCTCCACCGACTCGTAGATCGCGGAGATCAGCTCGAGCGAGCGGCGGCCGACGAGGCCGTCCACGAGCGCGGGCCGGTCGCTCTGGATGCAGTCGACGACGTGCTCGAGGTAGGGGATGTGCCCGAAGCCGTAGACCGTCGGCGGGTCCTGGTTGGCGCGCTCCATGACGGTGTCGTCCCCGGGCAGGCGCTCGTCGAACTCCCAGGTGTCGAGGCGGTTCACGGCGAAACCGCCGATCACCACCGTGCCCTTCTCGCCGAGTATCGACAGGGAGCCCTCGAGATCCTTGGGCCGGGTGGCGGTGGTGGCCTCGATCAGGCCCATGGCGCCGCCGCGGAACTGCAGCATCGCGATGCCGGTGTCCTCCACCTCGATGTCCACCAGCGCCGTGCGCGTCTTGGCGAACACGGATTCGGGCTGGCCGAGCATCCACTCGAGCAGGTCCACGTGGTGGCTGGCCTGGTTGGCGAACACGCCGCCGTCCTCGGCCCAGGTGCCGCGCCAGGAATCCTGGTCGTAGTAGGCCTGGTCCCGGCACCAGCGCACGCGCACGGAGCCCATGACGATCTTGCCGAAGCGTCCGGCGTCGAGCGCCTTCCGCAGCTCCTGCACGGCGGCGTTGTAGCGGTTCTGCTTCACGACGAACAGCCGCACGCCGGCCCGGTCGCAGGCCTCGATCATGCGATCGGCGTCGTGGATCCGCAGGGCCATCGGCTTCTCCACGACCACGTGCTTGCCGTGGGCCACCACGTCCACCGTGTTCTGCGCGTGGTCGCCGCTGGGCGTGAGGATGCAGACGACGTCGATCGGCGTGCCGGAGTCCATCATGGCCTCCAGGTTGCCGAAGTGCGGCACGCCGTACTTCTCGCCGTACTCCTCGGCGAGTTCGGGCTTGATGTCGCACACGGCCGCCAGGCGGGCCCCCGCGATGTGGCCGCCGCCGAGGATCTCGGCGTGTTTCCTGGCGATGCGTCCGCATCCGAGCAGGGCGAAATTCAGAGTGTCGGGCATGATCGATCTTTCCTTGGAATCCGGGTCGTTCGCTGGACTGCATCGTTCCAGGGGGCCTGAACTCTGTCAAGCAGTTCGGCTACCAGAAGAAGGATCCGAACAGCTGCATCAGCAGACCCTGGACGAACAGCAGGGGCAACAGCACCCGCTCCCGTTCGTGCTCCGGCGCCTCCCGCAGCGCGGCGGGAAGCAGCAGGGGAATCGCGAAGAGGCAGCCCCGGGCCGTCTCCCCGTTGTGGAACGCGCCGGCGATGAAGAGGGCGACCAGAATCGCCACCGCGGCCCGCGCCAGCCCCGCGGCCGCTCCCGCGCCTCGCCTCAGGCCTCGCCACAGGTAGAGGGAGAGCAGGGGCCCGAGAAAGAGCAGGATTTCGGCCACGTTCTCGAAGCGCGACACCAGGTAGGTCATCGGCTCGCTCAACAGCCGGAAGCCTTCGGGATTCTCGCGGCTCGAGGCGATGAGCAGCACCTGCAGGTAGTCCATGCCGGCGCCGAAACGCGCGAGCAGCAGGAGCAGTCCGAGGGCGGCGAGAAGGCTCAGGCTGCGACGCAGGCTCCGCCGCCGTCGCCACTCCCACCAGAGCAGCAGCGGCGGCAGGAAGAGCGCCGCGAAGGTGACGAGGAAGGCGAGCGTGAGGAAGAGCAGCGCCAGCAGCCACGCGCGCCGCCCGGGCTCGAGGTAGAAGACAACGACGCCCAGGAAGAGGCCGGCCACGAGGGCGTCCATGGAGACGGCCAGGTAGATCTGCGCGGCGGGCAGCAGGAAGAAGGCGGCCAGTCCGTAGCCCGCGAGTTCCGGCGCGCCGAGCAGGCGGAACAGGCGCGGCAGGAGCAGCGCCGCGAGCAGGCCGGATATCAGAAACAGCGCCAGGCCCACGCCGCCCGGCGTGCCGAAGGCCTTCTGCAGGGCGTAGACGATCAGCACGGCTCCCGGCGGATGGGAGCCCGAGTGCATCTCCAGGCCGGGCTGGATCGACTCGAACTCGCAAAAAGCGGTGACGAAACCCGGCAGCTCCAGAGCGTCGTGCCAGTACTGGATCCCGCCCATGTTGCCGGCCGCCCCGGCCACCGGCTGCACGAAGGCGCCGTGCCAGCCCTGGCCCAGACTCGACAGGGCGACCAGCAGCAGGCCCGCGACCGCGATCGCCGCCACGGGCCGGCGCCACCAGCGCTTCCGCCACAATACGATGAAGAGCAGCAGCGCGCCCGCCGCCGGCAGGAGCTGCCCGGGCGTGGGCAGGCGCGGCTCGAAGATGCTCATGGGCCAGTACTTGGGGGCGGGAAAGTCGAGGCGGCTCTTGAGGGCGTGCACGAGCAGGTTCGCGCCCGCCATGGCCAGGACGAAGAGCAGGTGGAGTCGCAGCAGGAACCGAGCGCTCATACCACTCGGATAGCGCAGATCGGAAGAGAGGTCCAGGGAATTGCATTTCCCGCGTTCCGATGATAGCCTGACGCCCCGGAAGCTCCGTCTTTCCAAGCGACTACCCGTACCGCAGGAGGCGTCCGTGAGCGAGCACGCGACACCCGAGAACAAGGGCCTCGACCCCAGCGCCTACGAACCGATCGACGGCGATCTCTACCAGCCGGTGGTGCACCACTCCGAATCGCCCACCGAGTTCACCTGGCGGGCGATCCTCATGGGCGTCGTGCTGGGCATCGTCTTCGGCGCGGCCAACGCCTACCTGGCGCTCAAGGTGGGCCTCACCGTGGCGGCCTCGATCCCCGCCGCCGTGATGGCCGTGTTCTTCTTCAAGCGGGTCAAGGGTGCGAGCCTGCTGGAGAGCAACATGGTGCAGACCGTCGGCTCGGCCGGCGAGTCGGTGGCCGCGGGCGTGGTGTTCACCATTCCCGCCTTCTTCCTGTGGATGCAGAACGATCCCGCCGCCGACCCCGGCCGGCTCAAGATCTTCATGCTGGCGCTCGTGGGCGGCCTGCTCGGCGTGCTGTTCATGATTCCGCTGCGGCGCTACCTCATCGTGAAGGAGCACGGCAAGCTCGCCTACCCGGAGGGCACGGCCTGCGCCGAGGTGCTGGTGTCCGCCCAGGCGGGCGCCGAGAAGGCGAAGCAGCTCTTCCAGGGCCTGGGCCTCGGCGCCCTCTACATGTTCGGCATGCACGACAAGTGGCTCGGCCTCTGGCACAAGGATCCCGCCGCCGACGTGCGCGGCCGCTATCACATCGGCATGGAGATCAGCCCCGAGCTGCTGGGCGTGGGCTACATCATCGGCCCGCGCATCGCCGGCCTCATGCTGGGCGGCGCCGTGCTCGGCGTGCTGGTGCTCGTGCCTGCAATCAGCTACCTGCGCGAACTGGGCGGGATGCCGCTCATGAGCCCCGGCGAGATCCGCGGCGAGTACGTGAAGCTCATCGGCGCGGGCGCCGTGGCCTTCGGCGGCCTGGTGACCCTGGCCAAGAGCCTGCCGACGATCTTCGCCAGCTTCCGCAGCGGCGTGGCCGGCCTGGCGAACGGCCCCGCCGACGCCGCGCAGAAACGCACGCAGCGCGACCTGCCGCTGAAGGGCGTGCTCATCGCGGCGGCGGCCCTGGTGGTGTTGATGGTGGCGCTGCCCGATTCGATCCTGCCCGTCGGCTTCGGCGGCGCGCTGGCGATCGTGGTGTTCGCCTTCGTCTTCGTCACGGTCTCGAGCCGCATCGTCGGCCTGATCGGCAGCACCAGCAACCCGGTGAGCGGCATGACCATCGCCACGCTGCTCATCACCGCCGCGCTCTTCCTCGCCTTCGGCAACGGCGGCGCCGGCGCCAAGTACGCGGTGCTGTCGGTGGGCGCGGTGGTGTGCATCGCCGCCGCCATCGCGGGCGACACGAGCCAGGATCTCAAGACCGGCTTCCTTGTGGGCGCGACGCCGCGCACCCAGCAGCTCGGCGAGTTCGTGGGCGTGATCTCGAGCGCCATCGCGATCGCCTTCGTGATCTACCTCTTCAAGGCCGACGTGCTGAGCGGCGAACTGCTCGCGCCCCAGGCCAACCTGATGCGCACGGTGATCGACGGAGTCATGGAGGGCAACATGCCCTGGGACCTGCTCGCCATCGGCGCCTTCGCCGCGATCGTGGTGGAGCTGCTCGGCATGAACAGCCTGGCCTTCGCCGTGGGCCTCTACCTGCCGATCGAGCTCTCCACGCCGATCATGGCGGGCGGATTGATTCGCGCCTTCACCGAGAAGCGCTTCAAGGGGCACGAGCTCATCGAGCGCCGCGAGACGGGCGTGCTCTTCGGCAGCGGGCTCATCGCCGGCGCGGCGATCATCGGCCTGCTCGTGAACATGGTCGTGGGACTGGGCACCTTCTGGGAGCCCCTGGGCAACTTCGTCGGCAACGAGGACGCGGGCACGGGCGTGCAGGGCCTCACCCACGGGTTGCCGGCGGGCTGGTCCATGCTCGTGTTCGGTGTGCTGCTGGCCGCCCTCTGGTACAAGGCGAACGGTCGGCGCGGCAGCGCGGGCTAGGGAGGCGGGATGGTACTCAAGCTGCTGCTGGCCTATCTCAAGATCGGCGTGCTGGGCTTCGGAAGTGGCCCGGCGATGCTCGTGATGATCGAGCGGGAGATGGCCGATCTGGGCACCATGAGCCCGGAGCAGTTCTCCGATGCCGTCGCGCTCAGCACCGGCCTGCCCGGACCGCTGGCCACCAAGGTCGCGCTCTACTGCGGCTACCAGAGCGCGGGCCTGCCCGGCGCGGGCGCGGCGCTCATCGGCATCCTGCTGCCCAGCACCGTCGCGATTCTCCTGCTGGCGAAGTTCGTCATGGCCTTCCGCGACCAGCCCAAGGTCGCGGGCATGCTGAAGGCGCTCAAGCCGGTGGTGGTGGCGATCTTTTTGTACCTGGCGATCATCTCGGGGCGAAACCTGGAGCTGCGCTGGGACGTCGTACTCATCGGCGCCCTGGCGCTGGGGCTCCTGATGTTCAGGGTGGAGCCCTGGATCGTGATCGTGGGCGCGATCACGGTCGGATTGATCTTCTACTGAGGAGCGAACGTGGGACGCATCGACGTGGTACAGGCGCTGAAGCGCGCCTGGGAGCTGTTTCTGAGAGATCCCCTGAGGCTGATCCTGCTGACCCTGCTGGGTGGGCTGGTCGGCATGACCATCGTGCTGGCCCCCTTCATGGCGGCCGGCTGTTTCGTGGTGCTGGGCAAGATCGTCCGGGGCGAGACCGCCGACCTCGGCGATCTCTTTCAACCCCTGAAGGAGTTCGAGCGCTATCTCGTGGGCGGACTGATCTGGCTGGGCGCGCAGCTGCTCGGGGTGGTGATCGGCATGAGCGTGCCGGTGCTGGGCACCCTCATCGCCCTGTCCGTGAACGCCTTCCTGCTCTGCTTCTTCCCGCTCATGGTGTTCCGTCGCCTGGACGGCCCCGCCGCCTTCACGGCCAGCCGCGAGCTGTTCGCCAGGGAGTGGCCGCTGCTGCTGGTGATGGCCGCGATCCTCTCCGTGCTGAGCTGGCTGGGCGCGGTAACCCTGTTCTTCGGCTTCATCGTGGTGCTGCCCTTCGCCCTGGCGTTGATCATGGCGGTCTACGAGCAGATCTACGGCCTGGATGATTCCGGCACGGTGGTGGAGGCCGAGTCGATCTGACCTGTGGAGGGGGATTGTCGTGAAGCTCTTCGGCAGCGAAAAACCGGTCATCGCCATGCTGCACCTGCCGCCCTGCCCCGGCGTGGAGGGGCATCCCGGCATCATGGCCGCCATCGAGACGATGCGCGCGGACCTGCAGGCCTACCTGTCCGCGGGTGTGGACGCGCTCCTGCTCGAGAACATGCACGACTTTCCCTGCGTCGGCGAGGCGGAGATGGGCCCCGAGGTCGCGTCCTACCTGACGCGCATGGCGGTGGCCGCGCGCTCCCTCGCCGACGAGATCGCCGGCGGCGCCGCGCGCCCCATGCCGATCGGGCTCCAGGTGCTCTTCGCGGCCAACCGCACGGCCCTGGCCGTGGCGCAGGTGGCGGGCCTCCAGTTCGTGCGCGCGGAGGCCTGGACCCACGCGCACGTGAGCGACAAGGGTCTCGTGAGCGCCCAGGGCGGCGTCGTGAAGCGCTATCAGCACGGCATCGGCGCCGGCGCCGTGAAGGTGTTCGTCGACGTGAAGAAGAAGCACGCCAGCCACGCGCTCACCGCCGACCTCTCCCTGGCCGACGTCGTGGGTCTGCTGAAGCTCCATCGGGCCGACGGCGCGATCGTGACCGGCCAGGTCACGGCCGAGCCGCCCGACCCGGACGACCTCCGCGCCGCCCGCGCGGCCACCGAGCTGCCGATCCTCATCGGCAGCGGCGTCACGGCGGAAAACCTCGTCGACTACTTCGAGCTCGCCGACGGCTTCATCGTGGGCAGCCACTTCAAGCGCGAGGGTCGATGGGACGCGCCGGTGGATATCGAGCGGGCGAAGGCCTTCATGGCGCGCATGCGGGAGCTGCGGAGCGCCGGCTGATCAAGCCGTGATCGGCAGCGAGATCGTGAAGGTGGTTCCGCGTCCGGGAACGCTGTCCAGACCGACCTCGCCACCGTGGGCCAACACCACGTGCTTGACGATGGCGAGTCCGAGCCCCGTGCCTCCCTGCTCTCGCGACCGCGCCTTGTCCACCCGGTAGAAGCGCTCGAAGATCCGCTCCTGGTGCTCGGGCTCGATGCCGATGCCGGTGTCCTCCACGCGGAAGAGCAGGAGATCACCCTCGGTGCGCAGGCGCAGGGTCACGCGTCCGCCGCGCGGCGTGTAGACGAGCGCGTTGTCGACGAGATTCCCGAAGGCCTGCTCCAGTGACAGGCGGTCGCCATTCACATTGATGGGACCGTCCGGGATCTTCGTCGTGAATCGAAGACCGCGGGACTCGGCGGCGGCGGCCCGGACCATGCTCACGTCCCGCACGAGCCGGATCATGTCCACGGGCTCCTTCGCGAGGCTCTGCTCCTCGCTCTCGAGGCGGGAGAGCGCCAGCAGGTCGCTCACCTGGGAGGACAGGTGCTCGGCTTGGAAGCGCACCTTGCCCAGGAAGCGGTCGCGGGTGTCCGGCGGCATCTCGGGGTCGTCCTCCATGGTTTCCACCATGCCGCGGATCACGGTGAGCGGCGTCTTGAGCTCGTGGGATACGTTGGCCACGAAATCGCGCCGCACCATCTCCAGACGGCGGAGCTCCGTGATTTCGTGGAACACGAGCACGGCGCCGCCGGTGGAGCCGCTCCCCTCCGAGGGCAGGGGCGAGGCGTACACCTCGATGATGCGTTCGCCATCGGCGCCGTCACGCCGCATCTCCCGGCGCAGGCTGCGGCCGCCCTCGCGGCAGGCCTCGACGATCTCGCCGATCTCCTCCGGCGGAGACAGCTCCCACAGCGTGTGGCCGCGCGCATCCGGCGGCGAGACGCCCAGGAGGGCCGCGGCCACCTCGTTCATGTGGAGGATGCGGTCCTCGTGGTTCACGGCCACGACGCCCTCCACCATTCCGGTCAGGATCGCTTCGAGCTTGTTCCGCTCCTCGCTGATCTTCGTCAGCCGCTCCTGCTGTTGCTGAGCCATGGCGTTGAAGGCGTCGGCCAGTTCGCCTAGCTCGCCGCCGCCGGAGCTGGGGATCCGCCGGCCGTAGTCGCCGGCGCTGTACTCGCGGACGGTGTTCACCACGGTCGTCAGGGGCCGCGTGATGTGACGGGTGAAGATCAGACTTGCCGCGAGCGTCGCCAGCAGCGCCAGAACGGTGCCGAACAGGACCGTCCGCCTGAGGCTGCTGATCTGGATGTCGACGGTGTCCATGGGCAAGGAGCTGCGGGCGTAGCCGAGCAGGGTCCGCCCGTCCCGGAGCGGCAGGGCGACGTACATCATTCGCTTGCGAAGGGTGTCGCTGTACCGGATGGCGCGGCCGATCTCGGCGTTGCGGGCCTCACGGATCTCGGGACGATCGGCGTGGGAGCTCATGTGCGCCGGGTCCTCGTCGCTGTCGGCGATCACGCGGCCGTCGACGTCGATCACGGTGAGTCGGGTATCGGCCTGTTCCCCCAGTCGGTCCAGGCGCAGCCGCAGGGCGGATTCGTTGCCGCCGCGCAGGGCCGGAAGCGCGAGCTCGCCGAGAAGCAGGCTGCGGTTCAGGAGAGCCGCGGCGATCTGCTCGCGGCCGTCGGCCTCGATGCGCCGGGAGACGAAGAGCTGAAGGGCGGCCATGGCCAGGAAGATGACCAGGCTGAATCCGAGGAAGAGTTTCCAGAGAAAGGAGGGTTGTCGCATGGGCTTCAGTCCTCGCCGTCCCGGAACCGGTAGCCCACACCACGCTGGGTTTCGATGAGGTCGCGATGGGCGCCGAGCTTCTTGCGGATGGATTTAACGTGCACGTCGACGTTGCGGTCGATGACCACGGCGTCGTCGACCACGATCTGCACGAGCAGCTGGTGGCGGGTGAAGACACGCCCGGGGTGCTTCGCGAGGAAGTGCAGCAGGCGGAACTCCGTGGCCGTGAAAGAGGCCGGCTCTCCGTCCACCGTCACCCGGTGCTTGGACGCGTCGATGGTCACCCCGCCGCGTACGATCCTCTCCGCCGGGTCCCGGTTCTCGCGCAGGGGGCCGCGGCGCAGCACCGCCCCGACCCGCGCCACCAACTCGCGGGGGCTGAAGGGCTTCGTCACGTAGTCGTCGGCGCCCACGCCCAGACCGATCACGATGTCGCTCTCCTCGCCCTTGGCCGTCACCATGACGATGGGGGTTTCGGCCGTGACCGGATCCTCCCGCAGGCTGCGGCAGACCTGGATGCCGTCCATGCCGGGCAGCATGAGATCGAGCAGGATGAGGTCGGGCCTCTCCCGGACGGCGAGCTCGAGGCCCTCCTCGCCATCGCGGCTGGAGACCACCTTGAAGCCCTCGCGGCCGAGGTTGTAGGCGATGATCTCCAGGATGTCGGCCTCGTCCTCGACCACGAGAATCTTCTCGCCTGACATGTTCCGCTCCCCGGCCTGATCGGATGACTACCTTGTGGCAGGGCGTGAGTATAGGGTCGGACCGGGTTCGGGAAAAGGGGGGCACGAAAAATCGGGACCCCCGAGGCGGGAGTCCCGATCGATACGCGAATCCGATGTGGCGTGGCTACTTCAGGAGCAGGGCGCGGACGGTCTCGCTCTGCTGCCCGTAGCTCGCGCGCAGGAAGTAGAGCCCGCTGGGGACGCTGCTGCCCTGGTCGTCGCGACCGTTCCAGCTGATCTCCATCCAGCCGCCGCTGGCGTTCTGGTTGAAGTTCTTCACCACGCGGCCCTGGACGTTGAAGATGTCCAGGTTCACGTTGCCCGCCTCCTGCACGTAGAAACGCGCGGTGGTCTTGGGGTTGAAGGGCGTCGGGAAGACGCTCATTCCCAGACCCTTGACGGGGACGTCGCCGTCGTCGACGGCGGTGAGGTCGTTGAGCTCCAGGAAGAAGCTCAGCTTGTAGCGCTGCACGTCGTTGCCGGCGTGGCGACGAATGCGGACGTGGTGGTCGCCGGCGTCCAGGTCGTAGTCGGAGATGGTCTCCGTGGCGCCGAGGCCGCCGTCGTTGACCGCCAGGATGATCGTGGTACCGGCGGCGTCACGAAGCTCGAGACCCAGGTCCATGATCTCGGTCGTGCTGCCGCTGACACCGTCGACCGTGTAGTAGGAACCGACCGGCTGGATGTAGATGTCCGCGAGCATGCCGCTGGCCAGGTTGAACTTGAAGTAGTCCGAGTCCGAGGAGGCCGTCAGGGAGATGTCGTCGACGATGGTCAGGCCCTCGCCCAGCGTGCCCAGGTCCGTGGCGTCGGCCGCGGCGTTGTTGAGCTCGAAGCGGTCGCCGTAGTTGCGGTTGCCGCCGCGGATGTCGTCGTCCTGGGGACCGTAGAAGCTACCCTGGTAGTAGGGCTCCATGAGCTGGAGGTTGCTGGCGTCCACGTGACCCAGGCCGTGGCCGTGGCCGTGCTCGTGCATGACGACGTTACGGAAGAAGCGGTAGTCCGAGCTGGCGTTGGCCCAGTTCTCACTGGAGTCGATCAACATGTCGCCGCCGTACTGCGGGTAGTAGTTGTAGGCCAGCACGCCGCTGTAGCCGTCGATGTTGGCCGAGCCGATGCGGACGTCGCCGCGCGTTCCGAGCACGCCGATCGCGCTGGGCCAGCTGGCGCCGTCGTCGTTGGGCTCGTAGATGTAGGTGATGCCCACGAACTCGGCCCAGCGGGCGAAGCAGTCCGCGAAGATCTGCTGCCAGGCCGCGGTGTTGCCGCTGAACAGCGTGTCGAGACGCGACCAGAGGCTGCTCGCCTCACCCTCGTCCGGAATCCAGGTGCCGTCCGGAACGAAGCTGTAGGTCAGGGTGATCGGATTGCCCAGGATGCCGGAGTAACCGCTGGCCGTGGAGGTCCAGCGACCGTCACGCGCGTAGCGGCCGCCCGCTTCGGGGTCGATCCAGGTGGGCAGGGTGCGGAGAATGTCCTCCACGCGCTCGGGCGGAGTGCTGGGATCGAGGCAGAAGGACTGGAAATCGGTGGTCAGACAGCTCGTGCCGCCTTCGAGACCGAAGAACGTCTGCAGATCGTTCATGACCACGCGGGCCACGGAGTTTTCGATCAACTGAACCGCGCTCTGATCGAGATAGGGGCTCTCGGTAGTGGCGAAGACCGGCAGCGCAACGCTGGCCAGCAGGGCCGCGCAGACTCCGACCTTGATGATTCGCTTCAGGTTATACATGGACACCGTCCTTGAGTGTATCCGGACTCAGGGGATAGTTGGATTCGCGAGTGGTAAATTATAGCACAGACCGGGCCTCGAACGCATGCTCTTTTAGGTAATCCGGCGTACTTCAAGGACATACAAGATATTTTAGGCGATTATACGCCCTATCGTGCCCTCTCGAGACACGGACACTAGATGAGGTGGCCTTGAGCGGGCGGGGCCAGCTCGAGGTCGAGAATCTCGCCGATCCGGGCCCGACGGATCTCCTGGCACTCCTCGAGCAGGGTCACCACCACGGGGAATCCCAGGTCCAGCACGAAGCCCCGGTTGCCGTCGTCATAGGCCGACAGGCGCCCGCGCACTCGCTCCAGCTCATCGCCGTGATACTCGATCACGGGCACCTTCACGGTGTCCCCATGGTGGGGGATGATGCGCTTGCAGTCGAAAACTGCTGGATTCACAACGACTTCCAAGGGTCCCACCGCCGGCATCTTCTTCTGACCCTCCAGGAAGAGCCAGAAACTGCGGGTGGCGGCCTTGGGCTTGAAGAGAATGCTCTCGCCCCGGATCTGTATGACATGACCCGGCACTGCGCAGTGCTTCCACTGCTCGGCGAATCGTCGGGCCTCCGCTTGCATGGTACTCCTCGCTTTGCGTGCTGAAGGACGGCCGGTCGACCGTATGTCATAATTTTAGTCCAGAAAAAGGCCGACGTCCAAACTTGCCCCCTGGCCCGCCAGCGGCTAGGCTGGGCCTGCTTCACCACCCATGCAGGACACGCAAGGAGAGTTCGATGCCGCTGGTGCCCAAGGCGATCAAGGAACTGAAGCCCTACACTCCGGGAAAACCCATCGAAGAAGTGCGTCGCGAGCTCGGTCTGGAGCGCGTGATCAAGCTGGCCAGCAACGAGAATCCCTGGGGGCCTTCGCCGAAGGCCATCGCCGCCATTTCCGAGGCCGCGGACGGCCTGCACCGTTATCCGGACATGTTCGCTCGTGACCTACGGGAGAAGCTCGCCGATCGTTTCGACGTGAAGCTGGAGAACGTGGCCGTGGGCAGCGGCAGCGAGGGGATCATGGCCACGGTGATGCGCAGCTTCCTCTGCGACGAGGACGAGATCCTCACCGCCGAGAACACCTTCGTGGGCTTCATGGTGCTCGCCCGCGGCAGCGGCAACAAGACGACCCTCGTGCCGCGTCGCCCCGACTACCGCTACGACCTCGAGGCGATGGCGGGCGCGATCAACGAGTACACGAAGATCATCTACCTGGCCAACCCGGACAATCCCACCGGCACCATCTTCACGCGCGAGGAGTTCGACGCCTTCATGGCGAACGTGCCCGAGCGCTGCCTGGTGATCTACGACGAGGCCTATTACGAGTTCACCGCCGCCGAGCCCTCCTTCCCCGATTCGATGACCTATCGCTACGACAACGTCATCACCCTGCGCACCTTCTCGAAGGCCTACGGCCTGGCGGGGATCCGCATCGGCTACGGCTTCGCGCACGAGGAGCTGGTGGCCAACCTGCTCAAGGTGAAGCTGCCCTTCGAGCCCAGCCTGCTGGCCCAGGCGGCGGGCCTGGCCGCCCTCGACGACGACGGCTTCCTCGCCCACACCGTCGAGCAGACGGCATCGGGGCTGACGCGCCTGCGCGAGGGTCTCGAGGCGGCGGGATTCGCCACCCTCGAAAGCCACACGAACTTCATCGCCGCGAAAGCCGGCAACGCGGAACGCTGCGACGCGCTCTGCCGGCGGCTGCTGGAGCGGGGCGCGGTGGTGCGTCCCCTCGGCGCCTTCGGCTTTCCGGAGCTGTTCCGGGTGAGCGTGGGCACCGACGAGGAGAACGTCTTCTTCCTGAACGCCCTGACCGCCTGCGTCACCGAGGGGAGCTTGTCTTGAAGCGCATCATTCCCATGGTCATCACGCCGACCCTGATCTTCTCGGCCTCCGCGGCGCTGGCCCAGGAGGAGCCGCTCGGCTGGGGCGTGCGGTCGGACAACGTTCCCGCACTGGTGCTGTTCACGTTCTTCTCGATCGTCATCCTGATCGGCATCAGGCTCGCGCGCGGCGGGCGCGACCTCTACGTGCGCCGCATCGCCGGCCTCAATGCCGTGGAAGAGGCGATCGGCCGCTCCACCGAGCTGGGCAAGAAGGTGATGTTCATTCCCGGCATCGGCTCCGTGGGCGAGGTGGAGACCCTGAGCGGCCTGGCCGTGCTGAAGCACGTCGCCAAGCACACGGCCGAGTACGGCACTCCCCTGGAGACTCCGCAGAAGGACCCGCTCACCTACGCGGCCGCCCGCGAGACGGTGAAGGAGGCCTACCTCGAGGCCGGCCGCCCCGACCTCTTCCACGAGGAGATGGTGCCCTACCTCACCTACGACCAGTTCGCCTACACGGCGCAGGTCACGGGCAAGATGGTGCGCGAGAAGCCGGCGGCGAACTTCCTGATCGGCTCCTTCTACGCGGAGAGCCTGCTGCTGGCCGAGGCCGGCCAGTCCACCGGCGCGATCCAGATCGCCGGCACGGCGCAGGTGGCGCAGCTGCCCTTCTTCGTGACCACCTGCGACTACACGCTGATCGGCGAGGAGCTCTACGCCGCCAGCGCCTACCTGTCGCGCGAGCCGGTGATGCTCGGCTGCATCAAGGGGCAGGATTTCGTCAAGTTCACGCTGCTGATGGTGTTGATCGCCGGCATCCTCTGGGCCACCTTCACGGGCAGCACGCTGTTTCACGATCTGATGATGCCGGCGAACGGCGGATAGCCCCGTATTCCCTTGCTCGGCGCCCTTCGGGCCGCTAGGATTGGCGCCTGTTCCGTCATGGACCCGAGTACACCCTTCCCTTAAGGAGTTCCATGCCTGGTAGATCTCGAGCGGTCGCGCTGTCGGCCCTCGCAGCGACGCTATTCCTGCGCGCCGGCCCGGCGCTGGCCCAGGAGGAGCCGCTCGGCTGGGGCGTACGGCCCGAGAACGTCTCCGCCCTGGTGCTCTTCGTCTTCTTCTCCATCGTCATCCTGGTCAGCATCAACCTCGCCCGAGGCGGGCGCGACCTCTACGTGCGTCGCATCGCCGGCCTCAACGCCGTGGAAGAGGCGATCGGCCGCTCCACGGAGCTGGGCCGCAAGGTGATGTACGTGCCGGGCATCGGTTCGGTGGGCGAGGTGGAGACCTTGAGCTCGCTGGCCGTGCTGAAGCACGTCGCCAAGCACACGGCGGAGTACGGCACGCCGCTGGAGAGCCCGCAGAAGGATCCGCTCACCTACGCGGCGGCGCGGGAGACGGTGAAGGAGGCCTACCTCGAAGCGGGCCGTCCCGACCTCTTCCACGAGGAGATGGTGCCCTACCTCACCTACGACCAGTTCGCCTACACGGCGCAGGTCACGGGCAAGATGGTGCGCGAGAAGCCGGCGGCGAACTTCCTGATCGGCTCCTTCTACGCGGAGAGCCTGCTGCTGGCCGAGGCCGGCCAGTCCACCGGCGCGATCCAGATCGCCGGCACGGCGCAGGTGGCGCAGCTGCCCTTCTTCGTGACCACCTGCGACTACACGCTGATCGGCGAGGAGCTCTACGCCGCCAGCGCCTACCTGTCCCGCGAGCCGGTGATGCTCGGCTGCATCAAGGGGCAGGACTTCGTCAAATTCGTCCTGCTGATGGTCATCATCGCCGGGATCCTCTGGGCCACCTTCACGGGCGGCACTTTCTTCCACGACATGCTGTTGCCCGGCAACGGCTCCTGAGGAGGTGAGCGATGCTCAAGAAACAGATCCCGATTCTCCTATGCTTCCTGGCGGGACTGCTGCCGATTCTGTCCTTCTTCTTTTCGACACCGCCCGGAGCCACCGGCGAGGCCGAAGGCTTCCTGAAGTTCGCCAACGATGAGCTCGAGCAATGGCTGATCATCGTCGCGGCCTTCGCGCTCCTGCTCGGTGTCGTGAGCGTGTTCCAGGTGAACCTGCGCAAGCTCTCCCGCCGCGAGAAGGGCTGGATGAACTCGCTCTGGCTGCTTCTCTCGCTGGTGATCACGGCCATGTGGGGCCTGCTGGATGCTCTCGATCAGCTTCCGGCCTTCGCGGGCATCAGGATCTTCGGCGTCACGGGCGAGACAGGATTCGACTGGATCTTCCTGAACGCCTTCCAGCCCCTGCAGGCCACGATGTTCAGCCTGCTGGCCTTCTACGTGGCCTCGGCGGCCTTCCGCGCCTTCCGGGTGCGCAACCTCGAGGCGGGCCTGCTGCTGCTGGCGGCGCTGATCGTCATGCTCGGCGTGAATCCCCTGGTCGCGGGCAACATCCCCTTCATCTCGAAGCTGTCGATCTGGATCATGAACATTCCGAACTCGGCGGCTCAGCGGGGAATCATCATCGGCGCGGCTCTGGGAGCGGCATCGATGACCCTGCGCATCCTACTCGGCATCGAGCGCTCCTGGCTCGGCCTGCAGAAGGGGGAGTGACATGGGATTCTTCCAGCGATTGTTGAATCTTGATCGCCGCTGGCTCTACCTCCTGGTGGGCATCATCGCCATCATCGGGTTGAAGGCACCGCTCAAGCTGCCCATCAAGGTCACCGAAGAGGTACAGGCGCTCTACGATCGCGTGGAGAGCCTCGAGCCCGGCGACGTCATCCTCGTGTCCTTCGACTACGGCCCCTCCACGGCGCCCGAGAACGACCCGATGGCCGACGTGCTGATTCGCCACGCGCTCACGCGCGACCTGCGCGTGGTGGCCCTGGCCCTCTACCCCATCGGCGGCGCCGCCGAGGGCATCGAGGAGCTGCGCCGCTGCGTGGGCGAGGACCTGAACCCCTCCGAGGGCGTGCTCGCGAGCTCGGTCTTCGAGGGCAAGTCCTACGGCGTGGACTACATCTACCTGGGTTACAAGGACGGCGGCCTGGCCACCATGCGCCAGATGAACGACCGCCTTCACGAGACCTTCCCGGCGGACTACTTCGGAACGCCGATCACCGACTATCCCCTCGGCCGCGACGTCACCGGCTACGGCGACGTGGCGTTCTGCTTCAGCGTGGCGACGGGGATCATCGGCGAGTGGTGGGCCAACCTCGTGAACGCCCAGTACGGGCTGCCGGTGGCCGTGGGCTGCACGGCGGTCAGCGCGCCGAAGTACTTCGCCTACTACAAGGCGGGCCAGATGTTCTCGCTGCTCGGCGGCCTCAAGGGCGCCGCGGAGTACGAGGGCCTCGTCCGCTCGAACTACGACCGCATCGAGGAACTCACGAACGCGGACGTCTACAACGCGAGCAAGGCCTCGGTGATCCAGGCTTTCGTCTATTCACTCATCACGTTCTTCATCATCCTTGGCAATATCGGCTTCCTCCTGGAACGCCGACGCCAGCGGAACTTGTAGGGGGGTGCGAAAATGTCTCCTGAGACCATTGGAATCTGGGTGGCCGCTTTCTTCACCCTCAGCATCTTCAGCTTTCTGTACAAGGACAACCCGTTCTTCCGCTTCGCGGAGAGCGTGTTCGCCGGAGTGAGCCTGGGCTACTACATCTGGCAGACCTTCGACCAGACCGTCGTGCCCAACGTCATCCTGAAGCTCGTCCAGGACAAGCCCGCGGCCTTCGTGAGCTGGGACTGGTGGACCCTCATCATCCCGATGCTCCTGGGCCTCATCCTCTACATGCGCTACGTGCCGAAGATCGCCTGGGTGAACCGCTTCGCCCTGGCCATCTACGTGGGCTACTACGCCGCCGTGGAGATGATGCAGAAGCTGCAGGGCGAGGTCCTGCCCCAGTCGGCCGACACCATCGTGTCGCTGACTCATGGCTGGGGTGAGATCGGCGTCTGGTTCGGGGCGATCGTCAGCACCATCGGCGTGCTCTCCGTGCTCGTCTACTTCTTCTTCTCCGCGGAGCACAAGGGCTTCGTCGGGAGCGTGAGCAAGGTGGGCATCTGGTTCCTGATGATCTCCTTCGGCGCCGCCTTCGGCTACACGATCATGGGCCGCATCTCGATCCTGGTGGGTCGGGTGGTGTTCCTGATGAGCGAGTGGCTCAAGCTCGGGTAGGCGCTCCGGTGAGCGTCGTCGGGCTTCACCTCGAGCTCGCAAGGCGAGCCCTCCGAGGCGCCCGAGCGATCGCTCACCTCCGCAAGCGAAAAAGAAAAGCCCCCGCCGGTCGGCGGGGGCTTTTTCGTTCACCCGGGTGGACGATGTGGGCAGGACGTCCGAGCACCCTGCGGAGCGAATGCTCCCGCAAAGCGCCTCACGTCCGTGTGAAGCGCGCGGGAGCATTCGCGGAGCGCACCCAGATCTGGTGACCCGCCATCCACAGCGCGGCAGCGGGCAGCATGAGCAGCCAGACGATCCAGATCTCCTCGCGGAGGTACTGGGAGAGGGTCAGGTTGGGATTGCGCTCGATGAGCACGATCTGCACGCCGATCAGCGCCATCGCCAGCATCGGCGCGGTGAGCAGGAGGCTCGGCCAGGGAAGGCGCTTCAGGAAGATGCGCCCCAGGAAGCCGTGGCTCTGCCCCTCTCGATCCCCGAAGCCGTAGGTGAGGGGGAGCAGCACCAGCAGCAGGCCCAGCAGCATGCTCCGCTTGAGCGCGGCGGCGAAGGGCACGAGCCACACGGGCATCCAGGCCAGCCCGAACAGGATGCTGCTGCCGGCGAACACGCCGAGCAGGCCGACCAGCGCGAAGACCCTTGCCCTCATCCTACTCCTCCGCGGGGAGGTTGCTGAGCGTGTCGGAGAGGCGGCGCAGCAGGGCGAGCTGGCCGCGATGGTGCGCCTCGTGTTCCACGAGATGGTGCAGCACCCACTCCAGCGTGAACACGTACTCGCCGCCGTCCGTGGCGGTGAACGCGTACTCCTTGCCGAGATCGTCGGCGTCGAGGCCCACGAGGAAGTCGCGCGTCCAGTTGCGCGTGACCTCGAGCACCACCAGGTAGTCGGACAGCGGTTTCTCGCCGGCGACGGCGTTGCCCTCCTCGTCGATCGCGAAGGGGAAGAGCGCTTCTTCCGGCAGGCTGCCGCCCTGCTCGCCTTCGCCCTGACCGGCCAGCACGACCCGCACCCACCAGTGCTCCGCCTCCGCGATGTGCAGCAGCAGGGCGCCGGGGTTCAGGAAGCCGGGCACGACGGGCTCGTCCAGCTCGAAGTCCTCCCAGCGCTCGGCGAGGGTCTTCAGGTCGGCGCGGACGTCCTCCAGCTGCGCGAACTGGAGCGCGACGCGGGGGTGGAGGTCGGGGTCGAGTTGAAGGTCGATCCGTTTGGGGTCGCTCATGACATTCCCTTTCGGTGAAGCTCCTTTCGGCAGCCTGCAAGCTAGCTCAGTCGAGCTTCGCGAACAAGGGCAGTCGTGCTAGACTGCCGTCCATGCAGGTGACTCCCCGCACGCCGCGCCGCATCCTCGTCGTCTCGCCCTGGGAGGACTTCTGGTCCATGCCGGGCAAGGCGGGCGTGAGCGACGACGCCGAGTTCGTGAAGCGCGCCCTGGCCGCCGGCCACGAGCTGCACTTCGTCGTGCCGGACGGCGGCAGCTTCGATCCCGAAGAGCTGCACGAGCACCTGCACATCCACCCCTTTCGCGACATCTTCCGCGGCACCCGCTGGCTGCCCACGCCGCTGCGGCGGATTCTCTGGATGGGCTGGTTCCTCGGCCCCGTGGTGGACGAGGCGAAGCGCGTGGCCCGCCGGGTGAACCCCGACCTGGTGATGGGCTTCAGCTACCACGGCGCCCGCGCGGCCCAGGAGCTGGGCGCGGCCTGCGGGATTCCCTCGCTGGTGAAGCACTTCGGCGTGTACACGGCCGCCTTCTTCAAGGAGTGGCCGCGCTGGAAGTACCTGTACAAGAATCTCGAGACCCTCTACGGCCTCACGCGCCGGGTCGACCGGCTCGTGATCCTGAACGACGGCTCCCTCGGCAAGGAAGCCGCCGTGCGGGCGGGATTCCCCGCCGAGCGGGTGGAGTTCCTGCTGAACGGCATCCACACCGAATGGTCCGAGCTCTCGTTCGACCGCGACGCCGAGCGCGCCCGCCTGGGCGCGACGCGGGAGGAGGGCGTCATCCTGTTCCTCGCGCGCCTGGCCCACTTCAAGGGCACGGATCAGTTCATGCGGGTGCTGCCGGAGCTGCTATCCGGACCGGGGCGGAAGCTGCGGATCGTGATCGCCGGCAGCGGCGAGGACGAGGGCTGGATGCGCGAGGCCGCCGCGAAGCTGCCCGATTCCGATCGGGTGAACTTTCTCGGCGCCGTACCCCACGACGAGGTGCCGCGGCTCTTCGCCGCCGCCGACTGCTTCCTGACGATCAACACCTACTCGAACATGGCCATCCCCACCTGCGAGGCCATGGTGATGGGCTGCCCGGTGGTGGCCACCGACGTCACCGGCACCGCCGAGACGGTGCGGGACGGGGTGAACGGTCGCCTGGTGTCGCCCGGCAACGACGAGGCCCTGGTGGCGGCGATTCGCGACCTGCTGGAGGATGAGAGCGAGCGCCGCCGCTGCGCCGAGGGCGCGAGCAGGTGGGCCGCCGAGCACTTCGACTCCTGGGACACGCGCGTGGGCCGGGAGCTCGACCTCATCGACCGGCTCTGCGAGGAGGGTCGGACGGTCGGTTAGTCTCCGCTGGATCCGTGGATCCGCCCCCGGGGGCGGGTCGCGTGGGCGGGCCGATCGCGATTCCCCGGTGCCGTTTCAGGGCTACGACCCGCCCCCCTCTCATGAGCGGGTTCTTTCGTCCCCGCCGTGTTCGGGCTCGTGGCCGATCGTGCTGAGAATCCCCCCCTCTAAGTTCAAAAAACACACTGGATAGCCTTGCACGGGATACCAATGTATAGTAACATGTCTTGGCGGTCAAGGGCTCGAATCGAGAAAGGTCGAGTCCCGTTGAGATTCCCTCCCGACCGCGGCGTCCGCCCTCTCGGAAGCGGCGCATTCCAGAGGTGAAAAGGAGAGCAGCCCGCTGGGCGGGTCAGCGGCGAAGTACGCGCTGGACGCGCTATCCCGCCCCCGGGGGCGGGCGCGCCACGGCGCTAGGCGGGAAACGGCCTCAGCGCGGCGAAGCCATGGGGAATCCCATCGATCACGTGCAGGTTCGGCACGCGATAGCCCGACAGCAACGCGCCCTCCACCGCCTCGGCGGCGCCCAGCCGCGCGGCGTCGGACACGCCCGGCAGGTCGAAGGCCACGAAGTCGGCGGCCGCGCCGGCGGCGAGATGCCCGCACTCGGCGAAGCCCAGCGCGAGCGCCCCGGCGCGGGTGGCCATGCGCAGGAGCTGCTCGGGTTCGAGCGCGGCATGCGCCCGTTTCGCGAGCGTGCAGGTGAGGGGCAGGTTCAGCGTGGGGCTGCTGGCGAGCGAGTCGGTGCCCAGGGCCACGGGCAGGCCGGCGGCGAGCATGTCGACCACCGGGTGGGGGTCGTCACCGTCGTGGAACCAGGCCACCGAGCCGGGGCAGTAGGCCACCGTCGCGTCTTCGCGCGCGGCGAGGGCGGCGATCTCCTCGTCGTCGAGCCATGTGCCGTGCACGATCAGGAGCGGCGCTCCGCCGTTTCGTCCCCGGAGCCAGTCCACGAGACCGGTGCCGCCGTTCCAGAGGGGCGCGCCGTCGGCTTCCCAGCCGATCTTGCGCAGCAGGTCGGCCATGTCGCCCTCGCCGGATCTCATGTAGCGCACCTCGTCCTCGGTCTCGGAGACATGGGCGCAGAGCGGCAGATCGCGCTCGATCGAGAGCTCGAGAATGGCGGCGAAGAGCTCGGGGTCCACGGTGTAGGGCGCGTGGGGACTCAGCCCGTAGCGGATCTCGCCGGGAGCTTCGACGGCGGGCGCTTCGAGCGGGGTTGCGCGCAGGCGGTCCATGACCGACTCGCGATGCGCGGGCAGACGCCCCAGGCCCTCGCGGTAGGCGCGCAGGCGCAGCGGGGCGGCCTCGTCGGCAAGCAGGGCGGAGGTGCCGGTTTCCGACTCGGTGAGGATCTCGCCCATCAACGTGCAGCCGCCGCGCAGCGATTCGCGCAGGCCCAGGTGCAGGGAGAGCCGGTGCTCGGCCTCGGTCCAGCTCGCGCGCAGGGGCAGGAGCTTCTGGATCCAGGAGGAGAAGTCGCGATCGGCCGGAAGAACGCCGTGGGCGAGGGTGAGGCCGAGATGGCAGTGGGCGTTGACCAGGCCCGGCATGAGCACGGCGCCGGGCAGATCGCTCACCACCGGAGCGTCCGTGTGGGCGGGCAGGATCTCGGCGGCGGGGCCCAGGGCGACGATGCGTCCTCCGGACACGGCCAGGGCGCCGTCGGGAATCGGCGGCGCGTCGACGGGCAGTATCAGGCCGGCGCGATAGAGCCACACGGTGTCGTCCGCGCGCGCGGCGAGATCGGTCGGTGTGAAGCCGGGGGTTCGGCAGCGGAGGGCGAGTTCGGCCGCGCTCTTCACGGCGGCGGGATCAGGTGCCGGCGCCGGTGGCGCGCGTCTGTCCCATGCCGGAGCGCAGGGCCTTCAGCGATTCGGTCACCGCGTTCCGGTCGGGGCAGAGGTAGTTCTCGATACAGAGCTCGCGGAACAGGCCGAGGCCGTGGAGGGCGTCGGCGTCCAGCTTGAAGCGGATGTTGTCCGTGAGGTAGCGATGCACGCGCATCTCGGGCCAGCCCTTCTCGCGGGCGGCGTCCTCGCAGATGAGGGAGAGCTCGCGGGAGCCCTGGGCGGCGCTGTCCCGGATCAGGTGGGTCAGGCGGTCGTGGTCCTCCTCGCCGGCCGCCGCGCGGGTGACCCACAGGGCGTAGACGAAGGGGCGGTGGAAGGTGTTCTGCCACCAGGCGCCGAGGTCCATGTCGATGGCGGCGTCCACGTCGCCCAGCTCCATGGCGGCGTCGCCGATGATCAGGGAGGCGGGCGCCTCCTCGCCGTCGGGACCGCGGAAGGGGTGGGCCGGGTCGGGGCGGAAGCTGTAGAAGTCGGGATTCACGCGATAGAGGCGGTCGAGGAGCAGGCGCAGCATGGCGACGCTCGTGCGGCTGCTCTGGTCCACCAGCACGCGGTCGAGTTCCTCCAGGGGCTGCCGGCTCAACAGGCGGATGCTGTCCACCGGCCCGCGGCTGCTGATGCAGAGGCCGGGAACTAGCCCTGCGCCCACGCCCCGGAAGTACTCCACGGCGGGGATCAGGGCGGCGTCGAGCTCTCCGTATCGCAGACGGTCGGCCAGGGCGCTCGGGCTGGCGTAGACCAGCTCGTAGCCGCCCTCGGAGGCCGAACCCCGCTCCAGTCCCCGGATCAGGGGGAGCGTGTTCACGAACGAGATGACGCCGATGCGAAGCGGATTCATGCGGGCTCCCTGTCGCTGAAGATCCGGTGCGGCGGGCACAGAATAAGACGGGGTCAAGGATCCGGCAAGGACTCAAAGACCGGCGAGGATGATATCCAGCGCCCCGGCGCCGAACACCACCACACCCACCCAGCTGTTGATCCGGAAGAAGGCCAGATCGATGCGGCTCAGGTCTCCGCCGCGCACCACCCTGTGTTCCCACAACAGCAAGAGGGAGGCCAGGAACAACCCGGCCGCGAAGGGAATCCCGAGGTCTCGGGTGACGGCCAGGACCGCCAGGCAGCCGATCATCGCCACGTGGCAGGCCGCCGCCAGTCGCAGAGCGCCCGCGGCGCCGAGGCGGGCGGGCAGGGAGTGGAGGCCCCGTTCGCGGTCGAAATCGAGGTCCTGGAGGGAGTAGATCAGGTCGAAGCCGGCCACCCAGCAGAGCACGGCGGCAGCCAGGAGCCAGGGCGCCCCGGCGAGGGTGCCGGTGACGGCCACCCAGGCGCCCACCGGCGCGATGGCCAGGGAGACACCCAGCCAGAAATGGGCGCCGGCGGTGAAGCGCTTGGCGTGGGAATAGCCGAATATCCAGGCCAGGGCGGCGGGGCTGAGGCGTCCGGCCATGCGGTTCAGCAGCACGGCGAACAGGATGAACAGCGTCGCGTTGACGAACACGAAGATCCACACCGAGGGTCCGTCGAGCAGCCCGGCGGGCAGGGCGCGGCCGGCGGTGCGGGGGTTGGCGGCGTCGATGTCCCGGTCGGCGATGCGGTTGTAGGCCATGGCCGCGCTGCGGGCGGTCACCATGCAGCCGGCGATGAGCAGCAGGGTCTTCCAGCCGGGGAAGCCGGGCACCGGGGCGTGGCGCGAGGCGAGCATCATGCCGAGCAGGGCGAAGGGCAGCGCGAACAGCGTATGGCTGAACTTGATCATCTCCAGGATCACCTTGAGCTTGCCGGAGATCGTGTCCGCTTCGACACGGGGCGTGTTCATGCGTCCTCGCCCCAGCCCGGCTGCAGGCGGATCGCCTCGAGGCCCAGTTGGTTCAGGATGCGCTGCACGACGAAGTCCACGAGCTGGGCCACGGTTTCGGAGCCCTGGTAGAAGCCGGGGCTGGCGGGCAGGATCGTCGCGCCGGCGCGGTTCAGGCGGAGCATGTTCTCCAGGTGGATGGCCGACAGCGGCGTCTCGCGAGGGACGAGGATCAGCTTGCGGCTTTCTTTGAGGCAGACGTCCGCGGCGCGGGTGATGAGGTTGTCGCTGGTGCCGGCGGCGATGCGTCCCAGGGTGCCGGTGGAGCAGGGCACGATCACCATCGGCACCGTCTGCCCGCTGCCGCTGGCCGCGGCCGCGGCGAAGTCGGCCATGCCGTGGCGGCGCACGAGGGGGCCGCCGCTGGCCGTCTCGCCCACGCAGCTCCCCTCGCCGGGCTCGGAGCCGTAGATTCGCGCCAGCTCGACGCCGGTCGTGGTGCCGAGCTCCACATGGCAGAGCTCGTCCATGTTGGGGCTGAGCATCAGCTCCACGCCGATCTTCCGTTCGGCGAGCACGCCGAGCAGTCGCCAGGCGTAGGGCGTGGCGCTGGCGCCGGTCATGGCGACGATCACGCGGGTGGGTACGGGCACGGGCTACCTCCTCCTCATCGGGGCGCAGACTAGCACATGCGGATGGAGGAGTGTACCCGGGGGGACTCCTCGGCTTGCAGTTCGGCTTGTAACATCGAGGCGACTCTTTATAGCCACGGAGATTCCAGGAGGGCCGACTCCGATATCATCTCCTCATCGCTCAACACCACGAGTTCAACTCGACTCCATCAACTCACACTCAACCATGCCGAGGTAGCCCGATGTTCCGGTGGACTCTACTGCTTGGATTGCTGTGCCTGACCCTGACAGCGATGACGACGACCACCCTGGCCGAGGAGCAGGATCTCTTCAGCGCCGTGTCCGCGGCCGGCGACGAACTGGCGCCGCTTCTCGAGGGGCGGGCCTGTGCGGTGGGCCCCGTCTGGAACGACGACACCCGCCACGCGGACCTCGTCACGGGGGAGGTGCTCGACGAATTGAGCCAGGCACTCGCTACGCGTGGTGTTCTCGTAAAGTCCCTCGCTCCAAGGGAGCAGGAGAAGGTCATCGCGGGCCTGGCCGATGCGGAGTTCGTGATTCCTCAACTCGATCTTTCGGGACTCGAGTTCCTTATGAGTCAGGATGCCCTCGTGGTCGGATCGCTGGCGAAGTGGGGGCGCGGCTTCGTCCTGAAAGTGCGCGCCTACGAGTTGCCCGGCTTGCGCCTTCTCGGCGGCAGCAGTCAGCAGCTCGATCGCAACAGCTTGCCCTCCGACTATGTGCAGGATGCCTTCGGCATGGACAACCCTTCCGACCTACGAATGCAGGAGGCCAAGCACGCTGACTTCGAGAACTCGGCAATCGGCGGAGGCTTCGCCAGGTTTCCTGGAGTGGATGTTCAAACGCTGTTAGGATTCTATGAAAACAAGCTGAACAACTACGTTTCGTTCTCGGCAATGATCTCGAAGTTCGCAGTTTCCTGGGAAGAGGAACTGTCCTATCCCGGGCTGGATGATTTCGAAGAGACGAAGACCGAGAGTGCCGATGCCATTCTGTTCTCGGCGAGTATCCGATTCTATCCGTTCTACCGAGGGAAGGGTTTGAGTGGATTCTTCCTCGGAGGAGGGCTCGGTTTCGGGAATTTCACCGATGAAGTTTGGCATGAGAGCGAATGGAATGAGTGGGGAGCGATCGCCTACGAACTTGGAGAAGGGGATAGCGGTGGGGTCCTCTCGGCGATGTTCGAGTTCGGGCGCAAGTTCGTGATGGGTGAGAGGTTGTTTGTCGAACCGTGCATTCAGCTTTCCATCATAGCTCCTGAAAACAGTGATCCGATGCCTCTACCTTCACTGGGCGTCAGCGCTGGGTTCCTGTTCTAGAGTTGCCCAAAGCGAGTCGTCCCCCCGGGGGGACGACTCGTTCGGCCGTCGATTCCAACCGCGTGGGGCGACGCCGATTTCGCTGGTCGGAACTCGGACGCTCGCACTACCATCGCGCCATGAACGCACCGACAGACTGCAGCATCGCCGCCCTGCCCTCCTGGTGGACCGAGCAGTCCATCGTGGAAGGCACGCGTGCGCGCGTCCGCGTGGGGCCCTTCACGACCTGGTTGGCCCGTGACCCCGGCGAGAGTCGCCAGGCGTAGGGCGTGGCGCTGGCGCCGGTCATGGCGACGATCACGCGGTCGGGTGCGGGCACGGGGCTACCTCCTCCTCATCGGGGCGCAGACTAGCACATGCGGGCGGAGGAGTGTACCCGGGTAGACTACCGGTAGAACTGCTTGATACGGCTCCATACCATGGAGGCCGTCGGCGTGCCGTCCGGCGTCACCACCACGCCCTCATCCTCGAAGAGGAAGCTCTCGCCGTACTGCTCCCAGATGTCGAACTGGAACACCCAGAACTGGATCAGGTCCGGCGAGCCGTCGGGTTGCAGCAAGGCGCGGTACTGATGGTAGGCGATGGTGGGGTTGTTGCTGAGCCGGTACTGCGTGACCTCGCTGCCGTCCCAGTAGAAGTAGTAGTTGCTCAGCGCGCCCCAGGTGGGCTCGTAGTCGCCCGCGGCGATGGAGCCCAGGGGCATGCTCGTGGAGGTGGCGGTGAGCGAGAAGTCGGTGATGGTGTAGGTGCCGGCCGGCGCCTGGCCCTCGACGAGGTCGCCGTCGGTGACGAAGGTGCCCTGCTCCGTGCCGGAGCCGAGGGAGTTGGACCAGATCCAGGTGATCTCGGCCTGCGCGGGCAGGGCGAGAAGCAGCGCGACGATAGTGATGGCGAACCTCATGGACACCCCCTAGGATTCGGATGGTCGCATCCGAAACTACCAGGGGGATCCCCGAAATACAAGATCGCCGCCGGATCTACCCGCGTCGGCGGCGCCGCCGTCCGCGGCCGTTGCCGCCGCCTCGCTTCGCCATGGAGGGCGGCCCGCCCGGATGGCTGGAGCGGGCGCTCTCGTTTCGCGGCTGGACCTGCCGCGCGGGCATCTCGCTCAGCTCGAATCCGCCGCCTTCGCTCTCGGCCCGCCAGCGCGGGATCGGCGTGCCGATCATCCGCTCGGTGGCGCGCACCCAGCCGTGGTCCTTGTCGGTGACGAAGGTGCGGGCCACGCCCTCCTGCTCCGCGCGGCCGGTGCGGCCGATGCGGTGGGTGTAGGCCTCGGGTGTGTTCGGAGCGTCGAAGTTGATCACGTGGGAGACGCCGCTCACGTCGATGCCGCGGGCCACGATGTCGGTGGCCACGAGCACGTCGTACTTGCGCGAGCGGAAGCCGCGCATGGCGCGGTCGCGCTGGGCCTGCGACAGGTTGCCCTGCAGGCCGACGGCCGAGTGGCCCGCCTTCGTGAGCTGGAGCGCGAGGCGCTTGGCGCGGTGCTTCGTGCGCGTGAAGACGATGGCCGAGTCGCAGTCGTCGCCGCCGAGGACGTGGTGGAGCAGATCGCGCTTGCTCCGCTCGTCCACGTGCACGAGCGCGTGGTCGATGGTTTCGGCCGGCGCGGAGTCGGCGAGCTGGACCACGAGAGGATCGAGCAGGATCTCGTCGGCGAGGTGGCGGATCTCCTTGGGCATCGTGGCCGAGAAGAGCAGGTTCTGCCGTTTCGCGGGCAGCTTCGCCAGGATTCTGCGGATGTCCGGCAGGAAGCCCATGTCGAACATGTGGTCGGCCTCGTCGAGCACGAGGGTCTCGACCCGGCCGAGGTAGAGCGCGCCCTGATCGAGCAGGTCGAGGATGCGGCCGGGACAGCCGATCACCACATCCGGCTGCTTGCGCAGCGCGTTCAGGTTTCGATTGATCGGCACGCCGCCGAACAGGGTGGTGCCGCTCAACTGGGTGAAGCGGGCGAGCATCTGCGTTTCCGCCGCGATCTGCGTGGCCAGTTCGCGGGTGGGGGCGATGACCAGCGCGCGCGGGTTCTTCTGGCGCGGGCTGTTCAGGAGGCGGTTGAGCAGGGGCAGCGCGAAGGCGGCCGTCTTGCCGGTTCCGGTCTGGGCGAGACCCAGCACGTCGCCGCCGCCCATGGCGGTGGGGATGGCCTCGACCTGGATCGGGCGGGGGTTCTCGAAGCCGGCGGATTTGATGCCGCGATTCAGGGCCTCGTGCAGGAGGAAGCGGCCGAAGCCGTTCTTGGATACTGATTCAGACATGTAGAGAGAGTCCTCTGCCGGGGCGCGCGGAAAAGCCCGCACGAAACGGCCGTGGGTTTCCGACCCATACAACAGCGAAGGGCAAGAGGGGATTCGGTGGCGGCGAGACTCCGGCTTGAGATCACGGGGTCCTGTTGTTCGCCGCTGTCGGGCTGGAGCCCGATCGGAGACGGCAATGTAGTCGATTTCCCTGAAAGATGCCAGCATTCCATGAAAATCGGCGACCCCCGCGGGGGTCGCCGATATCGATGCGTAGCGGATTGAAGCAGCCTAGAACGTGTTCCACAGCATCTGGTTCGTGACCTCGTGGTGGAACATGATCTCCGCGCGCTTGATGCGGGTGCCCAGCTCCCGCGGGCAGCGATGCGCGGCCATCTCCTTCAGCTCGTGGTACTTGCCGTGGCAGTGCTCGCCCAGCATCTCCTTCATCCAGGTGCTGCGGCGGTGCGAGCCCATGGCGTCGTAGATGTTGCCCGGCAGCAGGCGCTTGCGAACGCGCTTGGGCTTCGGGGCGTTCGGGTCGGGCTCGGGGCCCTCGAGGCCGGTGCGCAGCAGCGCGTAGATGAGCATGTAGGGGTTGCTGTCCGGGCCCACCGAGCGCACCTCGAGCCGCTGGCCGTTCTTGCCGGCGAGCGGAATTCGGATCATGGAGGTGCGGTCCACCGCCGAGGAGGTGATCTCGTTCGGCGCCTCGTAGTTGGGATCGAGACGGCGATAGGCGTTCACGCTGGCGTTCAGCGTGAGGCAGAGATCCTCGGCGCTGTGCAGCAGGCGGCCGATGAAGTCCTGACCGGCCTCGGACATGTTGTCCTCGGCGTCCGGGTCCCAGAACAGGTTCTCGCCGTCGCGGGCCAGGCTGATGTTCGTGTGCATGCCGCTGCCGTTGATGCCGGTGATCGGCTTGGGCAGGAAGCTGCAACTCATGCCCACGCCCTGGGCCACCTGGCGGCAGAGCAGCTTGTAGAGCTGGATCCGGTCGGCGGCGATGAGCGCCGGCGCGTACTTGAAGTTCATCTCGAACTGGGAGGGGCCGACCTCGGGGTGGTCCTTCTCGTTCTCGAAGCCCATGGCGCGCTGCACCTCGGCGGCGCTGTCGATGAACTTGCGCAGCGGATCCTGGGGCAGGCTGTGGAAGTAGCCGCCGGTCGAGATGAGCTCGAACTCGCCGCGCTCCCAGTAGGCGCGCTCGGCGTCCAGGCCGTTGAAGAGGAAGCCCTCGATCTCGGCCGACACGTTGGCGACGGTGCCGTCCTTCCAGAACAGCTCCTGGGTGTACTGCAGCAGGCGGCCGCGGAAGTCCGCCTCGTAGGGTTGGCCGTCCTGGCCGAGCACGTGGCCGAACACCAGCACCTTGCCGGGGCCGAAGACGTCGGCGGGCATCCAGTAGAAGGCGCGCCAGTCGATGCCCAGGCGCAGGTCGCTCTCGGCGATCTTGGAGAAGCCGCGGATCGAGCTGCCGTCGAAGGTGAGGTGGTCGGAGTCCAGCAGGTACTTCTTGTCGTAGTCGAGCATGTGCATGCGGCCCTCGAGGTCGGTGAAGGCCACCGTCACGGCCTTGATCCGCTTCTCGCCCGACAGGTACTCGCGGCGCTCGGCTTCGACCTCTTCCATGGGGGTCCACCGCTCCTGGTGGCTCTTGGACTTGAGGTTCAGCTCCTCGAGCCGGTCGTATGGGATCTCCAGGAATTCGCGGAGCGGGGTCTTGGTCTTGTCCATGAGTCTCTCGCTTGGAAGAGGTGGGTGCCGTTTGATCGTGAGGCGAAGCATAACAGCTAAATCCGACGATGTTAAGCTAAAAGTAAGCACAATCCATGACATTACCAAGAAAAGCTGCGCCATGGCGCGTATTGCAACCCGTTTTAGCTTTATGCACGACTATTGCGGTGAAAATGGTCCATCCGCTGTCCGAGGAGGGCTTTCGAGGGAGTTCTGGTGTGGTGAATCGTACGGAGCGGGTGATCAGGAAGCGTCCGCCGGCTGGCAGCGGGGGCAGAAATGCGTGCCACGGCCGGCAACCCGCGTCTTCTGCACGATTTCGGCGCAGACGGGGCAGGGCTCGCCCTGGCGCCCGAACACCCGCAGCTTGCTGCGGAAGTTGCCGGGCCTGCCCGAGAAGTTGCGGAAGGTGAGGAAGGTGGTGCCCCCATGGCGGACGCCCAGGCGCAGGACCCGCTTCGACTCGTCGAAGACGCTGCGCAGCCTCTCCTCGGAGAGCGCCGCCGGCGGCGCGGCCGGGTGTACGCCCGCCCGGTGCAGCGCCTCGTCGGCGTAGATGTTGCCGATGCCGGCCGCGATCCCCTGGTCGAGCAGGAGCCCCTTCACCGGGGCCCGGCGCCCCGCCATGCGCGGCAGCCAGGCGGCGAAGCGGATCTTCAGCATGTCCTCGCCCACGTGGGGAATCGCCTCGCGCCCCGGGACGCCGTCGAGCAGCTCGAAGCCGCCGAACTTGCGCTGGTCGCGGAAGTACACGGGCCGGCCCTCGAAGTCGAAGCGCAGCCGGAGCTGGCGATCGGGCGTGTAGTCGGGATCGACGAACACCTGGCCGGTCATGCGCAGATGCAGCAGTAGCTGGTGCGTGGGGCGCGCGCCGCGGCGAGGGGCGAAGTCGAGGAACAGGTACTTGCCGTGGCGGGTCACGGCAACGAGGCGCTTGCCGACGACCGCGTCGCGGACCGCCTTCGGACTCGGCTTGAGCGCGCCGGCCCAGAGCACGTGGATGGCGTCGAGGCGCAGGCCGAGCAGCGATTCGCGCAGGGCGGCGCCGACCGCCTCGACCTCGGGGAGCTCCGGCACGCTAGTAGCGCGCCTTGACGGCGCTGAAGCTCGCGGCGCCGGTGGGTGTGAGCTCGCTCACCGTCACCGTGACGTCGCCGCAGCCGTCATAGGAATCCACGATCAGGTAGTAGATGTTGGGAACGACCGCGGTGTAGTCGATGCACTCCGGGTCGCCGCTGTCGGAGCCCGCCACGCAGGTGCCGTCGATGTCCCCACAGTCGGTGACCAGGTAGATCGACAGGTCCGTGTCGGGCGTGTTCGCCACGCAGACGGCGATGCGACCGCCGATCGGCAGTGCGGCCCAGTAGGTGACGTCCCGGTCGAGCGCGTCGAAGCCTGTGCAGCCGCCAATGCTCGGGCTGTAGTCGTGCACGGCGGAGCAGAGGTTCACGGAGAAGCTCGTGGGCATCGACAGAAGGCGGATGGCGCCATCGCAGGTGTCGTTCTCGAGGTTCGCCGACACGTCGGCGGCGGCGAGGACCAGGATCGCGCAGCATAGCAGGAGTTGCTTCACTCGATAACCTCCATTGAATGAGGATCTCTATCGATCATAGCGCCGTTCGGCGCAGGGGCAAGGTCATGCAGCGGCAGCCGCCGCCGCCGCGGGAGAGCTCGGAGCCGCCGATGGTCACCACGCAGCGCTTGCCCGCGGCGGGCAGCTCGGCGCGGCCGGCGATGATGTCCGCCGCCTCGATCACCTGGAAGCCGTGCTTGTCCAGCTCCTCCACGGTGTGGACGTTCCGCCCGTAGCCGATCACCTGCCCGGGCCCCAGCGCGAAGAAGTTCGCGCCGGAGTGCCACTGTTCGCGCTCCTGGATCCAGTCGTCCGTGTGGCCGCCGCAGGCCACCGGTTCGAGGTCCATGCCCAGCCGCTTCAGCACGTCGAGGATGTGCTCCTCCTCGCGGATCGACGTGACCTTGCCGCCCTCCATGTGCATGTGCACCGTCTGCAGGCGCGTGGGCCTGAGGATCACCGGCTCGTAGACCAGGCAGGCGTCGCGGTCGAGCAGCGTGAAGGCCATGTCGAGGTGGATGAACGACTCCGGGCTGCGCGGCAGTTCCTGGATGACGATGTCCCACACGCCGTGGCGATCCTTGAAGCGCTCCACCACCATGTCCACGGCCTGGGCGCTCGTGCGCGGGCCGATGCCCACGATCAGCAGGTCGTCGCGGGCCACCAGCAGGTCGCCGCCCTCCATGGTGACGTCTCCGCCGCGCTCGCTGTCCAGATTCAGCGCGCCGCCCTCGATGAGGGGATGCTCGGCCACGACGGTCTGCACGATGAGCGCCTCGCGCTCGCGCACGGCGTTGGCCATGCGGGCCGCGACCATGCGGTCGCCCAGCACCGCGCCCGTGTCGCGCATGAAGAACAGGTTGTGCAGGGGCTGAAGGGCGTAGCGTTCGTCGCTGAGGAAGCGGGTGAGGGTGTCCTTGGGCTGGATCACGCCCTCGATGAGCTGGCGGGCGAGTTCGGTCGCGGGAAGCTCCATGAGCAGGGGAAGGAGCTGGGGCATCGCCTCGATCTCGCAGATGCGCCCGAGCAGGGCCTCGCGGGCGTCGGACTTCTCGAGCACCTCGGCCAGGAGCTCGGCCACCCGGAAGGTGCGGCTCACGCGATCCAGGACTCCGCGCAGCTCGGCGTACTCCCGCGAGGCGGCGCTGCGGTTCAGAATGTCGCTGTAGAGCGCGCGTTCCGCGTGACGCGGGGCCATGTTCTCGATCTCGGGCCCGGGCTCGTGGAGGAGCACGCCCTCGAGGCGCCCCACCTCCGACTGGATGTTGAGCTCGATCACACTCCGTCTCGTTTCGCTTCGCCTTCGGCTCGGAGGCGCTCGACCGGAGTGCTCTCTCACCAGCAGGCAGTTGGAAGGAGAGCTTACTTCAATGGTGCCAGATTGACCAGGATCCACGGCCGACGTCGAGCCGCGCCAGGTGGACGCCGCTGGGCGGGCCCACGGCGGTGGCTTCGTCCACCAGATCGGTGGCGTGCGAACTCCATTCAACCATAGAAAAAGCCCCTCCCGGGAGGGAGGGGCTCGAAGCGAATCACAAGAGAATGGACTCTAGTACATGCTCTTGATCGTGCTGAGGTTGGTGTCCTCGGTCGGAACCAGGTTGTCCATGGTCACCGTCACAGGGCCGCAGCCGCTGTAACCATCGACGATCAGGTAGTAGGTGCCCGGGCCACCCGTGTAGCTGATCGCCTCGGCGCCACCAGGATACTGGTCATCGCCGGCCACGCAGCTGCCCACAGGGTCGCCGCAGTCGGTGATGAGGTACAGGGAGGCATCGAAGTCGGCGGCGATGCTGACGTCGATCCGGCCGCCCTCGGGCAGAACCGCGAAGTACACGGCATCGGCGCCGTTGGCGGAGTAGCCCGTGCAGCCGCCGGAGCCGGGGCTGTACTGGTTGGTGTAGCCATCGCAGGTGTCCACGACGAACTGGTACTGGCCATCCAGGTTGATGGCGCCGGCGCAAACGTCGTTATCCGGCGCGGGGATGGTGATGTCCTCGGTGATGTTCAGCTCGTAGGCACCGGAGCTGCTGCCGTAGCCATCCACGAAGATGTAGTAGGTGTCGCCGCCGGGAAGGAACACGTCGAACAGCTCGGACATGTAGCCCGGGCAGGAGTCGTCGTTGCAGGCGAGCACGTTCAGCGCGGAGTCCGCGATGTACAGCTTGGTGTCATAGGCAGACGAGCAGAGGTCGGCGTCGATCGTGGTGTCGACGGCCGGCGAGAAGGAGTAGACCACTTCCGGAGCCGTGGCGGTCCAGCTGCAGGCCACATCGTAATCGTCGGCGAAGCCGGCGGTGGTGCCGACGCCCGTGAAGGGCAGGCCGGCGATCGCGACGGCGGTGCCGATGTCCTCGCCGCCCTGGCGGCCAGGCGCTTCGTTCTTCACGACCAGGGTGCTGCACGTGTACTCGACCTTCTCCTTGGCGATGGCGCCGGTGGCGGCCACGGCCAGAATCAGGGTCAGGAGCAGTAGCTTTTTCATCTGTTGATCCTCCAAAGGGTGTGAGGGAAGGCTCAAGGACGGCCGTCAGAGACCTTCACCGGGGTCAAGCTAGCTTGTCTGGGATTGTCGTGTACACCGGAACTGAGCTTCGAGACAGGGTGCATCGCTTCGCTGTCCAGCCGGGTGCAGGATCGAGTAGTCCCGTATCGGACGAGCATACCATAAAGCGAATACGGAGAGACAGGTCATTGTGTCTGAAATCTGAATATCTAAACGGCGTTACATGCCAAGTACGGCATGAAAGGCCGTGGCGATGCCTCCGCTGCACTCATGCTTCCTCGTCGCTTCGAATCCGCGACGAGATAAGATATCGGCGAAAGCCTCTCGCGTGACGAAGTCGCCGACGCTCTTCGGTAAATAGCTGTAGGCCTCGCGGTCGCCGGAGATCATGGCGCCGACCCTGGGCAGCACGTGGTGGAAATAGGCACGGAAGATACTGTCGACAAAGGCGTTGCGCGCGGGGAAGAATTCAAGCACCACCAGCTCGCCGCCGGGGCGCAGGATCCTGGCCATCTCGGCGATGCCGCTTTCGAGATTCTCGAAGTTGCGGACGCCGAAGGCCGCCATGACGCCGTCGAAGGCGTCGTCCGGGGCCGGCAGGGCCAGCGCGTCCGCGACTGCGTAGCCCAGCATTCCGGACCTGCCGGCCAGCTTCTCCGCGCCGGCGACGCACATCTCGGGCACGAAATCGGTGGCCAGGACCTCGTTGTCGGGGCGGGAGGACAGCCAGGCGGCCGAGAGGTCGCCGGTGCCGGCGGCCACGTCGAGCACGCGCCTCACCTCGGGCCCGAACATCGACACGGCGCGGCGACGCCAGCGGATGTCCTGACCCGCGCTGAGCAGATGGTTCAGACGGTCGTAGCTGGGGCTGATGGCCGCGAACATGCCGCGCACGGCCTCGCGGCGACCCGCGACCTGCCGGGTGGGGACCTTCACTTCGAATCCGGCAACTCGATGCCGAGCTTCGGCCAGATCTCGTCGATCCTGGCTTTCACATCGGCGGGCATCTCCAGCACCTCGGGCCACTCGCGGGGGAAGCCCTCTTCGGGCAGCTTGCGCGTGGCGTCGATGCCGAGCTTTCCGGAGAGGCCGATGACATCGGAAGCATGATCCAGCACGTCGGTGATGCCGTCGGCGAAGACGGCGTCGCGCTTGGGGTCGATGTTCGCGGTGACCCGCCAGGTCACCTCGGCCATGTCGTGCACGTTCACGTCGTCGTCCACCACGATCACGATCTTGGTGAACATGAGCTGGCCGGTGCCCCAGATCGCCTGCATCATCTTCCGGGCGTGGCCGGGGTAGCGCTTCTTGATGCTGAGGATGGCGATGTTGTGGAACACGCCCTCCACGGGCAGGTGCATGTCCACCAGCTCGGGGAACTGGGTCTTGAGCAGGGGCAGGAAGAGGCGCTCGGTGGCCTTGCCCATGGGGCCGTCCTCCTGGACGGGCGGGCCGACCACGATGCTCGGGTAGATCGGATTCGCGCGGTGGGTGATGGCCGTGACGTGGAGCACGGGGTACATCTCGGCGAGGCTGTAGTAGCCGGTGTGATCGCCGAAGGGGCCCTCCATGCGGCGCTCGCCGGGTTCGACGTAGCCCTCTACTATATATTCGGCTTCCGAGGGCACCTCGATGTCGATGGTCTTGCCCTTCACCAGCTCCATCGGATGGCCGGCGAGGAAGCCGGCGAGCATGCACTCGTCGATGCCTTCGGGCAGGGGCGCGCTGGCGCTGTAGATCATCGCGGGGTGGCCGCCGAAGGCGATCGCCACCTCGATTCTTTCGGAGCGCTCTTCCGCTTCTCGATGATGCTGTGCGCCGACCTTGTGGGTTTGCCAGTGCATGCCGCAGGTGTTCTTGTCGAACACCTGCACGCGATACATGCCCACGTTGCGGTGGCCGCCCACGGGATCCTTGGTGAACACCTGGGTCTGCGTGAGGTAGTGGCCGCCGTCGTCGGGCCAGCAGAGCTGGGCGGGGATGTGGTCCAGGTTGATGTCGTCGCCGGTGAGGACGACGTCCTGGCAGGGCGCTTTGCTCACCGTTTTCGGCAGCACCTTGCCGGCCAGGCCGGCGAGCTTGGGAATCATCCTGAGCTTCTCGATGATGTTCCCCGGCGGGGCCATCTTGACGACATCTTCGATGCGTTGCGCGGCCTCCTCGAGGCTATCGCTGCCGAGGGCCCAGGCCATGCGGCGGTCGGTGCCGAACAGGTTGATGACGAGCGGCGTCTCGTAGCCCTTCACGTTCGTGAAGAGCAGCGCGGGGCCGCCGGCCTTCACCGTGCGGTCGGCGATCTCGGTGATCTCCAGATCCCGGCTTACGGGTTCGGTGATACGAATGAGCTCGCCCTGCTGCTCGAGGAAGGCGATGTAGTCGCGGAGGTTCTTGAAGGTAGGCATGGGGTAGTTGATAGCACGGGAGAAGGCCGGGAGCAAGACGGAGAGGGCGCATCGCGCCCCATGAGCCCTTCGCCGGCTGGCACGCGCCTTGGACTAGAGGCCGGAATGGTTCATGACAGTCCAAGACGAGGAGGCGCGCATGCGCAAGGCTCTCGATGTGCTCAAGTTTCTCATGACGGTTTCCCTGCTCTCTCTGTTCGCCGGTGCGGCCACCGCCGCCCAGCTCACCGCCGGCCTGAACCTGGGTCACGCCATGGCACCCGGCGCCGAGCTCACCGCCGAGGCGGCGGAGTTCGCCGACGGCCTGCCCTTCTCGGTGCGCCTCGGCGTTGGCTACGCCCAGCCCGACGGCGGCGACGCCGTGGCGGCCCGCCGCGTGTTCATCAACGACGCCACCAACGGCACGCCCGAATCCAGCGGCAAGGTGTGGATGGGCCGCCTCGACCTGGTACGCGAGTTCGATCATGGCCTTCTGGACGGCGCGCGCGTGTACGGCGGCCCCCGCTACGCAGCGTTCACGGGAAACTTCAATTACGTTGGAGGCAATGAGGATTTCGACGTGCGCAGCAATCACTGGGGTTGGGGCGGCGGCCTCGAGTGGCGCTGGCCGGTGGGCGATGCCATGAACTTCAGCCTGGGCGGCGGCGCCGACTGGTTCATGGCGGCGCGCATGGACGGCCACGACACCGCCTACGAGCCCGGCGGCGAGGCCGGCACGGAGCGGGACGACTACAGCTACGAGGATGCCGACGACGCGATCGATCAGCCGGCGCTCGAGTGGCGGATCGGCGTGGGCATCAGTCGGAGCTTCGGTCGCTAGAGCCGCCGCAGTGCTTTCGCCCCGAATCCGAATAGCCCGCAACACATCCCGAAGAAACCCCAGACCCCAAACAGCAGGTGCGTGGGCACGAACTCCAGCAGCATCCCGGTGACCCCGCTGGCCAGCGCGGTCACGCCCACCACGGCCACGCCCACGAAGGCGAAGGCGCGCCCATGCAGCTCGGGGGCCACCGCCTTCTGCACGATGCTGATGCGGTAGACGGTGATCCACGGAATGAACAGCGCGTGGAACAGGATCAGGGGCACGAGCCAGCCGAAGCTCGGCCCGAGCAGCATCGGCACGTAGGTGGCGCCGTCGGCCGCCATGCCGACGAGCCAGAGCTTGCCCATGCCCATCTTCGGTTTCCAGCGGATGATCGTCACCGAGCCGATGATCATCCCCGCCGCCAGCACGGCCTCGATCAGCCCCAGGTAGAGCACGGGCAGCCCGAGGTCGATGCCGATGTACACCGGTATCGCCACGATGGCCGGGCCCATGATGAAGAAGTTGTTCACGGCCGTGAGGATCAGCAGCCAGCGTAGCTCCTTGCGGCTCCAGGCCAGGTCGAAACCGGCCCGCAGCTCGCTCCAGGCCGTGGTGGCCGCCCCCGGCGGCGGGCCCGCCTCGCCGCCCAGCAGGAGCGCCTCGGGGCCCTCGGCCGCGGGGAGAGCTGCGGCCGGCATCTTCATCCCGCGCAGCAGGATCCAGCTCACCAGGAAGATCGCGGCGGGTCCGACGAAGGACCAGGTGACGCCCATCATCGGCACCAGCAGCGGGTAGACGAGCGGGCCGAGGAGCCACGCGAACTGGTCCGACACCTGCACCAGGGCGTTGGCGCCCACGCGGTCGCCTTCGCCGACGAGTTGCGGCACCAGGGCGTCGCGGGCGGGGGTGAAGAGGCTGGTGGCCAGGGCCAGGCCGAAGGCGGCGGCCAGGCCCACGCCGAGGCCGGTGTAGCCGGCGGCGAAGGCGGCCGGCACGGCGAGCATGAGGGCCATGCGGAAGAGGCTGGCGCCCAGCATGACGCGGCGGCGGTCGAGGCGGTCCACCACGACGCCGGCGAGCGCGCCGAACACCAGGATCGGCAGGTACTCCATCATGGCCGCCAGCCCGATGGCCCGCTTCGAGCCCGTGAGCTCCTTGGCCAGCCAGATCAAGGCCAGGTGGAAGCTCGCATCGCCCAGACGGCTGGCGAACTGGCCGGAGGCCAGGAGCATCAGGTTGCGGTCACGAAACACGTTGCCCGCCCTTCGGCTTCACTTTAGACTGATTGCGGCCCGTGACTGATTGCGGCCCGTGACTGATTGCGGCCCGGGCCGCTTCCCTGGAGTGATGA
>CAYNQX010000009.1:43623-45562 GCA_964399495.1 uncultured bacterium
GACTGATTGCGGCCCGTGACTGATTGCGGCCCGGGCCGCTTCCCTGGAGTGATGATGTCGATACAGAACAACAAGGCGCTTCTCTTCCTGATCCTGCTCGGCATCTCCTTCCTCATGTTCGGGCGGATCCTGAACAACGAGTTCTGGACCGCCGCGGAGTACGAGTACCTCGCCAAGAGCCTCATCGAGGAGCCGAGCGTCGAGTTCATGCAGGCCACCGGCGACGCCCATCCCATCGTGAACCTGTTTCACCAAATGGAGTACCTTTTCTTCGGCGACATTCCGGCCGGGTACTACCTTCTCAACATCTTCATCCACGCCATCAACGCCTTTCTGCTGTTCCTGCTGGTCCACCTGACCCTGCGTGACTTCGGCGTGGCCTTTCTCAGCGCGGTGCTCTTCGCCTGCGCCGTCGGAAACTACGGCAAGGAGGTGATGTACGCCGCCGGCGTGAGCGGTATCCTGATGCACGCGGTGTTCATCCTCACCGTCATGTTCTACGTGATCAACGAGACCCGGGGCAAGGGGCGCATCACCTCGCCCTGGTTCCTGGCGACGGTGGTGTTCTTCACGCTGTCCATCGTGAACCGCTTCGCCTTCCTCAGCGGCGTGGGCGTGCTGCTGGCCTACAACGTATTCTTCCGGAAGGAGCGGGAGGGGCGTCCGGTCCTGGGCGGACCGCTGATCGTGCTGCTGCTCTTCGGCGGCCTGCTCACCGGCTTCCAGTGGGAGAGCTTCCGTTCGGTCACCGGGTCCTACCCCGAGGGCTGGGGGATCGGCTTCTTCCTATGGAACTTCATCACGAACATTCCGAGCTACCTGATCCACATGGTCTACCCGATCCACTACTCGGAGATCGTGACCGAGGGCAGCACGGTGGCCAGGATCTACCAGTTCAGCGGATTCATCCGGCCCTTCATCGGCATCGTCATGTTCGCCTACGCGGCCTACGGTTTCGTGTTCGGCAACACGAACCTGCGCTTCTTCATCGCCTGGACGGTCGTCACGATCCTGCCCTTCTGCTTCTTCCACACGCCGGGCGACTGGCTCAACACGAAGTATCTCTACCTCGCCTCGGCGGGCTTCTGCCTGATCCTGGCCACGGGCACCATGAAGATGGTGCGGGTGCTCGTGGGGCGCGGCTGGCGGCAGTTCGTGCCGATGATCGTGCCCGCGCTGTTCATCCTGCTCTCGATGTTCATCATCATCCGCCTCGACAAGGCCTACGAGGAGCGCGCGCGACTGCCCGAGACCCAGGCCCTCAAGGCCCGGTTCATGGAGATGAAGCGAGACCAGCTCGGCGACCCCGACTAGCTCGTCGGATCCCGGATTCGCGAGCGACCCGACAAAGAGAAAGCCCCGCGGCCGTTGCCGTGGGGCTTTCTCGCTGAGAGGCGGGGTGGGAGGTGTCGCCCTTGCTGCCTCGCTAGTAAAGGCTGCGTACGCGGGACCAGCTCGCCGGTTCCGTGGCGATGCCGCAGACATCGTAGGGAAGGTGCTCGCCGATCCAGTGATGGTGGGCGCCGACACCGTCACCGAACTGCTTCCAGACCAGTTCGTAGACGTCGCAGTTCGTGTTGGAGCTCACATGGACCCGGACGTAGAACAGGCCGGTCTGGCCGCCCTGCATCTCACCCTCGTCGAGGTTCTCGTCGGAATCCTGAAAGATCACCCGCTCGTTGTACTCGCCGTAAGGGGTCGCCACGTAGTCCCAGCCGGCGCCGAAGTCGTCGTACCAGCCCTCGAGCACGGCGAAGGTTTCGGGGAAACGGAAGTGGACGGATGAAGTGCCCTCGCCATCCGTGCTTCCGTTGGTCAGTTCGAATATGAAGGTGACGGTCTCGCCGGGTGTCACGACGCCGGGGCCGACGATCCGGCCGGTGCTGCCCGCCATGGATCCCATGGCCGGTGCAGCGAAGATGACAAGCCCAGCCAGGAG
>CAYNQX010000009.1:45662-93156 GCA_964399495.1 uncultured bacterium
TGCCCGCCATGGATCCCATGGCCGGTGCAGCGAAGATGACAAGCCCAGCCAGGAGAGTCCATCGAGACCCAAATTATACCGAATCCTGAAATTCCAGGTCAATACGGGTGGCAAATAAACTTCCAGCCCCCCTTGAAGTGTAACCTTTGGTTTACAGTCTGCTCTCCGTCACGACAGCGGGATTCGCGGGCTCTCCGTGTCGGAAACCGCGCCTCCGGAAAGCTCTATGTCGTGACGGTCATGTATCTTATGGCTGCGGGGTTCCCGGGGTCGAAAAGGGACCGGAGTTGCATTCCCGGGTAAAGACCCCGGCGGGTCTTGCCGATAGAGAGAGTAGAACCGGGCCACGGATGGGGACTCGAGGCCCAATCGGGGGAATACGTGGGTATCTACAAAGAACTTGCGGAAGTCGTACTCTCAAGTCAGATCGACGTTTTCGGAGCCGAGCGCGTGCTCCCGCCGCTGCTCATGGCCGGTATCACGGTCGACGAGAAGGGTCAGATCCACAATGTCGCCGAGAGCAACGAGGAGCGCGTCTTTCGCCGCATGTGGATAACCTTGACCCGGAGCCTCGGCGGGCTCGCCATGTCCACGTCCAAGTCCGCCCTCGCCAGCTATTGCACCGAGAAGCATCTCCCGGCCGCCAAGATCCTCGGCGACCTCTAGAACTATCTCTCCATCGACGGACCGCGGGGCATTGACGCCGCGGGTCCGCCTGTCCATCTTGTCCGCACGCGGGCCGGATCCCCGGTCGCTGCGGGGTGGGTGGGTGCGATCAACCCGTCAGCCTATGGCTCCCCGGCCTTGGGTCGGGGCCGTCGCGGAGGTTGCCCGCCATGTCCGTCGTCCTTACCGGTTCCACTCTCAAGATCGAAGATATCGTCGCCGTCGCCCGTCACGGCGAGAAGGTCGAGCTGCACCCCGATGCGCTGGCGCGGATCGAGCGGTGCCGGGCGTTCATCCATGAGCGCATCGCCGCTCGCGAGATCATGTACGGCGTCAACACCGGCATCGGCGAGCTCGCCACGGTGGTGCTGGACGACGACCAGATGCAGGATTTCCAGAAGTACCTCATCTACAACCACGCCGCCGGCATCGGCGAGGCCGCGCCGCGCGAGCACGTGCGGGCCGCGATGCTGCTGCGCGCGAATGTGCACTCCAACGGCCACAGCGGCTGCCGGCCGGAGATCACCGGCACCCTGATCGCCATGCTCAACGAGGACGTGACGCCCTACGTCTGCGAGAAGGGCTCGGTCGGAGCCTGCGGCGACCTGTCGCCCATGAGCCAGATCGCGCTGTGCATGATGGGCGAGGGCGACTGCTTCATCGACGGCGTCAAGATGCCCACGCTCGAGGCCTTCGAGAAGAAGGGGATCCCGGTGCCCGGTCTGCAGCCCCGCGACGGTCTGGCCACCATCAACGGCAGCAACCTGCTCAACGGCATCGGCATCATCACGCTGCACGACGCCGAGCGCTGGCTCAAGACGGCCGACATCGCCGCCGCCATGACGCTCGAAGCGCTCAAGGCCAACATGAAGCCCTACGACACGCGGCTCCACGAGCTGCGCGGCTTCAAGGGCGCCGTGACCTGCGCCGCCAACCTGCGCCAGGTGATGGCCGGCAGCGACCTGGTTTCGGGCAAGGAAAAGGTGAAGGTGCAGGACGCCTACTCCATGCGCTCCACGCCCCAGATCCACGGCGCGGCCCGCGACCAGCTCCGCTGGACCCGCGAGCAGCTCGAGACCGAAGCCAACGGCGTGGGCGACAACCCGATCTTCCTGCCCGAGGACGAGGTCGTGCTCACCGGCGCCAACTTCCAGGGCACGCCGGTCTCCATGCCGATCGACCACATGGGCGGCGCCATCGCCATGGTGAGCGCGCTCAGCGAGCGGCGCATGAACCGCCTCACCAACCCGGCGCTCAGCGAGGGCCTGCCCGCCTTCCTCACCAAGGGCGCGGGCATGTTCAGCGGCCTCATGCTGAGCCAGTACACCGCCGACATGCAGGTGGTGGAGCAGAAGATCCTCTCCACGCCGGCCTACCACCAGTCGATCCCGGCCGCCGCCGACCAGGAGGACTTCGTCTCCATGGGGATGAACTCCTCATTGAAGACGAGACAGATCGTCGATGTGGCTTACGGCGTTCTGGGCATCGAGCTCTTCGCCGCCGCCCAGGCGCTGGACTTCCGCGACTACGAGTTCGGCGAGGGCACGAAGGCGGCGCACAAGGTGATCCGCGAGCACGTGGAGTTCCTCGACGTCGACCGGCCCCTGTACAAGGACCACAACACGATGATGGCGCTGACCCGCGGCGGCGAGATTCTCGACGCGGTGGAGGAGGCGGTGGGCGAACTGGCGACGTACTGAGGCTCGACCGAACGCCTGCCTCGCCCGGGCGACGCCGATACACGAAGAGCCCCGGCCATACGGCCGGGGCTCCTTGTCATGGTAAGCGATCGAGTACTAGTAGAGGCTCTTCACCCGCGACCAGGTGCCGGGCTCCGTCGCCGTGATGATGCCGCCGGCGACCACGGAGCTGATGTACCAGCCCGGATAGGTTACGGAACTGTCGGAGCCGAACGTCACCGCCACCGTGACCGTCGTGCCCTCCCAGTTCGTGAGATCGAAGCAGTCGAGCACGAACGTGGTCGGATCGTGGCCGTTGAAGCCGGGCTCCATGTCGACGCACCAGGCGTAGTAGTTCGCGCTGTCGCTGATCAGATCATCGGGGTAGCCTCCCATCGGAGAGACCACCGTCCAGGCCGCTCCATCGTAGATCTCGACGTTTCCGCCGTCGTAGGAGGTCTCGACGTCGTACCAGTGGCAGATCTCCAGCAGGTTCGAGGAGCCGGTCACCTCGAAGCTGCCGAGAATGGCTCTCTCGCCCGCCTCGTTGGGATAGGGGCCATTCAGGGTGGTGCCGAGCACCATGCCGATGGGCTCGCCGTCGCAGTCCGTGGCGGGAACATCGCTCGATGTTCCGTAGGCCCAGACCGGGACGCCCGCGGCATCGCAGGTTTCCGTCGTGAAGGTGCCGTCCCAGGTCCAGCCGATGCCGGTAATGTCGCACGCCACACGTGAGTCGGTACCGTGGTTTTCGATGTTGGGTTTGTCCGCCAGAGCCGGCGACACCAGCAAGGCGAGAGCGAGAATCGCGATCACTGTAACCCTCATACTTCACCTCCGGTTGATAAGAAATCAACAAGCCGGGAGGCGAGTCAGCATGAGTTGTCCGTCGCGATGTCGGGCGAAGCTTCTCTTGAGGCTGAACGGCGGAAAGCGCGATGCTAGGCAGGAGCCGACAGCCCGCCTCGAGGCTTGCACTTAGTGGAAACAATACTAGCGGATCCCGAATGCGAGATCAACCGTCGCACGATTAAATCGTATCGCGGCGGGAATCAGCCTCCCGAAACGTCCTCCGGCGCCGCCGCATCCCGCGGCGCCGCCTCCTTCACGTAGCGCTCGAGCCAGGTGTCCGTCTCCCAGATCAGGTGCAGCACGCTCTCGCGGGCGCGGTAGCCGTGGCTCTCGTGGGGCAGCATCACCAGGCGGGCCGTGGCGCCCAGCCCCTTGAGCGCGCCGTAGAGACGCTCGCTCTGCAGGGGGTAGGTGCCGGCGTTGTTGTCCGCCTCGCCGTGCACGATCAGGATCGGCTCGTCGATCTTCTCCGCGTTCATGAAGGGGCTCATGGCGAAGTAGGTGTCCGGCGCCTCCCAGAAGGTGCGCTCCTCGCCCTGGAAACCGAAGGGCGTGAGGCTGCGGTTGTAGGCGCCGCTGCGCGGCAGGCCCAGTCGGAACAGGTCGGAATGGGCCAGCAGGTTCGCCGCCATGAAGGCGCCGTAGCTGTGCCCGCCGATCGCCACGCGGTCCGGGTCGGTGACGCCCCGCTCCGCGACGACGTCGATCGCCGCCCGCGCGCTCTCGACGAGCTGCTCGATGAAGCTGTCGTTGGGCTGCGTGTCGCCCTCGCCGACGATCGGCATGCCCACGTCGTCCAGCACGGCGTAGCCCCGCGTCACGAACAGGATCGGCGACCACCAGCCCACCCGGGTGAAGCGGTAGGGCGAGTCGTCCACCTGGCCCGCGTCCTTCTTGCTCTTGAACTCGCGCGGGTAGGCCCACATGACCGTGGGCAGGGGCGCGTCGCGGCCGGGCTCGAAGCCCGCCGGCGTGTAGAGCGTGGCGGTGAGCGGGATGCCGTCGGCGCGCTCGTACTGGATCATCTCCTTCTTCATGCCCTCGAGCTGAGGGGTCGGATCGGGGAAGAAGGTCTTCTGCGTGAGCTCGCCCGAGGCGAGATCGCGGATGAAGTAGTTGGGCGGGTCTGTCTGGGACTCGCGCCGTGTGAGCAGCTTGCCGCCCTCGGCGTCCAGCAGCTCCACCGTGTACTCGTAGTAGGGCGCCTCGGAGCGGAAGAGCCGGACGGTCTCGTCGGTGCGAAGGTCGCGCCGGTCGAGGAAGGGGCGGTCGCCCTCGGGCGAGGCGCCGTCGCCGGCGAGGAAGATCACGTTGCCGCCCTCGGCGGTCATCATCACCTGGCGGCCGAAGGGGCCGGGGTGGGTGACGGGCTGGCCGGGGTCGGCGTAGCGGTCTTGCCAGGAGCGGTCGTCCACCAGTTTCGGTTCACGGCTCCGGTCGCCGGGCGCGACGCGCCACACCTTCACGTTGCGGGTGCGCCACCACCAGGAGCTCACGAAGGCGAGATCGTCGTTGCCCCAGAACACGCCGCCGAAACGGTTGCCGAGTGTCATCAAGGGCGCCGGTTTTCCTTCGAAGGGAGCGGCCAGCGTGTAGACCCGATCCCGCTCATCGGCTTCGACACCTCCGTCTCCACCATCGAGCGCCTCGGCCCACACCAGCTCGGCCGCCGCGTCGGCGCGCCAGCTCACCGAGCGCGGGCCGGTGGGCACCGAGCCGAAGGCGATCGGCACCGAATCCTGCAGCGGCAGGTCGGCCACCAGGTGCACGAGCTTGCCCTTCATGTCCCACACCTCGACGCGACGGGGAAAGTCGTCCTCCTGCAGCGAGTAGGAGTAGGGGCGGTGGACGGTCTGCACCAGCAGGAGGCGGCCGTCGGGCGAGGGGTTGAACGCGCGGATGATGCCCGGCTCGCCGAGCGTCTTCGCCTTCCTGCCGGCCAGGGGCACGCGCAGGATCTGCGTGGTCGTGTAGTACTCGTAGAGCGCTTCGTCGTGGGGGTTCTGCAGGAGGTCCTGGTAGGTGCGGGCCGCGGACTTCTTGCCCAGGTTCTCCTGGATGATCGGACCCGCGGGCGCCAGCGGCGCCTCGGGGGCGGCTCCGCGTCCTTCGGGGATGGCCCGCACGACGAAGGACTCGCTGTCGGCGAGCCACCGATAGGGCATGCCGTAGGCGCCGCCGAGGGCGAGCTTCCTGGGTCCGACGCGGCGAGCCTTGGCGTCCTTCAGGGCCGCGCTCCAGAGCGTGAGCTGGTCGTTCTTCTCGACTACGAAAGCAACCTTCCGGCCGTCGGGGGACCACCGCACGTAGTTGATGCGCGCGCCTTCGGGAATCCCCTTCACGGCGCGCTCCTCGTCCGAGGCGAGGTTGCGGAAGCGCAGGCCGCTCAGGCTGCGCATGCGCGCGCGGCCGTTGGTCCTGGGATTGATGCGCAAACCGGCCAGACGCAGCTCGGGCTGGGCGACCTCCTCGATGGAGGGCATGCCCGGCCGGTCGAGCAGCATCATCCATTCGCCGTCGGGGCTGATCGAGACGCCCGGCGTGGGCGGCGCGTCGACCATGTCGGCGAGGATCTGGGGCGGAACCTGATAGGTCTCGCCGGCCAGGGCGACGGTGGCCAGGGCCAGGAGGACGCAGGGAAGGATCACACGGATTCGCAGCGAGAGCATGGCGGGCTCCTCATCGGAGGGTTCTGGATTGCCGCGGCAGTATAGCGGGGATCGGGGATCAGGCCAATCTACGGGATTCACCGGGATTCGTTTCCCGGGCGGGAACTCGATCCGGCCCTCGGGTGTGCACTCCGCACACTCGTCACCCTTCGTGACAATCTGAGATGCCAACGAGAAGGCCCCCGGAAGATCCGGGGGCCTTTTTCCGGTCAGATGGGCGGGCTGTCGGATGGCGGCGGGCGCTGGGAATTGACTTCGCCCGGCGGCCTGTCTTCCGGCGCGGTCTCCTGGACAACGGCGGCCTCCTCGTCGGGCGACCGCTTGGATTCCGCGTCGAGCATCGCGCGGGCCACGTTCGCCGCGTAGCTGTTGATGCGGCGCAGGGCGTCCATGAGATCGAGATGGATCTCGCTGCTGGCCAGGGACTCGGTGATGGCCCCGTGGATCCGCTCGAAATGCGCCTGGCGGTAGGTGCCCTCGAGCCTGGCGTACTTCACCTGCTTCTTGGTGATGCGCCGCGCCTTGTCGAGGCTGCCCTCGCGGAAGGCGGCGAGGCTGCGCGAGACCTGCTTGGCGGCCTTCGTGTGGTAGGCGCGCACCTCCTCGGCCCCGGACTCGGAGAAATGGATGTCGCCCTGGATCATCTTGCGGGCCAGGGGCCGCAGCTCGCGCTCGATGATGTCCGCCACGTGCTCGTACTGCTTCGTGACGTGCATCATCATGTAGACCTCTTCGGTCTGCTCCCGGCTGATGTCCTGGCGGCCGATCTCCATGAGGTAGGTGGTGATCTGGTCGTCCAGCTCGTCCACCTCGTGCTCCAGGTCGCGGACGCTGCTGAGGGCCTCGAGGTCGTGGTCGAGGAAGGGCTTGGCCGAAAGGTCCATCATGCGCTTGACCCTCTTGCCCATGCGCAGGATCTCCGCCTTGGCGAGGTTGAGGGCCAGGGCCGGCGTGCCGAGCATGCCGGGGTCGAGGAAGCGGCCGGTGAAGGCGGGGCCGGCGACCTTGCGCTCGGGGAGCAGGCGCTTCACCAGCGAGGCCATGATGCCCGTGAAGGGCAGGAAGACCAGCGTCACGCCCACGTTGAACAGCGTGTGCGCGTTGGCCACCTGACGCGGGATGTAGCGCGCCATGGCCGTGGCGTCGGTCATCGCGCCCTCGCCGCCGGGTGAGATGGAGCGCACGATGTCGGCGAAGTAGGGGATCCAGCCGATGAAGATGAGCATGCCCGACACGTTGAAGAGCGTGTGGGCCAGGGCGACCCGTTTCGCCTCCTGGTTGCCGCCGAGGCTGGCGAGCCCGGCGGTGATGCAGGTGCCGATGTTCGCGCCGATGATGAGCGGGATGCCCGCCTCCAGCGTGAGGAAGCCCTGCTGCGCGAGCACGATGACGATGCCCGTGAAGGCGCTGCTGCTCTGGATCAGCGCGGTGAAGATCATGCCCACGACGATGCCCAGCAGCGGGTTCTCGAGGCCGCGCAGCATGTCGATGAAGGGCGGGAAGCTGCGCAGGGGGTACATGGCCTTGCTCATGACGGCCATGCCGAAGAAGAGCATGCCGAAGCCGAGAACCACGTCGCCCCAGTTCTTCAGGCTGTCCCGCTTCGCGAACACGCGCATGAAGAAGCCGATGGCGACCATCAGCAGCGCGTAGTCGGTGAGCTTGAAGGCGATGAGCTGCGCGGTGATGGTGGTGCCCACGTTGGCGCCGAGATTCACGCCGAGGGTCTGGGCGAAGCCGATGAGCTTGGCCTGCACGAAGCTCACCATCATCACGGTGGTGGCGCTGGAACTCTGGATCACCATGGTCACGAAGGCGCCCACGGCCGCGCCGATGAGGCGGTTCTTCGTGAGCGCGCCGAGAATCGCGCGCATGCGTCCGCCGGCTCGCCGCTGGAGAGAGCTGCTCATCATGTTCATGCCGAACAGGAACAGCCCGAGGCCGCCGAAAAGGCCGAAGGCCATGAACAGCACCCAGCTCTTCTTGCGCACCGGGATGTGGTAGACGATCCGGTTCTCGCCCGTCTCCCCCACGGGGATCGTGGCGATGACCGTGTGGCTCTTCTCCTTCTTGCCGGCCGTGAAGAACACGGTGGCGATGCCGTCGTTGTCGGTGAGGCCGCTGCCGAGGCTCTTCTCCTTGGGCGCGACCTGATGGAAGTAGACGGTGACCCCGGCCACCGGGCGGCTCTGCCCGTCGAGCACCTGGGCGAAGATCGGTGCGCTCTGCTTCAGGTGAATGGTCTGGCCGTCGCCGGAGACCCGCTTCTTGCCGGCGTCCATGGGGTGACGGATCCAGAGGCCGGTGGGCGCGGGTTTCTTCTCGGCGGCGGCGATCCGGGTATCGACGGCCGTCGTGTCGACGACCTCCGCGGCCGCGACGGAAATAGTCGCCAGCACCAGAGCAATCGCCAGGAAGATGCGGCTCTCGGCCATTGAGCCCTCCTTGACTCGCCCTCAACCCGCCACGGGCGGGAGGGCCTCCATATCGTCAATCGTCACAATCTGTTGCGACCTTAACTCGGAGCTCGGGAAACGACAAGGATTGCTTCATGGACGATGCCGGGCGGCGTCATCGCCCGGGCCGAGTCGGAGTCGACACCGGACCGCACGAGAAAGGGGCCACCTCGCGGCGGCCCCTTCTCTTGATCCCGTGGTCGTCGAACGCTAGCGCATCGTATAGAACGTCCGCAGCGCCTTCAGCCCCTCGTTCACCGCATCGACGCTGTTGTCGAGCATCGCCTTCTCCTCCATGGAGAGGTCGAGCTCGATCACCTTCTCGACGCCGTTGGCGCCGATGAGCACCGGCACGCCGAGGTAGATCGCCTCGTGGCCGTACTCGCCGCGCAGGTAGGCGGCGCAGGGCTGGATGCGCTTCTCGTCCGTGAGCACGGCCTCGGCCATCTCGGCCGCGCTGGCCGCCGGCGCGTAGAACGCCGAGCCGGTCTTCAGGTACTTCACGATCTCCGCGCCGCCGTTGCGGGTGCGGTCGCTCAGCTCCTCCACGTCCGCGGCGCTCATGAGCTCCGTGATCGGGATGCCGTTCACGGTGGTGAAGCGGGGCAGCGGCACCATGGTGTCGCCGTGGCCGCCCATCACCATGGCCTGCACGTTGTACACCGACACGCCCAGCTTCTCGGCCACGAACCATCGGAAGCGGGTGCTGTCGAGAATACCCGCCATGCCGAACACGCGGCGCAGCGCGAAGCCGCTCGCGTCCAGGGCCACCATGCACATGATGTCCAGCGGGTTGCTCACCACGATGATCGTGCTGTTGGGGGCGTACTCCGCGCAGTTGCGGGCGGCCGTCTTCACGATTTCCGTGTTGATCTTGAGCAGGTCCATGCGGTCCATGCCCGGCTTGCGGGGCACGCCGGCGGTGATGATCACCACGTCGCTGTCCGCGATGTCCGCGTAGTCGTTGGTGCCCTTCACGCCGACGCCGTACTGACGCAGCGGCGCGGCCTGGCAGAAGTCCATGCCCTTGGCCTGGGGCATGCCCTCCACGATGTCCACCAGCACGATGTCCGCGATGTTCTTCTCGGCCACGTAGTAGGCGCAGGTGGCCCCGACGTGTCCGGCGCCGATGATACTGACCTTCTTCATCGTTCCGTTCCTTTCGTCCTAGGCCTGAAAGAGTGCGCGCACGGGCTCGGCCGAGACGGCCAGTGCCTGGCGGGTTTCCTCGTTGAGGGCAAGTTCCACGATCTCCTGCACGCCGCCCTCGCCCAGCTTGCAGGGCACGCTCACGGCGACGTCCTCGAGGCCGTATTCGCCCTCCAGGTTCACGCTCACCGAGCGGATGAGGCCGAGGTCGATGCAGATCGCCTCGACGATCGCCGCGATGGCCGCGCTGGGCGCGTAGAAGGCGTTGGCGCGCTTGGCCAGGTCGACGATGATGTCGCCGGCCTTGCGGGTCTCCTCGACGATGCGGCCCACGGCCTCCGCGTCGAGCAGCTGTCCCACTTCCACGCCGTTGATGCGGGTGTAGAAGGGCAGCGGCACCATGCGGTTGGTGTGGCTGCCGATCACCATGGCGTTCACGTCGCGCGGGCTCACGCCGAGCTCCTCCGCCACGTAGTGCGCCATGCGGGTGCTGTCGAGAATGCCGCCCACGCCGATGACGCGCTTGCGGTCGAAGCCGGTGGCCTCGCGCACCACCTTCACCATGGCGTCGATGGGCTCGATGGCCACGATCACGACGGCGTCCGGCGCGTGCTCCACGATGCTCGCGGAGATCTGGCGCGCGGTCTCGGCGTTCTCCTCGAAGTGTTCGGCCCGGTCGCGCCCCGGCGCGCGGATCAGACCCGCGGCGATCACCACCACGTCGCTGCCCGCGATGGCGGCGATGTCGTCGCTGCCGTCGATCTTCGTGCGATAGCGACGGATGGGGGCGGCCTCCATGAGATCCAGCGCCTTGCCGGCGGAGATCCCCTCCTTGATGTCGACCAGGGTCACATGGGCCGCCGCCGTCTCGGCGATGAAGAACGCGCTGTTCACGCCCACGTTACCGCTGCCGACGATACTGACCTTCTTCATGTCCTCGCGCTCCTTAATCCAGGTGGATTGGCAGGTGGCGGAATGGCGGCCCGTCGTCGGAGGGGCCGCGGCAGTTGCCAATATGCCAAACGAGTGGGAGGCGTTCAAGACCGTCGGGTCAGCAACATCGTTTACTTGCGGGAATTACGGAAAAACCCCGACCCCTGCGAGGGGGCCGGGGCGCATCGAAGTCCGCAAGCCGAGATCAGACGCCGGTGAGTTCGGCGTCGGCGTCGGCGAAGAGCGTCGTGCTGAGGTAGCGCTCGCCGGTGTCCGGCAGCACCACGACGATCTGCTTGCCCTCGCTCTCGGGGCGCGCGGCCAGGGCGAGCGCTGCGGCCACGGCGGCGCCGCTGGAGATGCCGGCCAGGATCCCCTCCTCGCGGGCCAGGCGGCGGGCCGCCTCTCGGGCCTCGTCGCCCGTGACCCGCAGCACCTCGTCGATGAGACCGGTCTCGAGCACCTCCGGCACGAAGCCGGCGCCGATGCCCATGATCGGGTGCGGCCCGGGCTCGCCGCCGGAGAGCACGGGGCTCTCGTCGGGCTCCACGGCGAAGGCGCGCAGGTCCGGCTTGCGCTCCTTGAGCACCTGGGCGGTGCCGGTAATCGTGCCGCCCGTGCCCACGCCGGCCACGAACAGGTCGACCCTGCCTTCCGTATCTCGCCAGATCTCCTCGGCGGTGGTGCGGCGGTGGATCTCGGGGTTCGCCGGGTTGGCGAACTGGCTCGGCTGGAACCAGTCGGGATTCTCGGCGACGAGGCGATCCGCCTCGGCGATGGCGGCCTTCATGCCGCCGGCCGCGGGCGTCAGCACCAGTTCGGCCCCGTAGGCGCGCAGCAGCTTGCGCCGCTCCATGCTCATCGACTCGGGCATGGTGAGCACCAGCTTGTAGCCCTTGGCCGCCGCCACCATGGCCAGCGCGATGCCCGTGTTGCCGCTGGTGGGCTCCACCAGCGTGTCGCCGGGCTCGATCGCGCCGGCCCTCTCCGCGGCCGCCACCATGTTGGCGCCGATGCGGTCCTTCACGCTGCTCATGGGGTTGAAACTTTCGATTTTGGCCAATAGGTCGCACGGTGGTCGCTCCCCCAGGTGGGTCCGACCTATGCGGGAGAGGCGAACGAGCGGCGTGCCGCCGATGGTGTCGATGATGCTGTCGTGGATCCGGCTCATGGGGGTCTCCTTGGCTTGCGGTAAAGGGTTCAGATCTGGTAGTCGACGATTTCGAGGCGGCCGGCGTCCTCGTCGCGCAGCCGGCCCTCGAGCAGGGCGAGCCGCGCCTCGAGGCCGCTCAGGCTCTCCTGCATGGGATCCTTGATGAGGTCGTGGCGCAGGCGAATCTCGTCGTCCTCGCGACGGTCGACCGGCCGGGCCGGAATGCCCACCACCACCTGCCGCGGCTCGACGTCGCGAATCACGACGCTGCTGGCGCCCACGCGCGCGCCCTCGCCCACGGTGATCGGCCCCAGCACCTTGGCCCCGGCGCCCACGACCACGTGGTCGCCCAGCGTGGGGTGCCGCTTGCCCTTGGCGAGACTCGTGCCACCCAGCGTGACGCCCTGGTACAGCAGCACGTCGTTGCCCAGCACGGCCGTCTCGCCGATCACCAGGCCCACGCCGTGGTCGATGAAGAAGCGCCGCCCGATCGCCGCCCCGGGGTGGATCTCCACTCCCGTGAACACCCTCACCACGCTCATCAGCAGCCGCGCTGGAAAGCGTAAGTGACGACGCCACATTGCGTTGGCGAATCGGTAGGTCCAGACCGCGTGGAGGGTCGGGTAGAGCAGCAGCAACTCGAAAGCGTTCCGGGCGGCCGGATCGCGGTCGGCGGCGGCGCGGAGGTCTTCCCGGAGGGCTTTGAGGAAGCGAATCGTGATGCGCATGGTGGTCTCGCTGGTTATGGGTACAAAAAAACGCGGGCCGGAAAGGCCCGCGTCCTGTTTTCGCCGTACTGGTGAGCTACTGGACTACATACCCTTCCGCTTATCCATGATATGGACGGGACAACAACAGCAAAGAAGGTTGTGGTGCATGTGGTCCATCGAGAGTCATCCTGTCTCAAGTGCTCGTGTAAGGTTCAGTTATAATACAAGATTTTCGGCGACCTGTCAATTCACCCCGCCGTTCGCTGGCAACCGGGAAGTGGATGGAGTATATTCGGGCTTGCCGTAATGAGTTAGATCATCCTACCGCGGATCCGGCGCCGGGACCGGACGAAAGGCGACGTGAGTTCAGCCATCCCCAAGAACAGCGAAGATCAGCTCCAGCACGTGGCCAACACGGTCTGGTCGATGGAGCGGATCAACAGCGACAAAGGGCTGCCCCTGGCCGAGCGGGTCAACCTGGTCCGCAGCCACTACGAGCTCCAGCGTCTGCGCGAGGAGGATCTCGACATCCCCAAGCGCGACCGCTCCTTTCTCTACCTGCAGGAGGAGCCCGCCGCGGCGGTGCTGCTGGTGCCCGGCGGCCACAGCACGCCGGCCCAGTACTTCAAGCTGGGGCGTCATCTGTATCGCGCGGGGATGACCGTCTACTGCTCGCTCCTGCCCAACGAGGCGACCGTGGGCTCCCAGAAGGGCGGCGTGCCCTGGCAGCTCTCCCTCGCGGAGCTCGAGATGCGCTACGGCATCCTCGATCTGCTCGACGTGCCGATCCACGTGGTCGGCTCGAGCTTCGGCAGCGTGCTCGGAATCCTGCTGGCGTCCCGCCATCCGGTGAAGAGCCTCGCGCTGCTCTCGCCGCCCCTGAGGCCGAGCCTGACGTTCTTCGAGCGGCTGGCCCTCACCTGGAGCCGCCTGTTCCCGCGTCTGTTCGAGAAGATGATCGCCGACTCGCCCCATCGCTGGCGCGCCGACCGCTACAGCGCCGTGCGCGGGGCCGTGGACGGGCTGTCATCCCTCGAGACGCCGGTGCTCGCGCTGCACAGCGCGGACAACCCCGAGTTCGGGCCCGCCGGTCTGAAGAGGGTGGAAAGATCGATGGGCGCCCGCGCGAAGACGGTGCTGCTGGAGAAGGGCGGCCACCTCATCCTCGAAGGTTCCGAGGGCGCCACCGTGACCCGCGAGGTACAGGAGTTCATCCAGAATAATCAGGGGAGCCCGCGGAAGGACCGGCCTCGGGACTGATCCCCAGCTCCTTGCACAGGTGGTACCACTCGCCCACGGTGAAGATCTGCCGCAGGTTGAAGTGCTCGCTGCGCAGCGTCTCCAGGATCTTCAGGTAGTCCTCGAATCCCACGTCCAGCTTGGCCATGAGGTCGTCCAGACCGCGCTTGCCCTCCTCGAGACGGGTCGCGTAGGCCGCCGCCATTCCGTAGTAGCTCTTGCCGCGGCCGATCACCTTCTCGCGATTCGGCGTCCAGGGAAAGGCGTTCTCCCGCGGATCCCGCAGCCAGGCGTTGCCGAAGAGCCCCAGGCTGATCAGCAGGTGGTCGGCGTTGTGCCTGTAGATGAGGTACTTCGTGCGGCACTCGTTCGCCACGCGCACGCGCTCGTAGAGGTCGGCCTCGTAGGGAATGATCATGTCGTCGTGGGCACAGGCGGCCGTGGACTCCGCGTAGCGGCAGAGGAGGGTCGTGAGGTACATGTTCACGTCCTCGTCCGGACGGTGGATGCCCGTCTCCAGGCCCGCCGACTGCCGGCTCTTCAGCAGCGCCTCGATCATGAAGCCGAAGCGTCGCTTCTTTCTGGTGGGCTGTCCGCCCACGATCTTCACGTAATCGGTTTGCAAGCTTCCCTCCCGCGGGTTCGGTGAGGGAAAACTGCAAAGCACATGCCACCGTGAATCCCTTGCGAGGCGTCCCGGGAATGCGCCGCAGCCGGGAGGGCGTTGCGGAATGCGGGACCGCCTTTGCGGAGGCATGGGAAACCATGGGGAATCACGGGGAATCATGGGCAACGACGGGGAAGACGGAGGCGGTCTGGGTGCGAGAAGCTATTGCCTCGGACCGAATGGACCAGAATGTGCAATCCTATGTAGCAATGGACATTAGGGGGATTCATGTCGGTGGCATGGACCTTGCTGATCCATCGCCGACGGGGAACGCTAGAGGGATTCGTCCCGAAGCGGGTCAGCTCAGAGGTGTATCGAGGCGCTCGTTAAAGCTTAAGCGGGAAGCAGACTTTCCTGCACATCGTTGGGGACCTGCAAACGAAGGAAGAAACCGATGTCCGACTGGAAGGAAAGCGAATACTCGAACATCTACGTGGGAACGGAGGAGCAGGTTTCTCCGGTGCTGACCTCTGTTGAGGCAGCCGAGTATTTGAAGATGCACGTGAAAACCGTCTGTCGCCTGGCCAAGGAAGGCAAGATTCCGGCGAAGAAGGTCGGTAGCGAGTGGCGCTTCCTCAAGAGCGTGCTGGATCGCTGGCTCGCCATGGAAGTGAACACGTAGAAACTTTACGGATCGACGGGGGGAACGCAGGGAGGCGACCCTTCGTCGATGCGGTAACGCAGGCCGCTCCGCTTCGGCGGGGCGGCTTTTTGTTGTCCCCCCGGTAGCCATTGCCTAGGATCGCCGCGAGTTCCTTCGCGCCGATGTTTCGCTTCCCCCGATTCCGAAGAAGACCGGAGGGTTCCTTGCGCTTTCCCATCATCCTTATTGCAACCCTGGCGCTTCTCAGCATTGCATGTTGCAACGCGTCGTTCGCCCAGGAGACTTTGCGCGTTGCGCCCGGGGCGGAAGTTTACGACCACCTCGAGCACTTTCGTGCCCTCGGACTCTGGCGGGGCAGTCTCGAGCTCAGGCCCATGAGCCGCGCGGAGCTCGCCGAGGCGATCGACGCGGTGGGCGAAGAGGCCGCGAAGCGGGAGCTCGGGCGCGGCGACCGTCGCCGCCTGTCGCGGCTCGAGGCGATCCGTCGCGGGTGGGATCTCCCCGGCCCGGCGGACAGCATGGAGGGCGCGTTGTACCGGGTGCTCGGCATTCCGGAGGCGGTCTGGGAGCCGGGCGCGGAGATCCGCTTCCTGGGCGGCCCGGCGGATCTGGACTCCCTGGTGCTGACGGGCCGGGTTCCCCATCGCAAGGGCCTCCTCAGGCTCTCCCTCGACGCCGAGATCGCGCGTCGGCTCTCCGCCCAGCTCGGCTTCTACGAGGACTACAGCCGCTTCAGCCGATCCGCCGGCGAGGGCGGCTGGGTGGACAACCTGCCCATGTCCGCGGGAGACATCACCCAGGAGCCCAGCGCGCGTCTCGATCGCGCGATCCTGGCCTACGGCCTGGGTTGGGCCGAGCTGCGCTTCGGGCGCGAGGAGCGTCGCTGGGGCGCCGGTCGCCGGGGATCGCTGTTCCTCTCCGAGAATCCCTTCCCCCTGGACGGCTTCTCCTTTCACTTCCGCACCCGCTGGGTGTCCGGCGCCAGCCTGTTCGCCCAGACCCGCCGCGGCCCCCAGCCCGCCTCGAGCGCGGACGAGGAGCCGGATCTCGAAGAACTCGTGCCCGGCGAGGCCTACGCCGCCATGCACCGCTTCGAGTTGCGTCCACCCGGCCCGCTGAGCATCGGCCTCTGGGAGGCGGCCGCGTACGGCGGGCGGGGTATCGACTTCGGCTACGCCAACCCGGTCGGCTTCCTGGTGGCGATGACCCAGGACATCGCCGATCAGTCGGGCACCGACGACAAGAAGGTGGTGGGCGCCGATTTCCGTCTCGACCTGGCCCCGCTGACCCTCTACGCCGAGCTTCTCCTCGACCGCCTGGTGGCCCTGGACGTGGCGGACCAGAGCGACGATCCCGCCATCTCGAGCTTCGCCCAGCTCGCCGGGCTGCGCTGGGCCAACCCCTTCGGCCTCTCCGGGGCCGACCTCGACCTGGAATACGCGCACCTCGATCCCCAGGTCTACTTTCACCACGACCACGATCCGCGACGATCGCTCACGCGCGACGACCGCCTGGGCGAGGGCGCCCTGCTCGGCCACTGGCTCGGGCCCAACGCCGACGCGCTCCACGCGGCTTTCCGCCTGCCGCCCGCCGGCTGGGGACGCCTGGATTTCGAGCTGGAGCTGGTCCGCTGGGGCCTCGTCGACGGCAAGCGCGGCGACGAGATCGGCTTCTTCCATCTCACGAAGGACGAGAAGGAGTGGATCACCGGCGACGTGGTGGAGGAAAGGGTCCTGCGGCTGAGCTGGGAGCGACGGGACTGGCCCGTGCCGGCCGGCCGCCTCGACAGCCGCCTCACCGTGGCGCGCGTGGACCGGCAAGGGCCCGAGGGCGTCGCCCAGGCCTATCTGGAGGACGACGGCTGGCAGGTCGAGCTCGGCCTGAACTGGCGATTCGACGGGCGGTTCCGGGAAAAGTAGCGCCCGGCTCCGCCGATCGCCGGTATGACGGGCGCCCGTCCGCCATCCGGAAACCCGCGCCGATACGGCCCCTTTCGCAACTCGTACGATGTTTGGTATAATTATGAGTCGCCCCGAAAGCACGGGTGCGCGGCGGCGTGGTCCGCCTGAACCTCTCATTCTCACCTCGTGGAGAACATCATGCGCCTCCGGAGCCTCTTGATCCTCATCGGGATCCTGGGTCTTGCCGCCCCCAGCTTTGCCATCGACATCATCGACCTGCATCAGAACGACGCTTCCGGCGTGCCGACCACACTCGGCTCGGTCGTGACCATCAGCGGCATCGTGACGGCCCCGAACAACCTGTACAGCACCTACAACCTGGAGATCTACGTCCAGGACGCCACGGCCGGCGTGAACGTGTGGGTGTCCGCCGGCGCCGCCACCTACGTGGCCGATCTCGGCGACAGCATCACCGTCACCGGCACCGTGGCCCAGTACAACGGCCTCGTCGAGCTGAGCGAACCCTCCTTCGCGCTGACGAACCACGGCGGCGGCCACACCGTGCCGACGGCCCTGGACATCACCTGCGCCGAGCTCAACGGCACCTTCCAGGGCGACTACAGCGAGCCCAACGAGGGCCGCCTGATCCGCATGAACGGGGTGAGCATCACCAGCGGCGCCTGGCCGACGACCCCGTCGGGCAGCAACAGCTCGATCTACGTGACCGACGGCACCGGCACGGGACTCGTCTACATCGACAAGGACACGCCCGTGAACGGCAGCGCCGACCCGGGCAGCACCTTCGACATCATCGGCGTCCTTAAGCAGTACGACAGCAGCGTGCCCCACAACAGCGGCTACGAACTGGTGCCGCGCTACACCACGGATGTCATCAGCTACGATCCCGGCCCGCCGATCAACGGCCCGGTCGTGATCCAGGATCTCAGCGCCACCGGCGCCGCGCTCTACTTCGAGACGGCGACGCCCGGCTCCAGCGAGATCGAGTACGGCCTCACCGACGCCTACGGCATGACGGCCGGCGACGCCGGCGCCAGCGAGACGGCCCACTCCATCGCGCTGTCCGCCCTGAGCCCGAACACGATCTACCACTTCCGCGCCAAGAGCACCGACGGCACGGGCACCCGCTATGGCGCCGACCAGCTCCTGGCCACCGCCAACGACATGCCGGGCGAGCTGCACGTCTACATGAGCTTCACGGCGGACGAGACCTACGCCGATCCCGGCAACGAGGTGCCGGAGAGCCAGAACATGAGCTCCCATCTCGTCGGCCTCATCAACACGGCCACCTACTCGGTGGACGCGCAGCTCTACAGCTTCAGCCTCACCAACGTGCGCGACGCGCTCATCGCCGCCCACAACCGCGGCTGCCTGGTGCGCCTGATCATCGAGGACAGCAACTCCCACAACCTCGCCGACGACTGCCTGGCGGCAGGCATCCCCTACATCACCAGCACCTTCGCGAGCAACCACAGCGCGGGCTACGGCTACGGCCTCATGCACAACAAGAGCGTGGTCATCGACGCCCGCGACGGCGATCCCTACAACGACTGGATCTGGACCGGCAGCGCCAACATGAGCATCTCCGGCAACGACGACGTGAACAACGGCGTCAAGATCCAGGACGCCGGCCTCGCCCAGGCCTACACGCTCGAGTTCAACGAGATGTGGGGCGGCGACACCCAGACGCCCACGCCCTGGGCGCTCATGGGCTCGCGCAAGGCCGACAACACGCCCCACGAGTTCCGCATCAACGGCCTCCGTATCGAGCAGTACATGAGTCCCAGTGACGCAGTAGAGGAGAAGCTCGAGGCCGCCGCCGGCAGCGCCGACCACAGCATCTATTTCGCCATTCTGGCCTTCACGAACTACCACCTGTCCGACGCCATGAAGGACCGGCGCACGGCCCTCGGCGGCAACCTCGAGATCCGCGGCGTCTTCGACGAGAGCCTGCCCGCCTGCCAGCCCACCGGCGGCAGCATGTACTGGCAGATGTCCGGCGACCCCTGCTCCGACTTCGCCTGGATCGACCCGGCCGACGTCTGGGTGGACTACCCGCTGCCGAGCAACCGCCTGATGCACCACAAGTACATGATCGTCGACGTGAACAACGCGGGCGACGACCCGCTGGTCGTCACGGGCAGCCACAACTGGTCCTTCTCGGCCGACTCGGTCAACGACGAGAACACCCTGATCATTCACGACCAGGGCGTGGCCAACATGTTCCTGCAGGAGTTCGCGCAGCGCTACCACGAGTCCGGCGGCACGGGCGAGCTGGGCAACGCATCGAGCGTCGAGGACATGATGCCGGAGCCCGGCCGCATCCTCGGCAAGATCGCGAACTTCCCGAACCCCTTCAACCCGTTCACGAAGATCGCCTTCACGACCGGCGCCGACGCCAAGCTGAGCCTGCGGATCTACGACGCCGCGGGCCGCCAGGTGCGCGAGCTGTTCGACGACCGCTTCGAGGGCGCGGGCTACCACGAGATCGGCTGGGACGGCAAGAACGACGCCGGCGGGCAGGTGCCCAGCGGCGTCTACTTCGTGGCGGTGGACGGCACCGATCCTCTCACCGGCCACAACGAGAAGATCAAGTTGAAGATTGTGAACCTTCAATAGGGGGGCTCGGTCAGGGTTCACGTCGCTTCACCTCGCCTCGAAGACTCGGCTCAGAGGCGCTCCTTGGAACCCTTCCCTCGCTGCGAGTACATCGCCTCCGCCGAATCGGCGGGGGCGATTTTTTAGGGGTCCCCCCAGAGGAACGGCTTCGCCGGGTTGTGAACAGGCGTCTGCTCCTGTACCCTCTGGCGATTCTCGGCCCCGTCCCATCGGAGTTTCCCGTGTTCACCGCCTTCGGACTACGCCTCGCCATCCTGTTCGCGCGTATCCTGCCGCTGCGGCTTCTCGCCGGCACGAACGCGGCGATCTGGCGGCTGGGCGGCCGGCTGTCTCCGAAATGGCGGGTCGTGGAGCGGAACCTCGCGGCCGTGCGCGAGGCCGGCGGCGCCGCCGCCGAGCCCGCCGAGGTGTTCGACGGCTACGGCCGCTACTGGGCCGAGCTGGTGCATCTGGCCGCGCGCCCGAGCCGCCTGGCGGGGCTGCCGCTGCGCGTGGAGGGCGCCGAGCACATGGATCGCGCGGCCGCCGCGGGTTCGGTGTGCGTGCTCTCGGCGCACCTGGGCAACTGGGACATTCTCAGCTACTGGCTGGGTTCCCGGCTGCCGGGCATCACGATTCTCGTGGAGGAGCTGAAGCCGCGCTCCTTGTATCGGCTCTTCGCGTCGATCCGGGAGCGGAGCGGCTCGCGAATCCTGCCGGCGGAGGGCGCGGGGCCGCGTCTGTTTCGCCGCCTGAAGCGGGGGGAGCACGCGGCGATCGCCGCCGACCGGGTGTTCGGACGGGGCACGCAGGGCGACAGCGGCGTCCGCGCGCTACCCTTCCTGGGCGGCGCGAGGCGCCTGCCCACGGCGGGGCTGGAGCTGGCGCGACGGGCGGGGGCGGCGCTGCTGCCCATCTTTCTGCTGCGCGAGGATTACGGCTATGTTATCAAAGTACTTCCGGATCTCGCGGGGGAGCCCGATCCCCTGGCCGCCTACGCGACGCGCCTGGAGGCGGAGATCCTGGCCCGGCCGGGACAGTGGTGCGTGCTCTATCCCCTGCACGACGCGCCCGGCGCGATTCCGAAGAACGACGAGCGCGACGCGGCGACGGGGCGCGTGAAAGGAGCGGCGGTTCGATGAAGATCGGCATCGTGAGCGAGTTCTACTATCCGCTGCTGGGTGGCGTCAGCGAACACATCCGTTCCGTGGCCGGCGAGCTCAAAGAGTTGGGCCACGAGGTCGTGGTGATAAGCAGCCACATGAAGGGCGAGCAGCGGAATCCGGGACCGCGCGTGATCCGTCTGGGCCGCAGCATCCCGGTGCACTACAACAACAGCATGTCCCGCTTCAGCCTGGGCTGGCGCACCGGCCGCAAGCTGCGCGAGGTGCTCGAGGCCGAGAACTTCGACCTGCTCCATCTGCACAGCCCGCTGCAGCCCTCGCTGACGCTGCTGGCCCTGCGCGAGGCGAAGTGCCCGATGGTGGGCACCTTCCACAGCTACTATCCGCGCGATCTTCTGACCGAGCTGTTCCAGCGGCCGCTGCGCAAGCTGCTCTCCCGCCTCGACGTCCGCCTGCCCGTGAGCCCTGCCGCGCTGATTCCCGTCGAGCGCCTGTTCCCCGCCGAGTACCGCATCATCCCCAACGGCGTGGACTACGACCTGTTCAGCGCCAAGGCCGCCTCGGGCCGCCATCCGCTACCGGGCCTCGATCCCGACAAGCTGCGCATCCTGTTCATGGGGGCCATGGTGAAGCGCAAGGGCCTGCCCCACCTCATCGAGGCCTTCCGGGAGATCCTGACGAAGCGTGACGACGTGGAACTGCTCGTCGTGGGCGACGGCCCCGGCCGCCGCGCCATCGACCGCAGCCTCGACGAGCGCCTTCGCTCGCGGATCCACTTCGTGGGCGCGGTGAGCCGGCGCAGCGCGGTGGCCGAGTACTACGCGAGCGCCGACATCTTCTGCGCGCCCAGCCTCGGCCGCGAGAGCTTCGGCATGGTGCTGCTGGAGGGAATGGCCGCCGGCCTGCCGGTGGTGGGCTACGACATCGAGGGCTACCGCGACGTCGTGACCCACGGCCGCGACGGCCTGCTGGTGGAGCGCGGCAACACGGCCGCCCTGGCCCAGGCGCTGAACTACTTCCTCGACAACCCCGAGGAGCGCGAGCGTTACGGCGAGCGCGGACGGGCCCAGGCCGAGAGCCTCGACTGGCGCGAGATCGCGCTGCGCGTGGAGGCCGTCTACCGCGAGCTGCTCGGACAGCCGGCGCGGAAAAAGGAGTCGGTGCGGGTAGTGGGAGCTGGAGTCTAGGGCCAGCGATGCCGTTCCCCGGGTGGAATCCCACCCAGTCCGTAGCGAGGGAAAGTTCCTAAGGAGCGCATCGGAGCCGAGTCTTCGAGGCGAGGCTAAGCGACGTGGAACTTGACCGAGTCACTTTGGCCGATGCATCTGCAGCGCCGCGCTGTCCCAGTGCATGTAACCCAGCTTCCGGTAGAAGGGCAGGGTCTCCGGGTCCGTGAGCAGCACGATCTGGTAGATGTTGCGGAAGGGCGCCACCAGGCGGCGCATGAGCTCGCTGCCGATGCCCTGCTTCTGGTGGTCCGGGTGCACCATGACGTCGCAGACGAAGAGCGTCGTGCTGCGGTCGGTCAGGCCGCGGGCCAGGCCGATCAGCTCGCCGCCGGCGCGGACGGTCACGACGAGGTCGCTGTTGCGCCACGCGGACTTGAGCATGTTGGGAAAGTTGTGCCGCTGATCGCCCACGGAGCCGTAGAGGGCCGTGAGCTCGTTGCTCTCGACGACGCCGTCGCAGTCGTAGCAAAGGCCCTCGCAGTGGATGTCGCTCTTCGCGGGCTTCTCGGGCTTCGGCGTCAGCTTCCAGTCGTCCGGCTCCATCTCCAGGCGCGGGCCGATCCAGAGCGCCATGCCGATGCCGTCGAGAAAGTAGTCCTCCCCGGCGCGCGACTTCACCCGGTAGGCGGCCCGGCTGATCCCCTCCACGCGGAATCCGAAGCGCCCGAACAGGCCCAGCGCCCGCTCGTTCCAGGACAGCGTGCCCAGGTAGATGCGCCAGTAGTCCTCTTCGCGGGCGACCCGGATCATCCGGCGCATGAGCGCCGTGCCCACGCCCTGCCCCTGCCAGCCCGGCAGGATATCGATGTGGAAGTGCAGGTTGTGCATGCGGTGGTAGTTACCGGCCGCGGCGGGGTGCAGGCTGAGGGCGCCCACCATCTTCTCGTCCGCGAAGGCGGCCACATAGCGCTCGGCCCGCTCGAATTCGGTGGGCTCCCGGTCGGTGAGGGAGAGCACGGTCCCCGGCGGCCAGCCGGAGTCCTTGGGCAGTGCGGCCAGGAAGGCCGGCAGGCCCGGATGATCCCTGCCCACGATCTCGATTCGTAGATAGTCGTGCAGTTCGGTGTCGGCCAAGGAGCTTTTCAACGTTGTCTGCCTTCAGTGTGTCCGGTTTATCGCATCAGTATACCTATTAATGAAGTCCGATGCGAACCGCGATGGGCACTGTTGCCTCCGTGAGTGCCGGTAATGGGTCAATATAGCCCGGATTTCACTAGGTAGAAACCTTCATGCACCCATAGTCAAAAAAAAACCGCCCCGGAAGGTACCCCGAACCTTCAAGGGCGGTTAGGGCAAGAGCCCCCGCACTGTAAGAGATCGTCACCGTCGTGCGGGGGCTGAAGCGTTTTTTACAGATTTGAGAAACTAGGGGGCGCAGCGCCAGGGCTCCAGGATCTGCAGGCTCCGGCTGCCCTCCACATGGTAGGGCGAGGTGATCGCCGTGGCTCCGGCCACGAGATAGATGCGGCCGCCCAGCTCCACCGCCGCGGCTCCACTGCGGGCCTCGGGAAGAGGCGGCAGGGCGTCCCAGCGCTCGCGCTGGAGGCTGTAGACCTCGCCCACGTCGATGGCCCCCGTGGCGCCCTCGCCTCCGCCCAGCACGTAGATCATGCCGTCGAGATACACCGAAGCCGGCGCGATCCGGGCCGTGGGCATGGCCTGCTCGGTGCGCCAGAAGTCGAAGGCGGGGTCGTAGCTCTCCATGTGGTCGTTGGGACTGGCGCCGTCCTGCGTTCCGCCCACGGTGAAGATTCTTCCGTCGAGCTGCAAGTCGTCGTCCCACACGGTGACGGCCGACAGCCAGGCGTTGCCCTGGTGGGGGAAATGGGTGGGCGCGACGTCCACGGAGAAGGAGTCGTTCGCCATGTAGTAGAACAGGGTCGTGTCGTTCACGGCGCCGCCGGCCATGCCGCCCATCACCATGATCGAGTCGCCGAAGGCGGTCTGTCCGCCCACCCTGAGGGCGGCGAAGCCCCGCTTGGCGATGGGCATCACGTGCTTGGCGATGCCGGGATCGAAGGTGGTCCAGGTGTCGGTGTCGGGGTGATAGACCTCGACCTGCGGGAACACGGTGTCGGCCTGGGTCACGCCGCCGATCACGTAGATGTCGCCGTTCCGCTCCACCGCCCGGGCGCCCCAGCGCGGGGTGGGCAGGCTGCTGCCGAAGCTCCAGTCGTCGGCGACGGGATCGTAGATCTCCACGGAGGTCACCACGCCTCTGCCGTGACGACCGCCGAAGGCGTAGATGAGGCCGCCGGCGGCCACGGCCGCGAAGTCGGCGCGCGCCTCGCTCATCTCGGCGCCCGGCGACCAGGCGGGGGGAACGCCCACCACCAGCTCGAACTCCAGCTTCTCGAGGTGCCCGTCGTTGTCGCTGGCGCCGAACACCAGGGTGTAGTGGCCGGGTTCGTCGAAGCTCAGCTCCTCGGTCAGCGTCACGGAGTCCGTGAACTCCTCGCTGAACTCCGAACTGCCCTCGCCGCCGATGTCCCAGAACGCGCGGCGTCCGGCGTCGTCGATGGCCGTGCCGCTGATCTCGAAGGTCTCGCCGCAGGCCACCGAGTCGGGCAGCGTGGCGCGGATCGTGGGCACCTGGTCGGTGATGGTGACGGGGCTCGTCGCGCGGTAGAGACGGTTCTGCACCGTCGCCACCTGGAAGGTGGCCGTGTACTCGTCGGGGTGGTTGTAGACGTGGACCACGAACACGCTGTCGCCCTCGTCCCCGAAGTTCTCCCAGACGTAGTCGAAGATGCCGTCGGAATTGAAGTCCCAGGAGTGGCGGGCCACGTCGCCGGGCGCGCCGGTGAAGATGCCGAGGAACTGCAGCGTATCGCCGATGGTCGCCTGCTGATGCTCGGGCACCACGATCAGGTGGACGCCGGGCTCGCTCACCCGTTCCTCGCAGGCCCCGAGGGCCAGCGACAGGATGACGAAGGGCAGGACCGCGAAGAGATGGCTGTAGCTGCGGGCGCGCATGGCGATGGACCTCGAATTCTCTCGTTGCTTCGAACGCGTCGCCCCGCCGGGCGACATGACCTCACACCCTAACGCCTGGGCAGGGCCGACTCAAGCGGGGCGGTCCGAATTTTCGCCGATCGCCGCCCAGGTGGACAGCCCCACCGGACATCCGAGCCTGGCGGTTGACACTCCGGCGGGCGGCCCATCCGGGGGATTTCCGGAAACCCGCGCGGGGACAGGGATTCCGGGAATCGACATCTCTGGCCCGCCGCCTGCTGTGTCCGGGGCGAAGGGGCGGTCCGGATGCCGACACCGGCGGAAGGCAGGATGGCGCGGAAGTCGATCCGGACCGCCCCCGTGGACGGACGGCGCGCATCGCGAGCAAGGACAACGGGTCGCCGCCTGTCCACGATCGTTTTACCGGGTTCGGCGGGCGAGCGGCCATCGTGCGGTGCGGTCTGGGAGGAACCGCAGCGCAGGCGTGGCGCCTTCGCCGCCGGGCCGGCGGATCTCGCAACCGCGACGCGGCCGTCGCCGGCGAAGGCGAGGGGGAACCGGCCGTGCCGGTCGTCGACGTCGCGACGGTGTCGTGGGAGATCCGCCGAAGCAGGCACGGGCCGCTGTCGTCCGTCCCGCCCGACCGGGGATCGTGTCACCCCGTCGGACCCGGTGTTGGAAATGGGATCAGGCCGCCCCGCGCTCGCTGCGCTCACCACGCTCGGCGGGCTCGGGGCTGAGCTTGGCGATGAGAATCTTGCGCAGGCCCGCGGGGTCGAGGTCGCGGTCGATCATGCCGGCCTCGCACAGGCTGATGGTGCGGGTCTCCTCGCTCACCACGATCACGAGCGCGTCGGATTCCTCGGTGATGCCGATGGCCGCGCGATGGCGCGTGCCGAGCACGCGGCTCAGGGTGGTGTCCTCCGACAGGGGCAGGATCACGCGGGCGGCCACGAGCGAGTCCTCGCTCACGATCACCGCGCCGTCGTGCAGGGGCGAGGGCGGCGTGAAGATGGTCTCGAGCAGGTCGGCGTTCACGCCCGCGTTCAGGAGGACGCCGTTCTCGGCGTAGTTGCGCAGGCCGGTCTCCCGCTCGATCACGATGAGCGCGCCCAGGCCCGAGCGCGCCAGCCCCTCGACGGCCCGGGTGATCTCCTGGATATAGCCCACGTCCTTCTCGACCTTCAGGAACAGACCGACGACGCGGTTGCGCCCGAGCTGGGCCAGGGCGCTGCGCAGTTCGTGCTGGAACAGCACGATGAACGCGATCACCCACACCGTGCGCAGGTTGGAGAGGATCCAGTTGAGCGTGGTGAGGCCGATCCACTGGGCGAGCAGGCTGGCCACGAGGATCACGAGGAAGCCGTTGAGCATGAGCGCCGCGCGCGTGCCCCGCACCAGCAGGTAGAGGCGATAGAAGACGAAGGCCACCACGAAGATGTCCAGGAAGTTCAGGAAGGTGAACAGGATCTCGTTCACGTCGTCTCGTCTTCCTCCGCGTTTGCCGTGCTCTGCGCGCGGATCATCGGCATCCAGGCGGCGAGGAACTTCCGCGTCGCCGCCACGTCGTGCACGCGCAACATCTGCGCTCCCGCCTCGGCGGCCCGCGCCGCGGCGGCCAGGCTGCCCTCGAGGCGCAGGCCGGGATCCGGCTCGCCCATGAGCTCGCCCAGGAAGGACTTGCGGCTCGCTCCCAGCAGCAGCGGCACGCCCAGCGAGTGGAACTCGCCCAGCCGGCGCACGAGCGCGGTGTTGTCCGCCACCCGCTTGCCGAAGCCGATGCCCGGGTCGGCCGCCAGGCTCTCCCGCGCGATGCCCGCCTCCTCGGCGGCCGCCAGCCGCGATTCCAGCCGGCGGTAGATCTCGTCCACGGGATCCCCGTAGACGGGATCCTCCTGCATGGTCTCCGGGTCGCCGCGCATGTGCATGAGCACGACGGCCGCGCCGCTCTTCGCCACGAGAGGCGCCATCTCCGGGTCGCCCAGCGCCGACACGTCGTTGACGATCGACGCCCCCGCGTCCAGCGCCGCCGCGGCCACCGACGCCTTGCGGGTGTCGATGGAGACCGGCAGCTCGCACTGTCGCGTGAGCTCCCGGATCACCGGCAGCACCCGGGCCGCTTCCTCCTCGGCGCTCACCGCGTCGGAGCCGGGTCGGGTCGACTCGCCGCCCACGTCGAGGATCGAAGCGCCCTCTTCCGCCAGCTCCAGACCGCGCCGGACGGCCGGGCCGGGTTCCCGCCAGCTGCCGCCGTCGGAGAAGCTGTCGGGAGTCACGTTGAGGATGCCCATCAAGCGCGGCGCGGCTTCGAAAGCAATACGACGGCCCCCGGGAAGGGTCAAGGATTTCGAGGGGTGGGCGCCGTGTTCGAGCAGGCCGCCGAGCGAGTCGGCGAGGCCGCGCAGGCCGAAGGGCTGGGCGGGCAGCTTCCGCAGAACCTGCCGCAGCGCCTTCTCGCCGCCGATCAGGTGCACGCTGCTGCGCTCCGGACCGCCGAGAATCACGTCGCGGTGGGTGGCGCAGTCGCCGCCGGCTGCGAGCATCTCCTGCTTGAGGATGTTGGCGGCGGGGGCCTTCAGGCCGTCCACGCGGATCACGTGGACACGAGCCTTGCGGGACATCAGGGCGGCGCCGGCCGAGTCGCTGCCGGCCTCGGCCAGGAGGCGGCGAAGCTCGGCGCGATCCACCCGCAGGAAACGGGGCGTGGAGATCGCGCCGGGCCCAGCCGCTGCCGTCATGGTTTGCGGTCGCCTTCCGGTTCGGTGGCGTCCTCGGAATCGTCCTCGTCCTTACCCTCGTCGGGAGTGAGGAGGTCGAGCTGGCCGCCATCATCGGCGGAACTGCCGTCGCGGCCCGTCTTGCGGGCCTCGTCGAGCACGGCGTCGATGCGCTCGCCGCGGGTCAGGCTCTCCTCGGCCTTGCGCTTGCGGGCGGCCTCGGCGGCCTCCTTGTCGAAGGGCGCCAGCTCCTCGCCGCGCATGAGCATCTCCACCTCCTCGCCGCTCAGGGTCTCCCGCTCCAGGAGCGCCTCGGCCAGATCGTGGAGGGCCTGCTCGCGGCCCTCGAGGATCTCGCGGCACTCGTCGTGGCAGTGGTCGACGATCTTGCGCACTTCCTCGTCGATCAGCTGCGCCGTGCGCTCGCTGAAGTTCTGCTGGCTCTGGATGCTGCGGCCGAGGAACACCGTCTCCTCGTTCTCGCCGTAGGCGATCGGGCCGAGGTCCTCGCTCATGCCCCACTGGGTCACCATGCGCCGGGCGTAGTTGGTGATGGCCTTGATGTCGGCGGCGGCGCCCGCGGTGATGCGGTCGAACACCATCTCCTCGGCCACGCGGCCGCCCAGGGACATGATGATCTTCTGGAGGAAGTACTCCTTGTCCCAGAGCTGCATCGTCTCGTCCTTGGGCAGGTAGTGGGTCACGCCCGCCGCCATGCCCCGGGCCACGATGGTGACCTTGTAGAGACTGTCGCTGTCCTTGAAATGCACGCCGACGATGGCGTGGCCCGCCTCGTGGTAGGCGGTGACCTTGCGCTTCTCCTCGCTGGGAATCACGCTGCGCCGCTCGGGGCCGATCATGATCTTGTCGCGCGCCTCGTCGAAGTCGATCATGTAGACCTTGTCGTGGTTCAGACGCGCGGCCAGCAGGGCCGCCTCGTTGACCAGGTTCGCGAGATCCGCGCCGGAGAGGCCGGGCGAGCCCTGGGCGAGCACCTTCACGTCGACGTCCTCGGCCAGGGGCACGTTGCGCATGTGCACGCGCAGGATCCCTTCGCGGCCCTTCACGTCGGGCATGTCCACGACGATCTGCCGGTCGAAGCGGCCGGGGCGCAGGAGCGCCGGGTCGAGCACGTCGGGGCGGTTGGTGGCCGCCAGCAGGATGACGCCCTCGCTGGTGTCGAAGCCGTCCATCTCGACGAGGAGCTGGTTCAGCGTCTGCTCGCGCTCGTCGTGGCCGCCGCCCAGGCCGGCGCCGCGATGGCGGCCGACGGCGTCGAGCTCGTCGACGAAGATGATGCAGGGCGCGTTCTTCTTGCCCTGCTCGAAGAGGTCGCGCACGCGGCTCGCGCCGACGCCCACGAACATCTCCACGAAGTCGGAGCCGCTCATGCTGTAGAAGGGCACGCGCGCCTCGCCGGCGACGGCCTTGGCCAGGAGGGTCTTGCCGGTGCCGGGCGGGCCGATCAGCAGCGCGCCGCGCGGGATGCGGGCGCCCATGCGCTTGAACTTCTTGGGATCGCTGAGAAACTCGACGATCTCGTTCAGCTCGACCTTGGCCTCCTCGGCCCCGGCGACGTCCTCGAAGGAAACGCGCGGCTTGTCGCCGCCCACCAGCTTGGCCCTGCTCTTGCCGAAGCTGAAGGCGCGGTTGCTGCCGCCCTGCATCTGCCGGATGAAGAAGAACCAGAGGAACACCAGCAGCAGCACCGGCGCCCAGAAGGTGAGGGTGCCCCACCAGTTGATCGGCGCCTCGCCGACGGTGATGAGGATCGGGTTCTCGTCGGTGGAATGCCCGCGCAGCTTCTCGAGCATGTCGTAGGAGGGCGTGCCGGTCTTCACCCAGAAGCGCTCGACTTCGATCGCCTCGTTCCGCACGGTGATGGACACGGACCTCCGGAAGAGACCGCGGGCCTTGGGCCCGAGGAACTCCACCTCGCGCAGGTTGTCCTGCTCCAGCTCCGTCATGAAGCGGGTGTAGTTGATCTCGTATTCCTGCGGCTGTCCGTAGTTGATCAGCTGGATCGCGATGAATAGCAGGATCACCATGAGGAACCAGAAGCTCATGGTACGCATGGGGCGCGGCACCTGGGGGCCGCTCCCGCGGCCTTGGCGCTTGCCGTTGTCGCTCATTCTGTTCCTTTCCCGCGGGTCTCGGGCTCAGCCCTGGTCGGGTTCGATGACCGCCAGGTAGGGGAGGTTTCGGTAGAGTTGGTTGTAGTCGAGGCCGTAGCCGACCACGAATTCGTTCTCGATCGGGAAGCCCACCTCTTCGATGTCCACTTCCACGGTGCGCGCCTCCGTCTTGTCCAGCAGGGAGCAGACGATCAGGCTCGCCGGGTTGCGCAGGATCAGATGCTCGCGGATATAGGAGAGCGTGAGCCCCGTGTCCACGATGTCCTCCACCAGGATCACGTCGCGGCCCTCGATGTCCTGCTTCAGATCCTGCACGATCTGCACGGAGCCGGTGCTCGAGGTGCCCTCGTAGCTGCGCACCAGCATGAACTCCACCTCGTGGGGAATCTTCATGGCGCGCGTGAGGTCGGCCAGAAAGATGAAGCCGCCCTTGAGCAGGGTCACCAGGATGGGATTCTTGCCCCGGTACTGCCCGGCCAGCTTCTCGCCCAGCTCCTGGACGCGCTCGCGTATCTGCTCTTCCGTCAGGAGGATATGCGCGATCTTGTACTCTTCCAACGCTCGGTTCCCCTCGCCTGCGTGTGCGCGAGCCCTCCTTACAGACGAGCCGCGGATCTATTCCGCCACATATTAGGCACTGCCGGGCTCCAGGTCCAGACAAAGGGTCCGGCGCGTACCCGGGAGCAGGGGGGCGAGTTCCGAACGACCGAGCCCGGGGGCCCAGAGCAGCCGGCCCGAGGCGTCCAGCAGCAGCGGCCAGGCCGCCCGGTAGGGCCGGGGGACCTTGCGGTCGATGAACAGGTCGGAGAGCTTGCCCTCGCCGGGGCCGCCCAGGAGGCGGATCCGCATGCCGGACTCGGGATTGGCCAGGCGGAGGGGCGCGGCGAGGGCGTCCAGGTCGAAGCGGGCCGACAGGGCGTTCTCGGGAGGGTCGGCAGGGCCGTCGTGGACGTGGATCCGCAGGATCCAGCCGCCCGGCAGGGCGAGTTCGGCGTCTTCGACCGGAATCTCGAGTCCCCCCGGGTGGACTCGAGCCTGGGGCAGGCCCTCGGGCGGCTCGGCCGTCTCGCCGCCGGGCTCCAGCACGAGGGCGTCCGACTCGAGGCGCGCGGAGAGGCCGCCGGGCAGCCGGATCACGGCGCCGCTGTCCGTCCGCGCGATCCCATGGAGCAGGCGCTCCACGGCCTCGGCCTCCGGCTCGCCGTGACGCCGCAGGAGTGCGTGGAGGAAGTGACGGGCCAGCGCCGGCGGCAGGGCGACGAGCGCGGCGCGATCGTGGCGGGTCGCGACCGGGTCGAGGCCGCGGGCGGCGAGCTCGTCGTCGAGGTGCTCCAGGATCTCGCCCATGCGCTCGGCGAGTCGGGCGGCGCCGCCGGTGGGATCGATGTCGAACTCGTCGGCGATGAAGGGCAGCAGGCGATGGCGGACGCGGTTGCGTCGCAGATCGAGTTCCGCGTTGCTCGGATCCTCGATCCAGGACAGCCCGCGTTCGCGCAGCAGGTCGCGCAACGCCTCGCGGTGATAGCCGAGCAGGGGCCTGACGAGCAGGATCTCGCTGCCCGGCAGGATCGGTCGGCTCGCGGGTAGCGGCGCGAGGCCGCTCGGGCCCGTGCCGCGCAGGAGCCAGAGCCAGAGGGTCTCGGCGCGGTCCTCGGCCGTGTGGCCGGTGAGCACGGCGCACGCGCCGGTTTCGTCGGCGATCCGGTCCAGGGCCTCGTAGCGGGCCTGGCGCGCGACGGCCTCGCGGTTGCCGGCCTCGGGCAACTCGAGACGATCACTGCGGGTGGGCAGTCCGAGCTGCTTCCCGATTTCGCGCACGAACTCGCCCTCGGACGCCGAGTCCTCGCGCCAGCCGTGGTCGAAGTGGATCAGTTCGGCGTCCAGCTTTGCCTCGGCCACCAGCGCGGCCAGGGCGGCACTGTCGCCGCCGCCGGAGCACGCGACGAGCACGCGGCGGCATTTCGGCGGCAACATGGCATTCAGGGCATCAGTGAAATGTCGGGTAGGGATGGGTTCCTCCTCGCTGGGAGGGACTCTAGAGCGCGTGACCGAGCGAGGCAAGGCCCCGCCTACTTCCGCACGCCGATCGCCGCCGCGAAGCGCCCCGCCGCCGCGCCGTCGCGCCGCCAGGAGTGGAAGTGCTTCTCGTCGCAGATGGTGCAGAGGTCGGCGCGGAAGATGTTCCCCTCCTTCACGCCGCTCCGCTTCACCTGGTCGACGTTGGCGGTCCACAGGTCGAAGATCAGCCGCCCTTCGCGCTCGACGAAGAAGCGCTCCGCGTGGCCGCCAATTCCGAGCAGGGCCGCCTCGCGCACTTCGGGGCCCACCTCGTAGCAGCAGGGCCCGGCCGCGGGCGCCAGCGCGGCGACCGTGCTGGCGGCCGGCAGCCCGGACAGCTCCAGCAGCGCCTTCAGCATGTTCGTGGTGACGCCGGCCACGGTGCCCTTCCAGGAGGCGTGGGCCACTCCGACGGCGAGGGGCGCGCCCCCGTCGTCGAGGGCGGCGGCCATCACCAGCGGACAGTCGGCGCTGCGGCCCAGCACGGCCAGGCCGGGCGTGGCGGTGACGAGCGCGTCGGCCGCGCCGGCCAGACCGGGCAGTTTCGCGTGGATCACTGCGCCGCCGTGCACCTGGCGCATCCAGGCCGCCTGCTTGAGCCCCACGGACTTGGCCATCTTGCGCGCGGCCATGGCGTGGGCGGGGCCATCGACGAGTGTGGCGAAGTCGGGGCCCAGGCGCGTGCTCACGCCGTGGGCCAGCCCCTCCGGCTCGAGGAGCCGCGGGAAACGTCCCAGGGGATATTTCGGGGTGTCGACGATCTCGAATTCAGGCATCGGCCCTCCTAGGGCCGCCGATCATGGCCGGATCGCGAGTTCATGGCAAGCCCTTCGACAACCCCCACCGGCGCGGAACACACCCCTCCGGGTGCGCTCCGCCAGGTGTTCCGGGAATGAAGGCTGAATCCGGAGCGCAGAGGAGGGGTGTGTGGAGCGCCCTTAGGAGAGGTCCCCCCGCCGGAAGGTCCAGAAGCCGAGCGCCGCGCCGAGCAGGCCCACGACGATCGGATAGACCATCGCCCAGGCCAGGTAGCCCGTGTGGCCGAAGTTGTCGAGGATCACGTAGGCCGCCGGCCCCAGCAGCACGAGCTGCGGGTCGAACAGCAGCATGGCGGCGGTGCGGAACGACTGCATCGGGTTGGCCAGCGCTATCGCCACGGCGGACTCCGCGGGCAGGCCCTCCTTGATCATGACGCCCAGCAGGATCAGGTCGAGGAACAGCAGGAGCATCAGCCACACCAGGAAGGCGGCGCCCTGCGCTACATCGGTGCTGCGCGACAGCGTGGAGATGAGCATGCCGAGTCCGAGGAAGCACCAGGCCATGGAGGCCAGCAGCCCGGTGTAGAACATCACCTGCACCCAGGGAATCTCGACGCCCCGGATCATGCCCCAGATCACCGCCAGCGCCATCGCCGCGAACACGGGCAGGAAGGAGATGATGAAGCGTCCCAGCAGCTTGCCCCAGTACCAGGCGCCCAGTCCCACGGGCATGGAGAGCATGTACTCGAAGATGCCCGCCTCGCGATCGCCCACCACCGAGCGCACGGTGGTGATGAGCATGAACACGGGCAGCACGGCCATGGTGATCTGCAGATAGGCCACGAGCAGGCGGGAGAGGCCGGTGAAGCCCATCACGCGCGACTCGGTGAGCCCCGACATGAACAGGCCCACCACGACGCCGCCGAACACCAGCGTGTAGACGAAGAACCATCGCGCGCGCAGGGTCTCGCCGATGTCGGCCCGCGCCATTCGAATCAACTGGGTCATTCCGCTAGCCGCCGTTCTCCGGGGTGTGATGCCGTTCCTGGCCATGCCACTTGGGGCGCTTGTCGCGCTCGTGGATCCACTTCACGGCCTCGTCGTAGTCCAGGGCGCCCTCGACCTGCCGATCCCGGGCGCCGAGGCCGTAGTCCATGGGCGTGGTCCTGCCCGTGACGTACCAGGCCTCGCGGGCGTCGACCCACTCGCCGCTCTCGTGGTCGTTCACCCAGATCTCCGTGCGCGGGTCGTCCCGCCAGGGCTGCTCATCCAGCCAGATCACCGCGCAGCCCAGGTCGTCGAAGAAATGGAGCTTGGTGCGCCGGTTCTCGTGGCCGCCGCGTACCTGCGCGGAATAGTGGTGGTCGCTCACCGCCATGACGCAGCGGGCGCAGGTGTCGCGGTCCCAGCGCACCTCGCCGGGGCCCGTCTCGTCCTTGGGCGAGCAGGCGGCGAGCAGCAGGGCCGCGAAGGTCAGCGCGATCAGGCTAGCTCTGCTTGCGGTCGCCATTCTCCACCTCCCGCATCTCGATTCCCCGCATCAGAGCGGCGTAACGCGAGAGCACGCCCAGGAAGCGCAGCCGGTCGGGGCCGGCCACGGTGCCCAGCCACCGTTCGGTGTCGCCGTCGGCGCGGAAACCCCACTCGCCGATCGCCTTGGCGAAGGCCTCGTCGGGGCGGGTCAGCGTGACGCGGCAGTCGAGCTTGCTCGCCATGTCGACGCGGTCGTCCACGTGGTCGTCGAGGACGATCTTGCCGTGATCCAGCTCGACCACGCGGTTCACCAGGCCGGCGACCTCGTCGAGACGGTGGCTCGATATGATCATCGTCGCGCGCTCCTGCCTCTGGGCCAGCAGGCCGAAGAGGGCGTGGCGGGCGGCGGGGTCGAGGTTGGCGGCGGGCTCGTCCAGCACCAGCAGGCCGCATTCGCGGCCCAGGGCGATGCCGATCAGCAGCTTCTGCTTTTCGCCGCCGGAGAGCTTCACGAAGGGGCGCCGCGCGATCGCCGACACCGACAGGCCGAGCTGCTCGGCCACGTCGATCATCCGCCGCGGCTCGGCGCCGCAGATGCTCGCGGTGAAGTCGATGAGCTGGCCCACGGGCAGCTTGAGCGGCGGCGGTAGCTGGGGGACGAAGCCGATATGCTTCAGCACCTCGCTACGATGGTGGCGCGGCGCCAGGCCGTTCACCTGCACATTCCCCTCGCAGGTGTACTCGCCCAGAAGGCAGCGGATCAGCGTGGTCTTGCCCGCGCCGTTGGAGCCCACCAGGGCCACGCGGTCGCCGCGTTCGATGGCGAGGTCGAGGCCGTCGAGCACGACCGTGCGCCGGAAGGTCTTGCGGATATTCTCGAAGCGTATCAAAGCTGTTTCCCCACTCCCTTGATCCTGAAGGAGAGCGCATTCGTCGGGCAGGCGTCGACGCAGGATGCGCAGCGCGTGCAGTCGCCGCCCAGGTCCACCACGGCGTTCTCGGCGCGCCCCTTGCGCGTGACGTTCAGCACGTGCGGCACCATGCAGACCGCTCGACAGGCGCCGTCGTGGAAGCACTTGTCGAGATCATAGGTGATCTTGAAGGGCGCCACCATACCGATGACGCCGTAAGTGAGGCCGATGGGGCAGGCGTAGCGGCACCACGCGCGCCGGGAGTAGAAGATCTCGAAGAGCAGGAGCGTGGCGATCCAGGCCAGCGCGATGCCGGGGCCGTAGATGAGCGCGCGGCTGAGGATGCCCGTGGGCGAGATCGTCTCGTAGATGGTGTAGCCGGTGATGAGGGCCAGCACGCTGAAGGTGAGCCAGAGCCAGGCGCGGGCGCGGCGGTCGAAGGTGTGGTTGCGGACCCGCTTCAACTTGGCCAGGCGCAGGTGGATCATCTCGGCCCACTCGGACAGCAGGTGGTAGGGGCAGATCCAGGAGCAGAAGATCCGCCCGCCGCCCATGGCGAGCAGCGTGATGGTGACCGTGCCGATGATCAGGTTCACGACGACGTGCTTGAAGGCCAGCATCACCTGCAGGGCGGCGTAGAAGTCGGCCATGTGGAAGCCCATGAAGCGCGAGGCCGTGAGCGTGCCCTCCAGGAGCTGGATATCCAGCTCGTAGGAGACGACGAAGAGCAGGTTCACCGCCAGCAGGGAGGCCCAGCGACGGCGTCGCCACTTCTTCGGGCCGCTCGCGCGGGCCTCGCGCTCCTGCCTCAGGTGGGCGAGTTTCTCCGGGGCCTGGCGCTGCTTGTGCGCGTCGTGGATCGCGCGCGCCTCGTCCGAGAAGCGCTCCGGCTCGGGCGCTCGCGGCGCCCGCCCGAGGAGCAGGGCCAGATTCTCGAGGAAGCCCCTCATGCCGGCCCCCCCTCGTCCTCCATCACGATCGCCGCGGGCTCCACCGGGCAGATCATCTCGCAGACGCCGCAGCCCACGCAGCCGTCGAGCACCTCCGGCATCAGGCGGCGGGGGCCGTCGCCCTCCAGCTCCACCATGCGGATGGCGTGCTCGGGCGGGCACTGGTTCTCGTCGCCCGCGGGCGGCGCGCCGGCCTCGCACTGGGCGATGCGGATCTCGATGGGGCACTGGCGCACGCAGAGGTCGCAGGTATCGAGCTCGTAGGGGTGCTCGCGCACGGGGATCGGGTTCCAGCGGTCGACCTCGTCGTAGCGGAGCTTGCCGTCGAAGTCGTCGCCGCGGGCCGTGCCCGTGAAGCCCTTGCCCAGGACGGCCAGGCAGAGTTCGGGCCGCGCCAGTTTCGCCACGGCCATGGTGGCCTCGTGGGGGTAGTTGATGTCGTGGGTGAGCGCGCCGGTGGGGCAGGCGAGCACGCACTGCAGGCCGTCGCAGGAGAAGTCGCAGGCCTGGGCGCGGGGCTCGATGAAGGGCGTGCCGATGCCGAAGCCGTCCTCGGCGTCCGCGAGCTTGATCGCCTCCACCGGACACACCTGCACGCACTGGCCGCACTTGATGCAGGAGGCGAGGAACTTGTGCTCGGCCACGGCGCCGGGCGGGCGGAGCCGCTTCGACCAGCCCTTGAGCACCGGCACGATGCCGAGCATCGCGGCGCTCACCACGCCGCCGGCCAGGGCCAGGGTGCGGAGGAACTCGCGCCGGGGGAGCTTGCGGGGGGAATCACTCATGGCTTTCGAAGGGAAGCGCGCGGCTCAGTTCGAGCGACTGCCCGCTTGCCTCCCCCTCCTTACTCATGCGCGGCGCGTCGTCCCGCACCACGAGGTTCGGTTGAGAAAACGGAGCCAGGCGTTCGAGAAAGTCCAGGATCTCGAGCATCGGCGAGCCCTTGTAGAACTGGGCGTGGGGGATGTCGCGCCAGATGCGGTCCGCGTAGGCGTAGAGCTCGTAGGGCGTGTCGCCCACGCCGTCCTCGTCGCGGTCGAAGCCCTCGTAGTCGCTCCAGTAGTTGTCCCGCCAGACGTTGCGGTTGGCGGTGTGCCCGGCGCCCACGAACACCTGGGTCAGGTTGTCGCTGATCCGGTTCCCCGTGAACACGTTCCCCGTCCAGTCGTTGAGGAAGCGGATCCCGATGCCGTTGTAGGCGATGAGGTTGTCCGTGAACCGGTTCTCGGTGTCCGGCTGGTAGGGCGAGACGTCGATGTACAGGCCGCTGGCGCAGTAGAGCACCTCGTTGCCCTCGATGACGAGGTCGCTCGTCTCCTTGAAGCCGATGCCGACGCCGGTGGGGCCCGCGGCGTGGGCGATGTGGTTGTTCCGCACCACGATGCCGTCGCTGTACATCAGGAAGATGCCGACGGCGTTGTTCACGTAGCGGTTGTCCTCGACGAGGTTGTAGCGGGAGTACATGAAGTGCAGGGAGTAGCGGCAGTTGCTGGAGCGGTTGCCGGTGATCTCGTTGTTGGCGGAGTACCACACCACCATGTCCCGCGCATCGGCGATGACGTTGCTCTGGATCTTGTTGTGGAAGCTGTACCACAGGCGCACCGCGTCGCCGCGCTGGCCGAGTTCGAAGGGTTTGGAACTGATCCGATTGCGGCGCACGATGTTGTGTTCGGACTGCTGCAGGTCGATGCCGAAGAGGCAGTCGTCGATGACGAGGTCCTTGACCACGTTGAAGTTGCCGCGCACCTGCACGCCCGAGTCGATGTCGTTGTAGGAGGTGCCCGAGCCGGTGAGGCGCAGGTTCTTCAGGGTGGCGCCGTCCGTGTCGATGTAGACCACCGAGCCCTCGCCGCCCGCGTCGATGGTCACGCCGCCCTGTCCGTCGAGGGTCACCGGGAAATCCAGGGTCAGCGGCCCGGCGTAGACGCCGGGCTCGGGCGTGAGGATGGCATTGGGCTCGGCCGCGTCCACCAGCTCCTGGATGGACGGCAACTCGGCCCCGACCGGCAGCGCGCGGCAGGCGGTCAGGGCGAGGGCGACCGCGATGGCCCGGAGACCCATATCAGACGTCCTCGCCCTGGGTCTGCTTGCGACGGATCAGCACGGCCGCCAGCAGCAGCAGGGCGAAGAGCACCATGAGCCAGAAGCCGAGGTGGGGATAGGAGTTCGTCGTGAACTGGGCCACCTTGCCCTGTCCGAACACCGTGGGCATGAAGGGCTTCAGCGTGAAGGCGCCCATGTCGTTCATGTTGTGGCCGTACCACCAGAGCCAGGCCGCATACTCGATGATGAACAGCAGCGGCAGCGTGATCGGCAGGATCCCCAGGAGGCGATGCGAGAGGCCGCCCGTGCGGCGGGCGGTGGCCAGGAACAGCGCCATGATCGCGATGATCCCCCAGAACAGGACGTGGCCCGCCCGGGACATCTTCGCCACCATCGGCTTCAGCACCACCGGATCGCGGAAGTAGCGGCCGAGGCTCTTCTCGTAGTGCCAGGCCAGGAGCTGCGAGGTGCTGCCGGTCCACTCCTGGGGCTCCCCGCTCTGCCGCTCCTGGTAGGCCTCGAAGGTGTCCTGGAGATAGGCGATGCTCCGCGCCTTCTCGCTGAGTTCGACCTTCTCGGCGGGTTCCTCCGGGACGGCCTCGGGCCCGCTCTCGCTTTCTGCCAGAGAAGCTTTCAATCGCTCGATGAGCGCCTCGGCGGCGGAGAGCTGCTCCTCCGGCTCCTCGTCGGCGCTCTCGCCGAGCACCGTGATGCGCCCCTCGAGATAGCGGGCATTGTGGTATTTGATGCCGCCCGCGCCGAGCCAGGTCATCGCCATCCAGACGCCCACCGCGAGGAAGCCCACGGCCATGATCGCCATCCGCGCGCGCGGTCGCACGCAGAGGTATCCCAGCAGCATCACGCCGACCAGGGAGAACAGGAAGATCGAGAAGGCCAGCTCCACCGGGCCGCCCGAGGCGATGGGATACATGCCCACGTAGTGGTTGATGGTGTCCATCTCGTGGACGCAGTCGAGGGCCTCGTCCTCGGCGATCTCGGATTTCTCCACCTTCGCGCAGCCGTTGAAGACCCCGTTCACGTGAAAGTTGATCCGCACGCCGTCGGGGAAGGCCTCCTCGGGGTAGTTGGGGGCCTCGAGCGAGACCCACCAGACGGGGAGAAGGTAGATCGGCACCAGCAGCGCGATGGCCGCCAGGATCAGGAGACTGCTGACGAGGTGACCCCTCTTGTTCGCCCTCATGCTCGCACCGGTCCTTCCTAACTCCCCGTGGGGCGCGTTAATCGAAATCCGGGTTCTTCCAGTCGGCCGACTTGGCCAGCTTCTCGGCGGGGATCGGAATGCGGGACACGTAGTTGATCACCATCTTCATGTCGTCGTCGCTGAAGCGTTTGATCTGCTCGACCATGTCCGGGTTGGCGTTGCGGCGCTTGCCATCGCGGATCCACTCGAACTGACGCAGCATGTACTCGTAGTGCTGCCCCTGGATGAGAGGGTAGTACTTCTCCGCGATACCCTCGCCGTTCTCGGCGTGGCACTGCACGCAGTTCTCGGCATAGAGCTTCTTGCCCGCCTCGAACTCGTCCGTGCCCGCGGCCCACTCGCCCTTGCCGTTGTCGGGATTCATCGGCAGACCCTCGATGTAGGCGACCACGTCGGCCAGCGCCTGCGCGTCGCCGATGGCCCGCTCCAGGGTGAAGGGATACATGGTGGGGTTGTCGCGGTTCATGGCGCGGATGTCGGCCATCTGCTTGATCAGGACCCCCGTGTGCTGGCCGGCCAGCTGCGGGAAGGTGCCGTCCTTGAGGCCCCAGCCCTCGGGCAGGTGGCAGCCGGCGCAGACCTCGTACACTTCCAGGCCGTTCTCCAGGTCGGGGGTCAGGTCCATCGCCGCCTCGCGTTCTCCGCCGCCCTCGTTCCAGGCCAGGGCCATCGTGGCGGCGGTGAACAGGAGGATCAGGGCGAGAAGCGTTGAAAGCCGGATCTTGTTCATCGTGTTCTACCTTTCGAGAGTGGCGACGTACTCGGCCAGGGCCCGCATCTCGTCCTCGTTGACCAGGTGCATGATGCCCTTCATCGCCACGGACTGGCTGTTGGCGCGGTCGCCGCTGGCGATGTCCTTCATCTGCTGCAGGGCGTATTCGGCGCTGTGGCCGGCGATCTTCGGATAGATCGGCAAGATCGGCGACTTGGCGTCCTCGCCGTGGCAGGTGAAGCAGGTCTTGCTCTTGTAGAGTTCTTCGCCGGTGTGGCCCGCGGCCAGGGGAGCCGCGTCCGACTTGCCGGCCGGCATGGTGGCGACGTAGTCGGCCAGGATCTTCATCTCTTCTTCGCTGACGATCGCCATGATCGCCTTCATGGCCGCCGACTGGCTGTTGGCGCGGTCGCCGCTGGCGATGTCCTTCATCTGCTGTAGAGCATACTCGGGGTTCTGGCCGGCGATGGTGGGATAGTTGGGCAGGAGCGGCTTGTTGCCGTCCTCGCCGTGGCAGGTGAAGCAGGTCTTGCTCTTGTAGAGCTCGGCGCCCTGAGAGGCCGCCGCGGCTTCGGTCTGTGTCTGCGCCTGCTGGGTGGTAGCCTCGTCCTTCTTGCCACCGCAGGACGAACAGAGGAGCAGGGCGGTAACGGCAAGAGCGGCGCCGACCGCAGAGATCTTCCGATTCATGGTTAACATTCCTTACTGAGGTGAGTTCAGAAACAAGGCAGGGTATCAGGCTTCGCCGGAGATTTCCGGACGAAGCCTGATACCCGAAGTCGAATCATTCAAGCAAATCGCTCGAACGGAGTAAAGGCCGAGTGGCTACTTGACCTTCTTCGCCCCGTTCTCTTCGAGATAGGTCTTGGCGCGCAGGCCGAGGTCCGCCGTCTTGACCTGGTACTGCCACCACTGGTTCGCCCAGAGCATGGCGTTCTGCCAGTCCTTCTTGGCCGCCGCCGCCTCGGCCTTCGCCTTGGCTTCGCCGGCGAATCCGAGCTGGTCGGTGGCGTCCTCCACCAGGGCGACCACGGTCGCGAAGTCCTGGTAGTTGTGGCTGGTGATGAAGCCCACCACCTGGTCGATCACGCCCTGGGTGGCGATGTTGGTGGCCACCTGGGTTTCGTAGTCGGCCTTGGAGTACTTGTGGCCCTCCTGCATCTTGCCGGCCTTGGCCTTGTAGCCCTTGGGCTGCACGAGCAGGTAGCCCTGCATCTCCAGGTGGAGAGCGGAGCAGAACTCGGTGCAGTAGTAGGGATACACGCCCGGCTGATCGGCGACGAAGGTCGTGGAGGCCGTCTTGCCCGGCTCGATGGAGAGCTGCACGTTCTGGCCGTACATCGCGAAGCCGTGGACCTCGTCCTGGGCGCGCTCGAGGTTCGTGAGGTGGATGGAGACCGTGTCGCCCTCCTTCACCTCGATGATCTCGGGCGTGATGTGCGAACGGATCACGGTGCCGTACACGTCCACCTTGCTGCCGTTGCGCTCGACGCGCTCGCGTCCGGCGCGGGCCCGGTAGGGCGAGCGCTGGTCGGTGCGGCTGTCCGTGCCGGACTTGTAGCGCACGATGGGCTTGAGCTTGTCGGCCGCGATCGCCACGGCGTAGTGCGGCTCGCCCAGCGGCAGGGGCATGTCGTAGAGCAGGCTCATCTGCGTGTTGCCGATGTCGATGAGCTGGTGGTTCTGCGGGTGCAGGGGGCCCACCGGGTTGAAGCGGTCGATGGACAGCTTGTTCAGCGCGACGAGGTATTTGCCGTCGGGCGTCTTGCTGTCGCCCTCCATGGTCATCAGGTGGCCCACGTTGTAGTGGATCGGCAGGTCGTCGAGGATCTTGCCGGTCTTGTAGTTCCACTTGGTGATCTTGGAGTCCACGTAGATCGACGTGTAGCAGACGCCGTCCTTGGAATCGAACTGGGTGTGGAGCGGGCCCAGGCCCACGTTCACCGAGCGCTCGAGGGCGGTGTCGAGGGCGATGATCGGAAGGCCGTAGGGATCACGGTCTTCGAAGTGCTTGTCCTCGATCGCCTTCATGATCTTGGCGAAGCTGAATACCCAGGCGTGGCTGTCGAGCTTGCCGGACACGATGATGTGCTTGCCGTCGGGCGTCACGTCGCAGCCGTGAGGGCTCTTGGGCTCGGGCACCAGGAAGAGCAGCTCCTCCTCGATGGCCTGCTCCATGGTGATGAGGTAGCTGCCGTTGACCTTCTTCACCTTGCCGGCCTTCACCAGCTCGGCGGCCTTCTTCCAGTTGGTGATCTGAAGGAAGTCGGTGTCCTTGGAGGAGCAGCCGGCCTCGAAGGGCGGGCGCCCGCGCTCGATGCCGCCCACGTAGCGCTCGGAGCAGAAGGAGTTGGTGAAGCCCCAGCCGTAGCTCGGGCCCTTGCCCGCGTCGCAGAGATCCTGGCTGTAGGGAGGCATCTCGAAGGTGAAGGACTCCTCGGGCAGGAGGCGGCCCTTCTCGCGGTCGAACTTCCAGTAGGTCACGCCGCCGCGGTACTTGTCGTTGAACTCCTCGAGAGGCACGAAGTCGTTCGTGAAGGGGGCCGCGTACTGCGCCGCCTCCATGACGTACTCGGTGTTGGGCGTGACGAAGGCGCCGCCGTGATCCGACTTGAAGAAGGGGTTCACGACGATCTGCTTGGTCTCGAAGTCGTGCAGGTCGACGACGGCCAGGCGTGGATTCGCCTTGTCGTTGATGAAGAGGTAACGCCCGTCGTACTCGCCGTCCGTCTCGGAGATGGCCGGGTGGTGGGTGTCGCCGTAGGTGATGTCCTTGCCGCGGATCTTGCCCTGAGCGAGCACGGCCTTGGACTCGTCATCGTAGCCGTAGCCCTGCCAGGGCTCGGGCGTGAAGACGGCCACGTACTTCAGGATGCGCATCGACGGGATGCCGTAGACGATGAGCTGGCCGCTCTGGCCGCCGGAGCTGAAGCAGACGAACTCGTCGCGGCCGCCGGTGGGGACATAGGTCTTGGCCGCGGCCAGGACGTCCTTCTCGGTGAGCCCGCGGGCCTGCATCACTTCCTTGAGAGTCGATTCCGCGAGGGCCAGTCCGGCCACAGCCAGGACGACCATCACGGTCATGAGAAACACAATCGATCGCCTGGGCTGGCGTCGCATGGCAACCTCCCGGTTCAATCGGTCGCTCGCAAGTCGGAGCGAGTTTTCTTTCTAAATTGGAGAACCGATGTAGTCTTGCACAGGACCCCTTCGGCTCACTTGACCTGAATCAAGCAATTCCCACCATCTTTTCCAGAATTATTTCACGCGGCGTGCGTTCGCGATGGCTCTACCATGGCAAGATCGTGTCATTTCCGAACTTTCACTTGTCGGAACCCCTTCCGTGGGGGATTCTCGCGCCATGAAGATCTACACCCGCGGCGGCGACGGGGGCGAGACCGCCCTCATCGGCGGATCCCGCACCGGCAAGGACGATCCGCGGATCGAGGCCTACGGCACCATCGACGAGCTGGGCGCCGCGCTCGGCCTCGCCGACGGCCTGGACGGCGGCGGCGAGATCGCCGAGGCGATCCGCCAGATCCAGCGGGATCTGTTCCGGGTGGGCGCCGCGCTCGCGTCCCCCGATCCGGCCGCCGCGAAGACGCCTCCCCTCGAACCGGAGGCCACCGAGCTGCTGGAGGGCTGGATCGACCGCCTCGAGGACGATCTGCCGGCCCTGAAGCGGTTCATCCTGTCGGGGGGCTGCCCCCAGGCGTCCGCGCTCCACATGGCGCGGACGATCTGCCGCCGCGCCGAGCGCCGCGTGGTGGCGATGTCGAATGCGTTAAACGTACCCGAGGAGATCCTCGTCTATCTGAACCGGCTCTCGGATTTCCTGTTCGTCGCCGCCCGCTGGGCGAACCGACGCGCGGGGGTGCGGGAGGAGGCCTGGCACACCGATTGACCGGCCGCGCGGCGGCCCGAACTGGAGGCTTGAAGATGAAGCGTCTTCCCTTGCCGACCATCCTGACCCTGAGCGCGCTGCTCCTGCTGGGAAGCGGATGCTCGACCCAGGTGACCCGTGTCGACACGGACAGCACCATCGACCTGTCCGGCCACTGGAACGACGCGGACAGCCGCATGGTGTCCGAGGCGATGATCAGCGACTGCCTCGCCTCGCCCTGGCTCAACAAGCACGCCATGAACAAGGGCGCGAATCCGGTGGTGATCGTCGGGTCGATCCGCAACAAGACCACGGAGCACATCGCCACGGACATCTTTCTCAAGGACCTGGAGCGGGCCTGCATCGTGAGCGGCATGGTGGACGTGGTGGCCAGCGCCGCCGAGCGGGACGAGATCCGCGGCGAGCGCATCGACCAGCGGGTCAACGCCGAACCGAGCTCGGTGAAGGCGATGGGCATGGAGCTGGGCGCCGACTACATGCTCATCGGCACCATCAACACCCAGGCCGACGCCAAGAAGGGCCAGGAGCTCTTCTTCTTCTCGACGGATCTCGAGCTGATCGATGTCCAGAGCAACCGCAAGGTCTGGATCGGCAACCACAAGATCAAGAAGATGAAGCAGCGGGGTAAGTTCAGAGGCTAGCGGGACAAGAACATGCGTCCGCATGCCCTTCGTGTCTTCGCCCTGGCCGCGCTCCTGTCGAGCGCCGGCTTCCTGCTGTCCTGCAGCGGCTACGCCGACAAGGTGGCCAAGCTGCGGGGCGAGCTGGCGGCCGGCAAGCCGGAGATCGCCCTCGCCACCCTCGAAGAGGAGCAGGGCGGCGACGACACGCCCGGCCTCCCCTACCTCATGGAAAAGGGCACCCTCAGCTACCTCGCGGGCGACAGCCAGGCCTGCCAGGCCGCCTTCGCCGAGGCGGAACGGGTGGTGGACGACCTCTACACCCGGAGCCTCAGCCGCGAGGCGGCCCGCCTGATCTTCAACGACACCGCCCAGGCCTATCGCGGCGAGCTCTTCGAACGGGTCTGGATCCACTACTATCGCGCCCTGGACTTCCTGGCCGCCGGCAACACCGCCGCCGCAGCGGTGGAGGGGCGGGCGGCGATCGAGGATCTGACGCGGCTGTCCGACACCGGCCCCGACGAGGCGAAATACCGCAACGATCCGTTTCTCCAGTACTTCTCCGGCCTGCTCTACGAGCTCGACGGCGAACTGAACGACGCCTGGATCGCCTACCGCGAGGCCGAGCGGCTCTACGGCGCGGGCGAGATCTACGGCGTCGGCACGCCGCCGAGCCTCGTGCGCGACCTGCTGAGCGCCGGCGAGCGCATGCGCTTCGGGGACGAGGTGGCCCGCTTCCGCGAGCGCTACCCCGACGTGGAGACCCCGCGGCTCGACCGCGACGAGGGCGAACTCGTGCTGCTCATCGACACGGGCCTCGTGCCCGGCAAGATCTCCGAGCGCATGGACTTTCCGATCTTCACCGACGACGACGGGGACGACGACGACCACGAGGTCGCCTGGGCCACGGCCGCCCTGGCCTACGACAACTGGTACTACCGGGACAGCCGCGATCTGGAGCTGGAATACATCCTCAGCATCGCCCTGCCCGCGGTGGCGCCTTCTTCGCCCGCGCCCCACCTCTCCTGGCAGGTGCCCGGCGGCGGCGCCGGCGCGCTCGACACCGCGGCCGACCTGGGAGCCCTGTCCCGTCGGTGCCTTCAGGACCGCTACGCCGGAGTGATGATTCGAACCGTGGCGCGTGCCTTGCTAAAGCACTGGGCCAAGGAGAAGACCGAGGAGAAGCACGGCAAGGGCGCGGGGCTTCTCGTGGACATCCTGGGGAGCGTCACGGAAGTGGCGGACACCCGCGCCTGGAGCACGCTGCCGGGCCATGTCCACGTGGCGCGCCTCGTTCTGCCCGCGGGAGAGCATGTCGTGCGTGTTCAAGGCGGCGGTTACGCCGGCGAGGGCAGGGCCGAGGTGAGGCGGGGGCGTCTCTCCTTCCTCGCGTTGAGGCTGTATTGATCGACCCGGGGGGACGGACCCCGACAAACGCCAAGGAGTCAGGCATGGCCAGCTTCCACAGGGACATCCTCAAGATCGACGCACACAAGATGGCCGACGAACTGGCCGAGGTGGTGGAGCGACAGATCACCCGCCGTCTCACGCGCCAGGGCGCGATCGTGGGCGTGAGCGGAGGCATCGACAGCTCCACCGTGGTGGCGCTGTGCTGCAAGGCCCTCGGCCCCGAGCGCGTGATCGGCATCGCCATGCCGGAGCATGATTCGAGCCCCGAGAGCTACGAGCTCGCCAAGGATCTGTCGAAGCAGTACGGATTCGAGCTGCTGCTGGAGAACCTGACGCCGGGCCTCGAGGGCCTGGCCTGCTACCCCCGCCGCGACGAGGCGGTGAAGCGGCTCTTTCCCGACTACACGCCGGACTGCAAGTTCAACATCGTGCTGCCGGCGAACATCCTGGACACCGACCGCCTCAACATCTTCCGCATGAACATGGAGTACCCGGACGGCCGGCTCGAGACCAAGCGGATCCCGCCCCGGGAGTACCTGCAGGTGGTGGCCGCCAGCAACATGAAGCAGCGCGTGCGCATGCTGATGCTCTACTACCACGGCGAGGTGAACAACTACGCCGTGCTGGGCACCGGGCAGAAGAACGAGCACGACCAGGGCTTCTTCGTGAAGTGGGGCGACGGCGGCGCCGATCTGAAGCCGATCGCGCATCTCTACAAGACCCAGGTCTACGCCCTCGCCCGGGCGCTCGAGGTGCCGGAGGACATTCTCCAGCGCACGCCCACCACCGACACCTACTCCATGGAGACGACCCAGGAGGACTTCTACTACAGCCTCCCCTTCGAGACCATGGACCTGCTGCACTACGCCTGGAAGCTCGAAGGCGTCGACGCCGCCGCGGCCGCCGCGGCCATGGACCTGCAGCCCGAGCAGGTGGAGCGGGTCTGGAAGGACTTCAGGCGCAAGGAAGACACCACCGAGTACCTGCGTTTGATGCCGTTGCACCATGACGACTAGCTCGGTCAGGGTTCACGTCGCTTCACTTCGCCTCGAAGACTCAGCTCAGAGGCGCTCCTTGGAACCCTTCCCTCGCTCGCGATAGTTCGCCCCCGCCGGATCCGGTGGGGGCTGTTTCGTTTCACCCGGGTGGACCGGCTTCGTCTCGGCGGCTGCCTTTCTTCTTGTATTTCCGTAATTCATGCCAGAAAATAGGTAAATATCGTTTACTCCATACTGAATGAGGCGGGCGAGTGTCCGCGGAAGGGGAGATCATGTCTCGACGATCCGGTGCCGGCAGGCTGTTCCTCGGCGGTCTGGTCCTGATGGCCACCCTCGCGCTCGGGGCGGGAAGCTGCCTCAACCCCGCCGACAACGACCCGTCCACGCCGCCCTGCTCCATCTCGCTGAGCGGAGAAACCGAACTCACGACCGACATCTCCGGCGCGTACACCCTCACCAGGGGCTCCGGCTGGTCGAGCGGCGTCTCGGTAACCTGGACCGTGGCGCCGGCCGGGGCCGAGACGGTGAGCGACAACGGCGACGAGAACCTGTTCGAGGTGAGCTTCAGCGAGGCCGGCACCTACGAGATCACGGCGACCCTGACGGAGAGTGCCGACGACGATACCCAGTGCGAAGAGGGCAGCGAGTCCATCACCGTCGTCGTCAGCGATCCGCCCGCGGACTGCGACGTGGAGATTGCCGGTCCGACGGCGCTCCTCACGGGCCAGCGCGGCGACTACAGCTTCACCCTGGGCGGCGACTGGGACGCGGGCAGGACGGTGGAGTGGTCGGTGACGCCCGAAACCAACGTGACCGTGCACGAGGAATCACCCACGAGCTACGGCCTCAGCTTTTCCCAGCCGGGCACCTACACCGTGAGCCTCGACGTCACGGACGAGAGCCCGGGAGCCTCCTGCGCCGAGGGGTCCGATGACTTCGATGTCGTCGTGACCCAGTCCACGCAGACCGAGATCCCCACCG
>CAYNQX010000009.1:93256-94407 GCA_964399495.1 uncultured bacterium
TCCGATGACTTCGATGTCGTCGTGACCCAGTCCACGCAGACCGAGATCCCCACCGGCTCCTTCACCCTGTCCTTTGGTGCGTTCGATGGCGTTCGCATCCCGATTTCGCCCTCGTGGCGGGCCCTGCTGGATTCCGAGGCGCCGGCCTTCGTCGCCTCGGAGAACGGCGTGGCGGCCATCGATCTCTTCAACCGCACGATCATCGAGAACGGTTCGCTCGCAGGAGACTCGCCCCTGGCGAATCCGCCTCTGGGTTCCCTGCTCATGCGCGCGCAGTACCGGGAAGAGGAGCACAGTCTTCTCGAGTTCCGCATGGACGGCGCCACGCTGTTCAACTGGGACGAGAGCGGGGGCACCTGGTCCGTCTGGACCCAGTCCATCGCGCAGACCGCCGTGACGGACGCCACGAACTTCATCGGCGGCGAAGAGGGCTGCCTCTTCGTCATGCCCTACTGGGGCATCGTGCAGCAGCTGGCCTGGAATGGGAACGGCTACGGTCAGACGAGTCGGATCGTCGGTGGTGATCTGCCCTACGCCGGCGATATGGCCAGCGCCGTGGGCAGTGAGGTGAACGGCAGCATCCTCGTGGCCACGGGCGGCACGCCCGGCGAGATCTGGCTCTGGCACGATTCCGGGTCCGGCTTCGAGGCCACCGACCTCGGCGATGTCGGCGACACGCCGCGCCGCCTGCGCACCCTGAACGGCATCGCCGTACTCACCAACTTCGGCTCGGGCACGATCACCATTCTCACCTGGGACGGCGCGGGCTCGGCCGCGATCGTCGGTACCCAGGCGGTGGGCGACGGCCCCGTGGGCGTCGACCTGTTGCCGCGGGCCGGCGGCGGCGTCTTTGCGCTCACCACGGGCTGGAACGACGACACCTACACGATCACCGAGATCGACGGCGCGGGCGCCGTGGTGGCCAGCAACACGACGGCCCTGCCGGCGGGCCACCTGCAGCCCGCCCACGGCATCTGGCTCCACGACGCCGACGAGAGCTTCATCGTGAGCTGCTTCGGCAGCGGTCATCTGTTCGTGGAACGGCGCTAGCCAGGCGGGTCCTCGACGCTTCGGAAACAAGAAGCCCCCGCCGATCATGGCGGGGGCTTTCTCGTCCCCCCGGGGGGACATAGTCTTCGCTAATCCCTACC
>CAYNQX010000010.1:0-92739 GCA_964399495.1 uncultured bacterium
CCGGGGAGCCTCGAAGAGAAGCCCATCCACGTCGCCGTGGATGGGCTTTCTCGTTCCGAGGGACCGCCGATGCCCGGCAGCCATCAACCCGGATCACCTTCTTCCCCATCTCTCGCGCGGCCTTCAACCGGGCCGAGCGCTTTCCACCCGTGGACCTCTTCACCGGGGGGAAGACGAGGGTATCCGGCAACCTTCATCTCGGACACCCGGAAATGGTATCATCGAGATATCGCAACCGGCCCGACACAATCCGGGAGAGGCGTGGGCGGGACCACCGATGATCTCGACCCCGAATCCCAATCCGGAGACATCATGCGCGCAATGAGATTGACGCTCACGGCTTTCATGCTGGTCTTGATGCCCGCCATCACGGCGCAAGCCCAGATCGTCCACGGCTTCTCCAACGTCTTTGCACTCGACACGGTGACGGCGGTAGACGATGGCGAGAACCCGCCCCGGCTGACGACCCTCGTGGCGATCTACCCCAACCCGTTCAATCCGCGGACTGGCGTCGAGTTCACGCTGGCCGAGGCCGGCGACGTCGAGCTTGCCGTCTTCGACCTGCAGGGGCGTCTGATTCGAATGCTGGATCGGGAGTATCGGTCGGCAGGCCGCTACCGGGTTACCTGGAGCGGTCGGGACGGGGACGGGCACGGCGTCCCCTCCGGCGTCTATCTCTGCAGGCTGATCGCAGCCGGGGAGTCGCATACGGCGAAGCTGATGCTGGTCAAGTAGGCATTGAGCACCGCGTCAATGGACGAGAGCAGAGAGATGAATACGACAAGAGCCCGTGACCACCGGATCCCTGAGCCCAGTAGCCGGATTCCCGAATCGGCGCGAAGCGAGATTCTTTTAAAAAACCTTTGTTCGGAGACCGAACATAGTGTATGATCTTGTCGTCCTGAAAGACGTGGCTTCGTGCCGCCTGGTTCCTCCGCTCCGGAGATCCGATCAGAGCCGCACACCCCACCTTCGCTAGACACCCGGCCGGAAGCCAGGATCTTCAGGGCAGCAAGTCCACCAGGGCTCACCCGCACCTCGTCGCCGGTGACCCATCGCCCCTAACGAACGGGCCGCCCGCCTGGGCAGAAGAGGTACTTGAAAATGAAAACCCGTGCTTTCGCTCTCATCATGGTGGCTGCGCTGGTGGGCCTGATCCCCGCCGCCGCCTCCGCCCAGATCATGGAGTTCACCCAGGATCTGGAATCCCTGAACATGGCCGATCCCGACGCCATGGGCAACGCCGGCTGGGTCGTCTACGGCAACGTTTACGATTCCGGCGGCACCCACCTGTATGGGTATGGCGTTTTCCCCGCTCCCAACAATCCCGCGGCGCCGGCCTTCTGCAACATCGTCACCGGCCAGGGCGGCACGGAGCAGGGCGCCCAGCAACTGAGCGTGTTCAGCGACTACGAGAACGGCGACCACGCCAACGGCCATACCCTCGAGGCGAACGTGTTCCGCGAGTTCACCGTGGGCGCCAGCGACGTGGGTAAAACCTGGACCTTCGCCTTCCAGGGCAAGATGGGCGACCTGGTCGCTCCTTCGACCGCCACCGCCTTCATCAAGACCCTCGATCCCGGTGCCGGCTACGCCACCACCAACCACGTCACCCAGGACATGACCACCGCGCCCGTCGAGTGGGGCGGCTGGGAACTGAACCTGATCATCACCGCCGACCTGGTGGGTCAGCTCTTCCAGGTGGGCTTCGCCAACACCGCCGCCAACTACGACCCCTCCGGCATCTACTACGACAACATCACGCTGAGCGACAACGGCGCCCCCGGCGGCGACGGCATGCTGCCCTACAGCCAGGACTTCGAGAGCCTGACCGCCGCCGACACCGCCGCCCTGGGCGACGACGGCTGGCTGGTCTACGGCAACGTCTTCGATCCGGCCGAGAACTGGCTGTACGGTTACGGCCCCAATCCCGCCCCCAACAACCCCGCCGCTCCCGCGTTCTGCACCATCGTCGTGGGCGAAGGCGGCGCGGAGCAGGGCGCCCAGCAGCTGAGCGTGTTCAGCGACTACGAGAACGGCGACCACGCCGCGGGCAACCTGATCGAGTCGAACGTCTACCGCGAGCAGGTGATCGGCAACGACGACGTGGGCAAGACCTGGATGTTCGAGTTCCAGGCCAAGATGCCCGCCACGGGCGGCGTCGCCGCTCCCGCGACCGCGGACGCCTACATCAAGACCCTCGATCCGGCCAACAGCTACACCATGACCAACTTCGTGACCGCGAGCATGAACGGCATCGGCAGCGAGTGGGACGGCTTCACCCTCATGCTGGAGATCGACGCCGGTCTGGTGGGCCAGCTCTTCCAGGTGGGCTTCACCAACACCTCGACCCTGTATCAGCCCACGGCCATCATCTACGACAACGTGGTGCTGAGCGAGTTCGACCCGTCGGACGCTCCCAGCCCCGTGCCGAGCGCCAAGCTGCGTCAGAACTACCCCAACCCCTTCAACCCGGTGACCAAGATCAGCTTCTCCCTGGAGACGGCCGATCACGTGGAGCTGGCGATCTACGATGTCGTCGGCCGTCAGGTGACCACCGTCGTGAGCGAGGGCATGGCTGCGGGCGACCACACCGTGACCTGGAGAGGTCTCGACGGCAATGGTAGTCCCGTTGCCTCCGGGGTGTACCACTACGTGCTGAAGACGGACGAAGGCGCTCTCTCGCGGAGCATGGTTCTGCTGAAATAGAGGGCTCCGCGATTGCTCCCGGACGCTTAGCACGGACGTGATGCGCTTTCCGGAAACATTCGCTCCGCCAGCGGCTGCCCTGTTCCCGAACTCGGCAAGTCTTCGATTCGAGCCCCTCCGTACCGTGCGGAGGGGCTCTTTCGTTGGTCTTCTGGTCTTGGCCGCGGACGAAAATCGCGCTACCGTACGGGCGACACCCGCGAAGGAGAGCTCGATGTTCCTGTTCCGAGGTCGGAGGCGCAAGCGCCTGCTGGAGACGCCCCTGACGGAGGTGCAGCGGGGGCACCTGGCGACCGTCGCTCCGATCTGCGCGACGCTGCCGCCGGATCTGCGCGCTCGCCACGAGGGTGTCGTCCAGGTGCTGCTCGCCGAGAAGCACTTCGAGGCGGCGGGGGGACTGGAGCTGGGCGAGGCGATGCCCCTGGCGATCGCCGGCCAGGCGGCCCTGCTCCAGCTTCGCGAGGGCGCCGAGTTCTATCCGGGTCTGGATACGGTTCTGATCTACCCCGAGGCCTTCACCGTCGACCTGTCCGAGCCGGACGAGCACGGCTTCGTGCACGAGGGCACGGACGAGCGCGCCGGCGAATCCTGGCAGCGGGGGGTGGTGGTGGTGAGCTGGCGGGACGCCGAGCGGGAGGCGGCGCGGCGGGACGGCTACAACATCGTGCTGCACGAGTTCGCCCATCAACTCGACGGCCTGAGCGGCGAGGCCGACGGAACGCCGCCCCTGCCGACGGCGGAACTCCAGGGCCGCTGGTTGGCCACCTTCCAGGCCGCCTTCGAGCGGCACGCCCGCAACCTGCGCCGCCGCCGCGAGCTGCTGTTCGACGAGGACGCCGCCGAAAGCCCCAGCGAGTTCTTCGCCACCGCGGTCGAGCTGTTCTTCGAGTATCCGCTCGATATGAAGCGGGAGTTTCCGCAGGTCCACGCCGTGCTCGCCGAGTACCTCGAGCTGGATCCCGCGGAGTGGCGACGGGACACCTGAGCCATCCGCGACGGAGTGCCGATCGCTCGTCGAGAAGTATATGGCAAAAACGAGATAAGTGTGGTTTCATGTCGCAATCAACCTCGCAGTGATTCACGGGGAAGGTGAGTGCCATGAAAATGGGCAGCGACATCAACGACGCCATCGCCGTCACCAGGGACAGCTACTGGATCGGGTTCTTCGAGGACACCTCCAAGCTCCACTGCAATCCCTACTTGCTGCTGGATGACGAGGAAGCCGTGTTCTTCGATCCGGGTTCCATCCCGGATTTTCCGGTCATCATGCGCAAGGTCATCGATCTCACGAACCCCAACATGATCTCCACCATCGTGGCCTCGCACCAGGATCCCGACGTCAGCGGAAACCTGGCGGTGGTGGAGGACGTCATCGCCCGGGAAGACCTGAAGATCGTCGCCCATCTCAATACCTGCCGCCTCATCCAGCACCAGGATCTGAAGAGCGAACTCTTCCGGGTGACCGACGACACCGCGTCCCTCGAACTGGCCTCGGGGCGGAAGCTGGAGTTCATCCCGGTGCCCTTCCTGCACTCGCCGGGGGCCATCGTCACTTACGATCCCAAGACCAAGACCCTGTTCAGCGGAGATCTCTTCGGGGGGCTCATCGCGGACTGGGACCTGTTCGCGGAGGGCGAGTACCTCGAGGGCATCAAGGTTTTCCACCAGACCTACATGCCCTGCAACGCCTTTCTCCGTCCGGCCATGGAGCGGTTCGAAGCCATGGAGATCCACCGGATCCTGCCGCAACACGGGTCGGTGCTGGAGGGTGATCGGGTAAAGGAGGCCATCGCCTTCCTGAAGGATCTTCCCTGCGGCAACGATCTCACGAAGGCGTAGGCGCCATGAGGAAAGACTACCGGGACATCTCCGACCGGACGATCACCGACGCCAATACGGTCAACAGAAGCCTCATCGAAAAGGCGCTGGCCATGCGGTGCAGCACCTATCTGTCCCAGATCAAGGCCTCCCTGCTCACCGACACGATCTACGAGATCGACAACACCAAGAAGATCCTCTCCTCGATCAACGTGAACCTCAAGAAGGAGGTCAACGAACGCAAGGAGGCCGAGGCCAAGCTGCGTGACGCCCTGATCGAGGTGGAGAGGACGACCAAGCTCAAGGACCGTTTCGTGGTTTTGGTGTCCCACGATCTGAAGAATCCCCTGCACATCATGCAGGGCAATCTCGATCTGCTCCGGTTATCGGGAGATCTCTCCGATGGCGAGCGGGAACTGGTGGAAAACGGCCTGGCCGCCTGCAGGAACATGGCCAAGCTCATCAGCGACATCCTCGACCTCAGCCGGATCCAGGCCGGCAGGATCAAGCCCCGATGTTCGTTCGTCGAGGTGGAGGGCCTGGTTGCCGAGGTGTTCGAGGACCTGCAGTCGATCGCCGGCAGGAAGGACGTGAACCTGGTCAACGAAGTTCCCGCCGGCATCACCCTGTACGCGGACGAGAGGTTCCTGGCCCAGGCCCTGACCAATCTCGTCGACAACGCCATCAAGTTCTGCGAGGCGGAGGACCGGGTCCGCGTGTTCGTCCCCGAAGGCGAGGAATCCTCCCTCGCGGTCGCCGACACGGGCCGCGGTATCGATGCCGACAGGGTCGCCCAGCTCCTGGGCCAGGAATCGGAAACCACCACCCTGGGCACCGATGGCGAGAAGGGGTCGGGTGTCGGGCTCTCCCTGGTCAACGACATCGTGATGGCCCACGGGGGCGAGATCGAGGTCGATTCGACTCCCGGCGAGGGCTCCACCTTCACCATCAAGCTGCCGAAGGTCGGTGTGTAGGTATCGCGGCGGCCCTGAACCCCCGACGGGTAGATCCGCTCAGCGGCGCCCCAGGGTCTCGCAGAGGCACCGCTTCAGCGACTCGATCTCGTAGGGCTTGCCCAGCGCGGCCAGGAACCCGTGGTCCCGGTAGCTCGCCTGCACGGCGCTGGACGTGTATCCGCTCGAGACCACGGCCTTGACCGCGGGATCGATCTCCCGGAGCCGGGCCAGGGTCTCCTCTCCGCCCATGCCGCCCTTGACCGTGAGGTCGAGGATGACCACATCGAAGGGCCGGCCGGCCTCCATCGCGTCCCGGTAGAGCTTCAGCGCCGCCTCGCCGTCGGGGGCCGTCTCGGCTTCATGCCCCAGCATCTCGAGCATGCGGCACCGCCACTCCGAGAATCATGGCCTCGTCGTCCATCACCAGCACGCGCGCCTCGTCGTCCAGGGCCGGTGCCTGGTGCTCGGGCAGATCCGCGATTTCCGACTCGGACCTGGGCAGGAAGAAGCGGATCGTGGTGCCGCGACCCAGCTCGGATTCCACGTCCAGCAGGCCGCCGTGGTACTTCACGATCGAGTAGGAGGTCGCGAGACCCAGGCCGCTCCCCTTTTCCTTGGTGGTGAAGTAGGGGTCGAAGATCTTGCTGAGATACTGGCTCGGGATCCCGATTCCCGAGTCGACGATCGAGACGGCCACGTAGCGGCCGGGCTCGAGATTCATGGGCAGATCGGCGCCGGGCGAGCTCACGTTCCTCAGCTCGATGTTGATGGTGTCGCCGATGGGCATCGCCTGATCGGCGTTCATCACCATGTTCTGCACCGCCTGGCTGATCTGTCCCTCGTCCGCGTCGACGAGCCAGAGGTCCTCGTCCACCTCGATGCGGGAGTCGATCTGGGATCCGCTCAGGGCGAAGCCCGCCGCCTTCTCCACCAGCAAGCGCAGGTCGACCGGTTTCCTGATGGGCTGGCCGCCCTTGGCGAAGGTCAGCAGCTGATTGGTCAGCTTCGTGGCCAGACCCAGGGCCTCCTCGGCCTGCGCCAGGTCCGCCATGCACTGCTGCGGGTCGTGGGCATTCATCCGCGCGAGCGAGAGCTGACCGAAGACTCCCTGGAGCAGGTTGTTGAAGTCGTGGGCGAGACCGCCGGCCAGGGTGCCGATGGACTCGAGCTTCTGGGTCTTGCGCAGCTCCTCCTCGAGCTGGCGGCTCTCGGTGATGTCGTGCACCGTGCCCACCGACCGGATGGCGTTCCCTTGCTCGTCCCGATCGTGCGCGCACTTCTCGTGGACCCAGCGCACCTCTCCGGTGCCCTTGTGCACGATGCGATGCTCCACCTCGTAGGAGTGCCGGCCCTCCAGCAGCGAACTCGAGTAGGCGGTGTCGACCTTGTCCCGGTCGTCCGGATGCACCTGGTCCAGGAAGGCCTTGTAGGTCGCCGGGTGTTCGTTCGGATCCAGGCCGAAGAGGCGGTAGACCTCCTCCGACCACACGAGTCGGTCGTTGACCAGATCGAGTTCCCAGCTGCCGATGCCGGCGATGCGCTGCGATTCCCGCAGCAGGGCCTCCGAGCGCTTGAGCGCCTCTTCCGCCCGCTTCTGCTCGGTGATGTCCACGGAGAAGCCGAGCAGGAACTCGGGGCGTCCGTCCTGGTCGAGCATGGGGATCTTGCGCGTGTGCAGGATGCGCTCGCCCCGGCGCAGGGTCTGGATCGGCTCTTCGGGAATGTCCAGCATCTCTCCGCTGGCCAGGACCTCGCGATCCTTCTCGGTGAAGAACCGCGCCTCGTCGGGTGGGAAGAAGTCCTCGTCGCTCTTGCCCACGAGTTCCTCTCGCGAGTAGCCGAGCAGATTCTCGCCCTCCCGGTTGAAGCGGACGAAGCGCAGATCCTCTGCGTCCTTGATGAAGATCATCGCGGGCAGGTGCTCGACCACGCCGTCGAGGAAGGCCTCGCTGCGCCGACGCGCCTCCTCGGCGTGCTTTCGCTCGGTGATGTCGACCATCACCGTGAAGAAGAACGGCTTTCCCCGGCTGATGATCGATTCGCCCGAGAAGACGCCATCGATGATCGTTCCGTCCCGGCGCCGGATCTTCATCTCGACTTCGTTGATCCGACCGGTGCTGGCCAGTTCCTTGCCGACCGCGATCTGCTGCTCGGGGCTGGGGAAGAGGTCCAGCTCGGCGGGCGTGCGGCCGAGGACCTCCTCGCGGCCGAATCCGAGCGTCTCGAGCCAGGTGTCGTTGACGTCGACGAAGCGCTGATCGTCGCTGGAGATGGCCATCAGGATCGGGCTGCCCCGGAACACGCGCTCGAAGAGCTGGGACATTTCCTCGTTCTGCTCGGTGATCAGCACCAGGAGGCACTCCGCGTCGTCCCAGCGACCGATCAGTATCCGGGTCAGCATCCGGCGGGTGGAGCCGTCGCCGACGAGCACGGGAAGGGCGATGCTGCCCAGTTCACCCCGAAGGGTGGCCTCGACGAACTCCCGGGCTTCCTGCCGATGATCGGGGGGATAGAGATCGAGCAGCCGCATGCCGACCCGATCCTCGGGATCGAAACCGAGTTCTCTCCCGAAGACGGGATTCGCGTGGAGGATCTTGCCGTCCAGGGTGGCCACCAGGACGATGTCGTCGACGGAACGAACCAGGGGCTGGAGTTCGAGATCGAAAGCCATTACGGACTCTCCGAGCGATGGGAAGCAGCGTCGGGCGCTCTGAAAGCGTCCGAAGATTCTCTCAATTCCGTAATATGCACATACCATGTCTGGGAATGCCCGGTCCGTCCACCTTCAATCGCTCGGGGAGGGCCCCGCAGGTAATCTTTGCTCGGCCGCTCCATGGCGCCGACGCTCTCCTTCACCGGCACCTCCGGATCCGGACGATGCTGGCGGTACAAGATCGATGGTCTCGATACCCGGCAATGCGCCTCGTAAGCAAGGGCATCGATCGAGTACACTCCGGTCCGACCTCCCGGCGCGCCCGCCGGGAGAACCCGGGAAAGGATGCCCAGTGGGAATCGCCGCGGACATCGCCATCATCGTCACCGCGGGCTTCCTGGGCGGCGTCGTCGCCCAGCGCCTGGGGCAGCCCCTGATCCTGGGCTACATCGCCGCGGGCATCCTGCTCGGACCGGCCACCGGCGGCGCGCTTATCTACGACCCCCACGACATCGAGCTGCTGGCCGAGATCGGCGTCGCCCTGCTGCTGTTCGCCCTGGGCATCGAGTTCTCGCTGAAGGAGCTGCGCCCGGTGCGGACGGTGGCGCTGCTGGGCACATCGCTGCAACTCCTGCTCACGATCGGCGTGGCGGCGGGGCTCGGCCTCGCGCTGGGCTGGCCCTGGACCGACGCCGTCTGGTTCGGCGGCTGCGTCTCGCTGTCGAGCACGATGGTGATTCTCAGGACCCTGCAGAGCCAGGGCCGACTCGGCACGCTGTCCAGCCGGGTGATGATCGGCATGCTGCTGGTGCAGGACCTGGCCGTGGTGCCCCTGTTGATCCTGCTGCCCAAGCTGACGGCCATCCAGTCGGGGCTGCCCGAGCTGGGCTGGGCGTTGCTGCGCGCGGCGGTGTTCCTGGCGCTCATGTTCGTGGCGGGTCCGCGCACGATCCCCTGGCTGATGCGCCGCATCAGCCGCTGGAACTCGCGGGAGCTCTTCCTGCTGACGGTCATCGGGCTGGGCCTGGGGATCGGCTACTTCACCTACAAGGTGGGCCTGAGCTTCGCCTTCGGGGCCTTCGTTGCGGGCATGGTGCTCAGCGAGTCGGATCACGCCCACCAGGCGCTGAGCGACGTCATTCCCCTGCGCGACGTGTTCGGCCTGCTGTTCTTCGCATCGGTGGGCATGCTGCTGGAACCGCGTTTCGTGCAGGAGAACCTGCTGCTGGTGCTCGGCATGGCCCTGGCGATCTCCCTCACCAAGGGCCTGCTCTGCGCCGGGATCGGCCGCGCATTCGGCTACCGCAACGTGGTGCCGCTCGCGCTGGGCCTCACCATGTTCCAGGCGGGCGAGTTCGCCTTCGTCATCGGCCGCGTGGGCGTGTCCACGGGGAGCATCGGAAGCGACCTGTACTCGCTGATCCTGGCCGTCACGCTGGTGACCATGTTCCTGACGCCCTTCGTCTCCCGGGCCACGGCGCCGATCTACGACCTCGTCAAGCGTCGCCGCCAGAAGCGGGAGCCGGTGCTCACGATCAACATCACCCAGGATGAGCTGTTCGACCACGTCGTCGTGGCGGGGGCCGGGAACATGGGCAGCGCCGTGGCCCGGGTGGTCGGGCGGCTCGGCCGGCCCTGCGTGACGATCGAACTCGACCAGCACCGCCTCGAGTCGTGTCGCGCGTCGGGCCTGGCGGTGATCTACGGCGACGCCAGTCATCCGCTGGTGCTGGAGGCGGCCGGCCTTTCCCGGGCCTGCCTGCTGCTCGTCACCACACCCTCGCCGGTGGTGACACAGGCGATCGTGCGCCATGCGCGGCAGGTGAGGCCGGAGCTGCACATCGTCGCGCGCGCCGAAACGGAGAAGCTCGCCGACGAACTGCGCGAGCTCGGCGTCTACGAGGTGGTGCAGCCGCAACTCGAAGCCGGGTTCGAGATGACGAGGCAGGCGCTGCTGCACCTAAAGGTGCCGGATTCGCAGATCGAACGTTTCACGGACGAGGTGAGACAGGACTGGTACGGCCCGCTCTGCGCCACGGAGGACGGGTCGGACTGATTCGGACTCCGAGTATCCACTCATAGCCTTGAATTCAATGGCGATACGTGCTATGCTCGGAGACCGAACAAAGTCCCGGGCGTAGGTTCTTCGTGCGTCTTCCGATGGCAGCTCTCAACCAAACATGCGAAGGTCCGAAATGATCTCCCGCGCATCATTCCGAATTCTGCTGCTCGTTCTCGTCGCGATCGCAGCCGGTCCGGCCTACGGCCAACCCGTGAACGTGGGGCTGGGAAGCTACGGCACCACCCTGCCTCCCGGCGAAGTGGGTCCGCAGAACGCGTCGGGCCAGAACATCCTGCCCAAGGTCTCGTCGTCGTTCTCGCTGCCCGTGCAGTCGAACGACTTCTGGAGCAGCCTGATCTACCCGTTCTACGGCGACCCGCACTCCAACGTGCTCTACGCGCATCCGCTCATGGTCAAGGCCATCGGCTCGGGGCTGCAGATCGGCCACACGCCGAACCACGTGTTGGTCGCCAACGACTACCTGTTCCCGTTCTCGCTGCAGCTCACGGTGGGGGTGTCCGGGCTCTCCTCCTGGCAGACGCAGACCCACGACTACGGCGACTGGACGGCCACCGCGCTCTGGGACGACGGCTCCGAGGCGATGGAGGCCACCTTCGGCCACGGCCTTCCTTACGTGTTCTTCCGGGTGACGGGCGGCGACGCCGTCGTAACGCCCGAGGGCGCGTTCACGACCTGGCACGACCAGGACGGCGTACTCGGCCTCACGATCCAGGGTCGGCACTACGGCGTGTTCGCGCCGACCGGCTCCGTGTGGACGGGCAGCGGCCCGCTGCAGTCCACGCTGAACGGGCAGGACTACCTGTCGATCGCACTGCTGCCGGACGACCAGCCGTCGACTCTCGAACTGTTTCGCCAGCACGCCTACGCCTTCGTCACGGGCAGCACGGTCGACTGGCTTTATGACGAGGCGACCGCGCAGCTTCAGACCACCTACTCCTACGAGACCGAGCTCATGGAGACGGGCGGCGCGCTCGCGGACGAGACGATGACCGCGCTCTACCGCCACCAGTGGCTGTACACGTCCGATCCCATGACCACCTTCTCGTACCCTTCTGTCAATGGCACGATGAAGCTCCACGCGGGCAGCACCTTCACCACCGACCTGCCCTTCCACGGCGTCCTGCCGGCGCTGCCGGACGAGGGCGACTACAACCCCGGCGAGCTGCTCGCCCACGTGCAGGACGCGGCCGCCGAGACCCTGCCCACCGGCCCGACCTACGAGAACGGCAAGGCCATGGGCCGTTTCGCCAACCTCGTCCACATCGCCGACCAGCTCGGCGCGACCGTCGAGCGCGACCACTTCCTCGCCGAGCTCAAGAACCGGCTGGAGGACTGGTTCACCGTGGGCGGAGCGCAGCAGTACTCCTACATCGACGACTGGGACGTGATGACCGGCTACCCCTCCGGTTTCGGCGCGGACAACCAGATCAACGATCACCATTTCCACGCGGCCTACGCCATCCTGAGCGCGGCCACCGTCGCGCGCTACGACAGCGTGTGGGCAACCCAGGACCACTGGGGCGGCATGGTGAACCTGCTGATCAAGGACGCCAACAACTGGGACCGCGCCGACACGCAGTTCCCCTTCCTGCGCTGCCACGACGCGTACGCGGGGCACTCCTGGGCGGCGGGCCACGGCGACTTCGGCGACGGCAACAACCAGGAGTCGAGCTCCGAGTCCATGAACTTCGCCACGGCCGCGATCCTCTGGGGCGAGGCGACGGGGCAGGACGACATCCGCGACCTGGGCGTCTTCCTGCACGCCACCGAGAAGACCGCCGTCGAGCAGTACTGGTTCGACGTGGACGAGGAGGTGTTCCCGGCCGACTACCCGCACGTGGCCATCGGCATGGTCTGGGGCGGCAAGGGCGTCCACTCGACCTGGTTCGGGGGCGATCCCGAGTTCATCCACGGCATCAACATCCTGCCCGTGCAGGGCGGGTCGCTCTATCTCGGCCATCATCCCGATCACGTGCTCGCCAACTACGCCGAGATCGTGGAGGAGAACGGCGGACAGCCGGACATCTGGAAGGATGTCCTGTGGGAGTACCTGGCCCTCGCCGATCCGAACCTCGCGCTGTCCCACTACTTCGCCGACATCGACTACGAGCCCTTCGACGGAGAATCGCGCGCCCACACGATGCACTGGCTCTTCAACCTGAAGAAGATGGGCCGCGTGGAGACGACGATCCTCGCCGACGTTCCGACCTACGCCGTGTTCCGCGACGGCGCCGGCGATCTCACCTACGTGGCCTACAACGCCGGCGCGACGGACCGGCTGGTCACCTTCACGGACGGCTTCTCCTTCACGGTCGGCCCGCGTGAGCTGGCCTTCCACAGCACCTCGCCCGCGGATCCGGACGCGCCCGTCGTGCTGCTGATCCCGGACAAGACCGCCGGCAAGTCGCCGCTGAACATCCAGTTCGAGGGCAGCCTCAGCTTCGACCCGAACGGCCTTCCCCTCACCTTCGACTGGGACTTCGGCGGCCTGGGCGCGAGCGCCCAGCCCGACACCTCCTTCACCTTCCTCGATGTCGGCGACCACTGGGTCCACCTTACCGTGACCAACTCGAACGCCCTCTCCACGCGGGACAGCGTCATGGTGACCGTGCTGCCCAACGGCGGCCCCTTCTCGGGCACGCCGGTTCCCGTGCCGGGCAGGATCGAGGCCGAGGATTTCGACACCGGCGGCGAGGGCATCGCCTACCACGATACGGAGCCCCAGAACCTCGGTATGGCCTACCGGCCGGACGAGGGGGTCGACCTCGAGGGCGCCGACGGCGGCGGCTTCGACGTGTTCTGGATCGTGGCGGGAGAGTGGCTCGAGTACACCTTCGAGGTGGACGAGCCGGGCATGTACGACTTCATCTCCTACGTGTCGACCGTGCCGGGCTTCGGCAACTTCACCCTGTCGGTGGACAACGTGGACGTGAGCGGACAGGTCGACGTGCTCTCCACCGGCGGCTGGCAGTTCTGGACGCCGCTGCCGGTCGAGCACGTGTCGCTCGAGGCGGGCGTGCACATCCTGCGCCTCGACTTCGACTCCGATACGGACCTCACCGGCTGGCTCTTCAGCCTGAACTACATCGACGTGATGGAGTCCGACCCATCGAGCGCCGGCGAGGCGCCCGCGGCCGTCGCCCTGGCCCGGAACTACCCCAATCCCTTCAATCCCGAGACCACGATCGAGTACGTGGTTCCCTCCGATGGGCCGGTCAGCCTGACGGTGTTCGACACGCGGGGCAGGCAGGTGCGCGTGCTCGTCGACGAGCGGAAGCCGGCCGGCCGCCACGCGGTCTCCTGGGACGGCCGCGACGACGACGGGCACCCGCTCGCCAGCGGCGTCTACTTCCATCGCTTCGAAGCCGCCGGTGAAACTCGGGTCGGGAAGATGGTCATCCTGAAATGAGAAGGCAGTCATGCGAAAGATCCTGAGATCCCTGGCGGTCATCTGCCTCCTGCTAGCGACATCCGGTGAAGCGCTTCGGGCGCAGACCTACCTTGATCCCGAAGCGCCCATCGATGCCCGCGTGGCCGACCTGCTCTCGCTCATGACGCTCGAGGAGAAGGTCGGCCAGATGACCCAGGCCGACCACGCGGCCGTGGGCAACCCGTACGATGTGCAATCCTACTACCTGGGTTCGATCCTCAGCGGCGGCTCCTCGGATCCCGCGGCGGGCAACGACGCGGTGCACTGGGCCGATCTCTACGACGCCTTCCAGACCCAGGCCCTGCAGACGCGCCTCGGGATTCCGCTGATCCACGGCATCGACGCGGTGCACGGGCACAGCAACGTCACCGGCGCGACGATCTTTCCCCACAACATCGGCATGGGCGCCACGCGCAACGCCGCGCTCATGGAGGAGGCCGGGCGGGTGACGGCCGTGGAGGTCGCCGCCACGGGCATCGACTGGACCTTCGCGCCCTGCGTCGCCGTGCCCCGCGACGAGCGCTGGGGCCGCACCTACGAGGGCTTCGGCGAAACCCCGGATCTGTCCGAGCTGATGGGGGGTGCCGCGATCCGGGGCATGCAGGGCGATTCGCTGAACATGCCCACCAGCATCGTCGCCTGCGCCAAGCACTACATCGGCGACGGCGGCACCTTCGGCGGCGTCGACCAGGGCAACACGATCCTGTCGGAGGCCGAGCTGCGCGCGATCCACCTGCCCGGCTACGTCGAGGCGATCGCGAACGACGTGAAGACGATCATGGCCACCTACAGCAGCTGGAACGGCATCAAGGTGCACGGCCACTCCTACCTGCTCACCGATGTGCTGAAGACCGAACTCGGCTTCGAGGGCTTCGTGGTGTCCGACTGGGCGGGCATCGACCAGCTTCCGGGCGATTACAGCTCCGACGTGGCGAGCTCGATCAACGCAGGGCTGGACATGGTGATGGTGCCGAACGATTACCCGGGATTTTTCAACACGCTCGTGTCGTTGGCGAACGCCGGCACGGTGCCGATGAGCCGCATCGACGACGCGGTGGCGAGGATCCTGCGCGTGAAGTTCGAGCTGGGCCTGTTCGAGAACCCGATGACGGACCGCTCCCACCTGCCCCTGGTGGGCTCGGCGGCACACCGCGACGTCGCCCGGCAGTGCGTGCGGGAGAGCCAGGTGTTGCTGAAGAAGAACGACGGCGTCCTGCCCCTGCCCGGCAGCGGCATCAAGGTGCTCGTGGCCGGCGCGCACGCGGACGATGTGGGCCTGCTCTGCGGGGGCTGGACGATTCACTGGGCCGGCGGCAGCGGCGACATCACCACGGGCACGACGATCCTGGAGGGCCTGCAGGCGCTCGCGCCCGGCGTGGAGTTCGTCTACGACGCCGGAGGCTCCTTCACCGATGACGATGCGGACTACGCGATCGCGGTCATCGGCGAGCAGCCCTACGTGGAGGGCGGCGGAGACTCGAATGACCTCACCGTCGAGGAGTCGCAGATCCGGATGGTCCGCCGGCTGAAGCTGAAGGGCGTGCCGGTCGTCACCCTGCTCGTCTCCGGCAGGCCCATGATCATCCAGCCCGCGCTCCACAACTCCGACGCCTTCCTCGCCTCCTGGCTGCCGGGCACCGAGGGCGACGGCATCGCCGAGCTGCTCTTCGGCCACCACGCGCCCTCGGGGTTGCTGCCCATGACCTGGCCGCGCTCGATGGCGCAGATTCCGATCAACGTCGGCGACAGCCCCTACGACCCGCTCTTCGCGCACGGCTTCGGCATCACCGACCTGAGCGACTCGGCGCCCGGTTCCGCACCTGAGTTCCAGTCGGCCATGCTGATCGAGGGTGGGGCGCACATCGAGTTGAGCTTCGACAAGGCGATGAGCGCCGCCGGCACGGCGCAGTTCGAGGTGCTGAAGAACGGCTCGACGCCGGTCGGCGTCGCCGGATTCCAGGTGAGCCCGCTGGGGGACAACATTGTCCTGCTCGCGCTGGAGTCCGTATGTGGGGAGTACGACGTGCTGACCGTGTCCTACCTGTCCGGCGACCTGCAGTCGGAAGGCGGCGGCGCGCTGGCGACCTTCGCGGGCGAACCGGTCATCAACTTCCTGCCCTACGGTGGCGCCGTCCACGTGATCCCGGGCCGGATCGAGGCCGAGAACTGGTCCGCCATGCACGGCGTGCAGATCGAGGGCAGCACCGACGTGGGCGGCGGCCAGAACGTGGGCTGGATCGACGCCGGCGACTGGATGGACTACGACTGCCTGGTGCAGACCGCCGGCACCTACGAGGTCGTGTTCCGGACGGCATGCCTGAACAGCCCGGGTCGCATCAACTTCCTGCGCGACGGCGTGGAGCTGTTCGCGATCGACGTGCCGGTCACGGGCGGGTGGCAGAGCTGGACGTCGATCTCCGCGGAGACCACGCTCCCGCAGGGCCACTTCACGATGCGCATCCACGCGGAGCAGGGGGGCTTCAACCTGAACTGGTTCGAGTGCAACCTCACCGAGGTGCCCGTCGGCGGCGTTCCGGCTCATCCGTTCCGGCTGGGCCAGAACTATCCCAACCCCTTCAATCCCTCCACCACCCTCTCGTTCGACCTTCCCCGCGAGCTGCCCGTGAACCTGAATGTCTACGACGCGACCGGCCGCCTGGTGGCGGTGCTGCTGGACGGTCACGCGGGACACGCGGGCCGCAACGAGGTCGTCTGGCGGGGACGGGACGCCCAGGACCGCGCCCTTCCCTCCGGTGCATACTTCTGTCGCCTGGAAGCGGGGGGTCACGTGGAGACGCGGAGGATGACCCTGCTCAAGTGATGGGTCGCCGGAGCCCGGGATCTTCCGATGTCCTGCAGGCCCTGCCGCCGGATCGATCAGTCGTGGGTGCTGTCCCCACCGCTTGATCTCGAGGCCGTCAGGGTCGAGCGGAAAAAGCGCGATGCCAGGGCTCGCGCGACGATCCGACCGGTGATCAGTACGACCAGGAATGCCAATCCGAAGAAGATCAGGACGACGACGGTCGCCCCGACGCCGATCTCTCCCGCGAAGCGCCAGAGCTTGCCCGGCAGGCTGCGGCTCTCCCGATCCTCCAGAAGCCCGGCCGCCATCGTCGGTCGAAACAGCTCGGGCAGATCCCAGGCATGAGGCCCCTTGGCCAGTTCATCGGCGAGCCTGAACGAGAACACGTCCTCGTAGTTGTGATAGTGGTACACGTGGACGGTGCCGTTTCGCAGGTCGTAGATGTTGGAGTAGGTCGTCGGATTCCAGCCGTCCACGGCCTCCAGATGAACCGCGGCCAGCACCTCCCGCACTATATCGACGCTGTACTCGTCATGCTCCGCGAGAGCGTCGGTGGCGATGTCGTAGCGCCGGCAGGGGTAACCGCCCAGTTCGGGGCGGGTCTGGAAGAAGTTCGTCAGAACCTGATAGCTGCCCTGCTTCCGGACGAAGTTGTCGCCCTCGATGATGACGGAATCCCCGTGCCTGTCGCCGTACATGATCGCGCCGTAGACGGCCGGGATCTCGTGGTTGTCGATGAAGGGCCCGTGCTCCTCGAAGTAGGCGATCACCTCATCGACCGTCGCGCAGTACTCCATCGCCTCCGCGATGACGTCGCCTCGGTGGAACTCGCCGCCCTTCAGGTGGGGCATCGCGTACTCGGGGCCGCCGATCGTGTCGAAGAACAGGCCCTTCTCGTTCATCCCGCCCTGCCGGACGAAGTTGTCGAAGCCGAAATACACGCGGCCGTATTTTCCGTCTTCCGCGGGGATGAACCAGATCTTCGTGGCGAGGGTGTTGAAGTCCTCGTTGTTGCCGGCGAAGACGTGCGTGTCGTCGGCCACATAGAAGATCGTGCAGGCGGAGGCTTCCCCCCGGAAGCCCGCCATCCCCGCGCCGAGGAACAGCGACAGGGCGACGATGAGATCGAGGTATCCGCGATGCATGGCATCCTCTCCCACGCGGCTTAGCCGTCGTGTCGAATCCGTTCGAGCGCGTCGAGAACTCGTTCCAGGCCGTGATCGAACTCCGTATCGAGCGATATCGGTGCCTCGGCATTCGCCGAACTCGTGTAAGCCATCACCTCCGCAAGGTGTGGGTAGGCCTCCGATATCATCAGAACCGCGGATTCCTGCGCGGCGCGAGACAGGTCGCCGTCCTCCACCCGCCAGCTCGTCTCCTGCATGATGAACCCGTAGAGATAACTGTCGACCAGCAGGAACGCGCGGTAGGCGGCCGACACGGAGAAGCCGCCCTCGCGGAGCAGACCGAGGACGGCGTTCGCGTATCCCAGGCGTACCGGTGTCTGATGCTCGAGTCGCGCCTCGAAGAGCGCCGCGGCCCAGGGGTGACGGACAAAGGCCCGGCGTGCCGAACGGGCGCGACCACGCATGGCCGCGCGCCATTCGCTGCCGGCCGGCGGCACTTCGATCTTGCTCACGACCCGATCCACGATGCCGTCGAGGAGCTCGTCCTTGTTCTTCACGTAGCGGTAGAGCGACATCGCCTCCACGCCCAGCGCTCGCCCCAGGGATCTCATGGAGAGCGCCTCGACGCCCTGCTTGTCGGCGAGGCGCAGCGCCGCGTCGAGCACACGATCGCGGCTCAGCGGCCGACGCTTGCTCTCCTTCTTCTCGGTCGCCATGGTCGCTCGCTTTCCGCCACGAAATCGCGAAGGCCTCTTGACAAGCTTACGCTGTATACTTACTTGCTTACAGCGTAAGTCCCGTGGGAGAGTAACACTGCTGTCGTCGGACGGTCAAATCGATTGTGTCGCCCTCCCTTTCCTGACTTTGGAGGTTCGAATTGAAGACCAGACTCATGATTCTGCTCGCCTTGATGCTCACGATGGCCGGTTCCGCTGGCGCCCTGCAGGGCTGGGACGGAGAGCGACAGGGCTTCCTGCTGGGTCTCGGCCTCGGCGCCGGGTACGACAGCTACTCCGGAATCCGATACGACCACGTCGGCCTCGAGAAAGAGGACAACAGCACCTTCGCGTTCGCCGCGTCTCCGAGGATCGGGTATGCGTTCAACGACCGGCTGGCGCTGTACTACAGCCGCCATCCCTTCGTTTTCAAGGCCGACGACGAGACGGGCGAGAGCGTCCTCCTGACCAGCTGCATCGAGGCGCTGCAGGTGCAGTACTTCCTGGCCGATACCGCGCCCTCGCTCTACTTCGCCGTGGGCGCCGGCGTGGGTTACTTTTTCGACGACGAGACGAGCAACTACTCGGAGAACGCGCTCAAGGGTTTCGGCGTGGTCGGCACTCTCGGCATCGAGCCCATCAAGCACCTGTCCGCCGAGCTCTCCCTGCACTACAAGTCGCAGCAGGAGGATGCGTCGGACATCGGCGTGTCGCTGCTGGTGAATGTTCTGGGTTACTAGCGGTCTCGAGGTGACTTCCGCCTTCGTCACCCTGTCTTCGATTGGGTTCGGGATTTGCTAGCCGACGAATCCTGGATATCCTCTCAGCAGTGAGGAAGCAACGTCAGCGCCGCGCCCTGATGATTGCCGATGAACACCGATGCCGCTTCAACCGGGAGTAGTGACGATGCGCCAAAGACACACGACGGGAATCCTCATCACGATGGTACTTCTGGCCGGCCTCGCCGCCGGCTGCTTCGAATCCGGCACAGATCCAGAAACAGGCGTCGGCCGCATGCAGGTGAGCCTGATCGACGCGCCGGGCGATTACGACGCGGTGAACGTCGAGATCATCGAGGTCCGGGTTCATGAAGACGTCGCCGACTCGCTCTCGGGCTGGCACAGCGTCGCCGTGGACACGACGGTCCTTAACCTGCTCGACTACACGGGCGGCAACTTCGCGGTGCTGGCCGACTCCACCCTGCCCGCGGGCCGCTACACGCAGGTGAGGCTGATGCTCGGCGAGGGCAACACCGTGGTGGTGGACGGCGAGGCGCACGACCTCGACGTGCCCAGCGGCGGCCAGTCCGGCCTGAAGCTGAACCACCCCTTCGACATCGTGGACGGCGAGACCTACGCCGTGACCCTCGACTTCGACGCCGACCGCTCCGTGCACAGGACCGGAAACGGTCAGTACAAGCTGCGTCCGGTGATCCGCCTGATCGTGGACGCCCTGGGCGGGTCGATCGTGGGGGTCGCTGAGCCCGTGGAAGCCCGCGCCCTCGTGGCGGCGATTGCGGGCGTCGATACCGTGTTCGCCTACGCGGACACCCTGGACGGGAGCTTCGCCTTTCCCATGATGACGGCCGGCTCCTACGACCTCCTGTTCTCGGCCACCGCCGGCTCCTACCTGGACAGCACGCTGACCGGTGTCGCCGTGGTCGCCGGCCAGGAGACCGATGTGGGGACGGTGGCCCTCGAGGCCGACTAGTCCTCGCACCCGGAATCCTGTTTCCCGAGAGCCCCGCGACGGACCCCGTCGCGGGGCTTCTCATCGAAAAAACCCAAGAAATCGGCGGCCAGAGAGTGAGTTCGCTTGCGAAACTGACTCGGTTTGACTATCGTCTCGACATGAAGAGAACGGACCTGAGTCGCCTGCCCTGCTCCATCGCCCGCACCAGCAATCTCCTCGGGGATTGGTGGACGCCGCTGGTGTTGCGCGAGGCGTTCTCCGGGGTCCGACGATTCGACGAATTCGCGAAGCGCCTGGGGATCGGCCGCAATGTCCTCACGCAGAGGCTGCAGCGCCTGACCAATGTCGGGATCCTGACCCGGGTTCAGTACCAGACCTGCCCCGATCGCCATGAGTACCGCCTCACGGACATGGGACGAGACCTGTTCGGCGTGCTGGCGGCCATGATCCGCTGGGGCGACGACTGGCTCGTGGGCCCGGAAGGGGCTCCGATCGAACTGGTCGACAGCGAGACCCGGCAGGTGATCCGGCCGCTGGTGGTGGACGAGCACACCGGCGAGGCTCTCGATCCGAGAAGGATCGCGGCCCGCCCGGGACCCGGATTTCCGGAGCGATCGACGGCGCCGGCCGGGCGCGATCCGAACGAGTAGGCGCATCGACGCAAGAACAACGAAAGGCATGAACAGCACCATGATCACGAAAGCGACGACCCTGATTCTGGCTTCACTCCTCCTGTCCGTCCTGGTCGGCTGCGGCCAGGCCGAGGCTCCCGCCGACGAGGCGATCTCGGGTCGAATCGAGAGCGGGCTGCGGGTCCTGACCATCGAACCCCTGGCGAAGGACCAGGTGTTCCGCATCTACCGGGGAGACTACGTGAGGCCGCAGCTCACGAATGGGGATCCCTTCCGGCTGGTGATCGCCGATCTGGGCGTGGACAGGTCCTATCCCGTGCCCGAGGGTGAGAAGGCCTACTTCAAGGCTCCCAAGGTCGGCGCGTTCGCCTTCCAAGCGGGCGAGGCCACGGGCACGATCGAGGTGATCGAGTACAGTGCCGCCTCCTTCCGCGACGTCACCGCCGCCGAGGGCGCCGCGTTCATCGCGGAGAAGACGCCCCTGGTCCTGGACGTCCGCACCCAGCGCGAGTTCGCCGGCGGACACCTGGAGAACGCGGTCCTGCTGCCGGTGCAGGTGCTGCAGCGCCGCATGGGCGAACTGGACGAATACAAGGACCGCCCGATCTTCGTGTACTGCCGCACGGGCAACCGCAGCACCGTGGCCTCGAAGCTGCTCATCGACGCCGGGCACCGGGAGGTCGTGAATCTGCGGCGAGGCATCGTGGACTGGCAGCGGCAGGGGATGACCGTGATTCGCTAGCCGATGCACATCGCGAGCATGACAAGGCCCCGCGGCGAACACCGTCGCGGGGCCCTGTCGTTTCGGTTTTGGCGGCTCAGTCGACCTGCGTCATCTCGTTCAGGCTGAACTCCGCGACGGCTCCCTCGGTCGCGGCCCGGTAGGCCCGCAGGTGATCGGTGGCCATGTGCGCCTGCCAGAGCTCGCGGGATTCCCAGTTCTCGAAGAACAGGAAGAAGGCGGGATTCTCGTTGTCCTGGTGCAGGTCGTACTGCAGGCAGCCCGCATCGCGGCGGGAGGGGACGATGAGCTTCTCGAGTTCGGCCTTCACCAGTTCGATCTTGTCCGGCCTGGCCTCGACCTGCGCGACGATGGTGAGCTTGGGCATCGCGTTCTCTCCCTTCGGTGGATCGCGGAGGCTACACCATTTGCCCCCGCTTGACCATCATGGCCGGGATCAGGGTTTCCAGCGCATCCCCGGATCGAAGGGGAACATGGGCCGCCCGATCCGTTCGTGTCCCAGGTTCACGATCTCCTGGTTCACGGCGCCCGGGCTCAGGGCGAGATAGGCGGCGCGGGCCAGGGCGGCGAGCTCAGGCACCAGGTAGCCCATCTTGACCACGATCAGATGGAAGGCTCGCGGGTCGAGATCGAGCCGCGTGAAGTCCGCCAGGCGGTGGAAGGACGAGCGCCGCTCGGTCACGATCACGCTGACGCCGCCGATGCGCAGCAGGACCCCGCGGCCCCGCGGCTCGCCCGAACTCTCCGTCTCATGCAGCGAGACCACCCGGGCCCGAACGTCCAGCGGCTCGCCGTGCACCGGATCGAGCTTCCCGCCCAGCTCCAGGTCGAGTTCCGCGCCCGCGCCCGCCTCGAAGCAGGCCGCCACGGCCGGGGCGTCGGCGATGCCGGCGACAAGGGTGTCCTCGGCGCTCAGCGCGAGCAGACGCTTCAGCACGAAGGGCAGATCCCCCGCGCCGCCGGCGGTGGGGTTGTCGCCCGAGTCGCTGAGCAGCACGGGGCCGTCCGCGTGGGCCAGCGCGGCGCGGATGCTCGCGTCGACGTCGGCGGCGGACACACCGAACGCGAAGCGCTTGCGCGCGGCCCAGAAGGCGCGCCCCAGCTCGTCCGCGGCGGCCCGGGTCGACGCCTCGTCGAGGCCGACCGTCACCACCGAACCTGAGGCGCGGGGCTCGTCGGCCCAGGCGTAGCCGATGAGAATGGAGGCGTCCAGCAGGCCGTGCTTCTCGATGACGCCGGGCAGCGACGCGTAGAGGGCGGCGGCCGGCTCCTGTTCGGTGCTCGTCATCTCCCCCGGCAACAGGATGGGGACGGGCAGGAACGCGAGCCGCGGCTTCAGACCCTCTTCGATGCAGCGCACGAGCAGCGCGCAGGCGCGCAGGATGGTTTCGACGATGTCGACATGGGGGGCGCTGCGGTAGGCCGAGAGGATATCGAGATGCGACGCGACCCGCTCCGAGACGTTGCCGTGCAGGTCGTAGCTCGCGGCGAGGAGGCAGTCCGGCCCCACGGCGCCGCGGATCGTCTCCAGCAGTTCGCCCTCGAGGTCGTCGCGTCCCCGGACCTTCGCCGCGCCGTGCAGGTGCAGGAAGAGCCCGTCCCAGGGGCCGCCCACCGACAGATCCGCGAGCAGCCGCTCGACGAAGGCCTCATGGAAGCCCGGTTCGATGGCGCCGCCGGGAATCGCCCGCGCCCGCCGGAGCGGCACGAACTCCACACCGGGATGCATCGCGAGGAAGGGCGATTCGCGCAGCAGCTCATCGCCGGACAGCAGCACGATCTCCTCGGCCCTGGTCGGCAACGGAGAGAACGTGCAGCACTCGCAGTTCAGCCCCGCGATGCCGATGCGGGGCCGTACGATTCGGCTCATGGGACCTCCCGACCGACATACTGCCCGAGACCGTGCCGCGAAGAAAGCGGAACCCGGAACCCGGAACCCGGAACCCGGAACCCCTCTTGACATACATAGAACAGCAATGCATAATGCTCCCAGGTAAAGGAGCGCACCCGAATGGATATCGGCAAGGATCTCGTCGCCGCCTCGGCCACCCCGCTCGTCCTCTCCATCCTCGGCGAGGGGGAGAGCTACGGCTACGCCATCATCAAGCGGGTCGGCGAGCTCTCCGGCGGCGAGCTGCGGTGGACCGACGGCATGCTCTACCCATTGCTGCACCGGCTCGAGCGCAAGGGCTGGGTGAAGGCGGTGTGGGGCAAATCCGATACGGGCCGCCGCCGCAAGTACTACCGGCTCACCACCGAAGGCGCCGAGCACCTCGCCGAGCAACGCCGCCAGTGGGAAACCGTGGACTCGACGCTGCGCGGACTCTGGCTGCCCTCCCTTGGCACGGCATGAACGTTTTCGGATGGAGACGCACGTGAACAAGCACGCATTGCTGGAAGAACGCATCGGAGAGTGGCGCGCCTACGTGCTCGGGCGTCGGGCGGTGGAGGCCGCCGACGTCGACGAGCTCGAGGACCATCTGCGCAGCCAGGTCGAGGCCCTGGGCGAGTCGGGCCTGGACGACGACGAGGCCTTTCTCGTCGGCGTGAAACGCCTGGGCAACCTGGACTCGCTGTCGCGGGAGTTCGCGCGCGAATACTCCGAGCGTCTGTGGAAGCAGCTCGTGGTGGCTCCGGAAGAGGGCGAAGGATCGCAGGCGATGCCGCGGGACGCCGCGGTGGCGATCGCGCTGGCCGTCGCCGCGGGCGCGTCGGTGAAGGTGCCGGAGCTCTTCGGTCAGCGCTGGGGGCAGGACGCCTACGTCTCCTTTTATCTACGCAACTTCATGCTGTTCGTGATGCCCTTCCTCGCGCTGTTCTTCGCCTGGAAGCGGGGACTGGCGGGAGCGAGCCGGCTCTGGCTGGCCGCGCCCTTCGTCGCGGCCGGGCTGCTGATGAACCTGTCGCCCTTCACGCCGGAGGGCCACACGGAGATCCTGGCCGCCCTGCACCTGCCCATCGCCCTGTGGATCGCCGTCGGCTTCGCCTATGTCGGCGGGCGTTGGCGTGACCACATGTATCGCATGAACTTCGTGCGCTTCTCGGGCGAGTGGTTCATCTACCTCGTCCTGATCGCCCTCGGTGGCGCCGTGTTCATGGGCTTCACCGTGTTCCTGTTCCAGGCCATCGGCCTCGCGGCCGAGCCGCTGGTGGCGAACTGGATCATGCCCTGCGGCGGCGTGGGCGCGGTGCTGGTGGCCGCGTGGCTCGTGGAGGCGAAGCAGAGTGTCATCGAGAACATGGCGCCCGTGCTCACGCGGGTGTTCACGCCGCTGTTCGCCGTGCTGCTGCTGCTGTTCGTCGCCACCATGGCCACGACGGGCAATGGCCTCGACGTGGAGCGCGAGCTGCTGATCGGCTTCGACCTGCTGCTCGTGCTCGTGCTCGGCCTGCTGCTCTACTCCATCTCGGCGCGCGATCCGCAGGCGCCGCCCGGCCTCTTCGACCGGCTCCAGCTCGTGTTGGTGATCAGCGCGTTGCTGGTGGACGTGATCGCCCTGGCGGCCATCGCCTCGCGCATCGCGGAGTTCGGCTTCAGCCCCAACAAGGTGGCGGCGCTGGGGGAGAACCTGATCCTGCTCGTCAACCTGGGCGGCGCGGCGCTGCTCTACGCGCGCTTCCTGCGAGGCCGTACGGAGTTCGCCGCCCTCGAACGCTGGCAGACGAGCTACCTGCCGGTGTTCGGCGTCTGGGCCTGGGTTGTCGTGGCGTTGTTCCCCGCGCTGTTCGGGTTCCGATAAGACGAAGCCCTTCCGCACCGATACGGTAGGGCTTCGTCGTCGATCGGATGTGGAGTTGCTACTTCTGCTTCACCGCCTCGATCTCCAGGCTCACCTTCACCTTTTCGCCGAGCACCAGGCCGCCGCTGTCCATGACGCTGTTGTAGGTAAGGCCCCAGTCCTTGCGGTCGATCGTGCCGTAGGCCGAGAAGCCCACCTTCTCGTTGCCCCAGGGGTCGGTGACCGCGCCGTTGTACTCGAGGTCGAGCTCGACCGGCTTGGTGACGCCGTGCATGGTGAGGTCGCCCATCAGCTTGCCCTCGCTGTCGGAGCTCATCTTCACGCCCGTGGACTTGAAGGTCATCGTGGGATACTTCTCCACGTCGAAGAAGTCCTCGTTCCTCAGGTGGGCGTCGCGCTTCTCGTTGCCGGTGTTCACGGAGGCCATCTGGATCTCGGCTTCGACGGACCAGGTGTCGGCCTTGCCCAGCGCGAACTCGAAGCTGCCGCCGAAATCGGTGAACGAGCCGTTCACCTTGGCGATGGCCAGGTGCTTTATCTGGAAGCCGACCGAGCTGTGGGCGGAGTCGATCATGTAGGTGTCCGCGCCGGCGGAGCTGAAGGCCAGAAGGCTCAGGGCGAGTGTGAGTAAGGTCAGAATCGAGTTCTTGGGCTTCATGGGAATCTCCTTGCTTCGACCGCTGATCGGTCGGTTTCGTGAGTAGTCGCGTCGTGGGTTCAGTCCTTGGAGTCCAGCAGCGCGTGCGCACCGTCGCAGTGAGGCGCGCCGTTCGTTCGCTTGCACATGCACAGGTAGGCCTGGCCCGATTTCTCCGCCGTGAAGACGTGGGGCTTGAACGACGTGCCCGCGTGGGATCCGTCGCAGAAAGGGTGCTCCGTGGCCTCGCCGCAGGTGCACCATGCGTACTTCTTGCCCTCTTCCAGCTCCACGGCGATCGGCTGCCTGCCGGCGATCTTCGCTTCGTTCGACATTCGATGGATCCTTTCGTCGAGTGTGTTCCGTTCGTGATTCCGCTAGTCGAGGTCGAAGAGCAGGAACTCGGTCTCTTCCCGGCCCTCGATATCGAGTTTCGTCTCGTCACTGACGGCGGCGCCGTCTCCCGTGCGGAGTTCAGTGCCATTCAATTCGATGCGCCCCCGGACTACCTGTATCCATGCGTGGCGGTCGGGGGAGAGCTCGCGAGTTAACGCGTCTCCATTGCCGAGAATGCTCGCGTGGATCCTGACGTCCCGATGGATACGAAGCGCTCCGTCCTCGCCGCCCGGGGAGACGATCGTGCGGAGTCTCCCGCGCTTCTCCTCCGCCGAGAAGTTCCTCTCCTCGTACCCGGGTTCGATGTCCCGTTCCTCGGGAAGGATCCAGATCTGGAGCAGGCGCAGCCGCTCGGTGGGGGAGGCGTTGAACTCGCTGTGCCGCACGCCGCGCCCGGCGCTCATGCGCTGGACGTCCCCCGGTCGCAGCACCGAGCCGTTGCCCATGCTGTCCCCGTGCTCGAGCGCGCCCTCGAACACGTAGGTGACGATCTCCATGTCCCGGTGGCCGTGGGTGTCGAAGCCCATGCCCGGCTGGATCGTGTCGTCGTTCAGCACCCGCAGCGACCGGAAGCCCATGTGCTCGGGGTCGTGATAGTCGGCGAACGAGAACGAGAAGCGGGCGCTCAGCCAACCATGGTCGGCGTGGCCGCGTTCGTTCGCGGGTCGCATCCGGATCATGACTCCCTCCTCGCCTTCGCCAGCAGTTTGCTCAGCTGCCGGAGCTCCGTCTTCGTGAGCGCGGCGAACTCCCGCCTGTGCAGCTCGTCGATGGGTTCGTCCAGGTTCGTGAGCAGGTCCAGTCCCCGATCGGTGATGCGGATCAGCACAACCCGGCGATCGTCGCCGGGACGCTCCCGCGCCACGAGTCCCTGCTTCTCGAGGCGATCGATGAGCCGCGTCGTGTCGGGGCAGCGCGTGAGCAGGCGGCCGGCGATCTCCCCGGAGGGCAGGACTCCGTTCTCGGCCCCACGGAGAATACGCAGCACGTTGTACTGAGGCTCCGACAGGCCGGTGGGCCTCAGCAGCGCCGCCGCGGCGGAGGCCTTCTCGCCGTGCGTCTTCACCAGGTTGACGAACACCTGCTCCTCGAGCTTTCCGGTGATCCGTTTGATGTCGTCGTTTCGGTTGGCCATGTTCCACGCCTCCTGTCGCCTGACTATATGTCGCACCAATAGTTGTGTCAACAGATAAAATCGATTCGAGACCAACCCGGGCGGATTGCCCCGCCGATCACTCGTTCACTGGCGGGGACTGCGTGAGCATGAGCAGGTGGGCGGCCGTCCAGCTGAAGTGCCTGACATTGCGGCCCTCGCCCGTGAGCGGATGGTAGTTCTCGCGTAGGGCCTCGCCGGGCGTCGTGGCGCCCTCGAGGTTCGCGAAGAGTCGGTCGCGCATCCGTCGCGCGTCGCTCTCGAAGCCGTAGCGCCACAGCCCTTGAATGGCGAAACAGGCCTGGTCCAGCCAGACGAGACCGCGCCAGTAGCCGTCGGAGAATCCGGGATCGGCCCGCGACACGGTGGGGAAGGGAACACGAGTACCGAACTTCTCGGGATCGAGCAGGGTGTCGCGAACGCGGGCGGCCTGTTCCGGACTCGCAACTCCGGCCCAGAGCGGGATCCAGCCCTCGGGCCCCTGCACGGGGACGAACTCGCCGGATTCCAGACGGACGTCGTAGAACCAGCCCGTCTCCTCGTCGTACATCCGCTCGCGGATGAGGTCGCGCAGCGTGGCGGCCTCCCTGCTCCATGCTTCGGCCGCTTCCCGGTTCCCCAGGGCGTCCGCCAGGATCGCGAGGGCCTCCTTCTCGGCGAACAGGTAGGAGTTCAGGTCGACGGAGGCCTGATCCATGGACCAGGCGTGCGCGGAGTTTCGCAGCATCCGGGTGTCGTCGAAGCGCACGGCGTTGTCCATGCCGCTCTCCCAGCGGGCGGCCACGAGGGTGCCGTCGGTGGAGCCGTACTCGCAGAGCCCGTCGCGGTCGTGGTCGCGATCGGCGTACCAGAAGCGGTGGTAGTCGACGAGCCGCGGATAGATCTCCCGCGCGAAGTCGAGATCGCCGGTCGCCTCGAAGATCTCGCGGACGGCCCAGCCGGCGAGCGGCGGCTTGCTGTCCCGCCAGTTGTCCTCGCTTGCATCCAGGTAGACGACGTCGGCGATCATGCCGTGTTCATCCTGGTGCGCGAACATGGCCCGCACCTGCTCCTTGGCCAGCTCGGGATCGAAGGGGAGCACGCCCACCGCGTGCTTCCAGCTGTCCCAGGCCCAGAATCCGTTGAAGTACCAGACATTGCTCGACGGAAAGAGCGCGTCGTGATTCATGCGGCCCGCGGGCGCCCGCCAGTTGTTCACCAGGGTCATCAGGGATTTGACGGCCACGATCTGAACCGGGTCCTGCCGCGATCGTCCGGTGTCGACGGCGTCGAGATAGGCGTTCCAGCGCCGGAGGCATTCGCTCCACGAGCGGGATACCTGCATCAGGACCTCGCGCCCGGTCTCCGCGGTGGGAGCCGCCCCCTCGACCGCATCGCTCATGACGACATGGAGAACACGTCGTTCCCCCGGCGCCAGATGCAGGATCTCGGCGAGGGGCCAGCGATAGCGACGGCCGATGTGGCGCACCTCGTTCTCCTCCGCGCTCACCGGCTCCGATTCGGCCGCGAGGAGCATCGGCGCGCCTGCCCCCTGCGCGTCGATGCGCAGGGCGTGGCCCGCGGAGGAGAACGCCACCACGCCACCGTTCCGGATCTCGAGGGAGGCATCGGCGAAGACGCCGCCCGTCCAACTCGCATCGAAACTCCGTGCGCGCTCGCCGCGATTGATCAGCTCGACACGCAGTACCGCGGACCGGGCCGACGCGAACCACAGTGTTCGGTGCAGTTCGATCTCTTCCAGTCGGATCTCGGAGCGCAACGACCCGGGCAGCACGCGTGTGCGATGTGCATCTGCGATGGAAAGTTCGAGCGGCGCTTTCGATCCGGGTTCCCGCAGCTCGAGGGCGGCGAGCCGGGGAGAGATCCACTTGCCTTCGGGCATGAGGAAGGGACCCGACCAGCCACTGGACGGGTTCGGGTCGTCGTCGGGCGGAGCCGCGAAGCCGAACCAGGCGCCCCGGTCGGAGAAGGGAGCGAAGCTCCAGTCCACGCTGGCCGCGGGAACTCCCCGGAGGGAGAGGAGGTCGGGGTATCTCGATGGCGTGTCGGTCGTCACTCGGGTCTCCGACGTCGCCACCGCCGAGGCGGGACCGAACCCGATCGAGGCGATCGCGCCGAGAAGGGCGAGTGCGTAAATGCGTGAACGCGGGTGCATGGTGAGGAGAATAGCCTTCGTGATCGACCGAAGGATATCCTTTTGGAGGGATTGGTGAAACGTTCGCAGGCCTCGGCGCTCATGTCGGCCGATCCTCCGGAACGGGAGAAATGAGGGTTCATTGCCCGGAAATATCTCAAGATTCCAATATTTCTGCCGGATACTGGAATTACGGCTTGCCCGAGCTAGCTCCGGGATGCCCTCGGTTGCGCAGACCAACCACGTCGAACAGAGAGGCGCTCATGCGGGGAAAATGGAATCTCGGATTGAAGTGGAAGATCTCACTGGGCTTCGGTGCGCCGGTGGTCCTGGTCGTCGCCTATGCATCCCTGGTTCTCTCCGGCATCACGGGGAGCCAGGTGCTGGAGAAGATCGCCGTGGCCATCGACAATGTCCGCATCGCCGAGCTGGAATCGCGGCGCAACGAGAAGGACTTCCTGCTCCGCAAGGATGAGAAGTACATCGACAAGCATCATGAGAGCGTTCAGTGGATGCGCGATCACTTCGAGGTCGTCTCGAGCTATGACTGGAACGAAGAGGATCGCGCCAGGCTGGACCTCCTGGCCCAGGCGATCGAGAACTATCAGGCGGGGTTCCTCAGCGTGGCGGAGGCCTGGAAGCTGAAGGGCCTCGACGAAAAATCCGGCCTGCGCGGCCGGCTCCGGAACGCCGTTCATGAAATCGAGTCCGCCATAGAGGAGCTCGGGCTCCCCGCCGAGGTGAAGGCGCAGATGCTCATGTGCCGGCGACGGGAGAAGGACTACATCATTCGCGGTCAGGACAAGTACGTCGACAAGCTGAAGGTCGATGCCGCGCTGCTGGGTGAGTATCTCGTGACGCACGACGCATCCGCGCTGCTCGAACCGCTGGCATCCTACCAGTCGGCATTCATGGAACTGACGGAAGTCGACAGACAGATCAGGACCGAGATCGCCATCTTCAGGGAGCAGATCCACCAGCTCGATCCCATTCTCACGGAAGTCCAGAATTCGGTGGTTGAGCGTGCCATGGCTCATACCGCCCGGTTGAAGACCACCACCATCGCTCTTTCGGCCGTCGTCGTCTCGGTCTGTGCCCTCATCGGTTTCCTCGTCATGAGGGGAGTCCTGAACCCGCTCAGACCCCTCATGCGTTCGATCATCGCCCTGGGAGAAGGCGACCTCTCCCAGACCAGCGGGATCTCCTCCTCCGACGAGATCGGGCGGATGGGAATGGCCACGGACAGGTCCATTTGCTCTCTGAAGGACATGATCGGAAGAGTCACCGGGAGCATGGAGTCCCTGAGCAGCGCTTCGGGCCAGCTGTCGGCGGCAGCCACGGAAGTGGCCGCCACGATAACGGACATCGGCGAGCAATCGGGCAGCATCGCCAAGTCCGCGACCGAGGCCTCGGAGAACATCGGCGAGATTACCGTGAGCATCAGGAACAACAACGAGGCCATCGATATGGTGGCCGCGTCGATCGAGGAGATGAATTCCACGGTGAACGAGATCGCACTGAACTGCCAAAAGGAATCGTCGATCTCCGCCAAGGCGAATCAGCAGGCCAAGTCCACGAGCGAGACCATGAAGGCGCTGGAGAGTTCGGCCAACGAAATCGGTCGGGTACTGGAAGTCATCAACGATATCGCCAACAAGACCAATCTCCTGGCGCTCAACGCAACCATCGAGGCGGCTTCGGCGGGAGACGCGGGCAAGGGATTCGCGGTCGTGGCCACCGAGGTGAAGGAGTTGGCCAAACAGACTTCTCAGGCCACCGATGAGATCGGTGGCCTGATCGAGAACATCCGATCCAACACGACGCTCTCGGTGGACGCGATCGAGAACATCGTGGTGATCGTCGAGGAGGTCAACGTCATCTCCCAGAACATCTCCAGTGCGGTCGAGGAGCAGTCGGCATCGATCCGGGAGATCTCCAAGAACGTCAACATGACCAACGATTCCAGCCGGAAGATGGTGCGTAACGTCGAGGAATCCACGCAGGGAATCACCCGGATCTCGTCGAACATCAACGATCTGACCGAGGCGGTGCAGGGCATCTCGCTGGTTGTGAGTCTGGTGGAAGGAAACGCGGGCGAACTCGACAGCCTGTCGGATGGGCTCGAGGACTCACTGAGCTCGTTCAAGGTCTAGGCAAACCGCGAGGGCTCCGGGTTTATCCGGCGTCGAGGATGCTCTCGCCTGTCTCGAGCTCGAACACCCGCTCCCCCGTCGGATGGATCACGATCAGCCGCAGAGGCTGGGTGCATACCACGCGGATCCTGGCAGACTCTTTCGAGTTCCCTCGTTCCGAGCAGAGCACTGATACCTGGTTGCCCTCGATCCGCAGACCCTCGACCCCGTGTCGGTCCAGACGTCGCAGGTGCCAGGTGAGTTCGCCGCTCGCCCCATCGGGCCGCAGCCCCATGACGTTCTCGATGAGCAACTGAATCGGCCCGCAGCCGCTCCAGCCGACGAAGTCCGCCTTGGACGGCGCGCCGGGCTCGAAGGACTCGGGGGCATAGTTCTCATACACGGTGCCGGTGTCCTCGAACACCGCGTACATGGCCGCGAGGTATCGTTCCGTGGCCTTCGCGGCCAGTTCCTCGTAGCCGTAGCGTTCGAGGCCCTTGATCACCATGACGTTCGTGGGCGCCCAGACGCCGCCCCGCCAGTAGCCGCCCCGCCCGTCGTACTCGGGTTCGTCGGCGGCCAGGGTGGGAAAGACGACCGGTCGCCAGAATTCGTCCTCGTCGCGCAGGTGGGCCACCAGTCGGGCGGCCCGTTCGGCTGAAGGAATGCCCGCGAGCAAGGGCCAGAACCCGCCGAGGGTCTTCTTGCGATACTGCGTGCCGTCGGCGAGCACGTCGAAGTAGAAGCCCTCCTCCTCGTTCCAGCACCAGCGGTTCACGCGCTCGCCGATTGTGCGGGCCTCGGTTCGGTATCGCGCCGCCTTCTCCGTCTCGCCCAGCTCCTCGCAGACGATCGCGAGGTGGTCATACATGATCACCATCTGAGCCGACATCTCCACCCAGCCGGCGCCCTTCTCCGCGGGGCGGGGCGTGTTGTCCATGCCGCTGCCGAGGGGAGTGTTCCAGTAGAGCTCGTGCGCCGTGCCGGCCGAGCGCCTGCCATTGGCTTCCCAGTCGGCGGCGTCGGGGTCGCCGTCCCGGTTCAGCCACTCGGCGTACTTCTCCAGCACGGGCAGCACCTTCGCGAAGCGGGTCCGGTCGCCCGTCAGCCGGTAGGACTCCACCTCGGCCCAGCTGAAGAGCGGGGGATTGATGGTGTTCCTCCACCCGGTCTCGGCGAAGAGGCCGCCGCCGTGGTCGAAGTGGATCGGCCGGCCGTCGCTCTCCCGGTACTCCCGGCAGATGTAGCCGCTCTCGCGCTGCAGGGCGTAGAAGTTGTCCAGGGACTCGATGGCGGGAAAGACGTCGTGGCCGTAGCGGGCGAACATCATCATGAAGAGGGTGTCCCACTGGAAGATGTGCTCGCTGAAGGCCTCGTCCAGCCAGTTGGAGACGAGCGGCGAGTCCGGCGCCGGCTGCTTGAGTCCCCTGAAGGCGATCTCCCAGCAGCGCCAGTACATGTCGACCCAGCCGGGGTCGCCGTCGAGGATCGGGCGCGGGAGGCGGTGGCTGCCTTCGATGTAGTCGGGTAGTGGCGTGGGTTGGTAGCGCTTCTCGGCGAACGGCTCGCCCGCCACCGCCGCGGGATCGCTCGGGAGAGAGAATCCGGCGACGAGAATGGCGGCGATCCAGAGCCGCCCCTTCATGCGCTTCCCCGACGACGAACCCGCAATCCGTCCAGCATCGTCCGCGTGCTCTGTCGGATGAGCGTGTCGACCTCCACCGAGGGGTCGATCTGCCGTTCGATCAGCAGCGAGGCGAGCCCGTGCATGGCGCCCCAGGCCACGTAGGCCAGGGCCTCGGGATCTCCGCGCCGGATGCCGCCGCCACGTTGCTGGGCGCGGATCACGCCGATCAGCAGCGCGAAGAGGGCGTCGGCCGATTCGCGCAGCTCGGGCATCTCGCCGCGCTCCAGCGCCTCCTTGCCGTACATCAGCCGATACTGGGCGGGGTTTTCGAGCGCGAAGCGCAGGTAGGTTTCGCCCATGAGGCGAACCCGATCGATGCCGGCTCGCGGATCGTTCGCGGCGATCTTTTCCAGGCGGGCCTGGAGGTGTAGAAAGCCCGTGGCCGCCACCGCCACCAGCAGGGAGGACTTGTCGGGAAAGTGACGGTAGGCCGCGCTGCGCGACACGCCGAGCCGACGGCTCAGCTCGCGCATCGTCACGCTCGTCACGCCGTCCTCGGCGATCATGGCCGCGGTCTCCGCGAGCAGGGCGGCGCGCAGATCGCCATGATGGTAGCTGCCGGGTTTCTTGTTCATGGACCGAATGTAGCGAAAGATGTTGACAGCGTCAACACATGGGTGTATGTTGACACTGTCAACACTGACGTTGAACGAAGGATGGTGTGTCATGAACAAGCGAATCGCGCTCCCTCTGCTGCTGATGATCCTGCTGGCCGGATCGACCGCCCGGGCCCAGTCCCTGGATCTGGCCGTGAACGAGTTCGGGCTGAGCATCGGCAACTCCCCCCGATTCAGCGGCTTGCGAATCAATGCCGTGGATGACGGCGTCGAGCGGATCCGGGGCCTCAACCTGACGCTCTGGACCCCGGGGCAGAACCCGAGCGCGGCCTACGAGGGGCTGGCGCTGGGTCTCATCGGCACCAAGGCCCGCCGGATCGACGGCATCGCCCTGAGCGGCATCGGCGTCAACGCCTCCGAACGAATACGCGGCATCGCCGCCGGAGCGCTGGGCGTGGGCACGGCGGAGCTGGACGGCCTCGCCGCCGGCCTGATCCTGGTGGACGTGAAGCAGCGCCTGCGCGGCATCGTCTTCGCGGGCGGATGGACGGGGCAGGCGGAGCAGCTCGACGGCATCGCCCTCAGCGCGGGCAGCGCCTGGGCCAAGAACCTGCGCGGCATCGCCGTCGGCGGTTTTCTCGCCGGCGGGGAGAAGAGCCTGTCGGGCATCGGTCTGGGCGGGTTCGGCTTCTACTCCCACCACCTGAAAGGCATCGGCTTCGGCGGCCTCGGTGGCGGCGGCGAGACGCTGCAGGGGATCGTCGCGACGGGGCTCGGCCTCGGTTGCGGGGAGCTCCAGGGCGTCGCGGCCTCCCTGGGCGTCGTCGGGGGCAAGAGCCTGGACGGCATCGTGCTGTCGGGGCTGGGCCACGGCGCCGCCGAGCGGATCCGGGGCGTCGCGGTGGGCAGCCTCGTGAGTTTCGCCCCCGAGACGACGGGCCTGACGGTGGGCGCCCTGAACGGCCTCTACATCGACCGCATCGACCTGGAGGACTTTCTCCACTTCAACCTGGTCAACCAGCGCTTCACCGGAATCCAGATCGGCCTGGTGAACTACACGGCGAATCTGAAGGGCCTGCAGATCGGGCTGATGAACTACGCCGGCAACAACCCGCGGGGGCTGCGTCTGCTGCCCCTCGTGAACCTTCACCTGTGATCGGGGGAGAAGACATGTCCCGCGCACCCAAGCACCTGTGGATCGTCGGCGGCCTGGCCCTGCTCTGGAGCCTGCTCGGCGCGGCGAACCACCTGCTGCTCGTGACGGAGAATCGAGCGTACACGAGCCAGTTCACCGAGGAGCAGCTCGCCCACGGGCGCGCGATTCCGGCGTGGCTCTCGGCGAGCTGGGCCATCGCGGCCTGGGGCGGCGTGCTGGGCAGCGCGCTGCTGCTTCTGCGGCGCAAGGTCGCGCCGTTCCTGCTGGCCATCTCGGCGCTCGCCTGGGCGGCGTGGGCGATCGGGATGGGTGTCTTCACCGATCTCCAGCTCGCCCTGCCCTTCGCGTTCGCCGCGGTCTGGGCGGTCTACGCACGGATGCGATCCGTGCGGGAAGCGCTGGCCTAGCCGCGGTCGCGGCCCAGCAGCAGGCGGGTGACGATCATCATCGAGCAGTAGCCGTTCAGAGCCGCGCCCAGGAAGAAGGCCGGGGGCAGGTAGAGCAGCCAGTGCACGTCGAAGCCGCTGAGCGAGATCCCGAGCCACTGAACGAGGCTGGAGATCAGGAAGAACAGCCGCTGGTCGCGGCTCAGCCTGAAGGGGCGGAGCCAGATCAGGAGGGCGTGCCAGCGGGCGGAGGCGGCGCAGCAGTGGGGCGGAGCGGCGTTCATGGGGTTTTCCTTTCGTGATGTCATTTGCATGAGCATGCAAGTGTAATCGATGAGTTCCCGCTCGTCAATCTTCCCGCGCATCGTCTACCCTCGCCGCTGCCCGCAGCGAAGGAGCCGATGCATGCCGGAGTCCATGAGTGATCGACCCACGAACAAGCAGCGCCTCGAGACGATCCTCGCCGGCGGCGTTCCCGACTTCCCGCCGCACTTCGAGATCGTCTTCCAGCTCGGCAAGGAGTTCTTCGGTCTGGACTGGCATCTGGTGAACAACATGGACTACGCCTCGGCGGAGATCCGTGAGGCGGCCCTCGAGGACTGGCACGTCGAGCTGCAGCGCCGGCTGGTCGAGGAGTTCGACTACGCCGCCGTGCAGCCGCCCAACAGCCTGGCCGGCATCGAGAAGACGAAGAAGGCGGTGGGGAATCGCGCCCTGGTGGTGCCCCACGACTGGGACGGCGTGTTCTGGATGCCGGGCGGCAACGAGATCATGGCCTTCGTCGAACGCCTGTTCTGTCGTCCCGACGAGATGCATGTCGAGGCGCGCGCGAAGTGCGACGCGGCGAAGCTGCGGCTGCGTCAGCAGGCCGACGCGGGCGCCGATCTCTTCCTGCTGGCCTACGACTTCGGCTTCAACAAGGGGCCCTTCATCTCGCCCGACCAGTTCGGCGAGTTCGTCGCGCCCTATCTCGACGAGATCGTCGCCGCCGTGCACGACATGGGCAAGCAGGCGATCCTGCACTCCGACGGCGACCTGAACCTGCTGCTCGACCGCATCCACGCCACCGGCATCGACGGCTACCAGTCCGTCGATCCCCAGGGCGGCATGGACATCAAGTCGGTGCGCGAGCGCTTCCCCGACTGGATCCTCATGGGCAACGTGAACTCGGGGATGCTCCAGGACACCGACGAGGCGAGGATCCGCGAGTCCGTGGACTACTGCATGCGCCACGGCGGCGTGGGCAAGCGCTACATCTTCTCCACCAGCAACTGCGTCTACGACGGCATGCCGCCCGCGAGCTATCGCGCGATGCTGCGGGCCTACCGCGACTGGGCGGAGTAGCCGCTACTCGACGGTGATCGTCTGCAGGCACTCACCGGGAATCGAGAGAACGACCTGTCGCCCGTCCAGGCGCAGCGCGTAGTCGCGCGGCCGTGCGCCCTGGTTGAGAATCGCAACCGCGATGTCGCCGTCCGGGTTCTCCACGGCGGTGGCCATGAGTCCGTCGATCTCCATCTCCAGGCCGATCCTCTGTGCGCCCGGCCGCAGGGCGCGGCTGAACTGCGCCAGCACGTGGTACATGGGCGTGAAGTAGACCTCGTCGGTCTCGGGTTTCGCGATCACCGGCGCGCAGCACCAGTTCTTCGCCAGGTTGGGGCCGCCGCCGGTGTCGAGCACCATGTTCCAGTCGATCCAGCCCGTGAGCCAGCTGTTCAGCCCGCCGATGATGTCCCGCGCGTAGCGATAGACCGGCACGTAGGGGGGATGCTGCGGCTTCTCCTTCTCGGATGCCCAGTGGAAGCCCCAGTCGGTGGCCTCGGGGCGCCAGTACCAGTCGTCGTCCTGCCACACGGGCACCTGGTTGTCCACGCAACCCTCGCTGTGGAGCAGGTGCTTGCCGGGGAACAATCGATGCACGCGGTTCAGTTCATCGGGACACCAGTCGATCGTGCTGCTGTACCAGTGCACCGCCGTTCCCCACACGAAACGCGCGGCCTCGGGGTCGCCGAGGATCACCTTCGCCCACTCCTCCACGTGATCGCGGTTCTGATCGAAGATCAGCAGCTTCACCTCGGGGGCGCTGCGCGCGAGTTCGGGGCCGAGGTGGTCGCGGATGAAATCCCGCATGCTCTCGGCCGTGAAGTGCAGGCTGTCCCAGTTGCCGTTGTTGCCCAGGGGCTCGTTCTCCGGCGTGACCCCCCAGATCGGGATGCCCCGCTCGCGGTAGGCGGCGAGCCAGCGGGCGAGGTAGCGCGCGAACACCGGCTCCATGCCGGGTTTGAGCGAGCCGGCGCACCAGTGGTTGTTGTCCTTCATCCACGGGGGAGCGGTCCAGGGCGAGGCGACTATGCGGAAGCCATGGCTCGAAGCCACGAGCGCATCATTGATGAGGGGGATCAGCAGCTTCTCGTCGTGGGCGACGGAGAAGCCCGCCAGCTCCGTGTCGCCGGGCTCGGCGTAGGCGTAGTGGTCGAGCGAGAAATCGCAGCTGCCGATATGGGTGCGGGTCAGGCTATAGCGCGCGCCCTCGTCGCCGAAGTAGGCGCGGATCACGCGGTCGCGGTTCGCCGGGCTCAGCTTGGAGAGAACGTGGGCCGTGGACTCGGTGAAGGAGCCGCCGATGCCGACGAGGGTCTGGTAGCGTTCGTCGGGGATGAGTTCGATGACGGGGGCGCCGTCGCCCAGCGTATCGATCAGCTCCCGGGGCTCCATCGCCTTCAGCCTGTCGCCTGCGCGGGATGTCTGGATGACCGTCGCACGGGATATCCTGTCCTTCATGAACATCTCCATTCCCGGTTGCGTAGGTACCCGAGTTCGGTGCTACTGTATGCAGGAGCGGATGGCGGAAAGCAAGGGAGGAGGCGCTCGTGAAGGATGAAACGATGGCGAACGACAGGGGCGAGGAGGCGGTGCTGCATCGGTGGACGGAGCGGAAGATGCAGCCGGTCATCCTGCTGTGGGTGCTGGCCGTATTCGTCGCCATGATTCTCGTGGCGCATCTCTTCATCCGCTCGGCGGAGGCCGTGAAGGCGCTGGTCGTCGGCGCCGTCGCCTTTACCGTGCCGCTCGTCCCCGCCGTGCTCGGTCGATACGAGTACCGTCTCACCGAGAAGGGGCTCGAGCGCCGAACCCTGGATCCCAAGAAGCCCAAGCCGTTCGAGCGGATCTTCGCCTGGAGCGAACTCGGACATGTCGTTCCGGTGAGACACGGTTTCAAGTACTATCGGCCCGTCGGGGACGTCCGCGCCCCGAAGCGCTTCTGGCGGAGATATTTTTCCGATGCCTACTCGGGCGAGTTCCATGCGCTGGGGGAGGATCGGGTGATCGTGCGGGCGCTCCTGGATGAGCGGGTCGGCGATCGAAGCTCTTCCTGAAGGTTCGAACCCGGGCAAGGCGTCATCTCCGTCGGTGACAATGAAAGGAGCCGCTCCGGGATGGAGCGGCTCCCCTTGCTTCGTCTCGGAAATCTAGTACAGCGCCTTCACCGAGCTCAGGCTCGACGACTCCGTGGCGATGTAACCCTGGTTCAGGTTCACGTTGTCCACGTAGGCGATGCAGTTCGAACCGATGTTCGCGCCCGTGTTGGCCATGATCTGGATCGTCAGGAAGTCCGCGCCGACCGGGGCCATGAAGGAACCGCTGTGCGCCGTCCACGCGGTGTCCCAGAAGGGACCCATGAGGCCGGAGCCGCCGACGATGCCCACGCCGGACTGCTCGGCGAACACCTCGACGAACAGCACGCCGCCGATCTCCGCCTGGACGAGCTTCAGGTCGAAGGAGTAGAACACCTCGCCGTCGGTCGCGCTGCCGACCGCGGTGGTCTGCTTCAGCGTGAGGCCGTGGCCATCCGTCTGGTTGTCCATGAGCACGGCGTTGCTGCCGGGCTCCGTCGGACCGTTGTCGGCGGCGATGGTCGCGTCGGCGCCGCCGATCGAGCCGAAGACGTCCCAGCCCGTCAGGTCGCCGGTCTCGAAGGTGCCGTTCGTGAGGATGTTCTGGCCCAGCGCTGTGTTGCCGGTGCCCATCGAGACGAGAGCCAGCAGCGCCACGGCGCAGCCGATCGTCATTCTGTAGCCAAGTCTCATTGTCGATCTCCCTTACTCGGTCATGATAGGTCTTACCCGCGCTCACCATCGATGCGAGTTGCACCGCGTGCCCCCTCTTCCTGATGTGAGTCCGGAGGTTCTTGCGGGTGCTGATGATTATACACTTTGCACGGACACCGTACAAAGTGTATAATCATCATCATCGTTGAAGATTTTCTGACGAGCACCAGACGTCATCCTTTCACGATTAGCCCGATCCATGAGGTCCGTCATGAAGACCACCATCCTCTTGACCCTGTCCCTGCTCCTCATCGGTAGCGTCGCCCAGGCCCAGGTGGGTCCGCTCATCTGGGAGGACGATTTCGCGAATCTCGACAGCTGGATCATCCTCACCGGCAACGGCAGCTGGGGCTGGGGCAACGGCGAGCTCGAGTACTACTCCGCCAGCAACGTCGACATCGCACCGATCGCCGGCGAGCCCGGCAACACCGGCCTGCGTCTGACCGCGCGGCAGGAGAGCGGCCCGGACATCGTCGACCAGTGGGGCAACCCGCTCTACTACACCTCGGGCAAGGTCATGTCGAAGTCGAACGTGTCGCTGAAGTACGGCATGGTCGAGTTCCGCGTGAAGGTGCCCGACCTCGACCTCGGCGGCTGGCCCGCCGTGTGGCTGCTGGGCACCTCCAACCTGGGCTGGCCGCGCTGCGGCGAGATCGACATGATGGAGATGGGCTGGCAGCAGTCCTTCCGCGATCTCCACGACACGCACAACGGCGGCAACGGCCTGAACAACTCCACCGTGAACCAGGTCACCGGCGCGAACGCCATCTACTACTCCGACGACGCGGTCGTGCCCGGCAACCCCTCGGGCGCCGCGAGCATCTCCTGGGACCCGGACGACCTCTACTGCCGTCCCTACTACAGCTACTCGCCGGAGCTCGTCGATCGCTTCCTCATCTATCGCACCTACTGGGATGCGACGAGCCTGCGCTTCACGGTGGTGGACGACGGCGTGGAGTACGATCTCTACGAGACGCCGTTCACGATCGACGAGGAGTCGGCCGAGTTCAACGACCCCTTCTACCTCATCGCGAACCTGGCCATCGGCGGCGCCTTCACTGACGCCTACAACCTCGGCGATCCCGGCAGCGGCCTGCCGGTGTCGATGCCCTTCCCCGCCGAGATGATCGTGGACTACATCCGCGTCTACGAGTGGAACGGCCAGGGCGAGATCCATCTCGGCCCGCCCGAATTCGAAAGCGGGGTCTTCGGCCTCTTCACCGACGAGACGCCCACCACGGGCGGCCTCACGCCCGGCGTCGACGCGGAGATCTACGTGTGGGAGGGCACCCTCACCGACGGCACGATCCCGCCCTTCGAGGGCGAGAACGTGCTCGCCTGGCAGACCACCGGCCTGGGCTGGTTCGGCGCCGGCATCATGTCCCTGCAGCCGCACAACCTGTTCGACTTCGGCGACGGACATCTCAAGTTCCGCATCAAGATGCCCGCCCACGTGGCCTTCAAGATCGGGATCATCGACGCCTGGGGGAACCAGGAATACGTCGACTTCCCCGGCAACGTGGAGACCTACGGCCTGCAGCGCGACGGCGAGTGGGGGCAGGCGGAGATTCCGGTGAGCGACCTCCGCGGCACGCTCATCGATCTGCGAATGCTGAGCTACTCCTTCGTGATCCTCGAGGTGAACGGCGTCGGCTGCGAGTTCGCCATCGACGACATCTACTGGGATTCCGGCTCCACCGCGGTGCCGGACTTCGAGCCGGGGCAGGAGCTTCGTCTCGCCAACTCCCCGAATCCCTTCCGGGCGATGACGGAGATCCGCTTCGAGCTGCCCGAGGGCGGCATGTACGACCTCGAGGTGTTCGACGTGAACGGCCGCCTCGTGACGAGTCGGAGCGGCGTCGGCGCCTCGGGCGTCAACTCGATCCACTGGGACGGGCGCGACCAGCAGGGCGCCGCCATGAGCTCCGGCGTGTACTTCTACCGTGTGCGCACCATGACGAGTTCGGCGACACGACGAATGGTGCTGGTCCGCTAGCACGGGACGATGGATTCAACCCCGAGACGGGAGCGATGAAGATCATGTTCAAGGGAATCGCCACACTCATCGGCGGGCTCGCGCTCGCAGCCTTCCTCGCCGGCCCGGCGCACGCCGTCTACTCGCTCGTCTGGAGCGACGAGTTCGACGGCACGAGCCTGAACACCGCCGACTGGAACTACGACATCGGCGACGGCTGCCCCGACCTCTGCGGCTGGGGCAACGCCGAGCTCGAGTACTACCGCGCGGAGAACGTGACGGTGTCGGGCGGCCACCTCGCGCTGACCGCGAAGGAGGAGTGGTACGGAGGGCGGCAGTTCACCTCGGGTAAGATCCACACCCGCAACAAGCACTCCTTTCTCTACGGCCGCATCGAGGTGCGCGCCAAGATTCCGACCGGCGGCGGCATGTGGCCCGCCATCTGGATGATGCCCCAGGACGACGCCTACGGCGGCTGGGCCGCCAGCGGCGAGATCGACATCATGGAATCCGCCAACGCGACGAACTACATCAACGGAACGATCCACTACGGCGGTTCCTGGCCGGACAACCAGCACACGGGCGGCACCTACACCCAGGGCGGACTCAACTTCGCCGACGACTTCCACGTGTACGCCATCGAGTGGGAGCAGGACCAGATCCGCTGGTACGTGGACGGCGTGCTCTACTCCACGAAGCACTACTGGGACTGGTGGTCGAGCGGCGCGCCGGGGAACGACTACGCCCCCTTCGACCAGCCCTTCTTCGTCATCCTCAATCTCGCGGTCGGGGGGAACTACACCGGCTGCTGGGATGCCGGCTGCGTCACCGATGCGCTGCCCCAGGACTTCCTGATCGACTACGTGAGGGTGTACGAGGATAACGGCGGCGGCGGGGAGCAGAGCCCCTTCCACGGCAATCCCATCGCCCTTCCGGCGCTGATCGAGGCGGAGGACTTCGATCAGGGCGGCGAGGGCGTGGCCTATCACGACCTCGATGCGGCCAACCACGGCGGCGGCTACCGTCCCGCCGAGGGCGTCGACATCGGCACCTGCGAGGACACGGGCGGCGGCTGGAGCATCGGCTGGATGGGCAGCAGCGAGTGGCTCGAGTACACGGTGGACGTGCCCGTGGCGGGCGACTACCCGATCGAGCTGCGCATGGCGGCCGAGGGCGCCGTCGGCTCCTTCCGCATCGAGCAGGACGGCGTGGATGTGACCGGCAACGTGAACGTGCCCGTGACCGGCGGCTGGCAGACCTGGACCACCGTCGCCACCGAGGCCCATCTCGAGGCCGGTGAGAGCGTACTCCGCTTCGTCGTGACCGGCAACGGCTACAACCTGAACTCCATCGATATCCTCGAGCCCACGCCTGCGGGCGACCTGCCCCCGTCGCGCACCGCGCTGCACGCCGCCTACCCGAATCCCTTCAACCCGAAGACCACGATCCGCTACGACCTCACGGCGGCGGGCCGCGTGCATCTGACGGTGTTCGACATCGCCGGGCGCGTCGTGAAGCGGCTGGTCGACGGAGAGTTCGTGGAGACGGGACATCATTCGGTCGACTGGAACGGCCTGGACGAGGCGGGGCTCGACGCCGCGGCGGGCGTCTACCTGTATCGCCTGGAGGCCGAGGGCCGCTTCGAGACGAGGCGCATGACGCTTCTGAAGTAGCCGGCCCAGCACGGGGAGAGGAACCGATGCGAAGGAGCGCGATTCTCGCGATCGCCCTGCTGGCGATGGCGACCCTGGCGCCGACGGTCCAGGCCGAGGCGATTCCGGTGGAGCTGGTGCAGGATGCCGACGGCGCCTGGCAGCTATACCGCGACGGCGAACCCTACTACGTGAAGGGCGCCGGCGGCGACGCCTCCAAGCACGCGCTCGCCGCCGCCGGCGGCAACACCTTCCGCACCTGGGGGGTGGGCGAGGAGACGGGCGAGCTGCTCGACCTCGCGCAGAGCCTGGGCCTCACCGTCGCGGTGGGCCACTGGCTGGGCCACGAGCGCCACGGCTTCGACTACGATGATCCCGACATGGTGAACGAGCAGTTCGAGCGTGTGCGCGAGCACGTGCTCCTGTATCGCGACCATCCCGCGCTCCTGCTCTGGGGCGTCGGCAACGAGATGGAGGGTTTCGCCGAGGGCGACAACGAGGCGATCTGGGCCCACGTTCAGGATATCGCCGCCATGATCCAGGAGCTCGATCCCCACCACCCCGTGATGACCGTCACCGCCGACATCGGCGGCGACCGCGTGCGCGCGGTGCACGAACTCTGCCCCGACGTCGACATCATGGGCATCAACTCCTACGGCGGGCTGCCCTCGATACCGCAGCGCTACCGCGCGGCGGGGGGCGTGAAGCCCTTCCTCGTCACCGAGTTCGGACCTCCCGGTACCTGGGAGATTCCGATGAACGCCTTCGGCGCGGCGCCCGAGCTCACCAGCACGCGGAAGGCTCTCGTCTATCGCGACGCCTTCACCGCCGGCTGCATCGAGTCCGGAGGGCTCTGCCTCGGCGGCTTCGCTTTTGCCTGGGGCTTCAAGGTGGAGGCCACCGCCACCTGGTTCGGCATGTTCCTGCCCAGCGGCGACAAGCTGGCCGCGGTCGATGCCATGACCGAGATCTGGAGCGGCGCCCCGCCCGCGAACCTCTGTCCCGAGATCCGCGCTTTCGGCGTGCGTGGCGGGGACGTGGTCGCGCCGGGGGACACGGTGCGCGTGGACCTGGAGATCGTCGATCCCGAGGGCGCCGAGGTCGCGGTGAACTGGGAGATCTGCGGCGAGGCCTCCGAGTACGAAACGGGCGGCGACGCGCGCCCCGCGCCGCTGAAGCTCGCGGAGATCATCGTCGAGTCCTCGCCCGCCGGCGCCACGCTGGTGATGCCCGGCGGCGGCATCTATCGGATCTACCTGACCGCGAGTGATGGAGAGGGCGGCGGCGCGGCCGCGAGCGCGCCGATCAAGGTGGACGGCCCCGCCGGGCCGGTGCGCATCGAGATGCCGCTGGCGGTGTATGCCGACGGCGCGGCCGCGCCCTGGGCGCCGTCGGGCTGGATGGGCACCCACGAGGCACTCACCATGGACGCCGAGTGCGCCGACTCGCCCCGCAGCGGCGAGACCTGCCTGCGCTTCACCTATCACCAGCCCGGCATGTGGGTGGGGGTGGCCTGGCAGCATCCCGTGAACGACTGGGGCGAGGCGCCCGGCGGCTTCGATCTCACCGGCGCGAAGAAACTCACCTTCTGGGCGCGCGGCGCGGAGGGCGGCGAGCGGATCGACGTTTCCGTGGGCATCCTGGGCCGGGACAAACCCTACCGCGACTCGGTCAAGACCGAGGGCAAGCGCGTGAAGTTGAAGAAGAAGTGGAAGCGGTACGGCATCAGCCTGAAGGGCGAGGACCTGAGCCGCGTCAAGACGCCCTTCGTGTGGACCCTCGGCGGGCGCGGGCGTCCCGTGACCTTCTATCTGGACGACATCCGCTTCGAGTGACGGCGAACCGGGCGGTCTATCGTCCGTCCATGGCCTCGGCGTGCAGCAGATCGTTCAGGGCGTCGCTCAGATGGTCGAGGCTGTAGGGCTTGGTGACGACTCCGGAGAAACCGTACTCGGCGTAGTTGGCCATGATCGGATCCGTGGAGTATCCGCTGGATACGATGGCCTTGATTCCGGGATCGATCTTGCGCAGATGCTCGATCGCTTCCCTGCCGCCCATGCCCCCGCGAATGGTGAGGTCGATGATGACGGCGTCGAAGGGTTGTCCCCGCTCCAGGTTCTCCCGATAGAGGTCGATGGCCGCTTCGCCCGAGCCGACGAGGGCGGACTCGTAGCCGAGCGAGTCGAGCATCGCCTCCACGACCTGTTGCACGATCTCCTCGTCGTCCATCACGAGTATTCTGCCGCTGCCGGAGGCCGGAGTGCGTTGCGCCGGTTTCCGCTCGGGGGACTGTCCGGGGTAGGCGGGCAGATAGATGTGGAAGGTGCTCCCGCTCCCCTCGCTTGTCGTCACGTGGATCCGGCCCTCGTGACCCTCGATGATGGAGTGGGAGGTCGCCAGGCCGAGACCGCTCCCCTCCTCCTTCGTGGTGAAGTAGGGATCGAAGATCCGGCCAAGAACCTTCTCGTCGATGCCCATTCCCTCGTCGCGGATCGTGATGTGGATGAAGTGCTGCGCGTCGATGGGCGTGTCCGCGCCCTCCGTCCTTTCCACGTTCAAGGCCTCGACGGTGATGGCGCCGCCGTCCGGCATCGCCTGATCCGCGTTGATGACGATGTTGCTGATGACCTGGCTCATCAGGCCTTCGTCGATCTTCACCGGCCAGAGTCCCTCCTCGATCGCGAAACCGCACTCCACGTTCGAACCGCTCAGCACGAAGGTCGCGGATTCCCTGAGCAGCTCGTCGATCGCGACGGTCTTCCGGATCGGCGTGCCGCCCTTCGAGAAGGTCAGGAGCTGCCGGGTCAGGCGCTTCGCCAGCTCGGAGGCCTTCTCCGTGGAGACCAGCGTCTCGTGGAGCTCGCCGCCCGGCTCGGCCTGCATTCTCGCGACCGAGAGCCCACCGAGTATCGCGGTGAGCAGGTTGTTGAAGTCGTGCGCGATGCCGCCGGCCAGCACTCCCAGGGATTCGAGCTTGCGCGTGCGCAGGAGCCTCTCCTCCAGCCGCTTGCGCTCGGTGATGTCGCGGGAGATGCCGAAGAGCACGTCCTGGTCTTCCCAGACGCCCTGGGTGGCTATCGTCTCGACGGTGATCTCCCTGCCGTCCTTGGTCACCAGAGGGATCAGGCACACATCCACCTTGCCCGCGATCATGTCGGCCACGGTGGTCATCGCCTCCTCGGCGCGGTCCGGCGGATGCACCGAGAGAACGGACTTCCCGACCAGGTCCTCGTGGTCGTAGCCGAGCTTCTCCAGCACGTGGTCGTTGACCTCGAGGATGTTCCCGGTCATGTCCAGAATGAAGAAGAGGTCCTCGACCGTGGAGAAGAGGTTCCGCAGGTTCTGGTCGCTCCTGCGCAGCACCTCCTCGGCCCGTTTGCGTTCGGTGATGTCCACCAGCGTGCTCTGCATGCCGGTGACCTTGCCGTCGGTGTCGAACAGGGGCCGCGAGTTGTTCAGGACGACGATGGTGCTGCCGTCCTTGTGGATCAGCTCATGCTCGAAGTTGACGATCTTGTCGCCCCCGAGGAGCTGTCCGTGGGCGGGCTGCACGACCTCGGTGTTGGCGTCCACGTCGGGGATGCTCATGGAGAGCAGTTCGTCCCGCGAGTAGCCGAGCAGGTCGAGACCCGCCTGGTTCGAGTCGACGAAGTTCTTCGCTTCGTCGAACACGTAGATGGCGGCCACGGAATCGTTGAAGATCCCCCGGTACTTCTCCTCGCTGGCGCGGAGGGCCTCCTCGGCGCGCTTCCATTCCGAAACGTCCCTGGCGGTGCCGAACAGGCCGGTGATGTTGCCGTCCTCGTCGCGTCGGGGGGATCCGGTGAAGGAGTGGGGAACGTAGTCGCCGTTCGCGGTGAGTACCTTGACCTCCACCGAGGTAAGGCCTGTCGCGATGGCCCGCTCGAAGGCCTCGATGGCTGTCTGTTGATCGTCCGGATGAACCAGATCCCGCATGGACAGTTCGCCGAGCTGTTCGGTCGTTTTTCCGGTGGTCTTCAGGACGGCGTCGTTCCACGCGATGAGCTTCTCGTCGAGGCCGACGACGTAGAACAGGTCGGGGATGGTGTCGATGATGGTCTGGAGTTCGCGGTGCGCCCGCTTCCTCTCCTCGGTCACCTGCTTCCGGATCGAGGCGTCCCGGCACAGCGACAGGATCCGGGCCCCCTCGTCGCCCTCGACCACTCGCGCGTGGATGTCGATGGTGGTGAAGGAGCCGTCCGGGCGACGTAGTCGATCTCGAGGTCGTCGACGAAGCCGACCTTCATGCACTTCGCCACCTCGGCGGCGTTTCGCTCCTGGTCGTGGGGGGCGGTCCATTCCACGACGCTTCGCCCCGCGATCTCCTCGAAGGTCGCGTGGCCGGTCAGGCGCACGTACTCGGGATTCGCGTCGAGCACGCGGCCCCGGTCGTCCAGGATCAGATAACCGGTGTTCGTGGCCTCGAAGAGCGCGCGGTACTTCGCCTCGCTCTCGCGCCGCGAGTCCTCGCCGATCTTGCGATCCGTGATGTCCCGCATCGCCGCGACGCGGATGTTCTCTCCATAGCTGAGATGGCTTTTCGCCTGGAGTTCCGCCCAGAAGCGGCTGCCGTCCTTGCGGAGCAGTTCCACCTCGTAGGGGGCGATCTCCTCCAAAGCCATCTTGGAGAACACCAGCTCGAGGTTCTCCGGCGGAACGACTTGCGGTATCTCGAGTTCGAGGAACTCCTCGCGGCTGTAGCCGAACATCCTGGTGGCCGCCTCGTTGGCGTCGATGCAGCGCGTACCCTTGGTGATGAAGATCGCCTGCAGGCGGCCTCCGAGAGGTAACGGAATCGCTCCTCGCTGGCCTCGAGTTCGTTCCGGAGCTTCGTTTCCTCGGTGATGTCCGAGGCGATGACCGCGGCGCTGCTGATCTCGCCATCCTCCTCTATCGGCACGAGCTGTGTACGCCAGCGCTCGCCACGATGAGTCTCCACCTCGAGCGTCGCCTTCTCGCCCCGCTCGAAGACCTGGCGGAGGTTCTCCTCGCACTTCCGATGGTACTCGGGAAGGATGAACTTGAACGCATGCTCGCCGACGACATCCTCGATGTCTCTCTCCGGCGGAAGGTGATTGATGTAGAGGATCGTGCCGTCGGGGGCGATGTGCATGATGACGGCGGGCGAGTGCTCGACGAGCAGACGGAAGGTCTGATCGGAGCCGGTGTTGTCGTTCAACATGATTCGGAACCGATGGGTCCGATGTCGTGATTCAGAATACGCAAGGTGGCCACCCCTTTTCGTACCTGTCAGCCTCGGATGGCGTCGAACATAGTGCCGTTCGAAATTCGGGTCAACAAGAGCCTACCCGGGGAATGTCCGCGACCGAGCCGCTCATGCGCGGGAGACCTTCGGCTGAGTTCTGCTGGCGGCGCCGCGATTCCTCGCTTAGGATCGATTCCGGCCTCAGACCCGGGAGATGAACCATGCACTGCCTGTCGTTCGCCCTTCTCGCCTCGGCCCTGCTGACGCTGCTCCTGCCCTCCTCGGCGCGGGCCCAGTACGACGAACTCGAGTACGTGGAGATCATCGATCCGGCCGTGCGGGAGAAGCTGGAAGAATGGCGCGACCGCAAGCTCGGCTTCATGGTGCACTGGGGCACCTACAGCCAGATGGGCTGGTGCGAGTCCTGGGGCCTCTGTTCCGAGGACGTCGACTGGCTCTCGCCGCCCCAGCCGAGCTACCAGGCCTACTACGACCGCTACGTCGGTCTGAAGCGCAGCTTCGATCCCCGCGGCTTCGACCCGGAGGCATGGGCCGCGATGGCGTCGGCGGCGGGCATGCGCTACTTCGTCTTCACGACCAAGCACCACGACGGCTTCACGATGTTCGACACGAAGCAGACCGACTACAGGATCACCGATCCGGGCTGCCCCTTCCACGACCATCCCCAGGCCGACGTCACCCGCCATCTCTTCGACGCCTTCCGCGCGCGGGAGTTCATGATCGGCGCCTACTTCTCCAAGCCCGACTGGCACGTGCCCTGGTACTGGTCGCCCCACTGGCAGCACGGCACGCGCAACGTGAACTACCGCCCCAGGGCGCACCCCGAGATCTGGGAGAAGTTCACGGAGTTCACCTACCGCCAGCTCGAGGAGCTGTGCACGGGCTACGGCCCGCTGGACATTCTCTGGTTCGACGGCGCCTGGGTGAACCCGGACAACCGCGACCAGGACATCCGCATGGACCGCATCGCCGCCATGGCCCGGCGCGAGCAGCCGGGCATTCTCATGGTCGACCGCTGGGTGGGCGGCCCCTACGAGAACTATCGCACTCCCGAGCAGAAGATCCCCGCGAAGCCGCTCGATGAGCCGTGGGAGACCTGCATGCCGATGGCCGGCGCCTGGTCCTGGAACGCGAACGACACCTACAAGCCCACGCGGGATCTCGTACACATGCTCGTGGACGTGGTCGCCAAGGGCGGCAACCTGCTGCTGAACGCGGGCGCCGACGGCGACGGCGGTTTCCACCCCGACGCCCTCGTTCGCATGCGGGAGCTGGGGGAGTGGATGGCCGTGAACGGCGAGGCGATCTACGGCACGCGGCCGGTGGCGCCGTTCAAGCAGGGCGAGATCTGCTTCACGAGGCGGCGCGACACGGGCGATGTCTACGCGATCCATCTCCCGTCGGAGGGGAACTCGCTGCCCGAACAGGTCGTGATCGAGGGGCTGCGGCCCGCGGACGGCGAGGTCGTGCGCCTGCTCGGCGGCGCGGAGCCGCTGAACTGGGAACCCGCGGGAGACGGCTGCCGGATTCTCCTGCCCGCTTCCCTGCGCAACTCGCCGCCCTGCGCTCACGCCTGGTCCTTCCGGCTCGGAAGGCTGAACAGCTAGGCCGGGCTACTCGAACACCATCACCTCGTCGCAGAAGATCCAGGCGTCGCCGCCCGCCCCGTGGTGCCAGGGCGGGCAGTGCTTCGCGGCGGTCGCCTCCAGGCGCACGTAGCGGGCCGGGCGCGGCGGGAAGCGGCACTCGAAGCGCTCCACGAAGGGATCGCCGCGCCGCTCGGGATTCTCTGGCGTCAGCGCGGCCACCGTCTCCCAGCTCTTGCCGTCGGTCGAGACGCGCCAGCGCACCTCCCGCGGCAGCCACACCCAGGAGGCGACCACCTGCAGGAAGTCGGCCGCCAGGCGGCCCACCTCGCGGGTCTGCTCCAGGTCGACGGTCACGGACATATCGGAGGCCTTCCAGCCGAGCCAGCTGAACCAGTAGTCGTTGATGCCCTTGAGTCCGTCCACCAGGGTGCCGTCACCCTTGGCCGGGTATTTGGCGCTGTAGGGGATTCCGATGGCGAGGGGCCTGCCCGCCGCGAGGTGGTCCACCATGCCCTCCGCGAAGAAGCGACGCATCCTCTCGCCGTAGCCCTCCGGCGGCGCGTTGCGTTCGTGGATGGTCTCGAAGCCGCCTTCGAGGCAGCCCGCCACGAAGGTTTCCAGCTTCTCGGTCCAGCCCTTCCGCAATCGCCATCCGCCTGCGGGTGCGGCCTCGAACAGGCCGTGCTCCTCGGCCCCGAAGAGCTTGCCCTGCTCCAGGCGCGCGTAGGCCACCGACAGACCGGCCGCGCGCACGCGGCGCTCGATCTCTCCCCGGCCCTCCGCGGCGAGCGCGGCCTCGGCGAGGATCGCCTCCGCCTCCGCCAGAACCGCCGGCTTCAGCCAGGTCGCGCTGTCGCGGCCCGGTCCGCCGTAGATTCCGAGTCCCGCGCCCGAATCGAGAAGACTGCGCTGCATCAGGTCGAAGTAGCGCCGCATCGGGGCGGCCGCCTCGCCGTAGTAGCCGGCGAGGAAGTCGTCGACGAGGGCGTCGACATCGCGGTCGGGGTTCCAGAGCAGCTTGGCGATGAGGTACTGCTTCAGCTCGGAAAGGTCGCTGCGGCTGGCGCCGCTGCCCTGCTGGAACATGAGCTGCGCGCCGTGATCGCGGAAGAGCTGGATGTTCGGCTGCAGCACGTGGAAGTTCGGAAACGGCGAGATGTAGTTCGTGAACTGCACCACGTAGTCCCAGATCATCAGGTTGTCGGTGAGCGCCGACCACTCCTCGATGTCGCGCACGAAGTCGGCGTTGCGTGGCCCGTCGGCCAGGGTTTGGGCCCGGTCGCACTCGATGCTGCAGAGGCAGATGTTCACGTTGGGCGCGGGCACGAGGCCGCGCGGCGCGCGCCGGGTGTAGGAGTAGGCGAGCGTGGAGATGACGCGATCGGGGAACTCGGCCGCCACGCGATTCACGAAGCGCAGCAGCGGGCCCGCCTCGCCACCGTGCTCCTCCACCAGGCGGCGGCAGTCGACACACTCGCAGGGGCCGTGGCGGTCGTTCTGGGACACCGACCAGTAGCGCGCGTCCGGCCGCTCGGCCATGCGCTCCCGCAGACCCGCCACCACCAGGTGGAACACCTCTTCATTCGTGAGGCAGAGCTGCTGGTTGGGCAGCCGCAGGCCCTGGATCTCGGAGTAGTACTCGGGGTGCTCGTCGAAGTGCGCCTCGGGGGGCACGAGGGTCTCGAAGGTGTGCACGTACATGCCCCAGGAGGCGTTCCGGTGCGCGCGGGAGTGAACACCGTGCCAGTCGCACCAGGCCTGGTGTTCCGCGCCGGGCAGGTGAACCCAGCGCACGGGGAAGGCGGGGGAGCGGGTCTCGCTCAGGCGGGGCAGGTCGACCCGCTCGAGTTCCGGGACATGCTTCGCCCCGGGCGCGTAGTGGCGGAAGCCCAGGTGCTCCTCGAGGAAGGCGTGGACGCCGTAGAGCGTGCCGCCCTCCGGCCCGCCGATGAGCAGGCGGCCGTCGCCGTCGCCGCGCCAGACGAAGGCATCGCCCTCGAGATCCGGCGCCGCGGCTCGGGCCTCCTCGCCCCAGCCCAGCAGGATCTCGCCTCCGGGATGGGGGACGCCCCGCGTCAGCACCGGCAGGTCGACGCCGGTGGCCTCGGCCAGATGCCGCCGCAGCGTTTCGGCCGCGCGGAGGGTCGGGGGATCCTGCGTGGCCAGCCGGATGCAGCCGCGGCCCTCGCCGCCTGCGATCAGGCCGTGGTCGCGGGTCTCGTCACAGGCCGCCAGCGTCAGGGCGACGCCGACAGCGCCGATGAGCATCGCGATCGCGTTCCGAAGACGCATCGTCACTTCCCTCCTTGTCGGGTCGCCTCGTCGTGGACCCGTTCCCATTCGTCGAAGACCGCGAGCACGGAGGCGGGCCGCGCCCCCGCGCCGAACTCGAACTGCGCGATGATGCCGCCCGCGGGGTCGTAGAGGTGGCGCGCCACCTCGCGCACCGCCGCCCGCGCGACCGTCGGGTCGTCTGCGGTGAGCACGTGCTGCCGGTCGATCTCGCCCCAGAAGGTGATCCGTCCCTTGGCTTCTTCGCGCAGCGCCGCCATGTCCATGCAGAAGAGCTGGGAGTTCACGGCGTCGATGCCGATCTCGATCAGGTCGGGATAGATCTCCACGATGTGGCCGTCCGAGTGCAGGAACACGTGCTTCCCGTGCGCCCGGGCGATGTCGCAGTAGTCGCGGTAGAGCGGCTTGAACAGTTCGCGCCACAGGTCGGGGCGGATCAACAGCCGCGACTGCCCGCCCCAGTCGTCGGCCAGGGAGATGGCGTCCACGTCCGCGGCGCACCAGAGCTCGAGCTCCGTCATGTAGAACTCGTGGATCCTGCGCAGCAGGTCGTGCAGACCCTGGTCGGGCATCAGCACGTCGATCATCGCGTTCTCGGTGCCGCGGAGGAACTGGTAGCGCTCCCAGGGCTGCGGGCAGATGTTGGCGAAGACGAAGCGATCGGTGCCGACATGGATCCGCGCGATCGCCTCCAGCGCTTCGTCCCATTCGCGTGTGCCCTTCTCGGGCAGCTGCTCGCGGGGCGGCGCGTAGTCGCGCGCGTCGGCCCAGTTCGCCAGGATCGGATCCTTCACCTCGCCGATGATCCCCGGCTGGATGTTCTGGAACACGCAGCCCCAGGCGTCGGTGCTCTCGCCCGGCCGATAGGGGTCGCCCTTGGCGCGTCGGGAGGGCGGGTAGAACCACTGGGTGGTCTCGAAGTCGGAGGGCCAGCGTCGCTCCAGCTCGGCCACCGTCTCGGGGTGGTGGATGCCGGCCCAGGGCAGGGTCCAGAGCTGACGCGGGAGACGTTCGGGATACTCGAAGCGGAGCGCGCGGCGGACGAGTTCCCGGGGCGTGGAGGGCATGCGCTAGGCTCCGCCTTCCTGTTCGGGGAGCGCGCTCAGGTGCTTCGCGAACTTCTGGGGGTCGGGGAAGAACCCGTCCGCGCCGATCTTCGTGGAGAACTCCTCCGACAGGGGCGCTCCGCCCACGAAGACCCGCGTGCCGGGGAAGCGCTCGCGGATCGCGGCGGTGGTCTTCTCCATGTTCACCATGGTGGTGGTGAGCAGCGCGCTCAGGCCCACCACGCTGCCCGGATTCCCGGTGAGCTCCTCGAGAAACTGCTCGGTGTCGACGTCCACGCCGAGGTCGGTCACCTCCCAGCCGTCGCCCTCCAGCACCATGCGCACGATGTTCTTGCCGATGTCGTGCAGGTCGCCGGCCACCGTGCCCAGGATCACCATGCCGCGGTACTCGATGGCGCCGCTGTCGAAGTGGGGCTTCAGCAGCTCCATGGCGGCCGTCATCGCCCGGGCGGCGATGAGCAGGTCGGGGATGAACGCCTCGCCCTCCTCGAACTGCGCGCCCACCACGTTCATGCCGGCCATGAGCCCGCCGCGCAGCACCTCCTGGGGCGGACAGCCCCCGTCGAGCGCCTTGCGGGTGAGCTCGACGGCGCCGTCCTCGCCCTTCAGCTCGGGCGGGTAGGGCGAGTCGGCGTCCACCTTGCCCCGCTCGATGCAGACGGCGAGTCGCTTCAGCAGTTTTTCCATCGTCACTCCTTGGATCCCGCGGCCTCGATGCTCCGGTTGAACTCGTCGACGATGTCGCCAACGACGCGCAGCCGCTCGATGTCGCCGGTCGATGATATCTCGTCGGAAATCCCCAGGACAAGCTTCGGCGCGAACAGCTCGATCAGTCTCTCCGTGCACTCGACCAGCGTCTCGACCGGGTAGGTGTCGTCGAAGTGGATGGCGGGGATGCCGTCCATCAGGAACACCTCATCGCCGAGCGCCCCTTTGATCTCCTCCAGCGTCACGTCGCCCTGGGGGTGGGGGGTGATGGCCTCCACGCCGTCCAGCCCGGTCTCCTTCACGAAGGGGAGCAGGGGCTTCGTGTCGCCGTCCCAGTGGGAACAGACGAACTTGCCGGCCGCGTGCAGGCGCTCGCAGCGCCGCTGGCAGGCGGGCAGGTGGTAGCGCAGGAAGAGGTCGGGCGAAAGCGTGCCCGAGTGGATGTTCTCCCCGAAGTTGACGATGTCGATCGGCGACGCGCCGATCACGTCGATCAGCCGGCCGTGGTTCTCCTCGAGCGCTTCGAAGTAAGCCTCGATCTCCGCGGGCCGCTCGAACATGGCGTAGACGCCCTTCTCCACGCCCATCTTCTCGATGTAGAGGCTCTGCACGTTCATCCGCGGCATGAACATCGTGGGCGCGCCCAGGTCGCCGCAGGCCGCCATGTGCGCGTCGTACTGCTCCTGGTCCCACTCCCAGCCGGCGTTCTCCTCGCGCCAGGTCGCGATCGCCAGCTCCTCGGGCGTCTCCACCTCCCACTTCAGCGTGATCGCGTGGGGGCTGTTGGCCGAGCGCCGGCGCAGGGCGATCTGGTCGCCCACCGGGGTGCGGATGGTCATCTCCACGTCGGTCTCGTTCAGGTCGCGCCACTCCACTGACACGGCCGGGTGCTCGACGCGCCGGAAGCAGGAGTTGAACTCGTAGAGACGCGCCGAGCAGTCCAGCGCGCGGTAGACCTCGTGGAAGCTCATGCCGGTGTAGGGGGCGGGCAGGCCCTGGCCCGAGAACATCTTGTCCTCGAACCAGCAGCCGATGCGCGGCTGCCAGATGATCCGTCCGCCGGCCCGGCCGAAGACCACGCGGCGATGCAGGTCGGGGAAGTCGCGGGTCGCTTCGCTCACGTCAGTGATCCTCGCCGTCACGGTACAGCGCGATGGGGCCCTCGAGGTCGACGGCCATCACCGTCACCTCCTCGTCGAGCAGCGATTCCGGCAGGTCCACGTAGAGGATGCCGGGCTTCTCGCTCCAGGAGAGCTTCATCTTGATCTCCCAGTCGAGATCGCTGCCCTCATGGCCGACCACCCGGATCCCCTTCACAGCGCTGGCGAGCCCCTTGATCGCGAGGGGGCCGCGCGGGCGGTGGGGCAGGTAGAGGTAGAGGGTCTCGCGGTCCGGCGACAGCGCCGAAGGGCCGTGGAAGTGCCCGGCAGGAAGCCCTCGCGAGGTGCCGTAGATCGCCTCGGCGTGCTTGCCCGTCCAGCGTCCTAGCTCCTCGAGAATCGTCACCTGCTCCTCGCAGATCGTCCCGTCCTCGCGGGGCCCGATGTCCAGCAGCAGGTTGCCGCCCATGGCGATGCACTCCACGAAAATGCGCACGATCTGGTTCGTGGTCTTGTAGTTCGTATCATCCGGCTGATAGCCCCAGGAGTCGTTCATGGTGAGGCAGAGCTCCCAGTGGGGCGCCCCCGGCGGGGTGATGGGCACGCCCTGCTCGGGCGTGGCGTAGTCGCCGTAGCCCTGGAGCCGCGAGTTGATGACCACCTCCGGATTCGCCGCGAGCAGCATCGCGCGGATCTCCGCGGCGCCCCAGCGCTCGGCCGAGAACTCCCAGTCGCCGTCGAACCAGAACAGGTCCGGCCGGAAGCAGTCGGAGAGCTCCCGGATCTGCGCGTGGTTGGCGCGCGAGAAGGCCTCCCAGCGCGTGGGGTCGTCTTCGTAGCGCTTCTCGTTGCGTAGGAAGTTGGGGTAGTTCTCGTCGGTCCAGTCGATGAGCGAGTAGTAGAGGCCGACCTTCAGGCCTTCGTCGCGCAGGGCGCGCGCGTAGGGCGTGATAAGGTCGCGTCCGGCCGGCGTGCGCTTCACCACGGTCAGCGCCGTGGCATCGCTGTCCCAGAGCGCGACGCCGTCGTGATGCTTGGAGGTGAGCACCGCGTAGCGGGCGCCCGAGGCACGGATCAGCTCGGCCCAGCGCTCGGGGTCGTAGCGGGAGGCGGTGAAGCCGCCGAGCTGCTTCATGTAGTCCGCGTGGGAGATGTGCCCGTTGTGGAAGCTCCAGGACTCGCCGATTCCCTCCACCGCGTAGATTCCCCAGTGGATGAACACGCCCAGCTTCGCCTCGGCGAACCAGCGGAGCCGCGCGTCGTCGTCCTCGGCCTCCACGGCCCTCGCCGTGCCGGCCAGGACGCAGCAGATCAACAGCATCGGAAGCAGGATTCTCATGGCGATCCCTCCATGCTTTCGGCCCGGGAAACCGTAGCACACCCACCCTCTCCTCGTATTTCCCCTTTTCATCCGCGGGCGTCTGGGGTTTGCTGGGCGTATTCGCGATCGCCGGACCCGCACGAGCAGGAGTCGCCATGCAGCTCAACGCACTGGACTGGTGGGTCGTCGCCCTCTGCCTGGGCGCCGCCTTCGCCCCCGCCCTCTGGTTCGCCCGCCGCGCCGGGCGCGGCACCGACGAGTTCTTCGCCAGCGGACGCGCCGCGCCCTGGTGGCTCATCGGCACCAGCATGGTGGCGACCACCTTCAGCACCGACACGCCGAACCTGGTCACGGACCTCGTGCGCACGGGCGGCGTGGCCGCGAACTGGGCCTGGTGGGCCTTCCTCGTCACCGGCATGGCGACCGTGTTCCTCTACTCGCGCCTGTGGCGGCGCAGCGGCGTTCTAACGGACCTCGAGTTCTACGAGCTGCGCTACAGCGGCAAGCCGGCCGCCGCGGTGCGCGGCGTAAGGGCCGTCTACCTGGGACTGGTGTTCAACGCCGTCATCATGGCCACGGTGACCCTGGCCGCCGTCAAGATCGCCCACGTGCTCCTGGGCTGGGATCGCGGCACGACGCTGATCGTCTGCTTCCTGCTGAGCGTCGGCTTCTCCGTGCTGGCCGGCCTCTGGGGCGTGCTCGTGGCCGACCTCGTGCAGTTCGCCATCGCGATGATCGGCGTCATCGCCGCGGCGCGCGCCGCTCTCGGGGCCGAGCAGGTGGGCGGCCTGTCCGGGCTCGTCGAGAAGCTCGATCCCGGCACGCTCGCCTTCTTCCCTGACCCGGGCAACGGCACGGTGTTCGTGTCGCTGCTGGTCGTGCCGCTGGCCGTGCAGTGGTGGGCCGTGTGGTATCCCGGCTCGGAGCCGGGCGGCGGCAGCTACGTCGCCCAGCGCATGCTGGCCGCCAAGGACGAGCGCCACGCCTTCAAGGCCGTGCTCTGGTTCAACGTGGCGCACTACGCGATCCGGCCCTGGCCCTGGATCCTCGTCGCGCTCTCCTCGCTGCTCGTCTTCCCCGAACTCGCGGACATCCGCGTCGCGCTGCCCCACGTGAATCCCGAACTGCTCGGCAACGACATCGCCTATCCGGCCATGCTCACGCTTCTGCCCCACGGCCTGCTCGGCCTGCTCGTGGCCTCGCTCACCTCGGCCTACGTCTCCACGATGAGCACCCACCTGAACTGGGGCGCCTCCTACCTGGTGCACGACCTCTACCGCCGCTTCCTCCGCCCGGACGCCGACGAGCGCCACCTCGTGCTCGTCTCCCGCCTCACGACCGTGGGCCTCATGGCCTGCGCCGCCGGCTTCACGCTGCTGCTGGAGACGGCCGGCGAGGCGTTCCGGCTGCTGCTCTCCTTCGGCGCGGGCACGGGGCTCATCTACCTGCTGCGCTGGTACTGGTGGCGCATCAACGCCTGGAGCGAGATCTCCGCGATGGTGATCTCCTTTATCGTGACCCTGACGATCCACCTGCTGGGGCGCGCGGAGCTGATCTCGCTGAGCACGGACGCGGCCCTGCTCTGGACCGTCGGCATCACCACCGCCGTCTGGATGGCGGTGACCTTCCTCACGCCGACCGTCGATCCCGAGCGGCTGCGGGCCTTCGTGGACAGGATCCGACCCGCGGGTCCGGGCTGGCGCCGCTTCCAGGGCGACGGCTATCGGGCGGCCGACAATCTGCCGCGCGCGCTGCTCTCCTGGTCGCTGGGCTGCGCGGCGATCTACGCCGCACTCTTCTCGGTGGGCAGCTTCCTCTACGGGCGCACGATGCGTGGCGCGCTGTTGCTGGCGATCGCCGTGCTGGCGGCACTGCTGCTGGGTCGGGTCTGGCGAGGTGGGGAGCGCGAGGCGGCCTAGACGAGATCGGCGACGATCGACCGGAGCGCGTCCGCCTGACTCAGGAGAGCTTCGAGAAGACGGATCTGCGCGCGGGCGCGCCGCAGGTTGTGGCCGGGCGCGTCGACGGCGTAGTAGCGGTCGCCGTCCAGGTGATCGGCGAGGAAGCGCAGGGCCTGTTCGTAGGTGATCCTTATCGCCCCGTCGACCAGCGCCGCCCGCTCCGCGTCCTCGATCCATTCCGCCGAGCCCTCCAGATAGCCAAGGACCAGGTCGCGGAAGCGGTGCTCGCGCAGCGTCACCCGTTCGAGCGTGGGCTCGTCCTCGGGGCGCCCCGTCACCGCGGAGCGCACGAGATCCCCGAAGTCGAGGGCGGCGAGGCCAGGCATCACCGTGTCGAGGTCGACCACGCAGAGCGGCTCACACGTCTCCGCGTCCACCAGCACGTTGTCGAGCTTGGCGTCGTTGTGGACGAAGCGAATCGGCTGCCCGCCGTCGCCGAGCAGTTCGGCCAGGGGCGCGAGCTCGACGAGACGATCGAATTCCTGGCGGCAGGCTTCCCGTCGGCCTTGCGGATCGCTCTCCGCGGCCGAGCGCAGGCCCGCGAGTCGTGCCGGCGTGTCGTGGAAGCCGGGCAGCACCTCGCGCGGCTCGGGGCCCGTGCCCGCCGCGACCAGGCCCGGGAAGCGGCCCAGCAGCCGGGCGGCGCCCACCCGCTCGGCGGAGCTCCGAGGATCGGCGGGGCGGGAATCGGCGATCCAGGCCGCGCCGCGCCAGACCTCGCCGCGCTCGTTCCGCACCCAGGGCCGATCCTGCGCGTCGCGGAGGTAGCGAAGGCGATGCCGGGGATCAGTGTCTCCGGTCTTGCGCAGCGCGTCGTCCACGCGCACGGCGACCGCCGCGGCGTTTTCCGCCACGACCTCCGGCTGCGCGAACACCGTCGCGTTCAGGCGCTGCAGCAGGAAGTCGCCGCGCCGCGTCTCCACCCGCCAGCTCGCGTGGATCAGGCCGCCGCCCTGCGGACGGGCGGGCGCGCCGGTGGGCTCGAGGCCGAAGGCCTCGGCGATGCTCAAGGGCTCCTCCTGCTCCGCCAGGCGGCGGCGCACCCTTGCGCGATCCTCGGGCCAGGTCATGCCGCACCAGCGATCCGGGGCCGACGCGAGGCGCAGCTCCAGCTCGCCCCGCCGCAGCGCCTCGTCGATGGCCACGGGCAGGTAGCACTCGTCCGACGCGAGATCGGCGCTTTCCAGGAAGCGGAGCAGGTGGGATTCGAGCAACGGGAACACGGCACGCGTGAAGCCCCAGGCGTTCATGGAGACCGGCGCCTCGAGCGGGAGCCGGCGGCCCGTCTCGGGGCCGGCGGCAACGCGCCCCTCGACGTCGATGGCGGGGTACTCGGTGATACCGGTCACGCGCTCGCCCTCGAGCTCGCAGAGCGCGCGGGAGACGCTGCCCTCCCGCGAGAGCGTCGTACCCAGCGGGTAGCCGAGCAGCGCGAACACGGGACGGTCGCCCTGTTCGGCCATCGCCGCGATGAGCGCGCCGGGCGCGCCGGGTCCGTAATGGTCGTCGGCGTTGAACAGCAGGAAATCATCGCGCAGGGCGTCGCGCGCGCACCAGAGCGCGTGGGCGGTGCCCCAGGGACGTTCGCGCGGCGCGCTCACGGGGCGCGGCAGGTCGTCCGCGCGCTGGGCGACGACCGCCACCTCCAGGCCCGGCAGCGGCCGCTCGTCGAAGAGCGCGCCCATCGCGTCGACGAGATCCGGCGCGGTCACGACCACCGCCCGGCGGCAGCCCGCCCGCGCCGCGTCGCGCAGCGTCACCTCGAGCAGGGTCGCGCCGTCCGGCGCCACGGGGGCGAGTTGCTTCACGCCGCCGAAGCGTCGGCCGATGCCTCCGGCGAGGATCGCCACTTCCATGTCAGCGCGCCTCGACCGCGGTGACGACGTCACCCTCGTGGCCGACGAGCACGGTCTCGGCCCAGCAGCCCGCGACCTCCGGGTCGCCTGCGACCGTGCGCAGGCTGAGCGCGCGCACACCGCGCAGGTCGAGCCGCGGCTTCGCGATGTCTGGGCTCGCAATGCGGCCGCTGTCCCAGAGCAGGCGGCCGTCGCCCCACACCTGGAAACGCAGGCCCTCGCCGCGCACGGAGCCGTCGAGAATACCGACCTCCGTGCGCAGCTCCCGCCAGTCGCCGTCGAGCGCGAAGTCGATGCGACTCGCGCCCCGCGTGGTCATCGCGCCCTCGAAGCGGAGCCCGTTCATGACGGCCGTGACGCCGTCGCCCCGCACGGGCGCGAGGGACTCGAGGCGCGGGGATCCGAGGGGCGCCGGGCGCTCGATCAGACGGAACTCCGAGATCGTGGTGGCCCCCACGCGCACGGCGCGTGTGGCGTGGTAGGGGCCGCCGGCCGGGTCGGGGCCGCCTTGCGCCGGCGGGTCCGTGTTGTCGTGGGTCGTGAGCACGCGGAAGCGCAGCAGGCGTCCGGCGCGCGCCGGGAAGCGGATCTCCTGCATCTCCTCGCTCCGCTCGAGCGTACCGGTGACGGGCGTACCCCAGCGCCCGTTGACGTCGGCGAGGTAGAGCTCGTAGTCGCGAACCTGGCCCCACTCCCACCACTTGTCGTTGCGCGGGGCGATGCGGAAGCCCTCGACCACGCGCCGCTCGCCGAGGGAGAGCGTGAACTCGTGGGGGCCGTAGGCCGCGGCCTGGTCGCGCACCGTGCGGAACCAGGTGTCGGGGTCGCCGTCGAAGGCGTTCTCGAGCGGGTGGCCCGGCTCTTCGGCCGCGCGGCCCACCACCCTGAGCGCATCCACCGGCACGGTGCCGTCGCCCGCCGGTTTCGCGGGCAGGTCGTCCTCACGTAAGTGCGCGGTCGACGCGGCCGGATCGAGGCGCAGGACCACGTGGTGGGATTCGCGCATGTCGAGGGAGCCGGTCGAAACGCGGAGCAGGCCGCGGCGATCCCCCGCGTCGAAGCTCCAGCCTTCGACCGGCTCGCCGTCGATCGCCACCGACAGGGGCGCGGCGGTCAGGTGGACGAGCAACTCGATCTCGCGTCGCTCCAGGACCCCCTCGAACTCTCCGATCACGGCTCCGATGCCGACGACGATCGTCTCCCCGACGACGTGCATGGCGAAGCCCTGGCGACTGTAGGCGCCCTCGCGGTAGGCGCGGGTGTCGCCGTCGTCCTCGTAGAGCACGAACTCCGAGTCGGCGCCGTAGGGGTAGAGGTCGAGGGTGAGCGGGTCGGCGGGTTTCTCGCCCTCGTGCAGGGACTCCGGGTACATCGGAATGATCGCGCCCGCGCGCGCGAACACGGGAATCGTGGCCAGGTCGACGGGCAGGTCGAGCAGGCGCCCATCCGGGCCCGCCTCGAACTCGCGGCCGTTCCAGTAGTCGATCCAGCGGCCCTCGGGCAGGTACACGTCCTCGCGCCAACCGCCGCTCGCGGCCTGGCTGCGATAGACCGGGGCGACGAGCAGATCGCGGCCGAGGATGAACTGGTAGGGGTGATCGTGGGCATGGGGGTCGTCCGGGTGATCCCAGAAGATGCCGCGCACCATGGGAGCGCCGGTGGTCTCCGTTTCGCGGGCGAGGGTGTAGAGGTAGGGCATCAGGCGCTGACGCAGCTTCAGGTAGCGGCGGTTGATCGAGCGGTGGGGTTCGTCGAACCACCAGGGGTGCTTGCGCACCTTCTGCGACCAGCCGGACATGCCCATGAGCACGGGCGTGAAGCACTTCCACTGCAGGTCGCGGGTGAAGGTGTCGGGGGAGCCGCCGAAGATGCCGTCGACGTCGCCGGTGGAGTAGTTCATGCCCGACAGGCCCGAGCCGATCAGCGTGGGCACGTGCCAGCGGATGAAGTCCCAGCTGCCGGACTGGTCGCCCGTCCAGGTGACGGCGTAGCGCTGGATGCCGGCCCAGCCCATCACGGTCCAGATGAAGGGGCGCGCGTCGGAGTTGTCGAGGAAGCCGGCGGCGGCGTCGTGGTTGGCGTCCATGGCCCACTGGTAGCCCTTGCCGGTCCAGGCCACGTCGAGCTTCTGCACGCGGGTGCCGGCGGTGCCCACCTCCCAGGCGATCTTCTCGACGCCGTTCTCCGTCCAGAGCCCTGTGCGGAAACCCAGCTCGCCCAGACCGGCCACGACCTCGGGCAGGTTCTCGTAGCCGCAGCCGTAGCCGTCGTTGGGCAGGATCCAGCCGCCGGGCATGTCGTGCTCGCGGTACTTCTCGGCCAGGGTCGCCACGACGTCGGGGGTGGTGCCGGTGGGGCCGTCCGACCAGCCCTCGGGCACGGTGCCGGGCTTCTTCACGTTGTCGCCGTCGTTGTAGCAGTCCGCGTCGCCGTAGCCGAGGGCCCAGCGGGGGAGCAGGCGGGCGCGGCCGGTGAGACGGGTGTAGTGGCCCAGCACCTCGCGGATCGAGGGGCCGACCATGACGTAGGCGTCGAGACGGCCCTCGGCATGGGTGGCGGTGAGGTAGCGCGCGGAGCGGAAGTCGTAGCTGCCGTCGGCCCAGGTGTTGCGCAGCACGCCGTAGCCGCGGTCGCTCATGTAGAAGGGCGCGGGGCTGGGGCGGTCGCCCTCCTCCCAGCCGCCCGAGTAGGAGATCTCCATCAGCTCGCCCTTGAACTCGAAGCGGCCGTTCTGCTGGCCGCCGCCGAAGAAGCGCTCGTCCGGACGGCTCGACAGCGTCTGCGTGCAGGTGGAGTCGGAGAGCTCCAGGGGTTTCAGCTCCCGCCAGAGCGTGCGTCCGTCGTCCTTCGCGATCAGCTCCAGGCGCGGCGGCGATGCGTGGATGCGAAGCTCCAGCGCCGTGGTGGAGACGGCGCGGTAGCCGTCGTGATCGGTCACCGCGACCCGAGGATTGCCGTGGTCGATCGCGAGGACGATGGGCGCCTTGCCGCTGCCCTCGTCCGCGAAGGCGGAGCCGAGAGTGGCCTGAAGGCGGAACAGGTCGGGCTCCAGGAAGCTGATGCGGTAGCGCGGGCCCTCGTCGCTTCGCAACTCCACGACGTTGCCGTCGACGGCGAAGGCTCCGAGCGCGGGGGAGGCGGCGGTCAGGGCGAGGGCGGCGATGATCGGCAGCAGTCGACGGCGAGCGGTCACGACGGTCTCCTTGCTGGGGGAGGGTCCACCCTAGCAGGGACCGGCGGTGTCGCTCAACGGAGGAGGACCAGCTTCAGGGATTCTCTCGAGCCGTCGACATCCAGGACCGCGTGGTAGACGCCCGAGGCGGCGGCGCGGCCTTGCGCGTCGCGTCCATTCCATGTCCGACGCCATTCGCCGGCGGCGAACCGTTCGTCGGCGATCGTCGCGACTTGGCGCCCGCCCGCGTCGTGGATCCGGAGGGTCGCCCGACCCGCTCGCGGCAGCGCGAAGCGAATCGTCACGAAGGGGTTGAAGGGGTTGGGGTGCGCGCCGCGCAGCAGCGCCGGGGGCGTTTCGGCCGGCTGGCCGGCGGCGGTGGGAATCTCGCAACCCTCGCCGTGGGCGCCGATCAGGACGCTGTCCGGATTGCCCGCGGGCAGGCAGGGCGAATCCTCGCGCAGCGTGAGGTCGTCCGCGTCGGCGTCGCAGAAGATCGGATCGAGGTCGACGTTGCCGTCCGCGCCGAGCTGGTAGGCGATATCGCCCAGCCAGTCGCCGCCCGCGTTGCCGTGGATGTCCACGTGACTCAGGGTGAGGGTGTCCGCCCCGTTCCAGTAGAGCCCCTCGCCCTCGGGCGAAAAGGCGATGATGGAGGTCGACAGGTCCAGGTTGAGGAGGCCGGAACCGAGGACGCTGAGCGCCGCGCCTCGGTTTGCGCCGTTGCCCTGGAAGGTGCAGTGGCTGATCTCGGCCTGGTGTGCGCCGGAGATGTAGAGCGCGCCCCCGTCCGTGCTGGCGTTGCCGATGAAGGTGCAGCCCTCGACGAAGAACTGGTTGTGGGACAGGTCCATCGCCCCGCCCCGTTCGGCCGAGTTGTTCCTGAACAGGCAGTCCTCGATTCTCGGCCATCCGCCCATGCTGCCCACCGCGCCGCCGTCGTGGATGGCGACGTTCTCCTCGAAGATGCAGTTGATGAGCTGCACCGGCATGCCCTCGTCGATGTTCACCGCCGACCCGTACAGGTCGTGAGCGCCGCGGATCGTGACCCCCTGGAGCCCCAGGGAGAGCGTGTCCTTTCAGCCGCCGCCGAAGAAGCGGATGCCGTGGTGGGGGTCGTCCGGCGTGCCCTCGCAGTCGATCACGCAGGCCGCGGGGTCGCCGTTGCGGGAACGGATCACCACCGCCTTCTCCTGGTTGTTCATGTCGCGGTTGCCCGGGCCGGTGAAGGTGCCGTCGAGCAGTTCGATCACGTCGCCGCCGCTCATCGAGTCGATGGCCGCCGCGATCGTGGGGGCGTCGCCCAGGCCGTCCGGAGCGACCACCCAGACACGGGCGCCGCCGGCCGCGGGAGCGAGGAGTGCGATGGAGAGGGCGAGAACGATGCGGGAGAGCGAGTGTCCCGTCATGGGCGGGCCTCCTTCCTCGCGGATTATAGCGGTTGCCGAATCATTCGGATAGATGAATCCGAAATCTGCCCGCAAGCGGGCTCGGTGCTGCCCTTCGATCCCGAAAGGCGCATGCACAGCCGGGAATGATCGGCTGTTTCGGCGTAATTGACATGTTAGCAATAGGTTGACAGGTGGCGTCAGATGGATCTTCCGGGCGAGGGTAGGCCTGGAGTGACGTAAATTTCGAAAAAATAGCGAGTTATGGCTGGCAGTCTGAGAATTCCTAATGTACCCTGGTTGAGTTCGGATCCCTCCGGACACTGAGATTTCCCCGACGGTCGGGGAATGAGGCCGGCATTGCCGGCCTGGAAAGAGCGCACGACCCATTCAACATCGTGAAACGGTCAAACTGCGCACTTGGAAGCCGGCGTAACCGGCCCTGGAGAAGACTGACTTGAAGAAGCTATATGTGGGCAACCTGCCCTTTTCCGCGAATGACGAAGAGGTCAAGGAACTGTTCGAGAAGCACGGTACCGTGCACTCGGTTGCCCTGATTAACGACCGCGACACGGGTCGCCCCCGTGGTTTCGGTTTCGTAGAGATGGATGACGACGGCGCCACGGCGGCCATGGGCGCCCTGGACGGATACAACATGGGCGGCCGTGACCTGCGGGTCAACGAAGCCCAGGATCGCCCCAAGCGCAGCGGCGGCGGCGGCCGCGGCGGCTACGGTGGCGGCGGCGGTGGCGGTCGCTGGTAGGCAATCGCCAATCGCTTCGTGCATTGGACCCCGTCTCCTCAGGGAGGCGGGGTTTTCGTTTGGCCTCCGGCCGCCGCGTTCCGTCGCATGAAGCCGATCAGTCGCGCTGTCGCAGGACCTCGAAGTCGAAGCGTGTCTCGCCGAGGGAATCGCGGGCGAGCAGCTGATAGTTTCCGTCGCCGAGCTCCCTGGCGTCGACGGTGAGAAGGAAGCTCCCGTACTCGTCGAAGGCCTCGAGGGAGTGGAGCTCGGCGAGCGCATTGCCCTCGGCGTCGAGAATGACCACGTCGCAGCGCTTTATTGAACCCCGCGGCGTGCCGTGCAGCGTGAAGGAGAGCGTGACGCTTCCCTCGCCGTCCGGCGAGACCGCCGGGCGGGATCCGCGCTCCGCCTCCACCTGCAGCACGATGGCTCGCCCGACGGGACGCAGGATCGATTCCTCGGGGTCCGGCCAGAGGAGCACGAGGAGGACGGCCGCCGCCAGGGCCGCCGGCACCCAGATCCACGGCTCGGTGATGGCGGCGCGCGGACGCGGCAGGAACGGCCCGTCCGAGGCGACGGGTGCCGGGGGCGTTTCGGCGAGCTCTCTCCCGGCCGCCTCGAGGCGCGCCATGTCGTCCGCGCAGTCCCCGCAGACCCTCAGGTGGGCCGTGATCGCGTCGCGGCGATCCGGGGTCAGCTCTTCCGGATCCTCGTGGAGAAGCACCAGCTCCTCGCCGGTCGGATGCGGGGAGAACATGAGTTCGCCCTCCTCGCGGACGAAGTCGTCGAGCCAGTCCGTCATCGTGATCCTCTCCTTCCGGGCCTTGCTGGATCGGCAGTGAGTCTACGCCGCAGATCGTTGGCGTGTTTGCGACAGCGCGCCACGCGCGACTTGATCGTGCCCACCGCCACGCCCTCCTCCTTCGCCAGGAACTCGTAGCCGACCTCTTCCGCCAGCACCCGCCGGAGCAGTTCTCGACAGCTCTCCGGCAGGCGGCACAGCACCGCGTGGCAGAGGCGGAGCTCCTCGCGACCATCGAGCTTCCGATCGGGCCTGTCGCTGCCCGCGGGCTCGGGTTCCCCGCTTTCTTCCAGGGATAGGTGTCTTCGGTGGCGCTCGCGCCGCACGGCGTCGATGCAGCGGTATTTGGCGACGCGCTCCGCGTAGAGGCGCAGCGAGGAGCGACCCTCGAAGCGTCCGGCCTCGAAGCTGGCCAGGAGTTCGACCAGGATGTCCTGGGACAGATCCTCGTCGCGACGCAGACGCCAGGCGCGAAGCCGGACGATTCGCGCCACCCATTCGCTCAGCGTGCGGATCGCGTTCGGATCGCCGCGGAGAAAGGCGCCGATGAGGGCTTCGTCGTTCTCTCGGTTGCTAGCGGTCATCGCCCACCAGGACGAAGGGGGCCCAGTAGTAGGGGTGCTCGTAGGGGAGGCGACCTCTCTCGTCGACGTTCTCGCGCAGGCTCCGTGAAGCGGCCGCGACCGCTTCGGCGCGCGGGAGCCCGTCGCCGCGCCAGAGACGGTAGAAGGTGGTCATGAACTCCAGCGTGGCGCGATCGGGAACGCTCCACTGGCTCGCGAGCGTGGAGCGGGCGCCGACGCGCAGGAAGGCGTGGGCGAAGCCGACGAGACCTTCGCCCACGATCGCCCTGCCCAGCGCGGAGTTGCAGGCGCTGAGCACGACCAGGTCGGCGTCGAGCCGCCAGCTCTCGATGATCTCCCGCGAGGTGACGATTCCGTCGACGATCCGCTCCCCCGATTCGAGGAGAGACAGGGCTGCGGGCAGATCGTCCTGGGACAGCACGAGCGCGGAGGCGTCCGCGTCCTCGACGTCGACGAGAGCGTGAGTGGCGAAATGGAGCACGCGGAATCCGCGGAGCCGCTCCTCGGCCGCCATCGTCTGGAGCTTGCGCTCGGATGCCTCCGTTCCGAGCAGGGCGGTGCTTTCCGGCCAGTCCCGCGCGAGGATCCGGACCTCCTCCCGGGTTCCGGGGAGCGGCGGGAGCGCGTCGATCGATTCACGGAGGCCGTGACTCGCGCCGCGGATCACATTGTTCGAGGGCCGCCGGGAGCCGTCCGCCAGAGCGACCGCTCCGGGCAGGACGGGATCGCCGACGAATAGGCCGGGCCCCGGCGCGAGCGCCGGCAGGGAGCGGGTCCAGGAGTAGAGCTCGGCGGATGGTGTGTAGGACAGGGTCCAGCGATTGCCCAGCCAGCGATCGCGGTCATCGACTAATGCGCCCACCGGTACCCCCAGCATCGCACCCGAGGGCACGACGACGACATGCTCGGCATCGGCGAGCTCGTCCTCGAGGGGCGCGAGACGTCGCCGCCAGACCTCGCGGGCCTGGCGGCGCAGGGGGCCCAGCGCGCCGGGGGCGGCGATGCTCTCCCGGAACGCCCGGATCGCGTCGTCCTGCCCCTCGCCGGCCGCCAGGCGGTGCCAGCGGACGCGGTCGCCACGGAGCGTCCAGGCCCAGGATCTCGTCTCGTCCCCCAGCTCCACGTCCAGCCAGCCGATCAGCACGGTGCCCGCCGGGAGTCGCTCCCGGCCGTTCGCGGCGTCCGCGGGGATCAGGCTCTCTTCCAGGACGCGACCCTGCGCCCTCTCGTAGCTGCGCCAGGCCTCGTCCTCGTTGCCCGACTCCAGGTGCAGGGCGGTGAGCGGAAACCAGGGGCTGTCCAGGTAGGTCGCGCGGCTCAGACCGGTGCCGGACCGGGAACGACCGAGTTCGTAGGCGGTCGTCGCGGCGAGGAATCGTTCCCGCGCCACTTCGAGGCGGCCCCGGGCGAAGGCGATCTCGCCCAGCTCGCCGTGCAGCTGCACCAGCGCGGAGTGCCCATCGTCGAAGTTGCGTTCGTAGATGGCGAGCGAGGCCGCCAGTTCCCGCTCGGCCTCGTCGTACCGCGACTGGGCGGCGAGGGCGCGTCCGAGCTCGTGCCGGCCCATCGCGACGTCCGGGTGCTCCTCGCCCGCGGTGGCGACGAAGGCGGCCAGGGCCTCGCGAAACAGCGACTCGGCTTCGGCGGGGCGCCCTTGGCGCATCAGCAGACGACCGAGATCCCGCCGGCCGATGCAGGTGTCGCGATGTTCGTCGCCGAGCCGGGACCCCCGCACGCGCAGCGCTTCCCGCAGCAGCGGCTCCGCCTCCGCGAACTCCCCTCGGGCGCCGAGGAGTCGCCCGAGGTTGTTGGCCGCCGTGGCGGTGGTGGGGCTGTCCTCACCCAGGCTGGCGCGCAGCCGCTCCACGGCGATGCGCATCGTTCTCTCGCCCGCGACGAGGTTGCCCTGGTTCTGCTGATTCACGCCGAGGTTGTTCAGGGTGATCGCCACGTAGGCGTGGTCCTCGCCGAGGGAGAGCCGCAACAGGCGGATCGACTCCTCGAGCGCGAGCTCGGCGCGACCGAACTCCGCGGCCCGGCCGAGATGACTGCCGTAGTTGTTGAGGGCTGAGGCAAGGTCGCCGCTCTCCGGCGGGAAGCTGCGACGGAGACAGGCCAGTCCCCGTCGGTGCGCCGCCTCGGCCGCCTCCATGTCCCCGATCGCGGTGAGCAGCACCCCGAGGTTGGAGTACATCGAGCACCACTCCGCGCTCTCTTCGCCAAGGGTTGCCTCCCAGTGGCCGAGATACTCGCGGGCCAGATCCACGGCGTCCGCGTAGCGCCCCTCGGAGTAGAGGCCGGCAACCTTCGCGTTCTGGCCCTCGAGCTCCGGGGCGAGTTCGGGCGCCTGAAGCGGGCTCTCGGCGATCGCGACTCCCGCCGAGAGGACGAGGAGGGCGGCACCGCAAAGACGACGGGGCAGCGGAATGGGCTTCACCTGGACCCCCGATCATGAATGGAAGATCGAGTCTCGGGAACTGGATTCCGGATTATATCACAAATACCGAGAAAGTGAATCTCGGTCTGATGGCAAACGAAGACCGCCCGACCTCTCGGCCGGGCGGTCGATTCCTGCCTCGAAGCGTCTACCCCTTACAGCGCATCGATGATCGCGTTGAAGGTGGCGCTCGGGCGCATGGCCTTCGACGCGAGCTCGTCGTCCGGGTGGTAGTAGCCGCCGATATCCATCGGCTCGCCCTGGGCGGCCAGCAGCTCCGCGGTGATCTTGTCCTCGTTCTCCGCGAGTTCGGCGGCCGCCTGCGTGAAGCGGGCCTTCAGTTCCGCGTCCCCGTCCTGGGCGGCCAGGGCCCTGGCCCAGTAGAGCGCCAGGTAGAAGGTGCTGCCGCGGTTGTCGATCTCGTTCACCTTGCGCGAGGGGTAGCGGGCGCTCTCGAGGTAGTCGCCGATGGCGGCATCGAGGGTCTCGGCCAGCACGGTGGCCTTCGCGCTGCCGCTGTAGGCGGCCGCCTGCTCGAGAGAGGGCACGAGGGCGCAGTACTCGCCCAGGGAGTCCCAGCGCAGGTGTCCTTCGCTCACGAACTGCTGAACGTGCTTCGGCGCGGAGCCGCCGGCGCCGGTCTCGAAGAGCCCGCCGCCGCCCAGCAGGGGCACGATCGACAGCATGCGGGCGCTGGTGCCCAGCTCGAGAATCGGGAAGAGGTCGGTGAGGTAGTCGCGCAGCACGTTGCCCGTCACCGCGATCGTGTCCTCGCCGCGGCGGATCCGCTCCAGCGCGAAGCGCATGGCGTCGACCGGCTTCATGATGCGGATCTCGAGCCCGTCGGTGTCGTGATCGGGCAGGTAGGCGTTCACCTTCTCGATGAGCTGGGCGTCGTGGCCGCGCTTCTCGTCGAGCCAGAAGACGGCCGGCGTGCCGGTGGCGCGGGCGCGGGTGACGGCCAGCTTCACCCAGTCGCGGATCGGCTCGTCCTTGCTCTGGCACATGCGGAAGATGTCGCCGGGCTCGACGGTCTGGGTCATCATTGTGCCCCCGGTGGCATTTAGCACGCGAATCTCACCGGCGGCCGGCGCCGTGAAGGTCTTGTCGTGGGAGCCGTACTCCTCGGCCTTCCGGGCCATGAGGCCGACGTTCGCCACGCTGCCCATGGTGGCCGGGTCGAACTGTCCGTGCCGCTGGCAGTCCGCGATGATCTCCTGGTACATGGTCGCGTAGCTGCGGTCGGGCACCATGGCGAGGGTGTCCTGCAGCTCGTCGCCCGCGTTCCACATGCGGCCGCCGTCGCGGACGACGTTGGGCATGGAGGCGTCGATGATGATGTCGTTGGGCACGTGCAGGTTGGTGATGCCCTTGCGGGAATCGACCATGGCCAGGGCGGGCCGGCTCTCGTAGACCGCCGCGATGTCCGCCTCGATCTCCGCGCGCTTCTCCGCGGGCAGACGGTCCAGCTTGTCCAGGATGTCGGCCAGGCCGTTGTTCACGTTGGCGCCGATTCCGGCGAGCGCGTCGGCATGCTTGTCGAGCGCCTCGGCGTAGTACACCGACACGCAGTGGCCGAACATGATCGGGTCGGAGACCTTCATCATGGTGGCCTTCAGGTGGAGCGAGAGCAGCAGGCCCTTCTCCCTGGCCTCTCCGATCGACTCGGCGAAGAAGGCGCGCAGGGCGGCCACGTTCATGGCGGAGCAGTCGACCACCTCGCCGGCCTGCAGGGCGATTCCGCTCTTGAGTTCCCGCCTGTCGCCGCCGGCGCCCACGAACTCGATCGTCGCCTCGTCGGCCTCGGCCATCGTCACGGACTTCTCGCTGCCGTAGAAATCCGCCTCGCTCATGTGGGCCACCCGGGCCTGGGAGCCGGACTCGGGCCAGTCCTTCATCATGCGGTGGGGGTGCTTCTGGGCGAACTTCTTCACGGATACGGCGGAGCGGCGGTCGGCGTTGCCCTCGCGCAACACGGGGTTCACGGCCGAGCCGAGCACGCGGGCGAAGCGCGCCTGGAGCGCCCGTTCGTCCTCGCTCTTCGGCTCCTCGGGGTAGTCGGGCACGTCGAAGCCGCCCGCCTGCAGCTCCTTGATGGCTGCCTGGAGCTGCGGCACGGTGGCGCTGATGTTGGGCAGCTTGATGATGTTGGCTTCGGGGCGCTTGGCCAGCGCGCCGAGCTCGGCGAGATGGTCGGCGACCCGCTGCTCCTCGCTCAGGCGTTCGGGGAACAGGGAGAGGATGCGCCCGGTCAGGGAGATGTCGCTGGTCTCGACGTCGACGCCGGTGCCCCGCGTGAAGGCCTGCACGATCGGCAGCAGCGAGTAGCTCGCCAGCGCCGGCGCCTCATCGATCTTCGTCCAGATGATCTTCGAATCTCCCATTTCCTACCCCTGCCTTGATGACGTGAAAAAGCCGTCCCGCTTGAGAAATGACGGCCGGATTCCTACGAAGAAGATGAACCGCGGCGCTTTTCGCAAGCGGGGTCCGGCGGCATCATCGCCCGGTTGCGCGGGCGATTGCCAACAAAAAAACCCCGCTCACCGGAGTGAACGGGGTTTCGCGAAGCGATGGATCGGGCACCTAGACCAGTTCCTTGACCTTCTCGAGCATGGCCATCGGCTGGCGGGCGCCGGCCGGGGTCACCGACTCGGACCAGAGGACCTTGCCCTCCTTGTCGATGAGCACCGTGGCGCGGTCGGAAATGCCGGCCTCGTCGAGCCAGATGCCGTAGGCCTTGGCGACCTCGCCCTTGGGGTGGAAGTCGGCGAGCAGGGGGAAATTGATCCCCATGAAGCCCGCGGCCCAGCCCTTGTGACAGAACTTCGAATCAACGCTCATACCCAGAACCTGGGTATCCACCTTGTCGAACTCCTCGAGGAGGGAGTTCAGACCGGGGATCTCCATGCTTCAGGTGGGCGTGAAGTCGAGGGGATAGGAGACAAGAAGAACGTTCTTCTTGCCGCGAAAGTCCGCCAGAGACACCTCGGTGTCCAGGTGGCTTTCGAGCGTGAAATCGGGAGCGGAGGCTCCCGCTTCGATCAGCGCCATGCACTTACCTCTGCTTAGGTTCAAGTGAGGATATTTTCAGGCGATTAGCAATCGCCACCACCTTAGGCTGCCAAATACCGGTCGATCGCGCAAGGGGTTAAGCGACATGACAATACGGTCCTTTTTTCCCCGTTTAGGCCGGGGGAGAAACCCCATGCCGCAACATTCTTGAAATAATCAATCAAGGTGCACATGTCCGATTCCGATGATCTAGATGGATATCCACGCCTTGCTCTTAACTCCAGGCTGGAGAGAGGCCAATCCGCAGTAGAAACCACGAACGCGGACGGTCGACATGAAAGGAAAAGAAATGAAACGGTTTCAGATTCATCGTCCGGACGGTTTCACCCTGACGGAGATCATCATCGCGCTCGCCGTGATCGCGGTGCTCAGCGGCGCACTCGTTCCCCAGGTCATCAAGCACCTGGAACGCGCGAAGAGCCAGTCGGTGGTCGACGACTTCCTGGCCATCGAGGCCGCCATGATGGACTACTACGCTGACGTGAGCACGCTCAAGCCGCTCGACGACATCAGCGGCTTCAGCACCACCCGCTCCGCTCCCACGGCCAAGCACTTCCTGCTCGGCGACGGACAGGCCGGCTGGGACGGCCCCTACATCAAGCGGATCAAGACCAGCAGCGCCTACGGCGCCACCTGGGACATCGATGTGTTCACCGACACATCGGCCACGATCGACCTGGGCGAGAAGTCCGACCTGGGCACCAAGTGGGACGTCGTCCTGAACATGGTGAACGAGAAGCTGGACGGCGACGGGGACACGACCCAGGGCGTCGTCTGGGGCGACGACAACGGCATCCACTACGGGATCAACTACGTGAAGTGATCGATAGGCGCTCCGGACCCGGGGCGCGCGAATGCAATCCTTTGGGCCGTGAGCCGGACGGGCTCGCGGCCCTCTTTCTTTCCGGGTTCATTGGTGACTCTCGATCTCCTCGAGAGCGGGCCGCGTCCGTCAGGGGGAAAGCCGGTTGCGAACCCTCGAATCTGTCCGGTCGAGGGGGAATCACCGTTTCGGATCTGATACGCTCATTCGTTGGGCCAACGATCGTTTACCTTAGCCCGACCTTCCAGAACCGGCTCGATACCCTCGACATCCCGCTGGAGGTACCTGATGTCCTATCGCCGATTCGCGCTGATCCTTCTCTGTTACGTCACGATCCCCCTGGCCGTTCAGGCCGGCCCCTTCACCGACCAGGGCACTCAGCCCGGGCTCCAGTACGGAATGCTGCCGCCCAGCGACTGCGGCGGCTGCCACGGCGGCTACGATTCCCAGCAAAACCTCGAGCCCTGGGACACCTGGGCCGGCTCCATGATGGCCCAGGCCTCGCGGGATCCGATCTTCTGGGCCGCGCTCGACGTGGCCAACAACGACATCCCCGGCGTCGGCGACTTCTGCCTGCGCTGCCACGTCCCCACCGGCTGGCTGGCCGGCCGCTCCGAACCGCCGGGCGGCGACACGGAAGGCTGCTCCTTCGAGGGCAAGATGGACGAGATGAACAAGGACCTCGACGGGCTCTCCTGCCATGTGTGCCATCGCATGATGATCAATCCGAATCCGCCCCAGGGCGAGGAGTCGATGTACCTGGAGAACGGCCAGTTCTGGATCGACGACAGCGACTGCAACGGCATGGGCGAACCCTGCCGCCGGGGCAACTACGACTACCCCGCCGACGGGCAGGAAGCGCCTCACGCCTGGGCGTTCTCCCCCTATCACGAGAGCTCGGACAACTGCGGCAACTGCCACAACGTGACCCACCCCGTGACGACCCTCGTCGAGGACGGCGTGGACACGGGCATCCCCTTCCCGATCGAGCGCACCTACCGCGAGTGGCTGCTCAGCGAGTTCTCCGACCCGGGTTCGCCCGACCACCTGACCTGCCAGAACTGCCACATGCCCGACGCGACGGCGAACCCCGCCTACGCCTGCGACGATCAGACCAACAACCACTCGGGCGACCTGCCGATCCACCAGCTCGCCGGCGGCAACTCCTGGATTCCCGAGGTGCTGCGTCTCGAGTACCCCAACCTGGGACTGAACTCCGAGCTCGCGGCCACGCGGGACTGGGCCCTGCAGATGCTCCAGAACGAGTCCGCCCTCGTTGAGCTGTCGGCGCCCGACAGCGTGACGCAGGGCTCGGACCTGCCGGTCACGGTGCGCGTGACCAACCTCACCGGCCACAAGCTGCCCACGGGTTACCCGGAGGGTCGCCGCATGTGGATCAACCTGCAGGTGCGCGACGAGACGAACGCCCTCCTCTTCGAGAGCTGCGCCTACGACCTGGCCACCGGTATCCTCACCGAGGACGCGCAGGCGAAGGTGTACGAGGCCAAGCCCGGCATCTGGAACCGGAACGGTACGAACGAGTGCGACTGCGACGACGCTTCCGGCTCGCCGATCTTCCACTTCGTGCTGAACGACTGCATCGAAAAGGACAACCGCATTCCGCCCCTGGGCTTCACGGGCGGAAATGACCCCGAGGTGAAGCCGGTCGGCTACGTCTACCCCGAGACCTCGCCCGGCTCCGGTGTGCTCGTGAACTGGGACGAGACCCTGTACCAGGTACCGATTCCCGGGGACGCGCAGGGTGCCCTGAGCGTGACGGCCGTGCTGCGCTATCAGACCATCAGCCGCGAGCACGTGGAGTTTCTCCGCGATCAGGCGGTGGAGAACGGCTTCCCGGACGACTGCATCGAGCGATCCTCGGGGTTCCCGACGCAGTCGCGCGGGGAGATCCTGTACGAGATGTGGGAAGCCCACGACCGGAGCGCCCCCGTGGCGATGGGCACCGCCACGGCCAGCGTGACCGCCACGGAGGGCGGAACGCCCGCCCAGGAGGCCGGCTTGGCCTCGACCACGGTCCTGCGCCAGAATCACCCGAATCCGGTGCGGCCCGAAGATCGCGGCACCCGGATTGCCTACCGCATCTCGACCGAGGGTCCCGTGCGCATGGAGGTCTTCGATACGTCGGGCCGCCTCGTGCGCAAGCTCGTGGACGGGCGACGCGGTCCGGGCGCGCACAGTGTGCTCTGGGACGGCCGCGACGAGGCCGGACGGCCGATGGCCGCCGGCGTCTACCTGTACGTGCTTCACGCGGACGGCCTGGCAAGGACCAAGAAACTCATCATGCTGCGCTGATCGAATCCCTCCGGCAGCTTCTCGAGGGAGGCTGCCGGAGGGCACCCTCGAGGCCATGTCCGAAAACGTCCAGCAGAATGCGTGCGTTCTGCTATCCTCCTCCTCATGAACCTCGACCCCGACATCTGCTACCGTGCTCTGAAGAGCCGTGATGCCCGTTTCGACGGCCGCTTCTTCACCGGCGTCTCGAGCACGGGGATCTACTGCCGGCCGGTCTGTCCGGCCCGCACGCCGATGGCGGAGCACTGCAGCTTCTTCGCCTGCGCGGCGGCCGCCGAAGAGGCCGGCTACCGGGCCTGCCGCCGCTGCCGTCCGGAGACGGCTCCCGGCACGCCGGCCTGGCTGGGCACCGGCGCCACGGTGGCGCGGGCCCTGCGGCTCATCGAGGACGGCGCGCTCGATCGCAGTGGCGTGCCCGAGCTGGCCGAGCGCCTCGGCGTGGGCGACCGTCACCTGCGCCGTCTCTTCGCGGAGAGACTCGGCGCCTCGCCTCTGGCCGTGGCGCGCACGCGGCGGGCTCATTTCGCCCGCCGGCTCGTGGAGGAGACGGCCCTGCCCATGACCCGCATCGCGATGGCTGCGGGCTACCGCGACGTCCGCCGCTTCAACGCGGACCTCCGCGCCAGCTTCGATCGCAGCCCCACGGAGATGCGTCGCCTGACGGGTCGTCGTCCCGCGAACGGCACGCTCACGCTGCGTCTGGCCCACCGTGACGCACTGGACTGGACGGCGATCACCGGCTACCTCGGCCCCCGCGCGATCCCGGGCGTCGAGGAGGTGGCCGGAGGGGTATACCGCCGGGCCATCGCGGGGGACGGCTTCGCGGGCGTCGTCGAGCTTGCGCCCGACCCCGACACGAAGAGTGGAGCATTGCGGCTGCGCGTGCCCCTTGCGGCGACGCCGGAGCTTGCGAATCTGGCGGCCCGCGCGAGGGCGCTCTGCGACCTCGACGCCGAACCCGCCGCCATCGCGGAGCATCTCCGGGAGGACGTGCGGCTGCGGCCGGCGCTCGCGCGATTCGGTTCGCCCCGTGTGCCGGGATGCTGGGACCGCTTCGAGCTGGCCGTTCGCGCGATCCTCGGCCAGCAGGTGAGCGTGGCGGCGGCCACGACCCTCGCGGGTCGGCTGGTGGCGCGCTTCGGCGAGGAGCTGCCGCTCGAGGACCGTCTCACACGATGCTTCCCGGCGCCGGAGGTGCTGGCCGGCGCCGATCTCGCATCGATCGGACTCACGAGGGCGCGCGCGGAGACGGTCCGCACGCTCTCCCGAGCCGTGACGAACGGGGAGCCCCTGCTCGAACTGGCGCCGAGCCTCGAGGAGGCGGTGGCGCGACTGCGCGCACTGCCCGGCATCGGCGACTGGACGGCCCAGTACATCGCCCTGCGCGCCCTGGGCGAACCGGATGCGTTCCCCGCGGGCGACCTCGGGCTGCGCCACGCCCTCGCCGAGGGCGAAAGTCTGCCGACCGAGGCCGCAGTTCGTCGCCGCGCCGAATCCTGGCGGCCCTGGCGCGGCTACGCGGCCCTGCTGCTCTGGGGAGAGCTCACATCGGACGGAATGGAGACCCGATGAAACGCGGAATCGACAGCCCCCTGGGCACGCTGACGCTGGTGGCCTCGGGGGAGGGGCTCACGCATCTGCTCTTTCCGGGAGAGACGAAGGAGCCGCCGGCGGGGGCGGAGAGCGCTGCGGCGAGGCGCGTCCTCGACGCCGCGGAGAGACAGCTCGGTGAGTACTTCGAGGGCCGGCGCAGGGAGTTCGATCTGCCGCTCGCGCCCGCGGGGACGGAGTTCCAGCGCGCGGTGTGGTTTGCGTTGAGTTCGATTCCCTGTGGCGACACGACGAGCTACGGCGAACTCGCCCGACGGATCGGCCGGCCCCGCGCCGTGCGCGCCGTGGGCGCGGCCAACGGCGCGAACCCGCTGCCGATCGTGCTTCCCTGTCATCGGGTGATCGGCGCGAGCGGACACCTCACCGGTTTCGGCGGCGGGTTGCCGGCGAAGGTGAAGCTGCTCGCGATCGAAGGCGTCCATGTGAGGGGGAATCGGATCGTGGACGATCAGGCCGAACTCTTCGACTAGAGCAGCCCCAGCTCCAGGCGCGCGGCCTCGGACATGAGTCCCTGATGCCAGGCGGGCTCCCAGACCAGGGCCACCTTCACCGCGCTCACGCCGTCGACGGCGGCCACCTTGCTCTCCACCTCGCCGGGCAGGGTGCCGGCCACGGGGCAGGCGGGAGAGGTGAGGGTCATGTCGATCTCCACGCAGCCGAGCTCGTCCATCTCGACGCGGTAGATCATGCCCAGCTCCCAGACGTTCACCGGAATCTCGGGGTCGAAGACGGTCTTGATCGCCGCGATGATCTCGTCGTGCAGGTTCTCGGCCGGCATCATCGGCTCCTACTCGGTGGAGGCCTCGGCGGCGCCGTCGAGGGCCGCCTCCAGGGTGCGCCAGGCCAGGCTCGCGCACTTCACGCGCACGGGATACTCCCGCACGCCGGCGAACACCGCCAGCTTGCCCAGCGCCGCGGGGTCGGGCTCGACCTCCTCGTCGGTGAGCATCGTCAGGAAGGTCCGCATGAGTTCGCGCGACTCGTCCACCGTGCGGCCCTTGAGCGCGCCGGTGAGGAGCGAGGAAGAGGCGGTGAAGATGGCGCAGCCCGCGCCCTCGAAGGACACGTCCGCGACCTCGTCGCCGTCGGTCTGAAGGTAGAGGGTCAGCTTGTCGCCGCAGAGGGGGTTGTGCCCGTCGGCCTTGCGGCAGCTCTCGTGCTGTTCGCAGCCGTCGATGGCGCGGCGGTTGCGCGGCTTCTGACCGTGGTCGAGGATCAGTTCCTGGTAGAGGTCACGCAGATCGCTCATGCGCCGAACAGCTCCTTGCACTTGCGGAGGCCCGCGGCCAGCGCGTCAAGATCCGACTCGGTGTTGTAGATGCCCACGGAGGCCCTGGCCGTGGCGGGCACGCAGAAGTGCTCCATCACGGGCTGGGCGCAGTGGTGGCCGGCACGGATGCAGATGCCCTCGCCGTCGAGGATCGTGCCGAGATCGTGGGGGTGCACGCCATCGATGACGAAGGAGAACACGCCCACCTTCTCCTCGGCGGTGCCGATCATCTTCAGGCCAGGCACCTCGCCGAGCACCTGCTCGCCGTAGGCGGTGAGCCGTCGTTCGTGCTCGATGATGGCGTCGAAACCGATGCTCTCGATGTAGTAGATCGCCGAACCGAGTCCGATGGCGCCCGCGATGTCCGGCGTGCCCGCCTCGAAGCGGCCCGGGGGCGGCGCGTAGCTGGTCTTCTCGAAGGTCACCGAGCGGATCATGTCGCCGCCGCCCTGGTAGGGAGGCATCTGCTGCAGCAGTTCGCTCCTGCCGTAGAGGATGCCGATGCCGGTGGGGCCGTAGAGCTTGTGGCCGGAGAACACGTAGAAGTCGCAGTCGAGGTCCTGCACGTCCACCGGCACGTGGGGCGCGGCCTGGGCGCCGTCCACGATGATCGGCAGCTCCCGCTCGTGGGCGAGGCGGATCATCTCCTTGACCGGGTTCACCGTGCCCATGGCGTTGGACACGTGGATCACGCTCACCAGCTTGGTGCGCGGGCCCATGAGCCCGGCGAATGCGTCGAGGTCGAGCTGTCCGCGATCGTCCATGGGCGCCACGACCAGCTTCGAGCCGGTCTCCTCGCAGAGAAGCTGCCAGGGGACGATGTTCGAATGGTGCTCCATCTCGGTGATGAGGATCTCGTCGCCCTCGCCGAGATCCAGCACGCCGCGGCCGAAGCTGTGGGCCAGCAGGTTGATCGCCTCGGTGGTGCCGCGAACGAAGACGATCTCCCGCGTCTCCCGCGCGCCGATGAAGCGGCGCACCTTCTCGCGGGTGCCCTCGTAGATGTGCGTGGCCTCCTCGCTCAGACGATAGACGCCGCGATGGATGTTCGCGTAGCCCTCGGCGTAGAAGCGGTGGAGAGTGTCGAGAACCACCTGCGGCTTCTGGGCGCTGGCGGCGCTGTCGAGGTAGATCAGTTCCTTGCCGCGCACGCGCTGCCTGAAGATCGGAAAGTCGGGACGCAGGCTCCCGGCCAGCAGGGACTCGGCGCGGGAGGGCGCGTGGCTCGCTTCAGCGTGGCCGGTGTGACTCGTCTTCAGGTCGTCGGCGAAGCTCACAGGGTTCCCCCGATCAGCTCGCTGCGGGGCAGTCGCCGCAGCAGTTCGGCCATGAGCGCCTCGCGCAGCGCCCTGTCGGACAGGCTCTCGACGATCTCCCGGGCGAAGGCGTAGGTGAGCAGCGCCCGCGCCTCGTCGGGGCCGAAGCCGCGCGAGCGCAGGTAGAAGATCTGCTCCTCCTCGATCTGTCCGGTCGTGGAGCCGTGGCTGCACTTCACGTCGTCGGCGTAGATCTCCAGGCGCGGCATGCTGTAGGCGGTGGCGTCGTCGGAGATGAGCAGGTTGCGGTTGGTCTGGTGGGCGTCGGTGCGCTGCGCGTCCTCGGCCACGTAGACGAGGCCGTCGAAGATCCCTCGGGCGTCGCCGTCGAGGATCCCCTTGTAGAGCTCCTGGGTCTCGCAGTCGGCCACCGAGTGGCGCACGCGGGTGCGCAGGTCGTGGCGCTGTCCCGCGCCGCCCAGGTAGAGGGCGTTCAGTTCGCAGGCGGCGCCCTCGCCGGCCAGGTCGAGGTGGAGTTCGCGACGGGTCATCCTGCCGCCGAGGACGAACTCCCGCGACAGGTAGCGGCTGCCCGCGGCCTGGCGCACGTGGGTGGATCCCAGGTGCCAGTCGGCGGTGCCGTCGCGCATGATCTTGACGTGCTCGATCACGCTGCCCTCGTCGCACTCGATCTCGCCGACGGCATTCACGAGCCGCGAGCCCTCGCCGAGACCGCGGTAGTTCTCGACGATCGTCGCGCGGCTGCCCTTGCCCGCCCGCACGAGCACGCGGGGGCAGGCCATCTTGCCGCAGGCCGCTTCGCTGCCGAGGAAGAGCAGTTCGATGGGGCGGTCCAGCGCGACGCCGTCGGCCAACTCGAGCAGCAGGCCGTCGCGCCACCAGGCGGTATTGAGGGCCGTGAAGGGCGCGCCGTCGATCGTCGCGCGGCGTCCCAGCCCCAGCCGAGTCAGCTCCTCGAAGGCCTCGCCGGCCAGGGGCGCCACGCGCGCGCCCTCGGGCAGCGCGGCGAGGGAGGAGAGGTCGGGGTGGAGGATGCCGTCGACGAAGAGCAGCCGGTGGGCGTCGAGATCCGGCGTGAAGTGACCGGCGGCCGCATCGGCGTCGATATCGCCGGGATGGTCGAGGGGTCGGAATCCCGCCTCGGCCAGCGGCTTCAGGTCGTTGTACTTCCAGGACTCGTCGCCCCGCGTGCCCAGCCCGCGGGCGGTGAAGCTCCTCGCGGCCTCGTCGCGGGCGCGGCGCTGCGCCTCGTCGCCCGCGGCGACGAAGTCGTCGAAGCCGGCCAGGAGGGTGTCGCTGCTCGCCATGCCGCTCATGCCTGCGCCTCCGCGCCGTTCACCCAGCCGTAGCCCTTCTCCTCGAGTTCGAGGGCGAGCTCCTTGCCGCCGGACTTCACGATTTTACCGTCGGCCAGCACGTGCACCTTGTCGGGCACGATGTAGTCGAGCAGGCGCTGGTAGTGGGTGATCACGAGGCTCGAGCGCTCCGGGCCGCGCAGCTCGTTGACGCCGCGGGCCACGATCTTGAGCGCGTCGATGTCGAGGCCGGAGTCGGTCTCGTCGAGGATCGCGAGATCCGGCTCGAGCATGGCCATCTGGAAGCCCTCGTTGCGCTTCTTCTCGCCGCCGGAGAAGCCGACGTTCAGCGAGCGGTTCATCAGTTCGGGATTCAGCTCGAAGGTCTCCATCTTGGCCTTGGCGAGGGCCAGGAAGTCCATGGCGTCGAGATCCGGCTCGCCGCGGTGCTGGCGCCGCGCGTTCAGGGCCGCCCGCAGGAAGTAGGTGTTGCTGACGCCGGGAATCTCCACCGGGTACTGGAAGGCGAGGAAGATCCCCTCCCGCGCCCGCTCCTCGGCGGGCAGCTCCAGGAGGTCGGCGCCCTTGTAGAGCACCTCTCCCTCGGTGATGGTATAGGCCTCGTTGCCGGCCAGCACGCCCGAGAGCGTGCTCTTGCCCGAGCCGTTGGGACCCATGATGGCGTGGACCTCGCCCGTGTCGATGGTGAGGTCGATCCCCTTGAGGATCGCCTTGCCCTCCACGCTGGCGTGCAGGTTGCGGATCTGCAGCATGCTTCCGTTCTCTCCTTGCGATGCGCCGGCTAGCCGACGCTGCCTTCCAGGCTGACGCTGAGCAGCTTCTGGGCCTCCACCGCGAACTCCATGGGCAGCTCGCGGAAGACCTCCTTGCAGAAGCCGTTGACGATCATGGACACGGCGTCCTCGGTCGAGATGCCGCGCTGGTTGCAGTAGAAGATCTGGTCGTCGCCGATCTTCGTGGTGGTGGCCTCGTGCTCCACCTTGGCCGTCGGGTTGCTCGACTCGATGTAGGGGAAGGTGTGCGCGCCGCAGCGGTCGCCCAGCAGCATCGAGTCGCACTGGGTGAAGTTGCGCGCGTTCTCGGCGCCGCGGGCCACGCGCACGAGGCCGCGGTAGGTCTGGTCGCCGCGGCCGGCGCTGATGCCCTTGGAGATGATCGTGCTCGACGTGTTCTTGCCCAGGTGGATCATCTTGGTGCCGGTGTCCGCCTGCTGGCGGTTGTTCGTGAGGGCCACCGAGTAGAACTCGCCGATGGAGTCGTCGCCCTTGAGCACGCAGCTCGGGTATTTCCAGGTTACGGAGGAGCCGGTCTCCACCTGGGTCCAGGACACCTTCGCGCGATCGCCAGCGCAGAGGGCGCGCTTGGTGACGAAGTTGTAGATGCCGCCCACGCCGTCCTTGTCGCCGGGGTACCAGTTCTGCACCGTGCTGTACTTCACCTCGGCGTCCTCGTGGACGTAGATCTCGACGACGGCCGCGTGGAGCTGGTTCTCGTCGCGCTGGGGCGCGGTGCAGCCCTCGAGATAGCTCACGTAGGCGCCCTCGTCGGCCACGATCAGGGTGCGCTCGAACTGGCCGGTGTTGGCGGCATTGATGCGGAAGTAGGTCGAGAGCTCCATGGGGCAGCGCAGGCCCCTGGGGATGTAGACGAAGGAGCCGTCGGTGAACACGGCCGAGTTGAGGGCCGCGAAGAAGTTGTCGGTGTGGGGCACCACCTTGCCCAGGTACTTGCGCACCAGATCGGGATACTGCTTCACGGCCTCGGAGAAGGACATGAAGACGACGCCCAGCTCCTGCAGCTTGTCCTTGAAGGTGGTGGCCACCGACACGCTGTCGAACACCGCGTCCACGGCCACGCCGGCGAGCATCTTCTGCTCGTTCAGCGGAATGCCCAGCTTCTCGTAGGTCTCCAGCAGCGCGGGGTCGACCTCGTCGAGGCTCTCGAGCTGCTTCTTCTGCTTGGGCGCGGAGTAGTAGCTGATCGCCTGGTAGTCCACCGGCGGGTACTGCACCTTCGGCCAGTGGGGCTCCTCGAGGGTGAGCCAGTGGCGATAGGCCTTGAGCCGCCACTCGAGCAGCCACTCGGGCTCCTCCTTCTTGGCGGAGATGAACCGGATCACGTCCTCGTTCAGGCCCGGCGGCACCGTGTCCTGGTCGATGTCGGTGACGAAACCCCACTTGTACTCCTGCTTCGTGAGGTCGTGGAGCATCTTCTCTTCGTCGTTCATGGCATCCTCGCGCTCGGGCATCAGTGGTTCTCCCCGCGGCCGTCCAGGGAGCCGACCATCTCGCGCAGCGTGACGCCCTCCAGGGCGGCCATCACCTGCCGGTTGATCCAGCTCCAGTTCTCCTTCACGTCGCAGGTGGTCTCCAGCTCGCAACCGCAGCTCTCCACGTCGCCCGTGGCGCACTCGGTCATGGCGACGGGACCCTCCAGCGCTCCGACGAGATCGGCCAGCGTGATCGACTCGGCCGGGCGGGCCAGGCTGTAGCCGCCCTTGGCCCCGCGCTGCGAGCTCAGGATGTCGCAGCGGGCCAGGATCTTCAGCAGCTTGCTCACCGTGGGCAGGGGCAGGCCCATGGTCTCGGAGAGATCACGGGCCGTGACGCTCGCGCCCGATTCGTCCCGCGCCAGGCGGGTCATCAGGGCGATGCCGTAGTCGGTGAGCTTGGCGACTCGAATCATGGAAAATCTCAACTATGACTAAATTTGGACCAGATCGGTGCTGTATGCGATCGGAAGGTACACCAGGGTCCGGGCGGGTGCAAGGGCAATAGGACGAATTCGGTGCGATTTATGGCGCGCCCGGCGGCGGGGCGTTCACGCTGATGCCGAAGCCGGCCCACTCCGACACGTTCCGCAGCAGATCCGGCGCCGTGATGCGGGCCCTGCGGGTCGCGGCCAGGGCCGAAACGGGATCGAGGCCCGCGCTGCGACGCTGGTCGAAGTCGACCATCAGCGCGGCGCTCAGGTCGTCGCGCACGGGCCAGAAGGAGCCGACGACGGCGTGAGCGCCCGCGTCGAGGAAGGCGTCGCCGAGGCTGGGCGCCGCCGGAGCGGTGCCCGGATGGGCGACGGCACTCGCGCAGCTCGACAGCACCACCAGTTCGCACCCGGAGAGATCCGCGGCCATGATCTCGCCGATCTCGAGCACCCCCGAGACCCAGCCGGGTTCGTCGGCCCCGGCGGCGAGGGGGAGAAACGTGTAGTAGGGCATCTCCGGATCGCGGATCTGGTGGGTGGCCAGGTAGAGAACCCGTGCGCTCTCCCAGCGCTCGAGAAGGGCCCGCTTGGTCGCCTCGGGGCCGATGAGTAGCTCCGTGTTCGGGTGGCGACTCGCGAAACCCCTGCCCTCGGCCACGGCGGCCGGCAGTTCGGTGAGATGGGGAAGCCGCCGTCTCAAGCTCGAGGAGAGCTCGGGATCGGCCAGCACGAGCGGAGCGTCTTCGTCCGGGCTGCCGGGGGGGACCATCGAATGCAGGTAGGCGGGGTTCCAGTCGGCCAGCAGCGGACGGTAGCCCGGGCCCGGATCGAGATCGAGAATCTCGAAGGGGACGCGGCGAAGGGGGCCGTCGGGAGCCAGGAGCAGGGGGGCGGGACGCCGGCCGTCGGGGGCGAGATACTCCTCGGGCAGCAGGAGCGCCGCGAGTTCGTCCAGGTTCTCGACGAGTTCCGAACCGCCGCCGGAACTTTCACTCTCCACATCCTCGAGCACCCGCGCCAGACGATCGCCGAGTTCGCGCTCACCCAGAGGAATCCGGCCCATGCGCAGACGGTCCGCCGACAGGGTCCAGCGGGTCAACGTGTCCCGGCCCGCGGCGTAGAGGAGCAGATGCCCACCGTGTGCCTCGCACCAGTTCTCGAGTTCCTTCACCTGCGCTTCGGAATCGGCGAGTGGCTCCCTCGCCGGGTTCGTGGACCAGGCGGTGAGGGTGCGCCAGATCAACTCGACGCCCAGGCCTCCGCGCGGATCCGCACCCGTGAGTTCGTGCAGCATGTTCCGGAGTTCGCCGGCTCTGCCGAGATTCAGGTAGACGCCGACGCCCCTCGCGTCGGAGCTCAGGCTTTTCCGGAGGAACTCGAGCGCCAGGTTCAGGTGGCGGTCGGCGGTGTCGCGATCCTTCATCAGGTGGTGGAGGCGAGCTCGCCGGAGGTGGTGAACCCAGCTGTCGGGGGTACCGCCCAGTTCATCCTCCAGGCGTTCGATGGCCCATTCGGCCGCCTCGGTCCGCCCGAGATGGAGAAGGCACTCCAGTTGCATCACCAGGAAGGTGTTCGTGAAGAGCTCGTCCTCCCGACTCTCCGCGAGACGCAGACCCGTCTCGGACACCCTCAGCGCGCGCTCCGGCAGGGAGCTGGCCAGTAGGCCCACGCTCCACTCCCGCAGGAAATCCAGGCGGAAGCGGGGACGTGGCATCGACTCCACCGTCGGCGCGATCGACCGTAGAATCGAGTCGGCCGCCTCGGCGTCGCCGCGGTGGAAGAGGGCGGAAGCAGCGAGGGCCTGGATGCCCACCCCGTACACGGCCTTGGAGTTCGTGAACTTCACGTCCGGATACATGCTCAGGAGAAGCTCGGCCCGGGGCAGGTCCCTCTCGATGAGATCCCAGCAGTCGAAGGGAACCAGGAACCACAGCCTGATGAGGAGATAGCGCAGCTCCTCGCTGCCCCCCTTGAACTCCCGGCACAGCTCCACCGCCCGGTCCAGATGTCGCAGCGCGAGGGCGTAGCGACCGTCCTGTTCATACAGGGATGAGTAGAAGGAGTGGATTCGCGCCGCCTGACCCGGCAGCCGCGATCGCTCCGCCACCTCGAGTGATCGATCGAGATAGTGGAACGCGGAGTCCACCCGGGCCTGAGCGAGGTGGTGGCGCGCCAGCACGCCGAGATTCTGGCTGTACAGGCGCGGCACTCCGGAGCGAGAGGCCAGGTCGATCACATGGTACATGTGCCTGAGCCCCTCTTCCTCCTCGCCGAGGTCGCCGAGCAGTTCGATGAGCTTCCCCTCGGCCATCACGGCCAGCCCGGGGAATCCCTTCTGCATGAAGTACTCGATCAGATCCTCGTAGTTTTTCTTTTTCTCCTCCGCCGACAGGGTGTCGTCCTCGAAGATGCGGTAGATGCTGCGGGACTTCTTCCGGTGGCGGATCCCCTCCTCCGCGCTGCAGCTCATGAGGTACTCGACCCGCGCTCGTGACGAGGAGAGAAAGAACTCTTCGTCATTGAGGGTCGTGATCCGATCCAGCATCGGCAGGACCCACTTGCCGCGGTCCTCCCAGACCGACGGGTCTTCGGTGTCCAGCGTCTCCATGAGAAGGAACTGGGCCGTGAGGAGCGAGGTCACGCCCGTGGAGATTCCGTACTCGCGGAAGGCTTCGTCGTCGTCGCGGACGAGGTGCTGGAGCATCTCCTCGTCGAGACTCGGGACGAGTTCGCGGAGACGGCTCTCGCGAACCTCGGATCCGCGGTCGCAACTCGCCGACGGAAGGAGGGCGAGGAGGACGAACATGAGGGCGATGAAACGTGATGGAGCCAAGACCGCGGATCCTCCTCGGGCGAGAGAGGAGAATCGGCCATCGCGGCGTTCAGGTCAATGCCGCGAGTTCAGCAGTTCCGAGGCTCTGCGTCCCGCCGTCGAGGCCGGCGCGAGATCCAGGGCCTGTTCCAGCCGGGCGACGCCCTCCTCGGGGCGATCCGTCTCGAGCAGGAGCCGGCCCAGGTTGTAGTGGGCTTCCGCCGAGTCGTCGTCGTGTCTGATGGCCGACCGGAAGTGGGTCTCGGCGCCCGCCAGATCGCTTCGTCGATAGTCGATGACGCCGGAGAGAATGCGAATCGGCGCGCTTTCCGGATAGTCCTGCCGGACCTGAAGGGCGAGGACGGCCGCCTGTTCGAGGCGGTTCTGGGCGAGGCGTCCCGCGGCGAGCCAGTAGGCGCTCTCCGAGTCGCCCCGGTTCTCCGTGTGGAGCCGGGAGAGCTGATCGACGAGCGCGGCGAGTTCCATGTCGGAGCCCGTTCCGCGGAAGGGGATCTCCCCGGCGGGAACCGCCGATGCGACACCGGGCAGCAGAAGCGCTTCGTCGCCGCCCTGGGCCAGGGCGAGGCGAATCGGCTCGAAACGAGGGTCGCTCGGCTCGGCGTCCTGGAAGATCGGTCTCAGGAGGAAGAACAGGAGAATCAGCGCGCCGACGAGCACGGGCGCCGTGCGGAACCACCGTCCCGCGCCCGTCCGTCCGGTCGTCGTCTCCCGCTCACCACCGGCAAGGCTCTTGCCGGCGGCGATCAGTTCAGGAGGGCAGTCGAGCTCGCCCTCGGCCAATGCCCATTGCTGAGCGTCTCGGACCGCTTCCGAGAACGCGGCGTAGCAGGAATCGCAACGGCTCAGATGATCCCAGTGCCCGGGATCCATGAGCTCCTGATTCCCTTCGGCAAGGGTTGCCAGGAGCTCGGGATCGAGGTGATCGTCCTTAATCATCCTTGTCCTTCCCGGCCATGTGTGGGGCCTGTCCGGGGGAGACTCGCGTTCACTTTCCACTGTTTCGTCATCGGGAACAACAGGTAAGACGGAATCCGGCGCGAGATTACCGCATCGATCCGGGTCATTGTCCCTCGATGAGTCGACGGAGCCTGCGCAGGGCTCGGTTCACCAGCGTGTAGGCCTGGCGACGGTCGGGGAGCTCGAGAGCTTCCGCGATCTCGGCGGCGCTGCGTTCTTCGTCGAAGCGGAGCGTCAGGGCGCGTCGCTCCTCGTGAGGGAGCGTCGCGCGGAGTTCGTCGATGCGGCGCAAGGTCTTGCGGGTCTCCTGCTCGAGCAGGAGGGCATCGGGGTTCTGCGCGGCGGCGGCCTGTTCGTGCTGCCGGCGCCGATGCTCCAGGTACTCGATCAGGCGGCCGGGGCCGAGGCCGTCCCTCCTCGCCTGGCGCTCGAACTCGAGTCGGCGCCGTTTCGTCTGACCGATCGAATCGATGATCGTGTTCAGGGCGGCGAGGATCTCCCCCTCGGTCGGCGCCCGATTCTCCCGCGTCTCCTGGTGACGGATCGCTTCGATGGAGAGTCCATCATCGTAATAGGCGGCGAACACCCGCTGGTGGAACCCGTCGAGGGCGAGGACGCCGGGAGGCGTGATGCGACGTCCCTTCACGTGGCGCAGGTGGTCCAGGGCCGTGCTGCGGGCCACGACGGCGAGCCACGTGGAGAGCCTGGCCCGACCTTCGTACTGGGCGAGAAGGCCGCCGTGGATGCGCTCGAGGACACGGACGAAGACGGTGGAAACCTCGTCGCGATCATGGAAATAGCGGCCCGCCACGGAGTGGATCAGACCCGCGTAGCGCTCGACGAGGTCGTGCCACGCATCGGTGTCGCCCGCGAGCACGCGCTCGGCCAGCTCCTGGTCCCGCATTCTTGTCATGTTGGCGCCCGGTTCGCTTTGATGACGATAATGAGACATATATGAATCGGTAAGTTATGACCAAGATAAGGAGGCCAGGGTCCAGAATCCAGGCCTCAGGCTCCGCAATCTCTCATCAATATTACGTTTCGCAGGGGGATTGCCGCGAATCGGTGTTTCCGTCTCTACGGGGAGGACTCGCCACAAGAAAACCCCCGTCGAAATCGACGGGGGTTCGAAACCTGGTTGGCGGAGGTGAGCGATCGGGCGCCTCCGAGGGCTCGCCTTGCGAGCTCGAAGCGAAGCCCGACGACGCTCACCGGAGCTAATGCATGCGCACCAGCTTGGTGCTGTGCAGCTCGCCGCCGGCCCTGAGGCGCGCAAGGTAGACGCCGCCGGGCAGATCCTGCCCGGAGTCGTCCTTGCCGTCCCAGACGAGCAGGTGGCGTCCCGCCGTGGCGTGGCCGCTCAGCAGGCTGCGCACGCGGCGGCCGCGGACGTCGAAGAGGTCCAGGGTCGTCGGTCCGTCCGCGGCCAGGCTGTAGCGCAACGACACGCTGCCCGCGAAGGGGTTCGCCGAGGCGGCCTCGAGTCCGAAGCTCTCCGGCTGGGGCAGGTCGCCGGCCGGCACTGAGGACTCGTCCTGGATGGTGATCCGGTAGTCGCCTCCGTTGTCGTTCTCGTTGTACACCACCACGCCGTACCAGTCGTTTGCGGGCGGGGTGTAGATGATCGTCTCGGTGCCGCCGATCCCGGCGCTGTTCGAGCTCACGGCCGCCTGCTCCTCGTTGGCGTAGTAGGCCGCGCCCGAGGACGCGAACAGGGCCACGCCCAGGTCGAGGTTGCCGCTGAGATCCTCCACGATGAAGCGCACCGCTTCGCCCGCGTAGAGGTAGCTGTCCCAGATCTCCACCACATCGCCCGCCGGCCAGTTCAGGTCGTAGATGTTGGCGTCGTCGATGCTGAAGTACAGGGTCTCGCCGCCGCCCTCGAACTCGATGTCGGTGCTTCCGGAGATACTGTCGTCCATGAAGCGCGGGTAGACCGTGCTCCCGGAACCGATGTGGTTGTAGTCGCCCACCACGAAGTTGACGCCGTCGCCGGAGCTCTGGTCGGAGGTCGCCAGCGTGCCGATGGTGTAGGCGTCGTCGCCGTAGAGCCAGATATCCACCGAGGCGCCCGAGTTGGGTCGGGTGCCGAAGACCGTCCACCAGGGCCAGGGGATCGTGGTACTCGCGAAGATCACCTCGTCGCCGAGGGTCTGCTTCACGTCCTCGGCGAGGACGATATCCGGTCCGGCCATCAGGGAGTACCCGCCGCCGTTGTCGTCGTGGGTGGTGACCACGAGGCCGTACCAGTCGTTGCCCGGCATGGTGGAGTTGAAGTACTCGCCGTCCTCGGCCGGGCCCCTGAAGTTCGAAAGGCCGTGGTAGGCGTTGCGGCGCTTGTAGTTGTCGCCGTCGTTCGAGCTCATCAGGTAGAGGGCGGTGTCCAGGTCGGGGTCGCTGTCGTACTGCCGGAAGAAGTAGTTCTGTCCGGCGAGGCCGTTGAAGTCCCAGATCTTGACGACATGGTTGATCGCCCAGCTCTCCGAGGTGAAGCCGGTGAGGATCTCCGGATCGTGCTCCCACTCGCTGCGGTGGTTGCCCGTGCCGCCCGTCTTGTTGACGCGCCAGTGGTCGCGGTTGTAGGGGGCGTGGAGGTAGTCCACCGCCACGAACTCCGTGTAGCCCGAGCCGTACTCGGACGAGGTCTCCAGCGGGGTGAGGTAGTTCTCGTCCGCGTAGAGCGTCGCCGCGACGTTCGTGCCCGCGTCTGGCCGCGTGCCGACGACCGACCAGTAGTACGCGTTCGGGTCGTAGTTGAACAGGCGCAGGTCGTAGGCGGAGTAGTAGGGGCTCTCCTCGCTCAGGGTGTAGGGCGTGGGTCCGATCTGGATCGCGAAGTCGCCGTTCACCTGGGTGTCCGACCAGAACACGAGTCCGTAGACGTCGTCCTCGGGCACGGTGTAGGTGTAGCTCTCGTCGGATCCCGCTGCGCCGGCGTTCCGGGTCCACACCGCGCTGGTGCGCCCGGCGTAGTAGTCGTCGCCGTTCGACTTGAACAGCGCCATGCCCAGGTCGAGGCCGGCCGTCTGCACGTCGAGCGAGAAGGTCACCGTCTCGCCGCCGATCAGCGGCACGTCCCAGACCCGCACCGTGTTGTAGTCCTGCCAGCTGCCCGCGCGGCTGATGCCGTCGGGGTAGAGCATGCCGTTGCCGCTCTCGAAGGTGAGGTTGTAGCTGGCCGTGTCGCCGGAGTAGCGCACCACCTCGATGTGCTCGTTGCCGATGGGGTTGTGGTTGTAGTCGCCGACGATGAAGTCCACCTCGTAGCCGGTCAGCGAGCTGGCCCGCTCGATGTTGTGGTTGTTGTCGGCGTAGAGAATCGGGTCGTAGTCCGCCGTGTCCGGACTGCGCAGGCCGAACACCGCCCAGCTGTTCCACTTCTGGGCCGCCACCATCCCGTTGTCCACGTTGTTCCACCAGAACCAGCCGTTGTGCCACACCTCCCAGATGTCGACGAAGGTGTTGCCCGAGACGCGGCGCTCCACCTTGTCGAGCTGGCCGTCGCTGTTGCCGTCCCACCAGCCCCAGTGCTGCAGCGTGTAGTCGCAGATGTTGGTGAAGGTGTTGTTGATCATGATGCAGCTGACGTCGATGGGGCAGGTGGCCAGCTGGCAGTTGCCGTTGTCCACGTCGTAGTCCAGGTACCAGCTCTGGCAGAGGTTGCAGTCGATGCCGCCGTTGCACTGGCCGCCCTCGACGTACTCGTCGCAGGCGCCGAAGCTGTGGCCCATCTCGTGAGCCCAGACGGTGCCGTCGCTGTCGTTGTACAGGCGGATCTGGGCGTCGCCGTAGGCGGCCCAGGCGCGGCCGTTGACGTCGGACTGGAACGAGGCGATGACGTTGTCGAAGCCGCCGTCCAGCGCGTTCTGCAGGAAGAAGGTCAGGTCGTCCACGCGGGTGCCGTCGCCGTCGCCGTCGGAGAAGCCGATGTCGATGAGGGCGTCGTTCACCACGGTGGCGGTTGTGCCGCTGAAGGGGATCGTATAGGCGAGGTCGGCGCTGTAGTAGTAGTACGTCGTCAGCCCCTGGTTGTCGAAGGACAGGTTGGCCGCGCCGGGAGCCTCGGCGAGGAAGTGGTCCTTCGCCACGATCGCCTTGGCGTTGGCCGCGTCGCGCTCCGCCTCGGTCCAGGTGCCGCCGTCATGGCTGATGAACACGTGGATGATGCAGGTGCGTCCGCGCGCGTAGTGGGCGGTGTCGTTGTCGTCGTTGGCGCGTCCGCCGGTGTAGCCGAGCTCATGGGCCTGACGGGCCATGCCCTCGACGTCCTCCCAGTCGGCGGGGTTCGATCCCATCACGGACTGGCTCGCGGCCAGACGGGCGGCTTCGACGTCCGAGCGGCTGGTCTCGCCGAGCATGGGCAAAGGCGGGGTGGCCAGGGCCGTACCGGCGACCAGAAGCAGGATCGCTGCAAGACTCATTCGGCGCAACATCATCGCACCTCCCGGTTCTCGGGTGCGGCCGCGGGCGCCACGGGCTTCGCGGGAAGCTCGGGGACATTCGTGTTCGGCGTGGCGGGCCAGCTCCGCTGGAGCTTGGCCAGCTCGGCCTCGGTCGGCGTGCCGTCGCCGAGCTCCTGGACCGATTCGAGGCCGCCGCCCACTCCGTCCGCGCCGGCCTGGGCCGGAGGCGTCTGGGGCGTCGCGTTGCGCAGAGCCTCGAGCTTGATCGCCTCGATGTCCGCGGGGCGGGGCGCCGGGACGGGCCCGGGCCAGGGCGTCATCAGGGTGCCGGCGAGACGCGAGGCCTCGATGGCTTCACGGGCCATGTCGAGCTTCGCGCGCTCGAGGATGTTGAGTGCGATCAGCGCGCCGGCCGCCGCGCCGTCGGTGAGGCTGGATCCCCGGTCGAGCGGATCGACCGGAATCGGTCGCTGGAGTTCCGGGGCGCCCGTAAGGGGGGTCTGCGGGGGGATCACGCCCGTCAAGGCCGGGGCCTGGATGGCCTCGGCCGGCTGAGTATTGTCGGGGGCTTTGCCGCGATCGGGCGCCTCCTCAGCCGACACTGCGAGTACCGGCAAGAAAATGGACGCGATCAATATCCCAATCGTAGTCCTGCGATGAGTTCCCATGGCTTCCTCCTGGTCGATGAAACGAAATGCGCTGGATAGCACTGTAGAAGAGCTTGGACCCGGGTGATGTAATGATCCATACAGTCGCCTGAGACGCGGATTAAAGCAACAAGTGCAACTCCTGTGACTATACCAACTCGATTCCCGT
>CAYNQX010000011.1:0-91221 GCA_964399495.1 uncultured bacterium
CCACACCGGCGGATACAACGTGCAGGCCGCCTTCTCCACCGGCCGGCTCGCGGGCGAAAGCGCGGCAAGCGCGGCGAACGTCGAATGAGAGAGGCGCCCTCCGGGGAAGGCGCCTCCATCGGTCACCGTCCGCGCCGACGCGATCACCGCTGCTCGATCGCGCTCTCCTTGGCGCCGCCCCTCAGTTCTCCCAGGATTCCGATGTCGATGCTCATGTTCAACTCGGCATCTCCCAGGGAGAAGCAGTCCGTATAGCCGGTCTGGACGTCGACGTCGCTGTCCAGCTCGTCGTCGCCCTGGTTCTGGGGGCTCAGGAGGAACCAGTCGTCGGGCTGCACCCCGATCCGATACTCGCCGGGCGGCACGGGGTGGAAGCGGTAGACACCGTCCTGGTCGGTCATGGCGGTGTCGATCTCCGTCAGGTCGCAGTCGTAGAGCGTCACCCACAGGTAGGCGACGCCGATCTCGCCCGCGTCCTGGATCCCGTTCCGATTTTCGTCGAGCCACACGCGATCGCCGATCGCCCCGTCCGTCGGGAAGTCGATGCTGATCAGGCCGGCGTCCACCGTGTCGTCGTACTCGCCGGAGGCCAGGCTCACGCAGTGGCTGCGGAAGGTGCGCGGATCGATGTCGCTGTCCAGCGCGTCGTCGCCGCCCTGATCCATCAGGGTGACGCTGGTGTAGTGCTCCGGGACGACCTCGATCACGTAGTCGCCGGGCGCGAGGCCGTAGAACAGGTAGAAGCCGTCGTCGCCGGAGGTCATCTCATCGATGAAGTTGCCCGCGCAGTCGAGCAGTTTCACGAGAATGCCCCCGAGGCCCGGCTCGCCGGGATCCTGGATGCCGTCCATGTCGGCGTCGTACCAGACGTGGTTGCCGATCCCGGCGGGTTCCTCCTGCTGCTCGATGTAGAGCCCGCAGTCCACGCTGTCGTCGACCTGACCGGCGACCAGGGTCACGCAGTGGCTCAAGCCGGTCTGCGGATCGATGTCGCTGTCCAGCGCGTCGTCGCCCGCGTCGCGGGGGCTGAAGAGGTAGTCCGTCCCCGGCGCGACCAGGATCCTGTAGTCGCCGGGCGGGAGCTCGAGGAACCAGTACTCGCCCGCATCGTCCGTGACGGTGACATCGAGCACGTTCCCGTCGCAGTCCAGGAGCTTCACGGCCACGCCGGGGATCCCGGGCTCCAAGGCGCCGCGCTTGTCGATGCCGGCGAGCGGCGGCGGGAAGTGCTGGAGGCCGTCGCCGTCTTCGTCGAGCCAGACGCGGTCGCCGAGGGCGCAACGCTCGGGCTCCTCGGGACCTTCGGGCGTCTCGAAGCGCAGGAGGGTCTGCTTGGTGAACTCCCAGTGCTGCTTGCGACCCGAATAGAGCAGGCCGAGATCGCCGAAGTTGCTCGCGGGGTAGGCCTGCCAGACGAAGGCGTCCTCGAGGATCTCGAGCCGGAGCGGATCGACGCCGACGGTCTCCGCGTAGTGGACCTCGACATAGGGCCGCAGATCCGCGCGATCCTTGCTGGCGTAGGTGGCGCGCGGCATGTCCGACAGGGCGTGTCGGATCAGAAGGCCGTGGTTGGGCGCTTCGCCCGCCACCCAGGAGAGGACGAGCTCGGTGACGTCGATCTCCTGCCAGCCCCAGGTGTCCGCGAGGAAGGATCCCGCGGGCAGAGGATCGTAGGCGTCGCCGAAACCGTCGAAGGTCACGTCATCCTCGCTCCACGCGTCGAGGATCCGGTGGAAGGACATCTCGGTGTAGCTGGGGCCGAGGGTGTACAGGTGCAGGATCACCCGCTCGATGGGCGCGTCCTCCCCGCGTGGAGCGAGCATGTCGTCGCCGGCGGGCGAATCCGCTGGCCCTTCAGGGGAGAAGAGCTGAGTCTGGCAGCCCACGAGAAGCAGGGCGGCCGTGAGGATCGCGGTACTGACTCGGAGAGTGCGCATGACTGTGACCTCGCTGAAGATGTATTCGGCATCGCGACGGCAGCGAAGCTGCGATGCGGTTCGGCTCCCCTATAGCGTACCCGCGCTTCCGCCGAGTTGCAAACACCTGAACCCTCTGAAATCCGTACGGGGCGTGGGTTTCCACGACGATGCCCCCGAGGAGAATCCCCGGGGGCATGTCGATGAAACGCGTCGATGGAACTAGAGCCTGTCCTTCATCGCCTTCAGCGGGCGCACACGCACGGTGCGGGACGCGGGCTTGGGCTTCTGCTTCACCATTTCACCGGTGAAGGGATTGCGCACCATCTTGCCGCCGCGGACGGCGGGCTTCTTCACCAGGGTCATCTTCATCAGACCGAGGAAGTTGAAGGTGCCATGCTTCTTGACGGACTTGACGGCCACGTCGGTCAGCACATCGCAGACCGCCACGACGTCCTTGCGCGCCAGGCCGGTCTTCTCGGCCAGGGTGCGGTAGGTCTCCATCTTTGTGGGCGGCTTGGCCGGGGCCTTCGCGGCCGCCTTCTTCTTGGTGGTCTTCTTCTTCACAGCCATCGAATCGTTCTCCTTGGCTAGCGCGATTGTGAATCCGGGTCTCCGGAGATCAGGCGGATAATACAGAAGGTGGGAAAATTGAAAACGAAAAAACTGCGGAAACGCAGGCCGATTCCCGCCCGGACGCTTTATGCTTCCGCAATCGCAACCGGCCGGGGAGCATTTCACGACGATCCAAATCACGATACCGGCGCCATGCAATCACCCGTGATCACTGACCGAACAGGATTGCGGCAAGATGCATTTCATACATGACGAATCCGTAGAAATCATTGCCCTTCGCCACCAGACATATCATTATGTAGTCCCCGCATGTCGTTTATATTGTTTACATGTCATAGCATATATACCCTTGACATAATGGTGACCTGAGGCCAAGCTCTTAAACTGCAGAAGGGTAGCAAACCCATACAATGAAAGGAGTTCAGCCCTTCTCTCAACCAATCACCCTCAACGGGAACGCAATGATCATGAAACGGCTTTCATTGATCCTCGCGATCATCGTCTGCGCGACGATGGTGAGTAATTGCTCCGACACACCCTTCAGCACCAATGCTCCAGACCGGATTCAGCCCGTCGTCTTCCCCGAGGACACCCTCGATCCCAACCACCACGGCATCGCCCCTCCCATCGACCTCAAACTCGAGTCTCGCGGCTCCGAAGTCGATATCTGCTGGTGCGTCTACCGGCCGGTCAGCTGGGGCACGGCAAACTCCGACTGCCCCTACGCCTTCCGCATCTACCGGTCGCTCAACGATGGCGACTTCGATTTCGTCGGTGTCGTGTACTGCACCGGTTACTGCGAAAACCTGGAAGGAGTGGAGTTCGAGAGGATGTCCTGGTACGTGACGAGCATCAGCCTCCAGGGCCAGGAGAGCGCGCCCTCGGACGTGGTCTCGATCAAGCGGGACGCCCTCGACAATACGCAGTTCGAGGATACTCCCATGGAGCGCTAGGTCTGAACGGGACGTTCAGCGCCGGAAGCACGGCTTCCATCAAGAGAACCCCGGGGATCTCCCCGGGGCTTTTTCTTTCCTCGAGTCGAGGGGAGTTCGTCAGCCCACGCGCGCCTGAATCTTCACGCGCAGGAGCGGAAGGTCGGGACGATCCGTGCGCAACAGAAGCCAGGGACTGTGCAGGCCCTCGGGAGTCTCCGGAGGCACGGTGACGCGAATCCTGTAGACCTGGCCCTCGGTCACGGTCTCCAGATCCGCCCGCAGGTGAGGGTGGTTCAGGGTCATGCCCAGAATCTTGAACGCCGGGCCGTGCAGCCGGACGATCCGCAGCTCGCCGCTCTGGACCGCGCCCGGATAGGGACTCGTGATCTCGAGCCGGCGTGAATAGGCGATTCCCTCCTCCACCTTTCCGACGAGCATCAGCTCCAGCTCGGGCAAGTAGGGATCGGTCGTGGTCAACTCGATCTTCTCGTTGATCTCACCGGCCGATGCGCCGGGGCCGAGTCGCAGCTCGAGCCGCCAGGTCGGTGTGTCCCGCGTTTCGTCCCGCCGATGGCTCAGGGAGATGGGCGAAGCGCCCCGGCCGGGAGGCCTGCCGCCGCCCCTCGCGGGACGGGCGGAGACGAGTTCGGCGCGCAGGATCTCGAATCCCCCGGGCTCCACGGGGCGAATCGTCGCGACGAGCGTCGTGTCGGTGGCGGGCGAGACGGTGCCCAGGTCGAGCAATCTCGGCTCGACGTGGACCCTCGGCTTGATCTCGGCCGACAGGGTCAGGTTCAGTTTGCCTCGCGCGGGGTCGTTGCTCTCCACGGTGTAGGTCTTCGTCCAGTCGCCGAAACCCTTGGGCGTGAGAGCGAGCGTGGCCACGCCCTCTTCGCCGGGCGCGAAGGATACCCAATCCTGGGTCGGCTCCCCCGACACCGCGCTGACCAGCACGGCGGCGCAGGCTCAGCCACCCTTGGCGCGCAGCTCGGCACTGCCCGCGTTGCGGAAGCGGAACTCGTGGCTCACCCGCTGGCCTTCCCAGATCGCGCCGAGATGATGGCTCGTCGACTCGAAGACGATGCTCGGCGCGTCGGAGCCCGCGACTCCGCCCACCGGCGAAACGGCGAGGAGGAACAGCACGAAGAGCGGGAGGGCAGCGTGTGGGCGAAGTCCATCCATGGCCGTCAGCTTAGGGAAGGCCCGGCCGTGCCGTCAAGCGCGCGCCGCCTCCGTGGAGAGTGGCCGCCTCTCAACCGGCCCTTGCCCGGCTCCCCACGGGCCTGCTAAGCTCTGTCGCATCGGTGAGCCCACCCGGCGCGAACTCTTTCCCAGGCACGGAGGTGACGCGGAATGCGCTAGTCGGATCTGGACAACGGTAGATTCAGACATCGTCGGACCGACGTCCGCGATGTACGAGGTTCCGGTTCCCACGATCCGAGGTGCGACATGCCCGCCATCACTCTCAACGAGCTGTGCTTCCATTACGACGACCCCTACGTGCCCATCTTCGACGGGGTCGACCTGAACATCGACACGAGCTGGAAAACGGCCCTGGTCGGCCGCAACGGCCGGGGCAAGACGACCTTGCTGCGCCTGCTCACGGGCGAGCTCGAGGCGCGCAGCGGCCGCCTGCACCTGCCCCTGACGGCGGCGCGCTTCCCCTTTCCCGCTCCGGAGCCCCGGCGGGCGTCCGGCGCGGTTCTGCGCGACTGCGTGGCTCCGTTCCTTCGCTGGGAGAGCGAGATGGACGCGCTGCTCGCGACCGGGGACGACGAGAGCCTCGAGCGCTACGGCGAGATCCAGGAACGCTACCAGAGCTCGGGCGGCTACGAGATCGAAGGCCGCCTGGAACGCGCGATCGTCGACCTGGGCATGGACCCCGCTCTCCTGACGCAATCCTTCGCGACCCTGAGCGGCGGCGAACGGACCCGGCTGCAGATCGCCGCTCTGTTCCTGCGCTCGGGCGTCTTCCCGCTGATCGACGAACCCACGAACCACCTGGACATGGCCGGGCGCGAACGGCTGGGCGAGTGGCTCGCCGGCCGCGGAGGTTTCCTGCTGGTGTCCCACGACCGTCACTTCCTCGACCTCTGCGCCGACCACGTGCTGGCCATCGACAAGCGGGGCGTGAAGCTGAGCGGCGGCCGCTACTCGGATTGGCGGGCGCGGATCGAGGAGGAGGAAGAGAGTGAACGGCGGCGCAGCGAGCACCTGAAGCGCCGGATACGCAGCCTCGACCGCGCGGCCAGGCAGAAGCGGAGCTGGGCCGGCGCCAGGGAAAAGAGCAAGAGCGGCGTGGGCCAGGACGACTCCACGGGCAAGCTGGATCGGGGATTCATCGGCCATCGCGCGGCCAAGCAGATGAAGCGGGCCAAGATCATCGAGCGGCGGCAGCAGAGCCGCGTCGATGAACAGCGGGAGCTCCTCAAGCACACGGAGAAGGAGCGGCGACTGAAGCTCGACCTCGCGGACGGCCCGCCGGAGTGCCTGCTCAGCCTGGACGATGCGCGCATCGGCGTGGAGGGCCGGGTGGTGATCGACGGTCTCACCCTCGACCTGCAGCGCGGCGAGCGCGTGGGCCTGCTCGGCCCCAACGGCAGCGGCAAGACGCTGCTGCTGCGCACCCTCGACGGTGAACTGCCCTGCCTCGGCGGCAGCGTCCACCGGGCGCCTCGCCTCGAGGTGGGGCGCGCTCTACAGGACCCGCTCTGGCGAGAGGGCCTGCTCGGGGAACACCTGCGCGCGGCGGAGATCGACGAGACCCGTTTCCGCCAGATCATGGGCTGCTTCGGCGTTTCGGGCGAGATCTTCGACCGCCCCATGGAGTCGTTCAGCCACGGCGAGCGGAAGAAGGTGGATCTCTGCCGTTCCTTCGTCGGCCCGGCCCACCTGCTGGTGTGGGACGAGCCCCTGAACTACATCGACCTCGACTCCCGCGAGCAGATCGAGAACGTGATCCTGGACGACGAGCCCACCATGCTCTTCGTCGAACACGACCGGCACTTCATCGAGACGGTGGCCACGCGAGTCATCGAACTGGACGGATGAGCGCCGCAGGCCGCCGGAAACCCCCGGCCCCGGCCGGTTTCCGGATTCGGGCCCCGGAGGAGGGGCTGGAGTCCGCCTCGCGGGAGTGGTATCATGACCGCGGCCGTTCGTGGCCTCGATACGTGAATCAGGGACAGGGAACGCCCGTCCCCATCGAATGTGAGAGCCTATCCTTCTCGATCGGATCGCCGGCCCGAGCTCTCTCCTCGGCGCCCTGGCGATTTCCCTCATTGCCTGTGTCCTCGCCGCACCCGTCGTCGCCGCACCCGTCATCAACGAGGTTCTCGCTCACAATGTCATGAATCTCGCCGACGAGGACGGCGAGTACTCCGACTGGCTCGAGATCCTCAATCCGGACGAAGCGCCCTACGCTCTCACCAACTGCACGCTGAGCGACGACCCCGCCTTTCCCGCCAAGTGGACCCTGCCTTCGATCTGGATCGGTCCGGGCGAGCGCCTGATCGTCTTCGCGTCGGGCAAGAATCGTCTGGCCGGCGAGCTCCACACCAACTTCAAGATCGCCGAGGAGGGCGAGGTCCTGCTGTTCGTCGACGCGCAGGGGCAGATGCTGGATCTCGCCCACCCCGGCGAGGTGCGGGCGGATGTCTCGATAGGCCGCGCGCCCCATGCCGGAGGCGCGGCCGGCGACTGGGGCTACCTCTTCGCCGCGCCGACCCCCGGCGCGCCCAACGAAGGCGAGCTCTGCACCGGCTACGCCGCGACGCCGGCCATCGACATGCCCGGCGGAATCCTCTCCTCGGCGATCTGGGCGACCGTCTCGGACAGCTCCGGAACGGCCGACCTCATCACCTGGACCTACGACGGATCGATTCCCGAACCGGACGGCACCCCGGTGATCGACCCCATCCCGATCGGCACTACCGTCGTCCTGCGCGCGCGCGCCTTCGAGGCGGGCAAGATCCCCGGCCGTGTCGTCACCGCCAGCTATCTGTTCGTGGAGGATGCCGAGATTCCCATCATCTCGGTCGTCGCCGACCCCGCGCATCTCTTCGACGAGGAGATCGGCATCTACGCCTACGGCGCGGAATACGACCCGGCGTTCCCCTACTACGGCGCGAACTTCTGGGAGCCCTGGGAGCGCCCGGCGAACGTGGAGTACTTCGATCCCGCGGGCGGCGGCTTCACGATCGAAACGGGCCTGCGCATTCACGGCAACTGGAGCCGGGCCTACGATCAGAAGTCCCTGCGCCTGCACTGCAGCGAGGCGTTCGGCGCCAAGGCGATCGAGTATCCGATCTTCGAGGATTGCCCGGTGGATCGCTTCGAGCGCCTGATCCTGCGCAACGCCGGCTCCGATTTCATTCGCGGCCAGATGCGCGACGCCCTCGCGCAGAGCCCCGCCACGGGCCCCGAGCAGGACACGCAGGCCTACCGGCCGGCGCGGGTGTATCTGAACGGCGAGTACTGGGGCCTGTACAACATCCGGGAACGGCAGGACGAGCACTACATCTCCTCCCACTACGGCGTGAGCTCGGGCTCGGTGGACATCGCCGAGAAGCAGGGCTACAGCTCCGAGACCATGACCGGCGACGCCGCCGATTTCCGCGCCCTGAAGGCCTACGTGGAGGCCAACGACCTCGCCGACCCCGCGCACTACGCGGTGGTGGAGGGCTGGATGGACGTGGAGAACTTCATCCACTACAACGTCGTCGAGACCTGCTTCGGCAACTACGACTGGCCCGCCAACAACCGGAAGTTCTGGCGCTCGGTCGAGCTGGACGGCCGCTGGCGCTGGATGCTCTGCGATCTGGACATCAGCCTGGGGCACACCGACGGCGTGAGCTACAACAACCTCGCCGTGGCCCTGAGCGAGACCCCGACGACGCCCTTCAACCCGCCCTGGTCCACCGCCATGCTGCGCGGACTCATGGCGAACGACGGCTTCCGCGCCGAGTTCATCAACACCTACGCGGGGCTGGTCAACAGCGCGCTCTCGGCCGACTCCATGCTCGTCCGCTTCGACGCGATGCAGTCGGGAATCGAAGACGAGGTCGACGATCACTACGACCGGTGGGGCTCCTCATCCACACAGTGGACGATCCACTGCATCGTGATCGGGCAGTACCTGCAGACCCGGCCGATCCAGGTGCGCCAGCACGTGATCGACGAGTTCGGATTGGCGGGCACCTGGCACCTGGATCTCGACGTCAACCCGGAGGGCGCCGGTTCGATTCTCCTACCCGGCGCGACGGTGACGGGAGAGTGGAGCGGGGAGTACTTCCTCGGCGTCCCGCTGCCCCTGGAGGCGCGGCCCGCCGAGGGCTACCGCTTCCTCGGCTGGTCGCTGCCGGAACTGGGGGATGAGGCGCGGGTGGAGGTCGATCCGGACGGCGACCTCGAGATCGCCGCCCTGTTCGCCGAGGTGACGGGCAATGAGCCCCACGTGCTCATCAACGAGATCAACTACCACTCCGCCGACCTCTTCGATCCGGGCGACTGGGTCGAGTTCCACAACCCCGGCGACGAGGAGATCGATCTCACCGACTGGATCTTCCGCGACGGCGACGACGCCCACGGCTTCCACTTTCCCGAGGAGACGATCCTGCCCGCCGGCGGCTTCCTCGTGCTCTGCCAGGACCTCGCCGGCTTCACGAGCATGTTTCCGGCGGTCACGGAACTGCTCGGCGGCATGGGCTTCGGCTTCAGCGGCGGCGGCGAGAGCCTGCGCCTGTTCCGGCCGGACGGCTCTCTCTTCGACCTCGTCGACTACGACGACGCGGCGCCCTGGCCCACGGAGCCGGACGGCTGGGGACCGACCCTCGCGCTGATCTACCCGCTCTGGGACAACAACGACCCGGAGGCATGGGCGCCATCGGTGGGCCACGGCAGCCCCGCCGCGCCCAACGGCTTCGTGGTGGGCGCCGGGCAGGAGCCCGACCTGCCGGCCGTCCTCGCCCTCGCGCCCGCCTGGCCGAACCCCTTCAATCCGGTCACGCGCCTCGGCATCGACCTGCCGCGCGGGGGGCACGCGCGCCTGACGATCCACGACGCGCGGGGTCGCGAGGTGGCGCGCCTCGTCGACGGCCCCCTCGACGCCGGTCGCCACGACATCACGTGGCGCGCCGACGGACTGCCCAGCGGCGTCTACCTGGCCCGCCTCGTCGCGGCCGACGGCGCGCGCAGCCGCAAGCTCATGCTGCTGAAGTAGAGATTCACCAGGTTTGGGAGCGGCCATCTCGAGGCCCCCCGGGTGTCAATCCAGCGTGGCCAGGGCCTCCGGTCCGTAGGCCCTCAGCTCGTCTCCTTGCCGCACGCGGCTCACGAAGTCGGCATTCGCGATGAGCGCGCGGCCGAAGGCGGCCATGTCGATCTCGCCGGCGGCCAGCGCCGCGTCGGCGCGCTCCGGCGTGAGGCTGCCGACGCCGATCACGGGGCCGCGCCAGAGCCTGCGCGTGGCGGCGTGAAGCGGTTCGGCGTCGCCGGCGCCCTCGACGGGAATCACCGGCTCGTCGTAGTCCATGTTCGAGGCGTGCAGGATCTTCAGGCCTGCATCGGCCAGTGTCTCGAACAGCAGGCGCATCGTCTCGAGCGGGCGGGTCCAGCCCTCGCCCGCCGCCGACATCTTCGGCGAGAAGCGGAACACCGTGCGGTCCGCGCCGATCTCCCCCACCACCGCCCGCGTGACCTCGCCGGCGAAGCGGCAACGACGTTCGCCGCCCCAGCCGTCCTCGCGGAGGTTGTAGCGCAGGTTGGTAAACTGGTCGATCAGGTAGCCGTGGGCGCCGTGAATCTCGACGCCGTCGAAACCCGCCGCCATGGCGTTCGCCGCGGCGCGGCGGTAGAGGTCGATCACCTCGGCGATGCGCGCCTCGCTCATGGCCTCGCTCTCGCCGTAGTGTTCGTAACCGCCGTCGGTCCTCTTCAGACGGCTGATCCTGCCGGTGGGCGAAACACCCGAAGGTCCTTCCGGCAACACGCCACCGGTGGTGAGCGGGTGGGCCACCGCGCCCACGTGCCAGATCTGACAGATGATCCGCCCGCCGCCGGCCTTCACGCGTTCGGTGACCGGGCGCCACGCCTCCACCTGTTCCGCGCTCCAGATGCCCGGCGCGCCATTGTAGCCGTTGGCGCGCTCGGTGATGACCGTGCCCTCGCTGATGAGCAGGCCCACGCCGTCGTCGGCGCGACGGCCGTAGTAGTCGGCGATCTCGGGCGTCGGCCGGAAGTCCCGCGCGAAGCAGCGCGTGCAGGGCGCCATGGCGATGCGGTTGCGGCAGTCGATGTCGCCGAGACGGATGGGATCGAGCAGGGCGTTCATGGTTCACCTCGTAGGCGGTCAGTAGCTTCGACAGGGTGTCGAGTATCGGGGATCCATCCCGCCCGGGCAATGACTGGATCGGCGGGCACCTTCCGTTGTAGATTCCCCGGATATCGCGCCGACCCCTCCGCCCCTCACCGACGAGGATCCCTATGAGCACGCGCAACCGAATCGCCCTGGCCCTGACCCTGTTGTCTCTCGTGGCCCTGGGCCTGGGGCTCTTCCTGCCCGCCCTCACCATCACCCTCGACTCGCGCGCCGTCACCGCCATGGGTACCATCGAGGGCACGGTGCTCGACGAGACCCGCTCGATCCTCGGCACGATCCGGGAGCTCCACGACGACGACAAGCGCCTCGTCGCCGGGCTCATCTTCCTGTTCAGCGTGATCGTGCCCGTCGCCAAGGGCGCGCTGGTGCTGCTGGCGCTGGGGCGCCCGCACGCGCCGGGATCGCCGCGCCTCGCGGAGTTCGTGCGGCGCATCGGCAAATGGTCGATGGCCGACGTCATGGTGGTGGCCGTGCTGCTCGCCTACCTGTCGACCCATCACCAGGAGGACAGCGTGCACCAGTCGCTGTCCGTGCTGGGCATGAAGATCGACGTGCAGCTCTCCTCGCAGATGATCAGCGGCCTCGAGCCGGGCTACTGGTGGTTCGCCGGTTACTGCATCGTCTCGCTGGTGGCGGTGGAGTTCCTGAAACTCGAACGGGCCGAGAGTCCCCGGGACTCGCTCCATCTGGAAGGGCGCGATGGGTAGTATCGCCGATTCTTCCAGGTCGAGACATGGACCTGAATAGGCCCCCGGAGCATGTGCTCCGGGGGCCCTCGTGTTTCGACCGTCCCCCGCTTCGTCTATTTCACCAACACCATGCGCCGGGCCCGGACGACCTCGGGTGTCTCCAGGCGATAGAAGTAGACCCCGCTCGGCAGGCCGCGGCCGTCGAATTCGAAGGCCTGCGGTCCGGCCGGGAGGGGACCGTCGTGCAAACGGCGCACGATCCGCCCCTGCAGGTCGTACACGTTCAGGCGGACCGGCATCTCCTCGGAGAGGTTCACGGGAATCGTCGTGCTGGGGTTGAAGGGATTCGGATAGTTGTGACCGAGCAGGTCGGGCACGGGCGGCAACTCGGGCGCCTCCGTGATGACGTGCGAGGGTCCCCAGACCCACCAGCCCTCGTAGAAATGCTCGAGGTGCAGAACCGACTGATCGTCGTTCGTCGCCCACAGCCGGATCTGATTCGCCAGGGTCTCGGCGCCGTAGCTCAGCCAGTAGTCTCCGATCCCTCCGGGATGGGGATAGAGAGGCGATCCGGAGCTGCTCATGCCGTACAGGAGCGTTCCGTTGTGGGCCGCCCGTCCGAACACGCGGCAGCCGCCCATGTCGTCGGTGAGGTAGTCGAAATCGATCTCCACCCGCTCGCCATAGGAGAGGATCGCCGGGGAGGCCGGCACGAAGACCGGGCTCTGGACGGCGTGGGGCGCCCAGTGATAGTCCACCGGAACGTGGAACATCTGGTAGGTGTCCCCCGGCAGGCCCACGATGAAGCAGACCGCGTCCACGTACTGCTCGCCGGAGTCGACGCGGGTGTAGCGCGTGACGGGATTCGGGCCCGCCCAGTGGGGAGGGCTCCCCTGATAGACGGCGCCGGGCGTGTAGCCGCCGTCGGTGATGCACCATGCCCACACGTAGAGGCTGCCGGGATCCGCGTGGGTAAAGGTGAAGCTCGACACCAGGTTCTGATCGTTGTGCAGGGACATGTCCTGGGCCCAGTTGAACTCGATCTGGGTCACGCCCCACTCGCGCCAGTAGATTTCGAAGGGATAGAAGAAGGTCGCGAGCAGTTGCGAGTTGGACTCGTCCCAAATCTGGAAGCGGATATCCGTCACGTCCGCGTCCCCGCCGAAGGTGAAGTGCTGCGAGTAGCTGCCGTCGGGCGGCAGCGCGATGGAACCGCCGGCCCCGTAGCCGGGCGTCAGCGAGCCGTCGGTGAAGGGCCGCGCGTAGATGCGCACCTGGCCCGGCCAGTCGGTGCCGTAGTCGAAAGAGATCTCGAGATCCTCGCCGCGGATGATGCGGTCGCGCGCGTTGTGGCTCGTCTGCACGTTGAACACGCCGTACTCGCCGTAGACGAAGTTCACGGGCACGAACAGCTCCAGGAGCACGGTGTTCGTGTCCGCGGACTTCATGTAGATGCAGACCTGATCGACGATGTGGTCGCCCGCTGCGATGCGGAAATACTGGGTGGCGACTCCGGTCCCCGCAAGGTGCAGGGGGCTCGGCGAGGCTGCGTAGTTGGGAGTGAGGAAGCCGTTCGTGTAGGGGCGGGCGTAGATGTAACAGCCGCCCGGTTCGTCGACCTTGTAGTCGATCGTGATGTTCACGTGGGTCTCGTTGTCGAGGAAGCTCGTCTTGGTCTTGTCGAACGTGATGTTGCCCAGGTAGGCCGCCTGCGCGGCGGTCATCGACATCGTCAGGGCAAGGACCGCGAGAAGCACCAGGATTCCATGGCGTCGTCCCATCGTAAACCTCCAGCTAGGGGTCGGGGAGACGCAGCCCCTCCGCCGTCCTTCGAACGAACCAGGGAATCGTCGACGAGTGGATGTACGGGTCGGATGGGATCGGGGCGGAGAAGGAGTCGAGCCGGAAGACGTGCATGTTTCACCTCAACGAAACCATTATAGCTCAGACTTCCCGTTCCGCACGCGCGATCCCATTCCCGTCGAATGTGCCGAAAAAGCCCCCGGAGCATCGGCTCCGGGGGCTTCGATTCGTCACGATAGTCGCACGTGCTAGTCGTAGTACTCCGTGCCCAGATGCGTGATCAGATCCTCGCCCATGAGGTGCCGCAGGTTGTTCTTCATCTTCATGAGCTGGATGAACAGGTCGTGCTCGGGGTAGAGCCCCTCGGCGGCCTGCGGGCTCTTGAAGTAGAAGCTCAGCCACTCCTGGATGCCCTTCATGTCGGCGCGATGCGCCATGTCCATGAACAGCGCCAGGTCGAGCACGATCGGCGCGGCCAGGATCGAGTCCTTGCAGAGAAAGTCCACCTTGATCTGCATGTGCTGCCCCAGCCAGCCGAAGATGTCGATGTTGTCCCAGCCCTCCTTGTTGTCCCCGCGGGGCGGATAGTAGTTGATCCGCACCTTGTGGTAGAGCTCGCCGTAGAGGTCGGGGTAGAGCTCGGGCTGCAGCACCGTGTCGAGCACGCTCAGCTTGCTCTCCTCTTTCGTCTTGAAGGACTCGGGGTCGTCCAGCACCTCGCCGTCGCGGTTGCCGAGGATGTTCGTGCTGAACCAGCCGCTCACGCCGAGCATGCGGCTCTTGAAGCCGGGCGCGAGGATGGTCTTCATCAGCGTCTGGCCGGTCTTGAAATCCTTGCCGCCGATCGGCACGCCCTGCGCCTGGGCGAGCTCCACCATGGCGGGAAAGTCGACGGTCAGGTTCGGCGCGCCGTTGGCGAAGGGGACGCCCTCCATCATCGCCGCGTAGGCGTAGACCATGCTCGGCGCGATCGCCTCATCGTTCTCGCGCATCGCCTTCTCGAGCGTCTCCACGCTGCGGTGCGCGTCGCCCGCCTGGATGAAGATCTCGGTGCTGGCGCACCACACCATGACCAGGCGATCGCAGTTGTTGGCGGCCTTGAACTCGCGGATGTCGGCGCGGAGCTGGTCGGCCAGGTCCATCCAGTCGGCGCCCGTCTTCACGTTGGGGCCGTCGAGCTTCTTCACGTAGCGCTGGTCGAAGACGGCGGGCATCGGTTTGATCGCGCCCAGGGCGTCCCGGATCGAGTCGAGCTGCTCGGTGGGCAGCACGCCGGCGTTCAGCGCGGCCTCGTAGGCGCTGTCCTCGAAGATGTCCCAGCCACCGAACACGATGTCCTTCATGTCCGCGAGCGGCACGAACTCCTTGATGAGCGGGCTGCGATTCTCCGTGCGCTTGCCCAGGCGGATGCGCCCCATCTGGGTGAGGCTGCCGATGGGTTGGCCCAGTCCCCGGCGGCTCAGCTCGACGCCGGCCATGAAGGTGGTGGCCACGGCGCCCATGCCGGGCGTGAGCACGCCCAGCTTGCCCGTGGCGGGTCGGATCTTCTTGTTGCTCATCGGGATACCTCCGTTGCAATGACGTACCCGCCGGAGTATGGACCCGCATCAGCCATTATGAAAGATCATTGAGATTATACTTGTGATTAGCCTTACTGATTACGGGCGGGCCGATGCGCGTGGACGACCCGCCCCAGGGCCACCAGGGAGTAGCGGTCGCAGTAGCGCGCGAAATGCTTGCCCTGGCCCTCGAGGTAGCGCATCTGACGGATCTCGCCCGTGTAGGTTTCACGGAAGCCGCCCGAGGGCCGGATGTTGTAGACGTCCACCGGCAGCCCGCGCGCGTCGACGCTCGCCGCGATCGCCACGTGCTGCGGCACCCACGGCCCGCCCTTCTCGGGCGGATCGCCGTGGTGACCCAGGAAGAGCAGATCCCCGGGACGCACCGGCTCGACGGGACGGTAGTCGGGATCGTCGATCTGGGCGGGTGTCGTTCGCAGCGCCACGTAGTGCTGCCGCCGCTTGAAGTAGGTGTGCAGGTTGCCGACGCGGCGGAAGAAGAAGGAGGTGCCGGGCCGATCGATCACCACGCCCCCCGCTCCCCTGTAGGCCTCCTTCGCGCCGGCGTGATCGTCGACGATCGCATCGCGCAGGGGAAAGCCGGCCAGGCTGATCGCGTGGAGCGCCAGGTCGAGGCACACCCAGCTGCGCTCGCCGGGATCGTCGACGACGCCGTCGCGCTCCTCGCGGAAGCCCAGGACGGAGGCGTCGGCGATGTAGGCGACGTCCTTGCCGTCCACCGCCGCGCGGTAGTGCACGCCGTCGCGGTCGCTGCCCAGCCAGCCGTCGTAACCGATCCCCTGCGCGGCGTAGACCCGGGCGGCGGCCAGCACCTGCGCGCCGAAGCCGTCCGTGATCTCCTCCCGCACGAAGAGATCCTCGCCCCACGGATTCAGCAGGGAGACGCGGTCATAGCGCGGCGGATGGGAGCGGCGGGACAGCTCGTCTAGGAACTCGGCGGAGATCTCGGAGCCGAGGGCCGCCGTGTCGGTGAAGGTCATCGCGCAGAGTAGCATGAGAGAGGGAATCGTCCGCATGAGGTCTCCGGGCCACGGGTTGGGGTTCCGCTCGGCGTAGCATGGCGCAACTCATGGGCGGCGGCCAGACGATTCGTCGACCTCTTGCGATCGGGGCGGCTCCCTGCGATAGTCGTCGCCACGCTATCGCCCAACACGGAGGCTTGCCATGGAAAGACGACAGCTCGAGAGCTTCGTGGCGGTGGTGGACACCGGTGGCTTTCACGCCGCCGCGAAACGGCTGTTCATCACCCAGTCGGCGGTGAGCCAGTCTCTCAAGGCGCTGGAACAGGAGCTCGGCGAGCCGCTCCTGCTCCGCCCGGCCGGCGGCAAAGGCGCTCCCGGACTGAGCGAGGCCGGCAAGCGTCTGCTGCCCATCGCCAGGGAGATCCTGCAACGGATCGAGAAGGGGAAGCAGGTCGTGAAGGACCTGAGCAAGGTTCTCACGGGACGTCTCACGATCGGCGCCGTGGACGTGGCCGCCCTCTACCACCTGCCCGATCCCCTGCGGCGCTTCAACAGCGCCCACCCCGAACTGGAGATCACGGTGCGCGTGGCGGGAAGCCGCGCCCTGGAACAGGGGATCCGCGCCGGCGAGCTCGACCTGGCCTTTCTGCTCGCGCCCGCTACCCCGCGTGGACTCGCGGGTCGGCCCTTCCGGGACGATCCCCTGGCCGCCGTGGCGCCCGTCGAGCTGATCGAGAGCCTGGGCTCCCGACCGGATCCCGCGGAGCTTGCGAAGCTCGGCTGGATCACCTACCCGCGCGGAACGGTGAGCCGCGGCATCATCGAGGCCGCGTTCAAGAGGGCGGGTCTGCCCTTTCCGGTGTCGATGGAGATCGATCGCCCCGAGGCGATCCTGCAGCTCGTGCGCGCGGGGCTGGGGCTGGCGGTGCTGCCGGAGCGCCTGCTCGAATCCTGCGACGGGCACGCGGAGATTCGCCGCATCGAACTGCCAGGGGTCGCGGCGACGCGGCCGATTCGCATCCTCCACCGTCCCGAAACGCAACTCACGCCGGCGGCGAGGACGTTTCTCGCCGACTTGAAACCGCCGATCACCGGGAGGGCGTGAGCTTCCTGTCCAGCGCCCGCTTCACCGTGACGGCGCCGGACACCAGTTCAATCAGCTGTTGCCGATCGACCGGCTTGGAGGCGAAGTCCGTGAATCCCGACTTCAGGCAGCGTTGGCGGTCCTCGCTGACGGAGTTCGCGGTCAAGGCGATGATCGGCAGGTCGAAGCCGCGCTGTCGCAGCTCCTCGGTGGCCGTGTAGCCGTCCATCACCGGCATCTGGATGTCCATGAGAACGACATCGAAAGGCTCTCCGTTCAACTGCGCGGAGTTCGCGGCGATCACCGCCTCGTTGCCGTCCTCCACGACCGTCACCGTCGCCCCCTGCTTCCGCAGAAGGGACGCCACCAGGCGTGCATTGGTGGTGTTGTCCTCCGCGAAGAGGATACGGCAGTCGAGCCTGGGCAGTGCGTCCTTCTTCTTCACGACCGGAGCGGCGGGAGCCAGGAACTCGACCTGGGGGTCTTCCAGCCACTCCTGCTCATCGGTGTCGGCGAAGGGGATCTGCAGCGTGAAGCAGGTGCCCTCGCCGGGACAGCTCTGCACCGTGAGTTCCCCCCCCATCAACTGGATCAGGCGACGGGAGATCGTGAGCCCCAGACCGGTGCCGCCGAACCGGCGGGAAGCCGTTGCGTCGGCCTGCTCGAATGGGCGGAAGAGCTTCGCCAGGGTCTCGCGCTCGATGCCGATGCCGCTGTCGCTCACGGTGAGCAGCAGGGAGGCGACCTTTCCGGTGATGCTGCGCTCCGCCGCAACGCGGAGCTTCACATGGCCGGTATCCGTGAACTTGATGGCGTTGCTCATCAGGTTGAGAAGGACCTGCTTGACCCTGAATGCGTCCCCCTCGATCTGCTTCGGCAAGGGCGTGGGGAATTCCAGTTCGAGATCCAGCCCCTTGTCCTTGGCGCGGCTCTGGAGAAGCACCTTCGCGTCGCGGATCACCCCCATCGGTGAGAACGGCTCCCGCTGCAACTCGAGCTCCCCGACCTCGAGCTTCACCAGATCGAGAATATCCGAGATCAGCTTCATCAGGCGCTGTCCGTTGTTCAGCACGACCTGGATCGCCTCGTCCCGCTCCTCCCGTGTCTGGGTTTCGTCGAGGAGGGTCTCCGAGTAGCCCAGGATCGACGCCATGGGCGTCCGGATTTCATGACTCATGTTGGACAGGAAGATGCTCTTGGCGTTGGACGCCAACTCCGCCTGCCGTTTCGCGGCCACGAGCTCATCCTCCCGCCGAGCGAGAAGCGACAGGTCCTCCAGGTGACGCAGCGCGCTCTTGCGAAAGGTCCAGCCCAGGGGCAAGGACAGGAAGGCCACCGCCACGAGGAGAACGCCCTGGGCGATGAGCGCGTCGAGCGGACAAGCTGCGAGCCAGGTGGCGGCCAGAGACGCGCTCACCAGAAGGCTCGCCGGCCACACCGCCAGACGACCGGAGAAGGTGGGAGCGATGACGAAAAGGGACGGCACGATCACGATGGTGGCGAAGCCCACATCACCCGCGCTGTAGATCATCGGCGGCAGGAAACCGATCGACAGGATGGCGCGCAGGACTCCGAGGCGATCCAGCCACCAGCCACGGAGATCGTCGATACCCGAGACTCTCTTCAGCAGGCCGTTGAGTCCCAGGTTCGTGAAAAGGAAGAGCGCGCCGAAGAGCGCGGTGAGCGCGGGTCGATCGGAGAAGACGGTGAGCCCCGCACCCGTCAGGATGACCGGAAACCGCATATGGCGATTCAGGTGTCTATTGAGAGCCCCACCGAAATCAATGGAGCTCGATTCGTGCTCGTTAGGTATCGACATGACGACTCCTGAAGGGGTGTGCCCATCCAACGATCATTTCGTTATCGTCATACCGCCGGAGTCACTTGAGCCCTCATCAGGAATAGAAAGCCGGTAACGACAGTGTTAATTGGATGTTACAAGTGCAAACGGTAGCATTCACAAGACGGATCATCTCCCCGCGGCCCCTTGCCTCCTTGCCAGCAGGCCCCAAAAATGCTTCATAATGAGCCATGGGCTTCCCCGACCGCATACGCAGGATCCTCCACAACCAGCGCACGCGCTGGCGCCTCGCCGGCCACGACGAGTACACCAACACCTTCGTTTTCCGGGAGTTCGGCGTGCAGGTGGGCGAGGGCTGCCGCATCTTCAGCAAGAGCCCCCACGAGACCTTCGGCTCGGAGCCCTATCTCGTGCGCATCGGCAATCACGTCACGATTACCGGCGACGTGAAGTTCATCACTCACGATGGCGGCACCTGGGTGTTCCGACAGGAGGATCCCGATTTCGACGTCTTCGGGCCGATCGAGGTGAAGGACAACGTCTTCATCGGCATCGGCACCCTCGTCATGCCCGGGGTGACGATCGGCGAGAACTCGGTGATCGGGTCGCACAGCGTGGTCTCTCGCGACATCCCGCCGGGCTCCGTGGCGGCCGGTGTGCCCGCGCGCGTCATCATGACCCTCGAGGAGTACCGCGAGAAGAAACTCGAGGAGCGCACGGTGGTCCGGGGACTCTCGCCATCGGAGCGGAAGGACGTGCTCATGCGCCTCTGGAACAAGAATAAACCCCTGGATTGACAACAACTTACGACGCCCCTTGACAGTCGGCGCCCCGATTACTATCATTGCATTCGAATATACGAATGAAGCAATCGAGGAGATCGACGTGGACTTCCATCTCGCCAGCGAACGACTCAAGGCCATGGGGCACCCCACCCGCCTGCGCATCCTCGAGATGCTCAGGGAAGACGGATGCTGCGTGGGCGAGATCGAGAAGCGGCTGGAGCTGCGGCAGTCCAACGTGAGCCAGCACCTGCGGGTGCTCAAGGCCTGCGGCCTCGTCACGATGGAGCGCCGCGGGCAGACCACCTGCTACAGCATCAACGAGCCCCTGGTCACCCCGCTCCTCGATTGCCTGGAAACCGACACGCCGGACACACCCGGCGAGTAACCGAACGGAGACGACGATGTCGACCGACCCGCTCATCGATGAGCAGACCGGCCAGAACCTGCGCGAATTCTTCACGACTCGGCTGAACGAGCCCGTGGAGATGACCCTCTTCACCGCCGACGAGAACGGGGATGCCGTCGAGTTCACTCGCCGCTTCGTCACCGAACTCGCCGCCCTCAGCGACAATCTCGTCCTGAACGACAAGCCCCTCGGCGACGAACAGCGCGCCCACGGCATGGTGTCCCCCAGCCTGACCCTGGGCGAGAACCTGGGCTACAAGGTGGAGATCCACGGCGCGCCCAGCGGCCACGAGGCCGGCGCACTGGTGGAGGCCCTGGGCCTCATCGGCTCCGGCGACTCCAGCCTCGGCGCCGAGAGCCGCGAGCTGCTCACTGCGGTCGACAAGGACGTGTTGCTCTACTCCTTCGTCACGCCCACTTGCCCGCACTGCCCCGGCTCCGTGCTCCAGAACCACAAGATCGCGGTGGAGGCCAAGGGCAAGGTGCGCTCGGTGGCCGTGAGCGCGGCCGAGAACATGGAACTCGCCCAGCGCTTCAATGTAAGCAGCGTCCCCCAACAGGTAATCAACGAGGACCCGGACAGCGCCACCATGGGCACCCAGCCCGAGAAGGCCTATGTGGAGCAGGTTCTGGAGTACGGCGCCAGCGACGCCGAGAGCGTCCTGGCGGCCTCCCGCGAGCGGGAAGCCGCGAAGTCGAAGCTGTCGGACAGCCCGGAGGCCGCTCTCACGCTGACCGACGCGAACTTCGAGGAAGCCGTCGCGAAGTATCCCTTCCTCATCGTCGACCTGTGGGCGGAGTGGTGCGGACCCTGCCGCATGCTGGGACCCATCGTCGAGGAACTGGCGGTCGAGCAGAAGGGCCGCATGGTCTTCGGCAAGCTGGACACCGAGGCCAATCAGCAGGTGCCCGCGCGCTTCGAGGTGCAGTCCATTCCCACGATGCTGGTGTTCAAGAACGGTGAGATGATCGATCGCATCGTCGGCGCCAGCCCCAAGGAGGCGCTGCTGGAGAAGCTGGAAGGCCTGCTCTAGGCGGGAAGTCCGGTTGTCTTGAATCAACCGGCCCCGTTCATGCATCGATAGGCACGAGAAACGCACGGACAACCCGAACACGGCGACGGATGCATCGAGCCCGCGCCCCTGCGACATCCAAGGAGACTGGAATGAAGAAGATCCTCGTCACGCTGACTCTCGTCGGCACCCTTGCCCTGAGCCTGGCCCTTCCGGCCTCGGCCCTCACCGGCAAGGGCGCCCTCGCCCCCGACTTCACGCTGACCACCCTGGACGGCAAGCAGGAGATCACGCTCTCGGAGCTTCAGGGCAAGGTGGTCTACATCGACTTCTGGGCGAGCTGGTGCGGGCCCTGTCGCAAGGCGCTGCCCGCGGTGCAGGCGCTCTGGCACGAGTACCGGGACGAAGAGTTCCAGATGCTCGGCGTGAACCTGGACCGGAAGCTCGAGGCGGGCCTGAAGTACGTCGAGGCCAAGGGCGTCGACTTCCCCAGCGTCTTCGACGAGGGCGGCCGCGTCTCCACCAGCTTCGGCGTCCGCAGCATCCCGAGCATGCTGATCATCGGCCCCGACGGCAAGGTCGCCTATAGCGAGGTGGGCTTCAATCCCCGCGCGCTGCCGGAGATCAAGAGCACCATCAACCGGCTGCTCGGCAAGGCCACCGACACCTCGCCGGACGCTTCGGTTCAGAGCTCCAAGCCCTGACGCGCTTCCCGACCGATTCCAAGCAGAGCCCCCGCCGACACGGCGGGGGTTTTTCCGTCGTGGGATTTCAGTAGAGCCAGGGAATCAGCCGCTTCCCGACCTCGCGTCGGTAGTCGGCATACTCGGGGAAGCGCTCCATGAGCCGCTTCTCCTCGTAGCGCGACTTCAGGTCGAAGAACACGAACAGGGCCGGCGCGAACAGAAGGCCGGTCAGGCTCGTCCGCCAGAGAGCGAGCCCCAGTGAGGCCGTGACGAGCCCGCAGTAGATGGGATGCCGCACGTGGCGGAACACGCCCGTGCGCACGAGACGGCCGTCTTCCCGCGGTTCCGGAAACGCGCTGAGCGTGCCGCGCAGGGCAAGGAGCCCGCCCGTCCCGAACCAGCCGCCGACGAGGATCAGCGCGATCCCTGCCCAGCGCAGGGGCGCGGGCAGGGACAGACGCATCAGGGGCGGCGCCCACAGGATGAGGGCGAAGATGAGTGCCTGGACGGCGAGCCAGCCCCACCCGCGGCGGCTCGGCGCACTCTTCATGTCCTTTTCGTCCTCGACCAACGTCCCCGCTCCTTGCAGCGTCAGTTGTCCAGGGCGCCCTCTTCGATCCAGCGCCCGATCGTCAGGATATCACCGTCGGCCAGAGGGGTGAGGCCCAGCGGCATCCGGCTGCCGAAGTCGGGGTTCCCGCGGAGCTTCTGGTAGAGCACCGACGCGGTGCTGTCCCCCGCCGCCACGAGCGGCGCGCCGCCGTAGCCGTTCGCGGGCACGCCGACGAGCCCCGCCCAGCTATGGGTGAACGCGTGGCAATCCACGCAGACCTGCAGGAGCGGCGTCACGTCGGCGGCGAAGGAGATCGGTTCGGGATCGCCGTCCCCGCCGGGATCGATCACCGCCACGGGATCCCCCAGATCGGAGCAGCCGGCGGCGATCAGGATCGGAAGCGCAAGAAGAGGGAGTAGGCTCCGCCGCTGCATGTCAATCCTCCGACTTCGTGATGCGGGCCACGAGGTCCACCTTCACCTGCTGCACCTCGTTCAACTTGAGAACGAGGAACTTGGGGCGCGAGATCTCGTGGTCCGCGAGATTGACGGGGAACTCCGTCTTCACGTGGAGCAGCCCGTCCTCGGGACGGGTGATCTCCACCGGCACCTCGATCGTGCGCGCGACTCCGTGCAGGTCGAACTCCCCGCGCAGGGTGAAGGTGGCGCTGCCGCCCACGCCGACCGCGGTCGTCGAGGGGTCCAGCAGCTCCGTCGCGGTGAAGGTCGCCTCGGGATACTTCCGCACCTCGAGGTGCCTTTCACGCATGTGCGCGTTGCGCTTCCTGAGCCCCGTGTCCAGGCTCGCCAGGTCCACCTTCACGGCCACCTGAACACCGGCTGTGAGATTCCGCAGATCCGCGCTCACGCTGCCGGTGACCTTTCGCGTCTTGCCTTCGAAGGTCTCCATGGGCGCCTTCGAGACAAAGCGCACCATGCTCTCCGCGTCGGGCGCGATCAGGTACTCCGCGGCCGTGGCGAACAGGGCCGGCGACAACAGGGTCAAGGTCAGGAATGCGATCAGCGTTCTCTTCATCCTCGGCTCCTTGCATCGGGTCGCATCAGTAGAGGAAGTGGAGCACCAGCTCGGCCTGGAGGTGGTCTTCCTCCGCGAAGGCGTCGCCGGATTCGTAGCTCTCGTGATTCAGCATGGCCAGGATGCCCATGAAGGGGCTGGCCAGCAGGTCGCAGCCCAGGCCGATCTTGCGATGGCTGCCGGTGAGCCGGGCCGTGTCGGGGTCGTAGAAGTTCCAGGTGGCGCGGAGGTCGAGGCCTCGGCGCAGTTGCCAGGCCAGCTCCTGGCTGGCGGCCAGCGCCGTGATCTCGCCGTCCTCCTCATCCCTGCGCTCCCAGTCCCACTCCCCCACCCAGACCAGCGGTCCCCAGGCGAGGGAGGCGAAGGGGCCGGCCACCTGGCGTACGCTGCCGACGGCGGCCTCCTCGTCGCGGTAACCCGAAGCGCCCAGCGTCAGGTTCAGCGCGCCCAGGGCATGTCGCAACTCGGCGCGCAGCGCGAAGGCCGGCCTGTTGTCGCCGTCCATGAGCCGTCCGCCGGCGCCGTTGAGAACCCCGAGGCTGAGCGAGGCGTTCGAGCCGGGGAACAGGCCCAGCTCGAGGCCCACGTCGCTGTGTCCGGGCGGCGCGAAGCCCAGGTAGCGTCTCACGAACTGGCGGTGGTCGGCGAAGCGCCAGCCGTAGGCGGGGGCGAAGCGTCCGGCCTTCACGTAGCCGCCGGCCGGCAGGACGAAGGCGAGGCCGTAGACCTCCGTCGCGCCGGAGAGACCCTGCTCCACGTGGAGGGCGAGCTTCTCGTCGGCCTGGATGTGCAGGTAGAGGTCTCCCTGCATCTGGAAGAAGTTGTTGCCGGCCTTCCGCTGCCCCTCGGGCGAGTAGCGGTAGAGGGTGCGCAGGTCGGCGCCCAGGCTCACGGTTTCGCTGAGCGCGGGATCGATGCCCTCCATTGCCTCCATGTCGAGACGCCGCAGGCTCATCTCGTCGGGAATCAGATACTGGCTGGCGTAGGCGCTGCGCATGCCGCCGCCGGCGGGGTCGACGTGGCAGAGCAGGCACTTCTGGCCGTATCGCGCGCCGTATCGCGGCAGGGCCTGGGCGGCCGCGACCGTCAGGAGAATCAGGAGAGCCGTCAGGACGGCGCGGGGAACTATTGAGGACGGCGTCAAGTCGTGTCTCCGTTTCTGCGGGTATCGAAACTCGGGACGCTCCCGACCGCCCGCTTCGAAGCGGCCGGAAGCGCCATCGGCTGTACCCGGGGGAGCCAGCCGATCCATCCTAGTGGTTGAAGGGGTCTCCGTCGTGGGCAAAGACGTAGTCGGATCCGTTGCCGCCCGAGTTGGCGGCGCCGTGGCAGCCGACGCACATGCCTCCCATCACCTCGGCGCCCGTACCGCGAGCCTCCATCGAGAAGTCGGTCGTATCCAGGGCGAACCACTCCCAGTCGCCGTTGCTCGCATCGAAGCCCGCGCCGCGCTTGACCATGCCGGTCATGCCGATGATGGCGCCGGCGCCGTCGCGGACCTCCTTGGCGATCATGGTGCCCACGGGGTAACCCCAGTCGCCTTCGGCGGGATTGGCCGCGAGCTGCTTACGGAAGATGGTGCGCACGGCGTTCTCGTCGTTGCCGGCGTGGGCGGCGCCCAGCGCGGCGTCCGGGCCCTGCTCGCTGTCGATCTCGTGCCAGCTCGCGTAGTCGTCGAAGTCGCCGTCGGCGACCGCGAACTCGTAGGGGTGGGTGAACACGAAGTCCTCGCCCGCGGCGCCCGTGGCGCTGGTGTGGCAACCCTTGCACATACCGTTCATGAGATCCGCTCCGCTGTCCACGACATCGCCGCTGACGGGATCCAGCATGAAGTACTCCCAGTCGCCGCCATCGGCGTCGTAGCCCGCGGCGCGCTTCACCATGGCCAGCAGAGCGCCCTCGGCGGCCCACTGCTTATCGCCGGACGCGTCGAAGGTGAAGGTTTCCTTCACGAGGGCCGCGTCCTCGGGGTAGTCGGCGCGCGCGCCCCGGGACAGGGCCTGGGCGTTGGCGTGGATGCGCCGCGTGTACTCGCCGTCGTTCCCCGCGTGAGCGGCGCCGAGAAAGTCGGAGGGCGCGTTGGTGTATTCCACCTGCTCCCAGCTTTCGTAACCGTCGAACTCCGTGGCGTCGTCGGGGTCGGTGGTGCCGCCGTCGTCGGTGCAGCCGACGGCGAAGAGGGCGATGAGCCCCAGCGGCAGGAGCAAGAGCATGGCGATTCGATTCATGGGTCCTCCCGAGTAGGTGTCGATCCGGAATGGGCGCGGGACTCGCGGGACATGTCCCGGAGCCGCGTGGCCCTTGGATGACGCGATGGTGCGGGAAGGATTCAGGAAACCCGCCGGCTCAACCGCCGAAGTGCTCCTGGAAGCGGTTCACCGCCTCCTGGTTGCCGCAGACGAACACCGAATCCTGCTCCTCGAAACGGAAATCCGCGTCGAAGAGAGTGATCAGTTCCTCGCCTCGCTCCACGGCCACGATGCTGCAGCCGCTGCGTGAGCGGATGTCCAGATCGGCGGGATGGCTTCCGGCCAGAGTCCGGCCGCTCTCCTTGAGCAGCTTGAGCTGGGGGTCCAGCTCGAGGGTCTGGCGCCCGAGCAGCTTGCCCACGAGAAGGCTGCTGGCCACCTGGCTGAAGGAGAGCGCGAAGTCCGCGCCCGCGCGGTGGATCTTCTCCAGGTTCTCGGCCTCGTTGACGCGCGCGAGAATCGGCACGCCGTGGCACCTATCGCGGAGAATCACGGTGGCGAAGAGCGTGGAGATGTCCGAGTCGATGGCCAGCACGATGCCCTGGGCCGCCTCCAGCGCCGCCCGGCTGATGGTGATCGGATCCAGGATGTCGCCCACGAGGTCGACGCCCGGCCGGTCCAGCTTGTCCAGCACCAGCACGTGCTCGCCCGCCTCCCGCAGGAGAGCGACCACCTGGCCGCCGACCTCGCCGGAGCCCACGACGACCAGCGGACCGCGGGAGCCCACGGGGCGAGTGCCCGCCTCGAGCCGGATCAGCTGCTCGATGTTCTCGTGGGAACCCGCCACCACCAGGATGCCGCCTGGCCGGATCACCATGTCCGGTCCCGTGTCGGTGTCGAGTTCGCCCCCCACCCACTGGCCGATGACGATCGCGCCCGTGCCGGCGCCGATCGCCGCCTGGTGCAGGTCGAGTCCCGCGATACGGCTGTCCGGGTGGACGCGGATCTGGAACACCTCCAGCTTCTCGCCAAGCTGATGGGCACCCGCCAGTGTGGGGCTCACCCGCTCGCTGGCCCGGGCCGCCAGGGCCACGGCCAGCAGGTGACGGGGCGCCAGCACCTCGGTGCTGCCGGCGATGCCCAGCACCTCGGCGTAGGTGGGATCGTTGGCCACCGTGAGGATGTCGCCCGTGAAACCTAGCTGCCGTGCGGTCAGGGCGAGGGTGGCGTTCTCCCCGTCGTTGCCGCCGGCGATCAGGGTGCGCGCGCGCATCAGGCCCGCGTCGAGCAGCGCCTCGTCGTCGAGGCTGCGGTGCACGACGGCATGGCCGAGGTCGTGCAGGCGCCGCGCCTCGTGCTCGTCCTCCTCGATCACCAGCACCTGCTGGTCGGCGCGCTCCAGCTCCCCCACCACCGAGGCCACGGCCAGGCTGTGGCGGTAGATGATGAAGTGCCCGTCCATCGAGGTCGCCTCGGTGGGCAGGCGCTGCTCGAAGCGCGACTCGAAGAACGGCACCAGGTACAGGGGGAAGATCGAGAACAGCAGCATCAGGCCCGAGAGCTGCAGGAACATCATGAGCAGGTTCATGAGCGGGTGGCTCCAGGGGGAGTCGCTGCCGTAGCCCGTGCTGGTGAGCGTCTCGAACACCACCTCGAGGCTGTTCCAGAAGTCGCGCGGGCGCTCCTCGAGATGCTCCATGCCCGACTTGTAGAGCTGCGCCGCCACGAGCAGGAAGAGCAGCACGAGCAGCACGTTCAGGAAGAAACGGTTCTGCATCGACTTCTTACGGCGACCCGCCACTTCTAGCCCTCCTTCAGAGCCGTCACCAGATCATCCTCGCGCCCATTGAGGCGCGGACCGATGCCCGGGGCACCGGCGGCCCCATGAAAGGTCGCGATGATGCGGAAATTCGCGGCAGTCTAGGCGCGGCTCGCTGGCACTGGCAAGGGATTTCCCCGGGCCGATCTCCCCCTAGTACAGCGCCTTCAGCGTGCCCCATGCCGACCGGGAGGTGGGCGTGGATTCGCACTCGATGCAGTTCATGACGATGGTGTAGTCGAACACCGGATCCAGGCCGGTGTCCGCCACCGCGTAGTAGGTGCCGGGGCCGAGACAGGCGACGATCTCCTCGGGGCCGGAGTTCGTCGACCAGGCCAGGCAGTCGTTCTCGTCGCAGGAGGCCAGGAGGAACAGGTCGAGGGCGTCGATGGTGCCGCTGAGCTGAATCGTCACCTGCTGGCTCGAGGCCAGTGTGAACTCGAACACGTGCTCGCCGCCCGCACCACCGTAGAAGCCCCCCAGCCCGCAGTAGTCGTTGGCGGAGTTCGCGCCGCTGTTGTGGGTATCCGTGTAGCTCATGCCGCAGGCGAAGGGAATCGCCCCGGAACAGTCCAGAGCGAAGGCGTGAGTGGAAAGCAAGATGACGAACGCAAGAGCGAGCAAAACGGACAGCTGCTTCAAGATGATCCTCCAGTGGATGTCGTGCCGTTGCCGAAGCCCGACCGAGCTAAGGCGCGGTGCCGTACAGGTAGTTGTAGAGATACTCGATCGTGCTCTGCTGCTCGGTCGCCTCGAAGGCGAGAACGTCGCCGCTGGTCACGATTCCCTGCAGCTTGCCTTCCTCCACCACGGGCAGGTGGCGGATCCTGAGCTCGGTCATCACCGATCGGCACTCCTCGAGGCTCGTCTCCAGCTTGCAGCAGGCCACGGGGGAGGTCATCACCTCGGCCACGCGGGTGGTGCCGGAATCCCGGCTTTCGGCCACGACGCGGGTGAGGATGTCGCGCTCGGTCACGATGCCCACCACGCGATCGCCCTTCACCACGACCAGGGATCCGATGCGGCGGAGATTCATCTCCCGGGCGGCGTCCAGAGTGCTGAGATCCTCGACGATGGAGGCGACCTCGTGCCCCTTCTTCTGGAGGATATCCTTGGCTCTCTTCATATTCACACTCCCGCAACTTGTTTATGGCTGAATTCTTTCATTATCCTATGTCAATTATGAACCCATGACAAGGACATTTCCAGGCTTGCACCGCCCTGGAGACGCCGTTAATCTGTCGGTTCCACCCCCATCCAACCCCCTCACCACCCAACTCTGGAGTCCAAGTATGTCCGCGGATCCCATCGCCATCAAATCGATTCACCACGTCGAGATCTGGGCCGGAAACGCCAAACAGGCCGCCTATTTCTACCGCAAGGCCTTCGGATTCTCCCAGCTCGCCTACGCCGGCCTCGAGACCGGTCTCGAGGACCGAACCTCCTACTGCCTCGCCGAGAACAAGGTCCGGCTGGTCGTGAGCAGCCCTCTCGCCTCCGGCGGCCCGATGGGCAAGTTCCTCGACCAGCACGGCGACGGCGTGCGCGACATCGCCTTCCTGGTGGAGGACGCCGACGCGGCCTTCGCCGAGGCCGTCGCCCGCGGCGCCAAGCCCTTCAGCGAGCCCCGCGACCGCAGCGACGAGAACGGCACCGTCCGCCACGCCGCGATCCACACCTACGGCAACGTCGTCCACAGCCTCATCTCCATGAAGGACTACGAGGGCTGCTTCCTGCCCGGCTACCGTCTCCAGGAGATCCCCGAGGAGGGCTTCGGCTTCCGCGTGATCGACCACATCGTGGGCAACGTGGAAGAAGGTAAGATGGAGTACTGGCGCGAGTGGTACGAGAACGTGCTCGGCTGGCACCAGCATCTCTCCTTCGACGACAAGGACATCTCCACCGAGTTCACCGCGCTGCGCTCGAAGGTGATGAGCAACGAGAAGGGGAACATCCGCTTCCCCATCAACGAGCCGGCCAAGGGCAAGAAGAAGAGCCAGATCGAGGAGTACCTCGACTTCAACGAGGGCCCCGGCTCCCAGCACCTCGCCCTGCTCACGCCGGACATCATCAGCACGGTCACCAAGCTCCGCGCCGCGGGCGTCGAGTTCCTGGAAGTACCTCAGACCTACTACGAGTCACTGAATGACCGTGTGGGCACAATCGACGAGGACATCGCCACCCTGGCCAAGCTGGGCATTCTCGTCGACCGCGACGACCAGGGCTACCTGCTGCAGCTCTTCACCAAGCCGGTGGAGGATCGGCCGACGCTCTTCTTCGAGATCATCCAGCGCAAGGGCAGCAACAGCTTCGGCAAGGGCAACTTCCAGGCGCTGTTCGAATCGATCGAACGGGAGCAGGCCAACCGGGGCACGCTCTAGAACGAGAGGGCGCCATGCGTCTGTTCAACTACGAACGCGAGGGAAACCCCCGCGCCGGCCTCTGGCTGCGCGGACTCGGCCACGACCTGGCCGAGCTGCTGGGCGTGGCCGCCTTCGGCCCTCTGAGTCCGGAGAACCTGGGCGAGATTCCGGCCTGGCGCGACGCGCTCGGCGAGGATCCGGAGTCGAGGGCGGATCGGACCCGGCCGCTGGCGCCGGGCAGCTTCCGCTGGCTGCCGCCGGTGGTGCCCGCCGCGAGCTTCCGCGACTTCTACGCCTTCGAGGAGCACGTGGCCACGGCGCGCGCGCGTCGCGGGCTCGAGGTGCCGGAGAACTGGTACCGCTTCCCCGTGTTCTACTTCTCCAATGCGAACGCGCTGTTCGGCCACGAGGCGGAGATTCCCGCGCCGACCCACCCCGAAGGCAACGCCTGGCTCGACTACGAACTCGAAGTGGGCGCCGTGCTCGCCGAGGGCGGGCGGGATCTCGCGCCGGAGCAGGCCGAGTCGCGCATCGCGGGTTACTGCGTATTGAACGACTGGAGCGCGCGGCGGGTGCAGCGCGAGGAGATGGCCGTGGGCCTCGGCCCCGCCAAGGGCAAGGACTTCGCCACCTCGGTGGGCCCCTTCCTCGTGACCCCCGACGAGATCGCCCACCGCCGGGAGGGCAAGGGCTTCGACCTCGCCATGAGCGCCAGCGTGAACGGCGAGGAGCGCAGCCGCGGCAACTGGAAGAGCATCCACTACTCCTTCGGCGAGATGATCGCGCGGGCGAGCGACTGCGTCGACCTGAAGCCCGGCGACCTGTTCGGCAGCGGCACCGTGGGCGGCGGCTGCATCCTCGAACTGGGCCCGGACCCGAGCAACGGTCAAGCCGGAGGCTGGCTCGAGCCCGGCGACGCCGTGGAGCTGAACGTGGAGGGACTCGGCAAGCTGCGCGGAACGCTCCGAAGCCAGGACTGAATCGACCCTCACCACCACGAGGCACCGGGAGAATCGAATGCCGATCTACCATCGACTGGGAGAGATCCCCCGCAAAAGGCACGTCGTCTTCGAGCGCGAGGGCGGCGGCATGTACTACGAGCACCTCATGGGCAACAAGGGCTTCACGGGGCCCGCGTCCACCATGTACCACCTGCGGCGGCCCACGCAGCTGCGCGAGGTGCGCCTGCTGAAGGAACTGAACTGGGAGGTCGATCCCGACGCGCGCCTTCGCCCCCGCCACCTGCGCCTGCATCGCCACGAGGCGGGCGGCGGGCCGGTGCTCGATCGCGTGCCCGCGCTGTTCAACGGCGACGTGGCGATATCCTTCGTCCAACCCGATCGCGTCGACGAGTTCTTCTACCGCAACGGCCAGGGCGACGAGCTGCTCTACGTGAGCGAGGGCGAGGGCGCGGTCGAGTCCACCATGGGCCGGCTGCCCTTCGGGCCGGGCGACTACGTCGTGATTCCGCGGGGAATCATCCATCGCATCGTGCCCGACGGCCCCTGCCGGATCCTCGTCGTGGAGAGCGCCGGCGCCGTCGAGACGCCTTCCCGCTACCGCAACGAGTTCGGCCAGTACCTCGAGCACAGCCCCTTCTGCGAGCGGGACATCCGCAGGCCCGCAGAACAGCGTGTGCATGATGAATCGGGCGAGTTCATCGTCGTCACCAAGATGGGAGGCGCCCTCCACGAGATGGTGATGGCCAACCACCCCTTCGACGTGGTGGGCTGGGACGGTCACTACTATCCCTGGGCCTTCAACATCCTCGACTTCGAGCCGCTGGTGGGGCGCCTGCACATGCCGCCGCCGATCCATCAGACCTTCCAGAGCAGCGGCTTCGTCGTGTGCTCCTTCGTGCCGCGGCTCTACGACTTCCACCCCGATGCGATCCCCGCGCCCTACAACCACAGCAACGTGATGACGGACGAGGTGATCTACTATGCTCGGGACAAGTTCATGAGTCGCAAGGGCATCGAGTTCGGCTCGGTGACCCTGCATCCGGACGGCTTCCCCCACGGCCCGCAGCCCGGCATGATCGAGAAGTCGGTGGGCGTGAAGGACACCGACGAACTGGCGGTGATGATCGACACCTTCCGGCCGCTCAAGGTCGCGAAGGCCGCGCTGGACACCGAGGACGAGGACTACGTCCGCAGCTGGCTGGAGTAGCCATGGCCGATTTCGACCTGGGCGCCATGGAGCGCCGCGACGTCTACCAGCTCCTCACCCGCGTGGTGGCGCCGCGGCCCATCGCCTTCGTGAGCAGCATGGATCCCGAGGGCGGGCGCAACCTGGCGCCCTTCTCCTTCTTCACCCTGGGCGGCCTCAATCCGCCCTCGCTCGCCTTCTGCCCGGTGAACACGCGCGACGCCTTCGTCAAGGACACCGTGCGCAACATCGAGACCACGGGCGAGTACGTGGTGAACGTGGTCACGCGCGCCATGGCCGACAAGGTGAATCAGGCGTCCTGGAACTACCCCCCCGGGGTGGACGAGTATGAAGCCGCCGGTTTCACGCCCGCCGCCAGCGAGCTCGTGGCGCCGCCCCGCGTGGCCGAGAGCCCCGTGGCGATCGAGTGTCGCCTGCACCGCATCCTGCGCCACGGCGAGGGAGCGCTGGCCAGCAACTACATCATCGGCGAGGCGCTGCGGGTGCACGTGGAGGATTCGGTCATGGACGCCGGCCACCCCGACGCGCGAAAGCTCGATCTGGTGGGCCGCCTGGGCGCCGACTGGTACGTGCGCGCCTCCCGGGACGCGCTCTTCGAGCTGCCGCGCCCCGAGGGCCCCTGATTCCCGAACGACGAAGCCGCCCGCCTCCGCGAGGAGACGGGCGGCTTTTTTCGTGCCCGCGCTCAGGGCAACCGGTAGCGCACCGTGAACGGCCCGGTTTCGCCCGCGAAGAGAAACCGCTTCCAGAACACCAGGGGCGCGCCGTCGTGGTCGTAGCCCTTGACGCCGAAGGGCGAGGCGTCCACCAGCTCCGCGCCGCGGGGCAGCAGCACCTTGCGCATGAGGAAGGTGTCCTCGGAGAAGTCCCCCGCGAAGGAGTAGGTCCAGACGTCGCCCTCGCGGGTGACGCGGCCCGGATCGCTGTAGGCGACGTTGAACTCGTAGTTCTCCCCGGGCGCCACCGGCACCGCGAGCTTCACCTCGACGATGCGGCGTTTCTTCTTCATCCGCAGCTCGTGCGGGAGGACGTTCCCGTAGGCGTCCACCACCCGCATGTTCTTCGTGCGCTCCACCTCCCAGTCCGCCACGCCCCAGCTCACCTTCGTGAGCAATCGTCCGCGGCCGTTCAAGCCCGAGACGTTCACCCAGGTGACGGCCCCGCCGTCGGCCATGACCTGCTCGAACTGGCTGCGCGTCGCGACGCGGTCGCGGTGGTCGAAGTCCGGCAGCTCCTCGGAGCCGTCCACGGTGGCGATCTGGTCGCCCGGCACGTCGTAGAACAGGGTCTCGCCGTTCTCGCCGGTGCCCTGAACGATGTAGCGGCTCTCCTGCACCGCGCGCACCCGACCCGTGATCACCTGGCCGTGGGCCATCACGATCACCGTGTCGTCCGATTTGGATCCCCGGCTCGACGCCCACGCCTCCGGCGCGGTGGCCACGAGCAGACCGAGCATCAGGATCATCGTGTTCATCTTCATCGCGAACCCCCTTCCGCCGACAGCTCGTCGGCGCTCAGATGACCAGGCGCAGCAGGCAGCTCCAGCGTGCCCGCCTCGAAGATGCCGCCGCCGACCTCCCAGCCGCCGTCCAGATAGACGATCACCGGGCCGCCCGTGAGGCGCGGCAGGGAGCCGTCGTTCGGGTCCAGCAGCGAGGCGAGGCCCAGGGCGAGAAGCAGGACGGCGGCGGCCAGGGTCCAGGCGCGGCCCTTGCCCCGGACGATGCGCAGGCGAACGATCTTGCCCGTCCGTTCCCCCTCGGCCCGTTCCAGGATCTCCTCCCGCAGCCCGGCGGGCGGCGCGAACTCCAGCAGGTCCCGCAGGGCCTTCCGCTCCGCGCGGCGCGCATCGGCCAGCGCCGCGCAGGATTCGCAGTCGGCCTGGTGGGCTTCGATCGCGGCGCCGTCGGCCGCTTCGCCGTCCAGCCAGCTCTCGAGGAGCGCGGCGAACTCGTCACAGCGCATGTCCCGACCTCCTCAGGTTTTCACGCAGCATCTTCAGCGCTTTGTGTTTGCGGGACGCGACGGTGCCCGGCGCCACCTCGAGCGCCTCGGCGGTATCCAGATAGGAGAGGCCCTCCACTTCGACGAGCAGGAACACCGCGCGGAGCGGCTCGGGCAGGTCGGCCAGGGCCGCGTCCAGGGCGGCGCGCAGTTCGCGCCGCTCCAGTTCGCGGTCGGGGCCGGGGAGCTCGAGCGGCTTGCCGGGCGCGCCCGGTTCGTCGCCGGCCAACGTCAGCCAGCGCCGTTCGCTGCCGCGCTTCCTCAGCCGGCTGAGCGCGGCGTTGCGCGCGCAGCGGTAGAGAAAGGCGGAGCCGAGCTCACGGCCCTCCCGCAGGGCGGGTAGGGCCGACAGGAAGGCCTCCTGGCAGAGCTCGGCGGCGTGTTCGTCGTCGCCGGTCAGGGATCGGAGAAAGCGGAAGATCCCGGCGCCGTGGCGGTGGTAGAGGCGGGCCAGCGCGTCGCGCTCTCCGCTCTCCTTCCCCGTCTTCTTCGCCTGGATCATCGCTTCCTCCTTCCGTCGCGTCGTCGTGGAGTAAGACGCGACGGCTCGCGATTTCTTCTCCCCAATCTAGCAGATATTGGGAAATCCTTCCCAAGGGCTTCCGGGGCTTGTTTTCGGACCGTCGGAGCTTAAGATAGGGGGCAGCGAGGAGGTGCCGATGCACAGCAGCCTGGACGAGAAGGTCGCCGCGATCCCGGCGGGCCTGGATCTGGAGGCCGAGATCCTCCGTCTGAAGACGGAGCGGGGCGCGGTCATCCTGGCCCACTACTACCAGGAGTCGGAGATCCAGGACCTGGCCGACCATCTCGGTGACAGCCTCGCCCTGGCGCAGGCCGCGAAGGCCGCCCAGGCCGAGGTGATCGTGTTCGCCGGTGTGCACTTCATGGCCGAGACGGCCAAGATCCTCAATCCCGAGCGCACCGTGGTCGTGCCCGACATGGAGGCCGGGTGCTCGCTGGCCGACGCCTGCCCGGGCGATGAGCTCGCCGCCTGGAAGGCCGCGCATCCCGAACACCAGGTCGTGGCCTATATAAACTGCAGCGCCGCCACCAAGGCGCAGGCGGACATCATCTGCACCTCGGGCAACGCCGAGAAGGTGGTGCAGAGCCTGCCGAAGGATCGTCCGATCCTCTTCGTGCCCGACAAGAATCTCGGCGGCTGGCTGAACCGGGAGCTGGGCCTCGACATGGAGCTGTGGCCGGGCACCTGCATCGTGCACGAGGTCTTCAGCGAGCGGAAGATCCTGGACGAGAAGGCCGCCCACCCGGACGCGCTGTTCATCGCGCATCCCGAGTGCGAGGAGCCGGTGCTGCGCCACGCGGACTACGTGGGCTCCACGGCCAAGCTGCTGAAGTTCGTGCAGGAGAGCCCGTCGACCGAGTTCATCGTGGGCACCGAGCCCGGCATCATCCACCAGATGAAGAAGCTCGCGCCGGGCAAGCGCTTCCTGAACGCCCCCATCGACGAGGGCGACTGCGCCTGCGACGTGTGCCCGCACATGAAGCTGAACACCATGGAGAAGCTCTACCTCAGTCTGCGCGATCTCGAGCCCGCCATCGAGATGGACGAGGATCTGCGCGTGCGGGCGCTGGCGCCGATGGAGCGGATGCTGGCGCTCTGACCGGGACGACTCGAAACGAAGACGCCGCCCCCGACGATCGAGGGCGGCGTCTTCGCGTTTCGTGCGGCTAGTGGTTGAAGTGGGCAGCGAAGTAGGCCAGATCGCCGACGGTCACGAGCAGGTCCCCGTTCATGTCCGCGCAGCTCCGGCCGGTGGACTGCCAGGCCGCGGCGAACAGGGCGAGGTCCTGCACCCTGACGGCGCAGTCCGCGTTGATGTCCGGCGAGTGGACCTGGGCGACGGTGGCCAGCAGAACACCGGTCGCGTCGATGAAGGTCACGCCGCCGTTCGCGAGACAGCAGCCGCCGATCCGCGGGTTGAAGGTGACGACCCCCGCGGCGTTGCTCACGGCGCTCATGAGCGGGAAGCCCTGGCCCGGGAAGGCGCAGAGGCTCGACGCGCAGGTTCCGTTGAAGCTCATGAATATCGTGGCCCCAGCGCAGGGCAGGCCGGCCGCGTCGTTGACCTGCCCGACGACGGGGATGTCGCCGGAGGGACAGAGGACGATGTTGGAAGGGAACACGCTGGTGGTCGGAGACGCGCACTGGGCCGCGGCGAATCCGGGGAGGAGCAGCAGCAAGGTACTGAGAACGACGAGCTGTTTCATGGGGTACCCTTTCCGATTTCCAGGTAAACCGTCTCCCGGGGCGGAGCGGCGCAGGGATAATCAGGCGGGGCAGGCACTATTATACAATATATCCCAAATATCGCACAACTGTCCGCTCCTCTCGACGGGCCCAACACCGAGATCCCAGAGTTCTTCAAGGATTTCAGGACCTCTTGACCTGGATCAATCACTCCTGACCACTTTGTACCTATCTTCACGTGGTCGCTGACATATCGGTGACGCGTCGATCGATCGATCCAAGGCGGCCGAGTCGACAAGGCCGCCGAGCACGGGAGTGGGATTCCCCACGCCTACAAGGAGAATCAATGAAGACCCTGACAGCTCTGCTGCTCATCTGTCTGATCGCTGCGCCGGCTCTGGCTTTCCAGTCGAACCTGCCCAGTGAGCTTTCGGAGACGAGCAAAGAGTGCCTGGAGTGTCATAAGGATGACAACCCGGCCCTCTACCAGCAGTGGGGAGACAGCAAGCACCACGGCGCCAACGTTGGCTGCTACGAGTGCCATGCCGCCGAAAAGGGCGACAAGGACGTGCTTCGCGACGGTACCCACGACGACTTCGTGATCGCGACCATCGTGTCGCCTCTCGACTGCGGCCGCTGCCACTCCAAGGAAACGGACGAGTTCCTGAACTCGCACCACTCCAAGGCCGGACGCATCATGGGCTCCCTGGACAACCTCCTCGCCGAGGTCGTCGAGGGCAATAACGGCCTGGTCACCCCCGCCTTCCCGAACGGTATCTCCGCCGCGGCCGTCAACGGTTGCTGGCAGTGCCACGGAAGCGAGATCAAGGTGAACAAGGACGGTACCCTGGATGCCGCGACCTGGCCGAACAGCGGCATGGGCCGCGTGAACCCGGACGGCTCCGAGGGTTCCTGCTCCGCGTGCCACAGCCGTCACAGCTTCTCCGCGGCGCTCGCGCGCCACCCCGAGAACTGCGGCAAGTGCCACATGGGTCCGGATCACCCGCAGCTCGAGGTGTACAACGAGTCCAAGCACGGCATCGCGTTCCGTGCGAACATCGACAAGATGAACCTGAACTCCTCCAAGTGGGTTGTCGGCGAGGACTACAGCGCCGCCCCCACCTGCGCCACCTGCCACATGAGCGCCACGGCGAACCAGGACATCACGCACAACATCGGTCTGCGCGTGAAGTGGAACAACCGTCCGCCGCGTTCCAAGCTGTCGCACACGACGGACAAGAAGTGGAACCTGGATTCCCAGAAGATCCACGCCGACACCCGTCGTGAGAACATGATGGACGTCTGCAACAACTGCCACCAGGAGCAGTTCTCCCGGAACTTCTTCATCCAGTACGAGGGCATCCTCGACCTGTACGATCAGAAGTACGCGGAGCCCGGCCTGAGACTCTACAAGGCCGCCACCGCCGTGCTGAAGACGAACCCCGACTACGTCAAGTTCGTCCATCCGATCGACTGGACCTGGTTCGAGCTGTGGCACCACGAGGGTCGCCGCGTGCGTCACGCCGCCGCCATGCAGGCGCCGGACTACACGCACTGGCACGGCACCTACGATCTCGCCAAGCACTGGATGACCAAGTACGTGCCCGAGATCAACGACATCATTCACGAGTACAAGAAGAGCGCGCCCAAGGAAGTCGCCGTTCTCGAGCAGACTCTGAAGGATGTCCAGAACACGGACAACTGGAAGTGGTCCATCAACAAGGAGGACCCGGCGATCAAGAAGGCGCGTCAGAAGCGTCAGGAGGAGTTCCGCAGCCGCTACAGCAAGTAGCCCGCGGAATCCGATCGCTGATATGAATTGAGGGGCGGGGTTCATCCCCGCCCCTTTTCATTTCCCGTTCCTCGTGATTTCCCGGGGCACCCCATTGTCCGCGACCCCATGTTCCTGCTACCATTATCCGACAACTTTGCCCCGCATCCCGAGGTTTGGAGATCATGAGAAGCCTACGCAACCTTTGCATCTACACCGCATTGATCCTCATCGCCACCGCCCCTGTAGCCGCCGCCCTCCCCGCTTCCGGTTCCATCCTGGTCGTCGAGGCCACCCTCATCGAGGGCCTGGCCGACTATCACGGCGAAGTCGTGGAGTCCGAAACCGAGACCATCGCGCGCGACGGCAACCGCTACGTGCTCGAGGGCTCCGGCCTGAGCTCCCTGGATGGGCTCCAGGCCCTCTTCCTGGTGGACCACCGCCGCGACACGCAGAAGTCCGCCGGCCTCCAGCGCGAGCGCTGGCAGGAGGTGCTCCCCGTGAGCGAGGGCTTCTTCGAGCTGAACGTGCTCCCGGACGAGCCCTTCTGGTACCAGATCGCCGACGTGAACGGCGAGCTGGGCCTCTTCGGTCAGGGTAACCTGCTCCGCTCCGAGGGCGGCGAGGGCGAGCCCTTCCAGGTGTGGCGCATCGACGGATTGAAGCTCGTGGACCGCTCCGACATCGCGCTGCGCTGAACCGCGCGCGCATTGACAGAGCCCCGCGCTTCCCCCTAGCCTCTCGGTTCCGAGCCGAAGGGGAGCGAGGCATGGCCGCGGGCATCATCTTCGACATCAAGCGCTTCTCGATCCACGACGGGCCGGGCATCCGCACCACCGTGTTCATGAAGGGCTGTCCCCTGGACTGCTGGTGGTGCCACAATCCGGAGAGCCGCCGGGCCGAGCCGGCCGTGCTGGCGGGCGAGGAGGTCGGACGGCGCATCGAGGTGGCCGAACTCCTGGCCGAGATCGAGAAGGACCAGCCCTTCCACGACGAATCCGGCGGCGGCGTCACCTTTTCCGGCGGCGAGCCCCTTGCTCAACCCGAGTTCCTGCTGGCGGCCCTCGCCGCCTGTGGAGAGCGGGAGATCCATCGCGCCGTGGACAGCACGGGCCACGCGCCCGCCTATCTGCTGCGCCGCGTGGCAGGGGAGACCGAGCTCTTCCTCTACGACCTGAAGCACATGGACCCCCAGCGCCATCTGCGCTATACGGGTCGGGAGCTCGCGCCGATCCTGACGAACCTGCGCCTGCTGGCGGAGCTCGGAAGGCCGGTCGAGATCCGGATACCCGTGATCCCCGGCGTGAACGACGACCCGGACAACCTCGACGCCGCGGGGCGATTCGCGGCCGAGCTCGACAACGTGACGGGGCTGGTGCTGCTGCCCTTCCATGCGATGGCCATGCACAAGTACGAGCGCTTCGGCCTGGAGCTGCGCCTGCCCGAGACCCAGGAGCCCGAGCCCGACGCGCTGCGCACCGCCGCCGACCGGCTCGCCGCCCTGGGCCTGAACGTGAGGATCGGAGGATTCGATGATGAATGAGCGCGTATCCCGCCTGCGCACCGAGAGCTTCGAGGCCGCGGTGAGCTTCTCGGCCGAGCGCGCCGAGCTTATCACCGACTTCTATCACGAGCAGCACGGCAAGGCCTCGGTGCCGGTCACCCGCGCGCGCGCCTTCGCGCATCTGTGTCGGCACAAGAGCCTCTGGCTCGGCGAGGGCGAGCTGATCGTCGGCGAGCGCGGGCCGCGCCCCAAGGCCGTGCCCAGCTACCCGGAGATCACCTGCCACACGGTCGAGGATCTCGAGATCCTGCGCAGCCGGCCCATGACGCCCTATTCAGTGAGCGATGGCGATATCGCCATCTACCGCGAGAAGGTGATTCCCTACTGGCGGGAGCGCTGCCTCAGGGAGCGGATCTTCGAGGGGCTGGCATCCGAATGGCGCGGCGCGTATGGCGCCGGCGTCTTCACCGAGTTCATGGAACAACGCGCGCCGGGACACACCACCCTGGACGGCAAGCTCTACGAGCGGGGCCTCCTCGATCTGCAGGCCGACATCGATGAAACCCTGGCCGATCTCGATTTCCACGCCGACCCGGAAGCCTCGGCGAAGCGCGAACAGCTCCACGCCATGCGGATCGCCGCCGACGGCGCCCTCGAGTTCGCACATCGCCACGCGGCGCTGGCCGAGGAGCGAGCCGCGGCCTGTTCCGACCCGGAGCGCCGAGCCGAGCTCGAGCGCATCGCGGCCATCTGCCGCCACGTGCCCGCCCACGCGCCGCGCGACTTCCACGAGGCGCTGCAGGCCTACTGGTTCGTCCACCTGGGCACCATCACCGAGCTCAACGGCTGGGACGCCATGAATCCCGGGCACCTCGACCGTCACCTGCTCCCCTTCTACGAGCGCGGCCTCGCCGACGGCACGCTCACGCGCGAGCGCGCGAAGGAGCTGCTGGCCTGCTTCTGGATCAAGTTCAACAACCAGCCCGCGCCGCCGAAGGTGGGCGTGACGGCGGCCGAGAGCGGCACCTACAACGACTTCACCAACATCAACCTCGGCGGCCTGCTGGCCGACGGCGCAGACGGCGTGAGCGAGCTCTCCTATCTGATCCTCGAGGTGGTCGACGAGATCCACCTGCTGCAACCCCAGTGCAACCTGCAGCTCAGCCGCAAGAATCCGGATCGCTTCCTCAAGGCCGCGTGCCGGGTGGTCCGCAAGGGCTACGGCTATCCGTCGATCTTCAACGCCGACGGCGTCGTCGAGCAGATGGTGCGCGTGGGCAAGCGGATCGAGGACGCCCGCGACGGCGGCAGCAGCGGCTGCGTGGAGACGGGCGCCTTCGGCAAGGAGGCCTACATCCTCACCGGCTACTTCAACACGCCGAAGGTGCTGGAGATCGCGATGCACGATGGTGTCGACCCGCGCGGCGGCGAGCGGGTGGGGCCGGCCACCGGCGAGACGCGCGACTTCGAGAACTTCGACGCGCTCTACGCCGCCTTCGAGACCCAGCTCCAGCACTTCGTCGACATCAAGCTGGCGGGCAACCAGGTGATCGAGCGGCTCTACGCCGAGTCGATGCCCGCGCCCTTCCTGTCGCTCTACATCGACGACTGCATCGCGAAGGGCCGCGACTACAACGCCGGCGGCGCCCGCTACAACACCAGCTACGTGCAGGGCGTGGGCATCGGCAGCATCACCGACGCGCTCTCGGCCATCCGCACCCACGTGTTCGAGGGCGACCTGACGATGGACGAGCTGCTGAACGCCCTCGCCGCCGACTTCGGGAACGACGAGCCCCTGCGCCGCCGCCTCGCCGACGAGACGCCGCGCTACGGCAATGATGACGACGCGGCCGACGCCATCATGCGCCGCGTATTCGACACGCTGTATGGCGCCGTGGACGGCCGCCCCAACACCCGCGGCGGCGACTACCACCTGGACATGCTGCCCACCACCTGCCACATCTACTTCGGCTCGGTCACCGGCGCCACGGCCGACGGCCGCCGCGCGGGCGCGCCGCTGTCGGAGGGGATCTCGCCCGTGCAGGGCGCGGATAGGTTGGGACCCACGGCCGTTCTCAAGAGCGCCGCCAAGATGGACCACCTGCGCACCGGCGGCACCCTGCTCAACATGAAGTTCCTTCCGCGTCTGCTCGCCGACCGCGAAGGGATCGACGGCCTCGCCCAGCTCATCCGCGGCTACTTCCGCCTGGACGGCCACCATCTGCAGTTCAACGTGGTGGACGTCGACACGCTGCGCCGCGCCCAGGAGAGGCCCGAGGAGCATCGCGATCTCATCGTGCGGGTGGCCGGTTACAGCGACTACTTCGTGGATATCGGGCGGGAGCTGCAGGACGAGATCATCGCGCGGACGGCGCAGGAGGGGCTCTAGGATCAGTAGAGCGACTTGATCGCGCTGATCGTGCTCGACGGTACGGACGTGGTGTCGCGGATCCCGACCTCCACGCTTCGCAGACACGCGACAGGGTTGTACCAGCTCGATGGCGTGTCCACGCCGTGGATGGTGATCCGCAGGCCCTCCGCGTCCTGGGCGGGGATATCCATGTGGAGGTCGGGAACCGTCTTGAAACACTTCAGGAGTTTATCCCACACGCCGTCCCGCAGAACCTCGAACACGGCATCCGTCATGAAGGCGTGATCCAGTTCGTCGATCCACAGCTCCGTGATCTCATACTCCCGATCGAAGTGGATCCAGATCTGCTGGGGCGTGTTGTACACCCTTCCCGCCCAGTAGGTCGCCGGATCGTCATCGATGGCGCATGCCGCATCGCGCGCGATTCCGTAGTCGTCGAAGTAACCGTTGTCGAAGGCCGTCGCGCCGAACTCGGACAGGGCGATGTTCCCGTCGATATGGGACGCCTGAACCGGAAGGCCGACGAACTGCAGGGGGAGGAGCATGAGGGTCAGGAGCCGTCGCATGGATACCTCCAGGATGTTGACGATCGCAAGAGGCGGGAGTGTTTCGCGACAAGTGTAGAAGGGGCAAGAGTGACGGTCAAGCCGGAGGCGGAATGAAAACGGCCCCGGAGCGATGTCCGGGGCCGGAGTATTCGAATCGGCGACGGAGAATCGGGTCCCCTACTGCTTCACGCCCTCCACCATGATGGTGCACTTGTTCTCCGCGATCAGCAGGAAGCCGCCCGTGATCTCGGCGGCGTAGAGCACCGCCTTCTGCTCGTTCTCGATCAGAAGAGCGCCCTCGATCAGCCGCACCAGGTAGGGCGCGTGCCGGGGCAGGACGCCGAAGCCGCCCTCCCAGCCCGGACCCTTGAGCGACGCCGCAGCGCCCTCGAAGACGACGCCCGTGGGCGCCACCACCTGGCACTGGATGCTGGCGGCGCTAGCCATGCGCGGCCTCCATCTGCTCCGCCTTCGCGGCGGCCTCCTCGATGGTGCCCACGTAGAGGAAGGCCTGCTCGGGGAGGTGGTCCCAATGCCCGTCCACGAGCTCCTTGAAGCTGCGGATCGTGTCCTCGAGCTTCACGTACTTGCCGGCGAAGCCGGTGAACTGCTCGGCCACGAAGAAGGGCTGGCTCAGGAAGCGCTGAATCTTGCGCGCCCGCTGCACGGTGAGCTTGTCCTCCTCGGACAGCTCGTCCATGCCGAGAATGGCGATGATGTCCTGCAGGTCCTTGAAGCGCTGCAGGGTCTCCTGCACCGCGCGGGCGGTGTTGTAGTGCTCCTCGCCCAGGATCTGCGGGTTCATGATGCGGCTGGTGGAGTCCAGCGGATCCACGGCCGGGTAGATGCCCAGCTCCGCGATGGGACGGCTCAGCACCGTGGTCGCATCGAGGTGGCTGAAGGTCGTCGCCGGCGCGGGGTCGGTGAGGTCGTCCGCGGGAACGTAGATCGCCTGCACCGAAGTGATGGCGCCGCCGGAGGTCGACGTGATGCGCTCCTGCATCTCGCCCATCTCGGTGGCCAGGGTGGGCTGATAGCCCACGGCCGAGGGCATGCGGCCCAGGAGCGCGCTCACCTCGGAGCCGGCCTGGGTGAAACGGAACACATTGTCGATGAACACCAGCACGTCGCGTCCGCCGGAGCCGTCGCGCAGCTCCTCGGCCATGGTCAGGCCGGTCAGGCCCACGCGCAGACGCGCACCGGGCGGCTCGTTCATCTGGCCGTAGATCAGGGCGGTCTTGTCGATGACGCCGCTCTCCTTCATCTCCAGCCAGAGATCGTTGCCTTCGCGGGTGCGCTCGCCCACGCCGCAGAAGCAGGAGTAGCCGCCGTGCTGCTTGGCGATGTTGTTGATGAGCTCCATGATGACGACGGTCTTGCCGACGCCGGCGCCGCCGAACAGGCCCACCTTGCCGCCGCGCACGTAGGGCGCGAGCAGGTCGATCACCTTGATGCCGGTCTCGAAGAGCTCGCTCTTGGGCTCGAGCTTGTCGAACTCGGGCGGCGGGCTGTGGATCGAGCGGGTCTTCTTGGTGTCGACGGGACCGAGCCCGTCCACCGGCTCGCCCAGCACGTTGAAGATGCGACCGAGCACCTCCTCGCCCACCGGCACGTTGATGGGTTCACCGGTGTTGGTCACCTCGACGCCGCGGATCAGGCCGTCGGTGGAGCTCATGGCCACCGCGCGCACCTGGTTGCGGCCGATGTGCTGCTGCACCTCGGCGGTGAGCTTGACCCGGTTGCCCTCGATCTCTTCGTCGATCGTGAGCGCGGTCATGATCTCGGGAACTTCCCCTTCGGGGAACTCCACGTCGATGACGGGGCCGATGATCTGGACCACTTTTCCATTCGCGCTCATTACCTAGCTCCTCGTGTGGACGGTTGTCGGGCGCTGCCTACTTCAAGGCCTCCGCGCCTCCGACGATTTCCAGCAGCTCCTTGGTGATCTGTGCCTGGCGCGCCTTGTTGAAGGACAGCGTGAGATTGTCGATCATCTCCTTCGCGCTGTCCGAGGCCGCCTTCATTGCCGTGCGCCGCGCGCCCTGCTCGCTCGCCGCCATCTCCAGGAGATAGCGGAAGAACGTGTTGCGCAGGAAGAGCGGCAGCAGTTCGCCGAGCAGGCCCTCGGCGTCCGGCTCTAGGATGAAATTCAGCTTCGTGCCGCTGCCCTCCTCCTCCTCGTCCTCCGTGCTCGGCAGAGCCAGGGGCAGGACGTGGTCGAGGGTGGGCGGCTGCTCCGCCGCGTTCTTGAAGCGGGGATAGGCGATGTGGACCTCGTCCACGTCGCCGTCCAGGAAGGCGCCGCTCAGCATGTCCGCGAACATGTCGGCGTCCTCGGGTCCCGGGCGGTCGGGCAGGTCGATCGTGCTGTACTTCACCTCGCGGCCGATGAAGCGCAGATAGCTCGTGCCCTTCTTGCCGACCGCGTAGATGTCGACCTCGCGGCCCAGCGCCTCCTGCTCCTTGATGAAGCGCAGGCTCATCCGCATCAGGTTCGTGTTGATGGCGCCGCAGAGGCCGCGGTTGGTGGTGAGCACCAGCAGCGCGACCCGCTTCACCTCGTCCCGAGTCGTCAGGAGCGGGTGCACGTCGCTCTCGCCCGCGGCCAGGAGCCCCAGCATCTTCGGCAGGGTCTCCGCGAAGGGACGCGCCGCGCTGAGGTTGTCCACCGCGCGCTTGAACTTGCTGGTGGCCACCATCTCCATGGTGCGCGTGATCTTGTGCGTACTGGTGACGCTCTTGATCCGCTTCTGGATGTCCTTGGCGTTGGCCATCGGTCTCCTAGGCGCTGTACTGCTTCAGGAACGCACCGAGCGCGGCCTTCAGGGCCGTCTCGTTCTCGTCGGTGATCTTGCCCTCGCTGACGATGCTCTCGCCCACGGCGGCATGCTGGCTGCGCATGAAGCTCAGGAACTGCGACTCGAAGTCCTTCACCTTCTCCACCGGAACCTCGGTCAGGTAGCCGTTGACGCCGGCCCAGATGATCATGACCTGATCCTCGACCGGCATCGGCACCCACTGGTCCTGCTTCAGGATCTCCACCATGCGCTCGCCCTTGGCGATGGCCGCCTGGGTGGACTTGTCCAGCTCCGAGCCGAACTGCGCGAAGGCCTCGAGCTCGCGGTACTGCGCCATGTCCAGACGCAGCGAGCCGGCGACGCCCTTCATGCCCTTGATCTGCGCGTTGCCGCCCACGCGCGACACCGAGATGCCCACGTTGATGGCCGGCCGCACGCCCTGGTTGAACAGGTCGGGATCGAGGAAGATCTGGCCGTCGGTGATGGAGATCACGTTGGTCGGAATGTAGGCCGTCACGTCGCCCTGCTGGGTCTCGATGACCGGCAGCGCGGTGAGCGTGCCGCCGCCGTGCTCGTCGCTCAGCTTGGCGGCGCGCTCCAGCAGGCGGCTGTGCAGGTAGAACACGTCGCCCGGGAACGCCTCGCGGCCCGGAGGACGACGCAGCAGCAGCGAGAGCTGGCGGTAGGCCACGGCCTGCTTGGAGAGGTCGTCGTACACGCAGAGCGTGTGGCCACCTTTCTCGTACATGAAGTACTCGGCCATGGTCGCGCCGGCATAGGGCGCGATGTACTGCAGCGGCGCCGGGTCGGAGGCGGGAGCCGCCACCACGATGGTGTAGTCCATCGCACCGTGCTTCCGCAGGTGCTCGACAACCCCCGCAACGGTGGAGGCCTTCTGGCCGATGGCCACGTAGACGCAGATGACGTCCGTGTCCTTCTGGTTGATGATCGCGTCCAGCGCCACGGCGGTCTTGCCCGTGCCGCGGTCGCCGATGATCAGCTCGCGCTGTCCGCGGCCGATCGGGATCATGGAGTCGACGGCCTTCAGACCGGTCTGGAGCGGCTCCTTCACCGGCTGGCGGGACACGATGCCCGGGGCCGGGCTCTCGAGAGCGCGGTAGTGGTCGGTCTTGATGGGGCCCTTGCCGTCGATGGGCACGCCCAGGGGCGTCACCACGCGGCCGAGCATCGCCTCGCCCACCGGCACGGAGATGACCCGTCCGGTGCGCTTGACCGCATCGCCTTCCTTGATGTCGAAGTACTCGCCCATCAGCACGACGCCGATGTTGTCCTCTTCGAGGTTCAGGGCCATGCCCATGGTGCCGTTGGCGAACTCGAGCAGCTCGCCGGCCATGCACTTGGACAGGCCGTAGACGCGGGCGATACCGTCGCCCACCTCGAGAACCTGTCCCGTCTCCTCGACCTCAAGGCCGCCATCGAAGCCCTCGATCTCGGACTTGATGATGGAAGTGATCTCTTCCGGGCGGATCTTCATCTCATTCCTTTCCCAGTTCGGCCGTCATGAGACGGTCTCGCATACGGCCCAGGCGCGTCCTGAGGCTGCCGTCGACGGTCTGGTCGGCCAGGTTGAGCACCATGCCGGCCAGCAGTTCTTCGTCGGTCTCCGTTTCCAGGAGCACCCTGGCTCCCGTGGAGCGGCTCAAGGCTCCCTCGATGTCACCCTTCTCCTCGTCTCCCAGGTCGCGCGCGGTGACGAGGCGGCCACGCAGGCGGCCTTCGCGCACGTCCATGAGATGTCGGAACATCTCGAGGATGTTGCCGAGCAGAGGCTCCCGGTGCTTGTGCAGCAGCACGAGCAGGAAGCGGAGCGTCAGGGTCGAGGAGGCATCCGACATCAGCTTTTCGAGGGCCCCCCGCTTCTGGGCCACGCCGAGCTCCGGCGATTCCAGCAGGCGACGGAACTCGGGGCTCTCGTCCCAGAGTTCCCTCAGGGCCAGCAGGTCGGCGCCCACCGCTTCGAGCTCGTCCTTTTCCCGGGCGAGTTCCAGCAGCGCGGCGGCGTAGACCTTTGCGATGGACGCATACCTCACGACTCATCCACCTCGCTCATGAACTCCTTGGCCAGGCGCGTGTGGTCCGCGTCGTCGAGGGAGCGTTCGAGAAGTTTGCCGGCCACCTGCACACTGAGGTCGACGACCTCGGCGCGCAGGGACTCCCGGGCCTTCTCGGCCTCGATCTGGATCTCCTTGCGGGCCGACTCCACGATTCCGTTTGCCTCGGACTGCGCCTTGGCGACGATCTCGTCCTGCATGGACTTCGCCGTGACCGTGCCCTGATCGATGATCTTCTGGGCCTCCTGGCGCGCCTCGGCGAGTTCCGCCTGCTGCTGCTCGAGCAGCTTGCGGCCCTCCTCGCGCGCCTCGTCGGCCTCGGCCAGGGACGCGCGGATCTTCTCCTCGCGCCGGTCCAGGCCGTCGACGATCGGACCCCAGGCCGTCTTCCTCAACAGGATGAGGAGACCGACGAAGGTCGCGACCGTCCAGAAGATCAGTCCCGGATCGGGGCTGAGCAGGCTGTAGCTCCGGCCGCCGTCGGCGGCGGAGAGCAGGAAGGGTAGTCCGGCGTGAAACAGGTCACACATGGATGTTTTCCTTCGCGTTTAACCGGAAGACGTCGCGAGCATGATGCAGATAACGAGAGCGAACAGGCCGACACCCTCGATCAGGGCGGCCGCGAGGATCATGGCGCCACGGATGTCGCCGGCGGCCTCGGGCTGACGGGCGATGCCCTCCATGGCCGAAGCGGCCAGTTTACCGATGCCCAGTCCGGCGCCGATGACGGCGATGCCGGCACCGATGCCCGCGGACAGATGGGCGGCGTTCAAAGCAGCGAAGAAGGGAAGCATCTGATACTCCTCCTGGGTGGACATGGGCCGAAGCCCGGTTTCGGTCCCCGGCTTAGTGCTCGGGATGGACCGCCTGGTAGATGAAAATCGTAGACAGGAACGTGAAAATGAAGGCCTGCAGGAAGGCCACGAAAATCTCGAAAGCGCTGATGGCCACTGCGCCCGCGAAGGGCAGGGGAGCGAGATAGACGGTCTTCAGCGAAAGTCCGAAGATCAACCCGAAGAAGCTCAGGATGATGATGTGCCCCGCGATCATGTTGGCGAACAGTCGCATGGTGAGCGCGAAGGGCTTGGTGAACATGCCCATGATCTCGATCGGGATCATGATCGGCACGAGCGGCCAGGGCACGCCGGGCGGCACGAGCGCCTTCCAGTGCGCGATGAAGCCGTTTTCCTTGATGCCCGCGACCTGGGTCACGAAGAAGGTGATGAGCGCCAGCGTCGCCGTGACGTTGATGTTGCCGGAGGCCGTGGCCATGGTGGGAATCATGCCGAGCAGGTTGAGGAACAGGATGAAGAAGAAGAAGTTCATCAGCAGCGGCATGAAGCGGCGCCCGACCTTGGGGCCCATGATGTTGTACACCACCTCGTCGCGCATGTAGACGATGATCGCCTCGAAGAAGTTGCGCAGGCGGCCCTTGGGCACGAGGCCGTCCTGATCGGTCTGCCTGGCGGCGCGGCTCACGACGAGGGTGAGGAGGATGGCGGCCAGCCAGATCATGATGACGTGGATCGAGGGAGCGAGATCGATGTGCAGGCTGCCCAGCTTCAGCGTGGGCAGGGGGAGCAGCTCGGCCAGGTTCCACTTGGTGTGGTGGGTCAGCTCCCAGTAGTCGCGATTGAGGACGTGTCCGAGAGCATCGAGCTTGTCGCCGTGCCCGGCCGCGTGCTCGACGGCATGTTCCGCGCCGTGGGCAACGTCGGCGGTCGCCGCGTGGGCGTCGTGTCCCGGTGCCTGAGTGCTCGCGAGGAACAAGGGCATCACTCCTTAAGAGTCGGTTCCGTTCTCCGGCGCCCGTCGCACCGGCAGTTCACGCGATAGGACCCACCCCTCGAGCATCACGTAGAGAGGGTAGCTCAGGCCCACCGCGATCAGATAGTGGCGGAGGCTCCAGTCAAGCCGGTACCGGACGACGAGCGCCACGGCGGCCAGCATGAGGGCCCGGATCAACAGCCCCGTGAAGAAGATCCGCATGAAGCGGATGTTGGAGGCGCCCAGCGCCGCCCTCACAGGGAAGAAGCTCGCCACGGCGCTCAGCGCCGCCGCGATGATACCGGCCGCGGCGCCCGGGAACTCGCCGGGTTCGCCTTCGCCGATCAGGAGGTCGCCCACCAGGAGCGCCGCCGCGGCGATGGCCACAAGGCCCAGGAGGAAGCTGATCACTAGACGGTTCACGGCTCGTCCGGCTTCCCTTCCTCGTCGGCCTCTTCTTCCTTCTTCTTCTCGTGGACCTTCGTCTCCACCCGGACCACCTCGCGGTAGATCCAGAGGAATCCGCCCACCGCTCCCAGGGCGACGCCCACCAGCGTGAAGACCGGCAGCGTGCCCAGCTTCCCGTCCAACCACCACCCACCAAGGGCGTAGAGCGCCACAGAGGCCGCGTACGTGATGCCCAGGTGCGCATAGGACAGGGCGGAAACGTCGTGACGCCGCGCTGTCGTAAGGCGCCTTGACCATCGTTTCAGTCGACCCTGTCGACTCATGGCTCAGGCCTTACGGTGCTGGTAGCTGTTTGGGAACTTGGAGCCGGGTCAGAATAGTCAGGCCACTAAACGGAATCAAGCAGAGAATGCGGAAAAGATCACAAGCGGGCCGGGAATCTCCCTCCGGCGCAAGAATGACCGGATAGACGAAGGGGCCCACCGATTTGGCGGGCCCCAGACGCACTTGCTAAAAGCCAATGGGTGGAGATCCGTGTCCGGGTAAGGCGTAGGATGGCCCGCCTCCCCGGAGAAGCCGGCTACTCCCAGAGCACCTTGCGAGGCTCCGAGACCAGAACCGCCAGCAATCTCAGAATCGCGAGTAGCGGATCGGCACCGAAAGTGCCCTCCTTCCTGTCGCGTTCTTCTGCTACCCATTGTCCTCTCAACGCCTGCCTCCCTGATTTATAGCGATCCGCCGCCCTCCCCGAAGGGATGATCGGCGCCATGGCAGCTCAAACGGGTCTGTCCATGGTTCGGTCGACTTTCGTCGACCTCCACCGCCTTGAACCGGGGGAGGTTCGGGCGGTGATTCGATGACCGGGCTTGCTACCACCAGGTCTTGGTCAGGTAAATCCCACTGGCCGAAATCATGGCCATGAAGACGATAAACATTTGGAAGACCTCCTTGTCTCGATCACTTGCCAATCGTGCGGACTCGGCGTGATGGTCTGTCGTCCCCGAGTATCGAACGAGGCCTACCACCAGGTCTTGGTCCACCAGGTCTTGGTCAGCCAGGCGGTGTAGGCTCCGGTCAGCGCGGTCAGCATGGTGATCAACATCTTCTTTCCTCCCTTGGTGTCCTCCGGGTTTCCCCGGCTGTCTTCACCCTTCTCATTGCAACCGAAGTGCCATGAATCGACCTCATCGGCCGCCAGGACTCCGACGCCACGCAACTCATTTGTTGTCAGGGAGATAGAGAGGGCTCGACTCACTACTGAAGGCAGGTGCGAGAAAAAGAAAAGTCGCCGATCGGCGACCATTTGAGAGCATAAGCGCCAAGGCGCTGATTTCAGCGAAGATAAGATCTCATCAATTCGGCTACACTATGTCGCCATTCGGCGCCAATTATTCGCCGCGAGAAGCCCTGAGGCCCAGCGCCTTGAGCTTCCTGTGGAGGTACTGACGGGAGATCCCGAGCCGCTCGGCCGCCCGGTTCACGCGGCCGCCGCACTGGGCCAGGGTCGCCGCGATCTTCTCGCGCTCCACCCGGATCACCAGGGCCTTGAGCGTCTCGTCCGCCGGAGAGTCGGCCGCCGGATGCGCGCCGGGCCTGGGGGCGTCCAGGGCCAGGTGCTCCTCGCCCATGCGCGGCCCGCCGTCGAACAGGGCCAGGCTGCGTTCGATGCACTTCTCGAGCTGGCGGATGTTGCCCGGCCAGGCCTCGGCCTCGAGCCTGCGCAGGGCCGCCGCCGTGAAGCGGGGCGCCTCCAGCCCGAGACGCTCGGCATAGAGGCCGAGGAAGTGCTCGGCCAGCAGGGTCACGTCCTCGGGGCGGTCGCGCAGGGGAGGCAGATCCACCGTGAGCACGTTGAGCCGGTAGTACAGGTCTTCCCTGAACTCCTTGCGGGACACGCGCTCCTCGAGATCCACGTGAGTGGCCGCGATCACCCGCACGTCCACCCGGATATCCCCCTGGCCGCCGACCCTGCGGAGCTCGCCGGCCTCCAGGACCCGGAGCAGCTTCACCTGCAGCGAGTGAGGCATCTCTCCGACCTCGTCCAGAAACAGCGTGCCGCCGTCGGCCTGCTCGAAGAGGCCGGCCCGGCTCTGCTCGGCGCCCGTGAAGGCGCCCTTCACGTGCCCGAAGAGCTCGGCCTCGAGCAGGTTCTCGGGAATGGCGCCGCAGTTGATCGCCACGAAGGGCTGGTCGGCCCAGGGACTCTCGGTGTGGAGCGCCCGGGCGATGAGCTCCTTGCCGGTGCCCGTTTCGCCCGTAACCCGCACGGTGCTGCGATAGCGCGTCATGCGGCGGAGCCGGTCGATCACGCCCAGCATCGCGGGGCTGGCCGCCAGGATACGGCCGAACTGGGTCCGCTCGCCGAGGGCGCCGCGCAGCTCCTCGTTCTCGGCCTGGAGCTGGCGAGTTTCGTCGCGGGCCTCCTCGAGCTCTTCCAGGCGCAACATGGCGGCGGCCGCCAGGCGCGAAAACACCTCGAGCACGGGCACGTCGTTGCGCCCGAACTGACCGGCCTGGGAGCCGTCGAGGTAGAGCACGCCGAGCAGGCGCTCGCCGGCGAGCAGCGGCGTCGCCACCACGGTCTCGAGATCCAGATCGAGGATGCTCTGGCGCTCGAGCCCCTCGCGAGCCACGCGCCCCTGATGCACGACGCTGCGACGCTCGACGAGCGCGTCCCTCACCACCGAGCGGCTGATGGCGCTGAACTCGGCGCCCTCGGGCCTGGCGAGGTCGATGCGGAGGGCTCCCTCCTTGTCGATGCGGAAGAACGCGGCCCGTTCGCCGCCCACCAGTTCCAGACCCACGTCCAGCACGCGCTCCGGCAGCCGGGCCGTGTCGCCGGCCACCAGCACCTCGGTGTTGGCTTCCAGAAGGTCCAGCAGCCGCGCGTGGGAACGATCGAGGCCTTCGAGCTCGCCGAGACGATCGCGCAGCTCGCGAATCTGCCCTCGCAGGCGCTCGGATTCCCAGGCCTCGCTGCCGCCCGATGCTGACGACTGCTTTGCGGGCTCGGATTCCTTCGCCGGCGCGGGTGCCGCGGCGGCGGACTTGCCCAGCAGCTTCTCCAGAGCCGGAGACCGGGCAGGCAGGGACGACTTGGATTTCGAGGAGTCATCGGACATTTCGGGACCTCTCGGGAAACGGTGCACCCGGGAGTGTAACCAAAATGCGCCAACTCGTCAATTCAGGCCGGATTTGTCTCGTATCGGCTACAGGTCCGTGTTGTGGAGCTCCTGGCGAACCCGCTCGAGCACCTTCTCGCGGATCGCCGACTCCTCGCCGCGAAGTTCGCAGCCCGAGGCGGCGAAGTGACCGCCGCCGCCGAAGTGGACGGCCACGGCCTGCACGTTCACGCGCCCCTTGCCCCGGAAACCCACCTTCCACTCGCCGTCCTCGGCGAGCTTCATCTGCACGACCACCTCCACCGGCTCCAGACTCCTCGGCAGGTTGATGAAGTCGTCCTCGCCGAAGAGCGGAATCGCCTCGGGCGGCAGGCCGTTGGGCGTCAGGGTGAGCAGCGCGATGCGGTCGTCCTCGTAGAGCTTCAGCGACTCGAGGGCGCGGCGCATCAGCATGAGGTAGGCGGGATGCTTGCGATCGTGAACCTTCGCCGAGATCGCCGAGGGCTCGGCGCCGCGCTCCACCAGGAAGCTCGCCGCCCGGAACATCGGAGCGTCGGCGTTCTGATGCCGGAAGCCGCCGCTGTCGGTCATGATGCCGGTGTAGAGGCAGGTGGCGGTGTCCACGTCGATCGCATCGGGGTCGTAGGCGTGGATGAGATCGAAGATCTGCAGCGCGGCCGCGCCGTAGCTCGTGTCCTTGAGGTCGTGAGGGTCGTAGTCGCTGCCGCCGATGTGGTGGTCGATGCGCAGGACGCGCTCGAAGTCGCCGTCGTCGAAGCCGGTGCGGTCGAGACCGGTGCTGTCCACCACCACGTAGAGCGTGTCGGCGAACTCGGGATTGCGCACCTCGTCGCGGCCGTCCTCGATCTCGTCGAAGCCCGGCAGGTAATCGAACTTGGGCGAACGGGGAAAGGGGCCGAAGACGGCCACGTCCACGCCCTTGGCGTCGAGGAAGCGGGCGAGGGCGAGGCAGGAGCCGAGAACGTCTCCGTCCGGATGCTTGTGCAGCAGCAGGCGCACCCGCTTCTGGGCCAGCAGGAACTCGGCGGTATCACGCAAGGTGGCGACGTCGAACATGGATCCTCCACACGGGCTACGGTCTTGGGAAGCCGCTCAATATAGCCTCTCCTCGCTCGCGAAGCCAGCCCCAAGGAGAGCGGACTTGCCGCGGAGGGCGCGGGGCGCTAGGCTTCGCGCTCGGAGGCGGCGTTCCGCCACCCACCTGAAAGGGGAAGATGATGCGCCAGCACGTGACCCTGCTCGCGGCCCTGCTCATCGCTCACAGCGCACTGGGCCTGCTGATCGCCGCGATCGTGTTCGTTTCGGTGGCGGGCGGCGGCATGCTGTCCGGCGACGCGGAGGCGATGCTCATCACCGGCACCGTGGCCACCATCATCGGCGGCTTCTTCGCCTCGATCGCCCTGCCGGGTCTGATCGCCGGCTTCGGCCTGCTCTCCTTCAAGCCCTGGGCGCGAATCCTCGCCATGATCGTGTGCATCCTCGGCCTGCTGAACGTTCCGCTGGGCACCGCGCTCGGCATCTACGGAATCTGGGCGCTGGCGAAGGAGGAGTCGTCGGAGCTGTTCCGGGGATGACGCGCATCGGACCCGCTATTCGCGTCTCCCTATTCGCGGTGATTGCGGCGATGCCGTTCCTCGATTGCTCACACGGCGGTGGGGATCTGCCCCCGGCATCGCGGGACACCCTGATCGACGGACTGGCCCAGCCCATCGACCTGAGCCTCCACCCGGAGGGCGATCTTCTCATCGCCCTGAAGCCGGGGGAGATCCTCCGCATCGATCCCGTCACCGACACCGAACACTTCCTCAGCTATCTCAGCCTCGACGATGTGGATCATGCGGGAGAAAGGGGGCTCATCTCCTTTGCGCTCGCTCCCGACTTCGACATGACGCAACGCGTCTACGTGTACTACAGCAAGGCGTCGCGTTCTCGTTTTCGCGTATCCCACTTCACCGAACATGAGGGGCGTCTGGATCCGGACAGCGAACAACTCGTATGGGAGAACCCCGACGTCTGCAACGGCGGCGTCCACTTTGGCGGCGACCTCACCTTCGGTCCGGATGGGAAGCTCTTCTTCACGACAGGGGATGAGGCCTCCGAAGCTCTGCCCCAGGACCTGACCAATGCCTGCGGCAAGGTATTCAGGCTGGATCCCGACGGAAGCGTTCCCGCCGACAATCCATGGTCGGACGGCGAGGGGGCGAATCAGGATGGCGTCTGGGCCATGGGACTCCGAAACCCATTCCGCGCGACCTGGGACCTCCCATCCGGACGCTTCTTCATCGCGGAGGTCGGCGGCAATAACCACGTAACGGCCTGGGAGGACCTTCACCTCGGCAATCCCGGAGCGAATTACGGATGGCCGCCCTGCGAAGGGCCCTGCGATTCCCCTATCGCGAACTGCGACTGCGATTCCCACGATCCCCCCATCTGGGCCTACCCCCACGGGGGCAGCGGCGCTGCGTTCGTGGGAGGGTTCGTCTACCGGCATGACGGAGGCTTGGCCGCGCTGCAAGAGACCTTCATCTGCGGCGACTATGTGCAGGGCTGGATCAAGGCGCTGCGCTTCTCGGAGGATGGTCGGCGCGTCGAATCCACGAGCGTGATCATTCGGGACGCGGGACTCGTGGTGTCGCTGATTCAGGGCCGAGAGGGGGAGATCTACTTCGCGGACCTGATGGGCTCAGTTCAGAGGCTGAGGTTCGACTCGCCGTGATTCACTTGCCGACTCCCGCTGCTCGCACCACCGGAACAGACTCCCGACGTCGAGCCTCACGCTTGTAGCGCCAGGCCCAGCGGATCGCATCCCGTTCGCACTCCCGGACGCACTCACCGCAAGCGAAGCAATCCGAGGTCTGGCGTCCCGCGCCGACCTTCTGACTGAGCGAGGCGCAGGGCGTCGCCGTCAGGCAGTCGCCGCAGCGATTGCAAGTGGCGGTCACCCCCAACTCGAGCAGGCTGATCCGTTCGAAGGCCCACGCCAGCAGACCCACCGGGCACACGGCGGAGCAGAAGGGGCGATGTACGATGAAGCTCGTAAAAACGAGGAACGCGAAGGGCAGCCACACCGCAGTCGAGTTCCAGCCCCGCCAGTCGAATGCTTTCGCCGGATCGATCCAGTCGTAGAGGATCACCGACTTCCATGCGAGCAGCCCCCCGAACACGATGAGTAGACCGATCCGCAGAGCGACCCCGACCCTCATCGGAATCACTCGAAGGCGGCGGCGGCGGAGCTTGCCGGTCAACTCCTGCACGAAACCCACAGGACACACCCAGCCGCAGAAGAGACGCCCACCGGCCAGCGTCGAGATCATGATGACGGCCAGGAGAACGAACATGCCGATGGCGGGAGCGCCGTAATAGATCGGCAGCACGATGCTGTGGCTGAAGGCAGTGAGCGGTAAGGGATTCAGGTCGATGTAATACACGATTCGCGGGAAGAGGGACGCCAGGACTCCACCGAGCAGGAGGAAGGCGACAACTCGATGGACCACCGGTAGCCATCGCCGACGACGGAAGAGGCTGAGATGCCCCACCCCTGCAAGGAGAAGCAGGAAGACGGTGACATAGGTCCAACTGTGAACCTGCTCGTAGAAGTTCTTCCAGAGAACGTCGAGCATCATGGCCCCCGATCGAACACGCCGATGCGGGATTCTTGAGCTTATCGAGAAGTCTGTCCAGGGAAACCTGGCAATCGATTAATTCGCGATCTCCCGCAGCCGCGTCAACACCGCGGCGCGGTCGGGCCGCGCCAGGAAACGCTCGCGCTCGTGGCCCTCGGGGAAGTGCAGGGAGAGGTCGCGCAGGACCTCGAGGGCGAGGCGGAGTTCCGCGGCGGCGCTCTCGGGATCGCCCGCGGCGAGGGCGAGTTCCGCGGCCTCGCGGTGAACCACCCATCGTTCCTCGGGCATCTCCAGTCTCATGCCGTGCTCGAGGGACTGCTCCAGGGAAAGAGCCGCGCCCTTGAGTTCTCCGAGAGTCCGCAGGCGACGGCCTTCCAGTCGCCAGGCCATCGGTAGGTAGCGGGGATCGCCTATCTCCTCCGCATAGTCGATCACCTCGGCAATCCACTCCCCGTCTCGCTCATCGCCGGGTGCAATGTCGATCCGGTTCAACATGGCCCACTTCACTCGCCGACCTGCATCCAGCTTTCTGAAGCGCGCAAGCGAGCTGTCCATCAGCTCGACCGCGGCGTCTCGAGATGATTCGATGTGATATCCGTAGGCGAGCAGCTGTTCGACCATCGCGTGCTCGAATTCGAGATCGAGTTCCGTGATCACGGGCAGACACGCCGCCAGGAGTTCACGCGCGCCCTCCAGATCTCCGAACAGGTGGGCACAGATGGCCAGGTCCCTCCGGATGCTCACTGCAAGTTCCGGATCGTCGGCGCCTTCCAGTTGAGCACGGAGATCCGATTCGACCTCCCGCATCCGACGATAGTCCCCGAGTAGACTGAGAACGTGTCGAAGATTCGCGTTCAACGTATTGAGCCGGTAGGTCTCCCCCTTGAGGCGCGCGGCTTCGATGGCCTTGCGGTTGGCCTGTTCGGCTAACCGGAGTTCACCTCGATTGACATGGACCAGGGCCTCCAGCATCACGATGCGCATATCGAGATCGGGAGTCTGACCTCGCGCGGCGAGCTCCCTCATCTCCAGAAGCAGGGCATCCAGATCGCGCATCTCCTCGGGAATCCCCGCGTTGATGATCCGCTCGGACAAGAAGATGAGCAGATCCAGGCGCATACGCTCAGGGCCATCCTCATCGCGCAGACCGTTCAGGGCCAGATGGCCGTGACGGATGCCCGCCGCTCGATCCCCTCGTTGCGATGCCAGCGTTCCCTCGGCCATGTGAAGCACCCACAATCCGGGCCTGCCTGCGAACTTCTCTCGATATCCATCGGCAAGGGACTCCGCCCGCTGGTAGTCGCCGTGGACGGCAAGGACGATGATCTCCCTCGCCGCCACCTGGATCTCTAGCATCGTTCCCCGGTACTCGGTCTCGCGAGCCTCCTTCCAGCGAAGCAAGAGCTCGTGGGCCAGACGGATCGATTGGGATGCAGCGAGGCGATAAACGAGAAGCCGACTCACTTCTCCGCTGATCTCAAGCTCTAGGTCGGCCTCAATCTCCCAAAACAAGCTTGTCGCCGTGTCAAAGTCCTCGTCCAGGAGCGCGCGTTGATGCTCCATCAATGTGAGCAGAACACGCAACCGCCCTGCGATGGAGAACTCTTCCGAGACGACCCGCAGGCGCGCCAGTGCGGACTCGGACGACCCTCTCGCGAGAGCGAGTATGGAGGACTGGGGCAGTTGAAGTATCCAGTCGAGCGTGGACGCGCGAATCGCCAGTTCGATGAGTCGCGCCCAACGCCCGGGCTCTTCCCCGGCCATTCGCCATAGCTCTTCGAGAAGGCCTTCCGGCGGCCTTGGAAAGGTCCCGGCGTACGCCGGAGATCCCGACTCGACATGGACCTTCCCAGAGGAATCCTGGCGAGCGAGCCCCAGCGCTTCGAATCGCTCCAGGGCGGTGCCGACGTCGAGATCCTCGAACCACGGATCGAGAGAGGAAACATCGAGGAGGGAGTTCGCCAGGCCGCAAGCTCCGAGCAACTGGTTCTCCTCCGGGTGTAGCTGCGTCGGCGCGCCGGCGTCCTCCCTTTGCCAGATCTCGTCAAACTGTTCCTCCGAGATGCTCAGCACAGCCACGCCGTCCATATCCACCAGCAGCCGTCTCTCGAACGCGAACCGGAGTATCCGTTCGAGCTCCCGGGGGTCGCGCTCGGACAGCTCGTCGAAGAGCCGGAACATCCGATCACCGAGCATCAGATCGTCACAAGAACCGGATCGCAGAAGCTTCTCCACCCATCGCCGTAATGAACGGCGATCATGGATGTCCGCGGGCGGAGGTGGCGCGGGCTTGACGAGGAAGATGGATCGGGGCATCCGGTTCAGGCCGAAGCGTTCGCGCAACGCATCCATCCAGATCGTCATCGACCGCCATTCTCCTTCGGCCCTGAGGGTCTTCCCGAAGAAGAGATCCAAGTCGCCCGGCAGGTCGGGGCGGAACCTGCTCAAGCCCAGCAGGTCTCCCTCCTGGATCGACTTGAGCAGGGCCTCCCCCTGCGCGGCGCGCCAGGGAAGGGCACCAGCGAGAACCTCGAACACGAGAACGGCCAAGGCGTGGAGATCATCACGCCAATCTAGCGCGGCACCGCCCAGCCTGCGGGGAGAGAGGTAGGCCGGCGTGCCTCCCTGCGCGACTTTACCTAGGGGTACGGCTAAACCGAGATCACCCAAGATCAGCGGATTGGAATCCGGCCGTCCGACGAGCAGATTTGCGGCCTTGAGATCGGCGTGGCCAAAGCCTGCGTCGTGAAGCAGATCCAGCGCATCGGCCACCAGCGCCATGGCATCGAGCAGTTCCCGATCTCCCGGCTTCCAGTCCTGAAGCGTCGTGCCCTCCAGGAGCGGAAAGAGCAACCAGTGCCGCCCTTCACCGTTGGTGCCGGAATCGACGACCTGAAGAAGGGCCGGATGGGTCCAACGTCGGGAAAGCTCCCCTTCCCTTTCGAGGAGTGGATCGATCTCCGGCCCCCGACTCAGCTTGAGCGCGGCCGGTTCACCGTTGCGATCGCGAGACTCGAAGACCCGGGCGCTGCTGCCCTCGCCCAGAAGGCGAATTCGCGGCGGTTCGAAGATTTTGGAATCAGTCATCGGCAGCTCCGGGGGGAAGGACCCCGAAAGCCTAGGCAAAAAAAACGGGCCCCGTCAAGACGGGGCCCTGCGCGACAGGAAGGAGGGTTGAACTCGCCGCGATGAATGCTTAGGGCGTGGAGAAGTCGTTGTCCTTATCATCGCCCAGCTGACTGCTGAACTGCACATCACCAAAGCCAGGGTCCGCCGCCGAGTAGGTCCCGAAGCCGATGAGGGAGAAGAGGGTGATCCACAGTGCAATCGTCAGGCTTTTCATCGCTGCCACTCCTTTGGGTTTGTAACGAGTTCGCCTGGGTCATTGCAGGGCGGGTTCCCGTGCCAGGGAAGCCGCGCGGGGCGGTGGACCGGGGAACTGGCCGGCATGTGGCAGGATGCGCGAATTCCTCCTTTCCCCTTTGGTGGCAACGAGTTGACGACTGCAAATCTGCATTGCGCGGCCGGAGATTTCGGTGGGAATCGCTGGGGTGGGAGCCGGCGGGGCGAGGAGCACCCGAGAAGGCGGGGCAATTCTCCCAGCCTCCGAAGCCCTCGCCCGGAATCGCGGGACATCGAAGGGAGGGCCCCGAGACGACACGCCGCCGAAAGGCCGCGGGGCGATTCGCCCGCTCGGGGTGAAATCACCCAGCCGTCTGCGCGAAGAGGGCTCGAAGGGGAAAGCTGCGGGCCGTCGCGGCGCGTCGTGTCCCATTTCCGGCTGGGGCGGCGACCGTTCTCCGTGCTAGCTTCGCCCGGGATGGTCGCGCGGAGACAGGCCTTTCGGGAAGGAGCCGCCATGGACGCGATGCGAGGTAGTGATCTGCTGGCCCTCGTCCGATGGACCCTCGAGCGCTGGTGCGCCGGCGAACCGTGGGCGGAAGGCGGTCCCGGCCTGCCGGACGAGAAGGACGGCCCCGTGGACGGCCTCTTCGTCACCCTGAAGCAGGGGCCGGCGCTGCGGGGCTGCATCGGCACCGTCAGCCGTCAGGATTCCCTCGACGCCAGCCTGCGCGAGATGGCCGTGCAGGCGGCCGGCAGCGATCCGCGCTTCCCACCGGTCGAGGCCGAGGAGCTGCCCGGGCTCACCCTGTCCCTGAGCATTCTCTCGCCGCCGGAGCCGGTGAGCGACCCGGAGTCCATCGAGATCGGACGGGACGGTCTGATCCTGGAACAGGGCAACCGACGCGGGCTACTCCTGCCGGAGGTGCCGGTGGAGGTGGGATGGGACAGGGAGCGCTTCCTGGAGGAGCTCTGCCGCAAGGCCTTCCTGCCGCCGGGCGCGTGGCGGGATCCCGCCAGCACCCTTCAGCGCTTCACGAGCGAGCAGTTCAGCGAACGCGAGGATTGAGCCCGGCCGCCCCCGTGGGCAAAGGCCTCCCCAGCAGGTGGAGGTAGCGCTGGGACCGCTCGATCCGCGACAGGATGATCTGCTGTCGCCTGGACAGCCCCTCATCGGCGGCGAGCGCCTCCTCGGGAATCGAATGCAGCACGGCCAGCCCGGCCTCGTAGTCCTCGAGCCTCAGCGCCAGCACGCGACCCAGTTCATGCGTGAGCCGCGGGTCGCCCGGCCTCGTGGCGAGTTTCCCCTCGATCGTCGCCAGGTGGTCGTGGGCCCTCTCTTCCCAGCCGTTGACCTTGGTGCCCTGAAAGCGCCGCAGCTCCGATAGAGGTTCCGCCAGCGCCGGGTCGAGCGTGAGGGCGCGCTTCAGGCAGACGTCGAAGATCACGGGCCTGTCCCACATGAAGTAGATGTAGGCCAGGTTGCCGTAGGCGTGGGCCTCGGTGGGGTTGAGCTCCAGAGCCTTGAACAGGCACTCCTCGGCGCGGTCCATGTCCTCCTCGTCCTGCCCGCGCTGCGTGTAGGCGAAGCCGAGGTTCTGCCAGGCCTGCGAGGAGCGGTCGTTCTGCCGCAGCGCCTCCACGTTGTAGAACACGGACTTGTCCCAGTCCCCCTGATCGCCCCAGTAGTGGGCGAGTGTGACGAAGTCGTCGTGGTAGTCCTTCACCTGCACGAGGGGCAGGTGCATGAGCAGGCCGACCCCCACCATGAGCAGCAGCGGCAGCGGCAGCAGCCGCCAGCGTCGCTCGCGGACGAGGCCCACCAAAAGCGCCAGGCCGTGACCGGCGAACGGGATCAGCCAGATCAGGATCGGCAGTCGATAGCGGCTGGTGACGAAGAACAGGATGACGCTCGCCGCCACCGTGAGCAGCGAAGCCGCCGCGAGCCGCGACGCGCGCCCCCGCCGCAGCCCGAACACCAGGCCCAGAACGCCCAGCGGAAGCACCAGCGTGTACCAGACCAGGGGCCAGCGCAGCATCGGCGCCAGGTATTCCCTGAAGAAGTAGATGTTGAAGTGGTTGGGGATCTCGTAGTGCCCCATCAGCAGCCCCGTCTTGCGCATCAGCAGGGAACCCGCCTCGCCGGGACGCTGCTTGAAGAACTGCCAGGCCCTGCCTCCCCAGAACCGGCTGGTCTCCGAAGGGCTCGCCTCCCGGCCCAGTGCCTGCGAGGCGACGCGGCGGCTCGAGCCCTCGAGGTCGTACTGCATCGACGTGGGCACCTGGAAGCCGCCCGTGGCGCTGGGGTTGTTGCCGATGAACAGGTTGATCCCGCCGTTGCTGCTTATCAGAACCCAGTCGCCGCCCACGATCCGGTTGCGCAGCGTGAAGGGCGAAATCACCAGCATCGCTCCCAGCACTAGCAGGAGTCCCCGTCGCCAGGGCCAGGCTTTCGGCTTCAGGATCGGTCGGGCGAAGCCCTGCTGGATCAGCACCACCGGCACGAGCAGCAGCAGGTTGGGCTTGCCGAGGGCGGCGGCGCCGAGCAGCGCGCCCACCCCGAGCATGCGTCGACCGGAGAACTTCTCCTCGTCGACGGCCAGCAACCAGGCGGTCACGGCGAGGAAGAACATCGTCAGCGTGATCTCCAGCAGTTCGCCCGCGTAGAACAGGAAGGGCGCGTAGAGCGTCGCCATGACGGCCGTGGCCACGGCGGCCGCGCGACCGAAGAGGCGCCTGGCGATGAGCGCGAGGACACCGGCGGTGATGCCGGCGAGGAGAGCCTGGACGACCCGCACCCACCAGAGAGCCGTCGCGCCGCTCGGCCCCATGACGAGCGCGAGGAAATAGGGATACAGGGGAGCGCTGTGAAAGAAGACGCCGCTGCCCCAGAAGTCGCCGGCCAGGATTTCCCGGGCGCGATCCACGTATTCGACGGAATCGCGATGGGGCTCGTCGAACAGAACCTGGCCGCGCAGGGGCAGCAGATAGATCACCCTCAGCAGCGAGGCGATCGCCGTGGTGATGAGAAACAGCAGGACGGAAAAGTGGCTGCTCCCGCCGCGGTTGTCGCGAGTCATGTCTTGGCTTACTCCCTGTCTTGTCAGGCCTTGCGAGCCCTGGATCCGAGCAGGCACTCTAGCGAGTCGAGGCGGCGGGCGCAAGTGAGGTCGTTGACGCCACCCGGGTTCGACTGCTATAATTGCTTGCAATTCATAGGCTTGCACCAAGCGAGGTAAGGCCATGACCCGGATCCTTCGGCATCGGCATGCGAGCCGTCTGCTCGGCGCGCTGTTGCTCCTCACGTTCGTCGCCACCGCCCCCGCGCTCGCCCGCCACAAGAAGGTGGCGTTCGTCGACGACGACTGGGAGCCCGTCGAGCGCCGTACCTACCTTGACGACCCCGGCTACGAGAACTGGATCGTCGATGCCCTCAACGCGGAGGACATCGAGTTCGACTGGTACGAGGTGCAGCAGCAGGGCATGCCCCCGCAGCTGCCCTTACTCAGCGAGCTCGCGGACCATCAGCTCGTGCTCTGGGATTGCGGCGCCGAGACCGAGGGCGCCATGGGTTACGATGAGCGGGCGCTCATCCGCGCCTATCGCAACCTGGGCGGCAAGGTGCTGCTGTTCGGACAGGGCATCCTGAATTCGCTGGATGCGGAACTCGCGCAGAACCCCGGCGATCCGGAGATCATCGACTTCATCGAGAACCACCTCGGCGTTTCGGAGGTGATGCTGGACATCGAGGTCGTCGAACTCCTGCCGCCCACCTACGTGCCCTACATGAGCGGCCTCCCGCCGACGTCGCTGGACTACAGCGACCTGCCCGACACCGACCCCGCGCTCGTCGACGCCATCACGCCCATGCCCGGCGTGGACACGATCCTCGACGGCCTGCTGCCCTTCGGCGGCTACGTCTCCGTGTCCACCACCACCTTCCTGCCCGCGCCGCTCCACTTCCAGACGGTCCTGCCCCACGCTATCGACAGCCCCCAGCTCAGGGGCCAGTGGCTGCTCGGCACCATGGAGACCGTGGGCTACCAGGGCTTCGAGCTGATGGACTTCATGCTGGGCAGCGAGTACTTCGGCGAGGCATTTGACTGCCCGCCGAGCTGGATCGGCTGGGACAGCGGCCCCAACGCCATGGGCTTCGAGGCCTGGGGCAGCAGCACCTGCTCCGAGATCTGGTCGATGGACCTCTTCAGGAACGATGACACCTGCTTCTGGGAGCTCGGCTTCAGCCACGTGATCCAGAGCGTCAGCCACAACAGCGAGATGATCCTGATGGAGCTGGGCACCGCCAGCAACTCCGACTTCGTGCGCATCCGGGCGCAGACCAACGCCGGCAGCCCCTACCAGTACGACCTCGAGTTCAAGGTGAAGGAGGCCGGCGCCGTCATCCAGATCGACGGCCACGAGGGCCTGAACCTCGGCGAGACCTATCGCATCATGTTCGAGCAGTCGGGTGACCCGTTGAATCTGGGTGTCTGGGTGTACGATCACCTCGGTATGGTCGTCGCCTACTTCGAGCAGCCGAACTTCAACCCGGTCTTCTCGAAGCTGAGAATGCGCACCGTCCCCCACGGCGTCACCGTGGACGGACCCACCATCGGCTGGATCGACGACATCTTCCTCGAAGGCTGCCTCGACTTCACGCCCACCGCCAGCGACCCCGCTCCCGCGGCGCGCGCGGCGCTGAACGTGCACCCCAATCCCTTCAACCCGAGCACCGCGATCGCCGTCGACCTGCCCCGGGCCGGCGAGGTCACGGTGGCCGTCCACGACATGTCGGGACGGCGAATCCGAACCCTGGCCGAGGGCTGGCGCGATGCCGGATCTCTCGACCTGAGCTGGGACGGAAGGGACGAGGCCGGCCGCGGCATGGGCAGCGGCGTCTACCTGGTGCGTGTCGTGGATGTCACGGGCGAGCGGGGAGCGAAGGCGGTCTTGCTGAAGTAACGCTCCGGTGGGCGTCGTCTCGCTTCACTTCGAGCTCGCCGGGCGAGCCCTCAGAGGCGCTCGAGCGATCGCCCACCTCCGCTAGCGAAGCGTCCGGGAGATTCTGCGGAGCTCCTGTTGCCAGGCGGCATTGTCCGGTTCGGCCTTCGCCAGCTCCTCGAGCACCTGCACTCTGCGGAAGGGCTCCCGTTCCGCGGGGTTCTCCATGAGCAGCCCCAGCAGGGCCTCCCGGGAGTCACCGCCCAGCGCGGCTTCGATGCGCGCGGCGAGCAGCGCGAGTTCGAACTCCAGCTCCACCGGTGGCCAGCTATCGGCCGCCTCACGCATCGCCGTCAGCGTCTCGCCGGCGCGCTCGGCCCGCCCCGTCTCCAGCAGAAACCGCAGACGGTCCACCGAGGCCTTCAGACCCTCGTCGGACGCCCCTTCCGACTCCGCGAGCGACAGTGCCCGCTCGAACGCCTCCTCGGCGGCCTGCGCGTCGCCTCGCGCCGCCAGCAGCTTCGCCTCGGCCCGGATGCTGGATACCAGCGCTCCGCCCAGGTCCAGTTCCTCCCGCGTCGTTCGAGCCTCGCTCAGAGGACCCTCCGCCTCATCCAGACGCCCCAGATCCAGCAGCACCTCACCGAGGTTGTGCAGGGCGACGGCAGCACGCGCGCGGTTCCTCCCTTCGCGGTGAAGATCGACCGCCCGCGAGAAATGCGGAATCGCCTCGCCGAGTCGTCCGGCCCGCACGGCCAGGCCGCCGAGACTGTTCTCGATGGCGGCCAGCCCCGGTCCGTCGCCGACCCGCTCCTTCAGTTCCCTGGCCTCGTCGAGCAGGCGCCGCGCCTCGGCCAGCTCCCCCAGCTTGCTCCGGATGATGCCGAGGTTCACCAGGATCTGGGCATACTCGATCACGAGCCCGAGCCGCTTGCGCAGGGCGAGGCTCTCCTCGAGACAGCTCAGGGACTCGTCGTGAGCGCCGAGACGCCAGAGCACCGTGCCCAGATTCGCCAGCGCGGCGGTGCGCAGGTAGCGCTCGGGACCCGTGGTCGCCTCGGCCACCACCTCCTCGAAGAGCGCGCGAGCCTCCTCGAGCTGTCCGCGCTGGAGATGGATGGTCCCCTGCGTCTGGCGGATCGCGTTGCAGGCGGGGCCGTCGTGTTCGCTCAGGAGCATGGCGGTTTCGCAGGAGCGCAGGGCCTCGTCCCAGTCGTTCGCGCGAGCCTGCAGATAGGCCCGGCTGCGGAGTATCCGCGAGTGTTCGGCGCGGGCGTCGGCGGGACAGTGGGCAAGGGCGGCGTCGAAGGCGCGCGCCGCCTCCTCCAGCCTGCCGCCGTGGTAGAAGCACTCGCCGCGCAGACGCTCCAGTTCGGCCCGCAGCTCCTCGTCGATGAGAGGCGTGAGCAGGCTGGCCGCGCCGGCGAGCAGTTCCACCGCTTCGTCGTAGCGTCCCTCGGTCTGGGCCAGCAGCCCGAGCTCGCGCAGGGTGTCCAGCCGCAGTGCGCGAGCCTTGCCCTCGGGCTCCTCGAGCCACCAGAGGTCGGCCTCCTCCCGCGCCCGCTCCAGGTGGCGCCGCGCCGACTCGGGAGCGTAGAGCCCGCGGGCGCGCTGACCGGCCTTGAGATGATAGGGCAGGGCGCGGCGGGCGGCGCCGGCGCCGTCGAAGTGACGCGCGATCGCCGCCGCGCTCTCGGCCCGTTCGGCGGAACTGCGTTCGAGATGCTCGCCCACCTCGAGGTGGTACTCGCGGCGGATCTCCTCGCCGAGTCCCTCGTAGAGCGCGCGACGCACCAGGGCGTGGTCGAAGAGAAAGCGACCCTCTCGCGCCTGCACGAGTCGGGTGCGCCGCTCCAGCCCCTGCAGACGGCGCAGAATCCGGATCTTGCGCTCCTCGAGAACCGCCGCCAGCACCTCCGCCGTGAAGGCCTCGCCCTCCACGGCCGCCAGCTCGAGGAGCTCGCGTTCGTCGTCGCCGAGAGACGAGAGACGATGGTTCACCAGGTCCTGAAGGCGCTCGGGCAGTGGCAGCTCCCAGTTCTCGGGCGCCTCGGCCAGATCCGACGGTTTCCGCTGGGCCAGGATCTCGAGCATCTCTCTCAGGACGAAAGGATTGCCGCCGCTCTCGTCCCGCAGTCGCGTCGCGGCCGCCTCCGGGTCGGGAGCGCCCGGGAGCGCCACCTCCACCAGCTCCATCACCGCCGCGTGCGCCAGTCGCGCGAGCTCGATCGTCTCGGCGCGCTCCTCCGAGCGGAAGCCGCGCAGGAGCGTGGCCAGATGGGAATCGTCGTCCAGCTCTTCGGAGCGGTAGCTGATGAGAATCGGCGGCAGGGCGCCGCGGCGTCCGCGCGCGAGGAAGGCGAGAAGGTCGAGCGTGGCCCGGTCGCTGCGATGCAGGTCCTCGAGCCAGATCAGCAGCACGCCGTCGCGGGGATCGGCCGCCAGTGCGGCGAGCAGGGCGCGCAGGGCCTCGAAGAGCTGCTCCCGGTTCTCGGGCACGGCGCCCGCCGCGCCCTCGCCCGTCAGGAAGGGGTGCAGCAGGTCGGCGCGGGCGAGCCCCTCCTCGCCTCCACCCAGGTAGACCGCGAGCTGTTCGCGCCGCTCGAGTTCGCGGGCGCGCAGCGCCGGGCGGACGGCCTCGAGCCAGGGCTGATAGGGAAAGGCCTCGCGGCCGGGCTGGGTGCGTCCCACGAGGAGCTGCGCCGCGTCGAAACCGGCGCGCGCGAGGCCTTCGCGCACGAGGCGGGTCTTGCCGATGCCCGCTTCGCCGGCGAGCGCGACGAGGGCGGGACCGTCGCCGATCAGGAAGCGGCGCAGGCGATCGAGTTCGAGACCGCGTCCCGCCATGGGCAGGGGAAAGTGCTCCGCGCCGGCGGTGCCCTTGCCCGGAGCGGCCTCGAGTTCGAGTTCCGGCAGGGAGCGCGTATGGCGCAGGAGGGCGTCGACCTGGCGCAGGTCGGAGAGCAGGGCGGCCGCGGAGGCGTAGCGGTCTTCGCGACGCTTGGCCAGCCCGCGGGCCAGCACCCAGTCCAGGGGCTCGGGCACGCCCGGGTGGAGACGGCTCGCCGGCGGCGGCTCCTCGTTGACGATCGCGTACACCACCGCCAGCGGATGGCTGCCGCGGAAGGGCAGGCGTCCCGTGAGCAGTTCGAAGAGCACGACGCACAGCGAGAAGAGGTCGCTGCGCGCGTCCAGCGCCTCGCCGAGGCCCTGCTCCGGCGACATGTAGTGGGGCGAGCCGAACACGATGCCGCTGCGCGAGAGGCTTGTCTCGTCGGAGAAGGTGGTGAGGCCGAAGTCCATGAGTCGGGGGCGGGCGTCGTCGTCCAGCATGATGTTGCCGGTCTTCACGTCGCGGTGGACGATCCCCCGCATGTGGACGAAATCCAGGGTCTCCAGCACCGGCATCACGAGGTCGATGGCGCTGGCGGGGGCGAGGCCGTCGTCGGCCAGGACATCCTTGAGGCTGGGGCCGGGCAGGTACTCCATGACGAGGTAGGGCTGCTGCCCCTCGTGGATGTTCACCCCCAGCACCTTCACCAGACCCGGATGCGTCAGCTCCATGCCGACGCGGGCCTCGCGGGCGAACAGCTCCTTCTCGCGGTCGGTGGCCATGGCCCCGCCGCGCAGGAGTTTCACGGCCACGCGGGCGCCGTCGCGGCGGTCCAGGCCCTCGTAGACCTGACCCATGCCGCCCTCGCCCAGCAGGCGCTTCAGCTCGTAGGGCCCCAGGTAGTCGTGCATGCCACTCCTCGCGCGGAGCATAGGGGGGGAATGGCGAAAATGGCAAGGGCTCCGCAAACTCTCCCGGACGCTTCGCACGGACGTGAGGGCTCCGCAAACTCTCCCGGACGCTTCGCACGGACGTGAGGCGCTTTCCGGGAGAGTTTGCTCCGCCGCGTGCTTACTTCAGGAGGAGAAGCTTTCGGGTGTGGGTCGTGCCTTCCTGTTCCAGTCGCAGGAAGTAGACGCCGCTGGCGCGGCCCCGCGCGTTCCAGGTGAACTCGTGCCAGCCGGCGGCCAGGGTGGCCCGAAGCGGTTCGTCCACCCGCCGCCCGCGCAGATCGTAGACTACCGCGCGGACGCGTCCTGCGCGCGGCAGACCGAAGCGGATCCGCGTGACGGGGTTGAAGGGGTTGGGAAACGGCGCCCGCAGGGTGAGAGCCGCGGGGGGCGCGGGATCTCCCGCGGGCACCGGGCTCACGCTGTTGACGGCGCAGGGCGTGCCGTGGGGAGCGCGGGAGTTGGCCCAGGAGCCGGGAAGCGCGTTGTCCCGATGCGGCTCGATCAGCTCGAGGGTGGGTCCCTCCTCGTCGGGTTCGGCCGGCCAGGGGGGATTGCTGCCGTAGGTGAGCGCGTCCTCCAGGTTCATGTCGGGCGAGTAGATGCGCACCAGTTCGCCGCTGCCCCGGAGCCCGAAATTCAAACCGCCGACGACGTTGTCCACTTCGGGAAACAGGGTCCGGAAGAGCGCGGCGTCCTCGCAGAGGACGAGGTAGCCATGCGGCGGAATCGTGCTTCCCGGGGGGAATTCGAAGTCGTGGTCGTCGTTCTCGTCGCGGAAGTGCCAGCCCTCCATGTCCAGGCCGCGTTGGGTGCGATTGACCAGTTCCACCCAGTCGCCCGGGTCGAATTCGTCGGCGGAACGGCAGTTGATCTCGTTGATCGCCACCAGCTCGTCCGGGCGGAACACGGCGACGAGGGAGGTGTCGGCGAGAGCCGTCACCGTGATGGACTCCTCGTGGGGCAAGCCCGGGTCGGACCAGCCCAGGAAGTCATAGCCGAGCTCGGGCACCGCCCTGAGACGGAAGGGCAGGTTCGCGAAGCCGCGCCCGCTGTGGGGCAGGTCGACGGTGATGGCGGTGAGTTCCATGCGGCCGGCTCCGGGAGGATCCACGGACAGGTCGATACGGATCGTGTCCCCGAGGCCGAAACAGGTCGTCAAGTGGGACAGCATGTGGAGCGGACGCTCCTCGATGAAGTCGCGGAGTCGCACCATGCTGGCCGTCCAGTGGCTGTAGCCGTAGCCCCAGCGCTCCATGTGCCGTCCGATGTCGGCGTCCATCTCGGCCACCACGGCATCGGTTTGCGCGAGCATCGCCTCGGGGTGGAAATCGGTGTCCATGTGCTCGACGAAGGCGTTGATGAAGTCCTGACGGAACTCCGCGCTCTCCAGCAGGGCCCGCAGCGGATAGCGGTTCGAGGGGTAGAACTTGTCGATGGCGTACCGCAGCGTGTCGTGGTCCGGGCCGTTGACGACCCAGTCCAGGTCGAGGCCGGCGTCGAGGTCGTAGGCCAGGTAGCGCCACTTGCCGCCGGGAGCCTGGGGCTGCCAGTACTTCGTGTTGGCGCCAGGCCAGTCGACGTTCCCCACGTAGATGTTCATCACGTTGTAGTCGATGAAGCTGGGAATCTCGATCTGGGCCTCCACCACGGCGTAGTTGGCGGGTTCGTCCAGGGGATGGCCGTCGATGAAGCCGATGAGGTCGCGGAAGGGCTGATCGTCGCCCTCGATCACGTTGTAGGGATAGCGAAGGATGTCCACGGCGTCCGGATCGACGCCGTGATGCGCGGCCAGGTAGTCCTCGTTCTGACGCTCGCGGAGATTCAGGATGCCCCAGTACTCGCCGTTGAGGAATGTCACGGCGGGCCGGAAGGCCATGAGGTCGATGTCCAGGTTCCAGGCCATGCGCTGGATGACGCCGTCGCGGAAATGCGCGAGGCACCAGTCCTGCCCGGAGTTGCGCAGGATCGCCTGATCGTACTCGTCGAAGGGGCGGTCGGGGAAGAAGGGGTAGTCGAAATCCCCGTCGCCGTAGTTCGTGCGGGCGATGAGCCGGAACGACTTCTGCGGAAGCAGGCGGCTGCTGCCGCCGAAAATCTTGAATCCCGCGTCCTGGGCGAAGGTCTCGCCACCCGGCTCGAACACCTCCACGTGAACCGGACGCTCCCAGTTCTGGAAGAAGTTCGCGCCATCGTGAGGCCAGTTGGGGTCGCCGTTCGTGCCCACCACGTGGATGCCGATGTCGGGATCCCACAGGTTGGACGGATCGGTGCTCAGGGAGACGATGGGCAGACTCGAAGCTTCGCCGACCAGGTAGGTCCCCGTGATCGTCGCGCTGGGCAGCTTGCCGGGTGTCCAGGCGCGGGCGCGCAGGACGGTGGTGCTGTCCACGGCCAGCGGCTCCGTGTAGAGCGGATCGGTCTCGGTGGGCAGACGCCCGCCGACCGTGTAGCGGACCTCGGTACCCGCCACGACATGGTAGAGCCCCACCTCGGTCGCCCACCAGTACAGGCCGGTGGGCAGCGTGAACATGGGCGGCAGCGAGATGTCGAGGTAGCCGGGACCCAGGTTCGCGACGCCGGGGCTGGGATGCTCCATGCGGAACCACTCCGGCCCCTGCGCGGGCAACCGCCCCTCGGAGATGTCGCTGATCATGAAGCCGGTGTGGACGGAATCCACGCGAGTCCCGCCGGGATCGCTGAGCAGGACGGGTTCGCCGTCGCCATCGAGCTTGAAGTTGGTGTGGGGATTCTCGGGATCCCGCCGATCCTTCCCCGACGCGAACACGATCAGAAACTCGCCGGGATCCAGCGAGATCGACGGAAACACCCACATGTCCGGCTGGAGCGGATCGTCGGAGAGCCGGTATCCGGCCAGGTCGACCGCCGCGGCGCCCGCGTTGAGGATCTCGATCCAGTCCTCGTGGTCGCCGTCCTCGTCCTCGAGAGTGCTGGCGTTCGCCGACTGCGCCTCGTTGACGAGAACCTGGGCATGCACCCGCTCCCCGCCGACGACCCCCAGGCACAGGCCGAGCAGCAGGACCGAGAGAACACGACAGTCACTCCACCCGCAATCACAATTCCCAACGCGCATCATCCCAGCCCTCGGCGTTCATGGGTTCACCAGGGAGTGCGGGCCCGGAAAATGGCCAGCACACGATCGGAACCATTCAATTATACAACATCGGGAGCCCAAACCCAATCGATGATTCGGGAGCTTGATATTAGTCACAAACATATGACGGACGGGCGATTTCGGCGATGGAATTATCTTCGATGTTCGCGGCCGTGGGATCGGTCGGGCCCTGATGCGCGAGGCTCCTGGACAAGCGAAGCCGGTGGAGCCTACCATTCCGGCTCAACCACCGAGGTCTTCGTGAACGACGATCTGCGACTTCAACTCCTGGATTCATCCGGCGCCGCCATTGGCGATTCCCTGCCGCTCTCGGGCGAGGAGCGAATCCTGGGGCGCGATGAGGATTGCCTCCCCCGCCTGACGAGCAAGAGCGTCAGCCGACGCCACGCGCGCCTGTTCCGCGAGGGGGACCGCTGGATGGTCGAGGATCTCGACAGCCGCTTCGGCACCCGCCTCAACGGCGAGGCGCTCGAATCCCCCACCGCGTTGCGGGCCGGCGACCACCTCGTTCTGGGCAAGGCCGAACTGAGCGTGCTGTCCGGGAATCCCGCCTCCGTCGAAGCGTCGACGAGCCCCGCCGGCGAGCGTCGCTATCGCGTGCTCCTGGAGATCCTCGAGCTCCTGGCCGGCGAACGCTCCCTGCCCGAGATCCTCGCCGAGGTGATCCGCGTGGCGGGCGAGGCCGTGGCCGCCGACCGCGGATTCATCCTGCTTCACGACTCCGAGAGCGAGCGCTGGCGCCCCGACACCGTGGCGGCCTGGCGCGCCGCCGACCTGGGCGAGGACGCGCCGCCCGGCTTCGACGAGGCCGCCATCGGGCACGTGAGTCAGACCGTGCTGCGCGAGGCGGTGGAGACCGGCCGCTCCGTGTTCCTGCGCGCGGTCACCACCGATCCCCGCTTCGAAGGCGCCGAGAGTCTGCTCGCCCAGCATGTCCAGACCCTGCTCTGCGTCCCGCTGCTCAGCGGCGACAAGCCCCTGGGCGCCTTCTACGTGGACCGCCGCCACGAGGGCAGCGGCCCCTTCGACGATGGCGACCGCGAACTGCTCGAGACCGTGGCGACCCAGGCCGGCCGGGTCATCGAGAAGGAGCAGCTCGAGCGCGCGCGGGCCGGCGCGGAGAAGCTCGCGCTGCTCGGCACCCTCGTGGGACGGATCACCCACGAGCTCAAGAACCCCCTGTACAACGTGCGCGGCACGACCGAGAACATCGTGGCGAAGCTGGAGGGCGGCGGTCTCGACGACGCCGATCTCCACACGCGCCTGAACCGTGTCCTCGCGGGCCTCGACAAGGCCGAGGATCGCATGCGCAGCCTGCTTCGCTTCGCCCGGCCCGGGGGAACGGGCCGGGAGCCGGTGGATCTCGGTCGCGTGCTCACCGCCGCCGCCGTGGAAGCCACCCCTCGCTTCCGCGAGCAGGGGATCTCCCTCGAGCGCGACTATCCCAAGGGCCTCATGGTCATGGCCGACACGGAGGCCCTGGAGCAGGTGTTCAGCAACCTGCTCGTGAACGCGGCCCAGGCCATGGGCGAGGGCGGCGGCGCGGTGAGGCTCGCCGCCACGGCGCGCGCCCGCCTGGGCGAGAGCCCGGACTGGGTGGAGGTGCTCGTGGAGGACGACGGCCCCGGCGTCCCGCCCGAGAACCTCGAACGGATCTTCGACGACTTCTTCACGACCAAGCGGGGCAGCGGGGGCAGCGGGCTGGGACTGGCGATCTGTCGCCACCTCGTGGAGGAGCACCGCGGCAGCATCGCGGTCGAGAATCGCGAGGAGGGCGGCGCGCGATTTCGAGTCGGGCTTCCCCTCCGGGGGCTCAGGGATTGACGCCGGCGAGGGAAATCGATGAAGCTCGCACGACACCGAAGGAGTGATTCATGCCCCAGGCTCCGCGCATCCTGCTCGTCGACGACGAGGAGCTGAACCGCGAGTACATGTCCGAACTCCTGGAGGAGAAGGGTTACCGCGTGGTGACGGCCGTCGACGGCCTCGACGCCCTCGACCGGCTCCGCGCCGAACCCTTCGACCTGCTGGTGACCGACCTCAACATGCCCCGTCTCGACGGCCTCGGCCTCCTGCGCAAGGTGCAGGAGGAGGGCCTGACGGTCACGAGCCTGCTCATCACAGCCTACGGCAGCGTGGAGGCGGCGGTGGAGGCCCTGAAGCTGGGCGCCTCCGACTTCCTCGAAAAGCCAACGAGCGGCGGGCTCGGCCCCCGGCTGAACCTGGCCGTGGAGCAGGCCCTCAGCCGCCGGCAGCTCGTGCAGCGCACGCGCAGCCTCGAGGCGGCCCTGGAGCCCGCGGGCGAGGAGCTCGTGGGCGACAGCCCGGCGGTGGAGAACCTGCGCCGCAAGTGCCGCAAGCTCGGCGGCTCCTCGAAGACCGTGCTGATTCGCGGCGAGACGGGAACCGGCAAGGAGCTGGTGGCCCGCGCGATCCATCGGGGCGGCGAGCGCGCCCAGCGGCCCTTCGTGGCGATCAACTGCGCGGCCCTGAACCGGGAGCTGCTCACCAGCGAGCTCTTCGGCCATGTGAAGGGCGCCTTCAGCGGCGCCGTGGACGACCGCCCCGGCAAGTTCGAGGCGGCCGACGGCGGCACGCTGTTCCTGGACGAGATCGGCGAGATGGACGCGGACCTGCAGGCCAAGCTCCTGCGCGTGCTGGAGACCCGCGAGTTCGAGCGGGTGGGCAGCAACGAACTGGTCCGGGTGGACGTGCGCATCGTCACGGCGACCAACCGCATTCTCGAGGACGAGATCGCCGCCGGCAACTTCCGCGAAGACCTGTTCCACCGCCTGAACATCATCGCCCTGCAGACGACGCCCCTGCGCGAGATCCCGGTGGACATTCCCCGCCTGGCCCAGCACTTCCTGGCCGCCGATCCGGAGGGACGCGGCCTCCGCTTCGCGCCGGAGGCCCTCGCCAAGCTGAAGGGCTACTCCTGGCCCGGCAACATCCGCGAGCTGCGGCACGTGGTGGAGCAGGCGGTATTCTACGCGGAGGGCGACACGATCGAGGCGGAGGACGTCTTCCTGCCCGAGGTCGGAGCGCGATCGAGCGCGCTCACCCAGGGCGAGGCGAGCATGGCGGAGATCGAGCGGGAGGCCATCGTCAATCGCCTCGAACGCTTCGCGGGCTCGCGGCGCAAGGCCGCGCGCAGCCTGGGCATCGCCGAGTCGACGCTCTACAAGAAGATCAAGGACTACGGCCTCTGAGGCCGCCCCGGATCAGTCGAGTCGCAGCACCTTCCGGGTCGCGACCCGGGCTCCCGTCTCCACGCGGTAGAAATAGACGCCCGAGCTCGCGCGGCGGCCGGCGTCGTCGCGGCCGTCCCAGAGAATCGTGTGGCGTCCCGCGCCCCGGCTCGCTTCGAGCAGGGAGCGCACCTTCCGCCCCGACAGGTCATAGATAGCCAGGCGCACGCCGGCGGGCCTCGCCAGCTCGAAGCTCAGCGTTGTCGCGGAGGTGAAGGGGTTCGGGTGGTTGCCCAGCTTCGGCGCGTCGCCGCCGCCCCAGGGCATGTCGCCGATACCGACGAGCTGCGTTTCGAACGCCGCCTGCAGATTCACGAACGGACCGATATGCCCGCCGGCTCCCTGGGGCCAGCCGGTGTCGATGAGGTGCTGGCGCAGCATGGCCGGCGACATCAGCGTGCCGTGGGTCTGCAGCATGTAGGACTGCATCAGGGCGCAGGCGGCCGAGACGATCGGGGTGGCCGAGCTCGTGCCGTTGAAGCCGCTCGTGTAGTACTGGTTCGGATCGCCGCCGCCGGAGTCGTAGGAACCGTAGCCGGTCGAGAAGACGCCGGTGCCCCAGCCCTGCAGGTTCACGCGGGAGCCGTAGGTGCTGAAGGAGAGCGTGCTGTGGGCGGTGTTGTTCGTGCCCGCCCCGACGATGATCGCGCCGCTGTCGCCGCGGTTCATGTAGGGCTCGTAGGGCGCGCTGTCGAGGTTCTGGCTGCCGTTGCCCGCGGCCCCCACGACGATCACGCCCGCGTCGGCGCCCGCCTTCACGACCGTCCACACCGACAGATCGAGCTCGGCCGGCCCGTAGCCGCCGCCCGCGCCGTTGGCCTGCATCTCCAGGATCACGATGTCGCCGGCGCCGGAGTTCGCGATGGCGCTGGTGATGCATGCGGTGCGGCGCCAGCCCTCCTCGACCGTCCATTCCGGATAGGTGTAGACCTCCGCGCCGTGGGCCATGCCGCTGCAGCCGTAGCCGTCCACGGTGGCCGAGGTTTCGCCCAGCACCGCGGTGCCGTGCTCGTGCCAGCCGTAGGCGATCACGTCGGGATGGATCGTCTGGCCGGGCTCCAGGTGCAGGTCGATGTCGTTGAAATCCTCGTGGGTCGGATTCCAGCCGTACTCGCAGTCCGAGATGCGGATGCCCTGGCCCGTGATCCCCTGCGCCCAGGCGTAGTCGGAGTCGATTCCCGGATTGCCCGCGCGGTAGCCCTGGTTCCCCGAGTAGTCCGAGGTGGTGGGCGGAATGTCGAAGGGCGGCGGGGTGCCGACGCACTCGAGCGATACCCACTCGACCGCGGGCAGGTCGCTCAGGGCTTCGGCCGCGTCCAGCAGCGTGGCGCCTTGCGCGTCGGGCGTGACCGCGATCATCATCCCCGCCAGGTCGGGCTGGGCGCGGCCGCTGTTCGCGCGGGCGCGGGCCTCCAGGTCGAGGAGTCGCGACTCGGGCAGACGGATCAGAGGCTCGAAGCGGATTCCTCTCGATTCGGCCGCGTGCCTCGCCGCGGCGAGGTCGGCGCCGGTGCGGGAGACGAGGGTCCCCTCGACACGCGCGCGGACGTGGTCCGCGAACTTCACCACGAGCCGCTGCTCGAACTCGGCGTGGATGACGAGGGGCTCGGAAGGGAGCGGCATGCGCTCCTGAAGAGCGAGAGCGGCGCTGCCGGAAAGATGGAGAGAGACGGCGACCGCGAGGGTCGTCCGGATCATACGGAGCATGGGGACCTCCGGCGTGGGGGATGGGCTATCCTGTCGCGTTCAGTATATCATATCGGGTTAGTGACTCAGAGCCGAACTCGGTGCGCCGCCTGGATCTCCTCGATTCGCGCCTCGGGCACCCCCGCCTTGGACGCAAACTCCGGCCATCGCTTCATTGCCCGCAGAACCTTGTCGAGCATGTCGTCGGCCGGCGCCCTCTTGATGCCGGCCACTTCGGCCAGAGCGCGGAGGTTCTCGCGGGTGAATCCGTCCCGCTGCCCATTCACGCTCATCTGGTGGCGTGAGGTCCACTCCCCTGTGGGATTCCAGGCGTAGGAGAGATCGAAAGCGGGAGAGAGGCGCCATCGGCCTCGCCGATCCATGAGGAAGGCGATGTTCTTCACGTGGTCGTCGCAGTTTCGACCCACCACGTTGAAGAAGGCACGAAGCACCTGCTGCTCGATATCCGCTCGAGACAACCTCAGCCGACGGATCACCTGGAGCGACTGCTCGTAGGAATAGGCCGCGGGTTGCCGATAATCGTAGTGCGCCATCGCTCCGAGAGACTGCATGTGCCGCCTCCCACCCCGGAGAGTGCGATCGAATCGCCTGGTCATGAAATGACTGCGTCCTCCCTCATGGTGCAGCCTGCATTCGGACATCTCGATGCCCGCCTCGACGGCCATGAGATGATAGGCATATTCGATCTTCCCATAGCCCTTCGGCGAGGCGGATTCCTGGTGGACCACGTCGCCGATGCCGTCGAATTTCATGAGCCAGGGTTCGAATCCCGGTCCCGCATCGACCTGTCCCGAACGAAACTCCCCGCTGACCGGATTCCACGCAAGGATCGCCTTCGCTCTCGCTCCTCCCGCGGAGGTTCCGACACGGAGGATATCCTGAATCGACTCGCGGTCGTCGAGGCCAGAGAACGCGCCATGCAATCCGCTGCGCTCATCCAGAACACGACTCGCCAACTCGACCAGGCGCGCGACATCGACGCTGTCCCTGCTCCCGGGCGGACCGAGTGTCGCCGGTTCGAACTCCAGTGCGCCCATTCCCCGGCTTCCCACATAGCAGAGCCGCTCGACCGGGTGGAAACTCGCGGCCATCCTGCCCTGCTCGGCGAGCCAGGCATCGATGAGGGCGTTGCCGTATCGGTCCGGGAGTGAATCGGCCAGGAGGCCCGGCAGCCCCCGAAACGTGTTGCGGGCCAGGGCGGGAAACTCGTAGGGGAATTCGCCGAGAGGCATGGTGAGCGGAGCCAGTTCGATCCCGCTATCGAGGAAATCGGGGTTGTACTGGAAAATCCCGGTCTCGCGATCCTCCAACCAGGTCACCGCCCCGACGAGGGTGCCCCACAGCTTCACGCGTGCGTCATGAATCATCGTCGACCTCGCCGTCGCCCCATTCCCAAGCGCCGTCTGCCGGACGCGTCGCCTCGGGTCGAGCCCGCTTCCGCTCCGAGCCACTCCTACCGATCCTGTCCATCGGCCTTACCCTAGGATCGGGAAGCAGCGCTTCGACATGCTGCTGAATGCCCAGCGCGGACAGCACACGAAGGAAGGTATCCAAAGAGACGCCCTGCCCCTTCTCCAGTCGACGGATGGTGCGCTCCGACACCCCGGCTTCTCTCGCCAACTCCTCTTGGGTGATGTTCCGAGACAACCTGATCGCCCCCAAGCGCTTGCACAGCGCCTTCTCGATCTGATTGCTGGAAGCCAATACGAAGTCGATATTATAGGCCATATTTTACCGCTTTCGACCAATTAGAGACCGCGTCCAGTAATATGTTGCCGATTAAGTGAACTGTCAAGTCAAAGGACATGCTACCGGCAATCTGTTGCTGGTCATCAAGCGTATAGCCAGAATTCCGGCCACTATTTGCCGGTTATTGATCTCGGTCACTGATTTCGATCAATGAAGCCCGGGGCTTGGCGCAGAGCAGGGGCAGGCTGCCCACCCGCCGGATCGTCGCGGCGCCTGGACAGAACAGCGTGGAGCCGTCCACGTTCAGCGGGAAAGGCCGTCCGCAGTCGAGCTCGAGCGAGTCGTTGCAGACGAGATGCTCCATCCCCCACTTCCCGGGGTCTTCGGCGATCGCCCCGCTGCGCGCCGCCTTCGCCTGGGCCAGCAGGCGGCGCGTGCCCCGGTCGCGCAGGGCGAAGCAGTGGAAGCGCTCCGAACCCAGCGGGTCGTCCGAGAAGGCGAGGTCCTTGCCCAGGTAACCGTTCACGAGAATCAGGGCCTGGAAGCGGCCCTCGACGACATCGACGCCGTCCACGCGCAGCCGCCACTCGCGCGGGCGGGTGAAGGGCGCCTTCGCGAGCCGCTCCAGAATCGCCATCGTCATGCCGGTGGTGAAGGGTCCGAGATCCCCGAACACCTGGCTGAGCACGCCCTTGTACCACTTCATGAAGCGGTTCTCGGTGTAGTGCGGAATGCGGCCGAACAGCTCGGCGCCGCCGTAGCCGACGAAGTGCTTGGGCGGCAGGCCCTCCACCTCGGCGCGCAGCAGGTCGCAGGGCGCGGTGCGGTCGTGTTCGATGGCGTCCGAGAACACGTCGATGGCGGCCACGATCTCGTCGGGCATGCCGAGCACCTTGCCGATGAGGTCGGCCGAGCCCTTGCGGAGGAAACCCAGACGGATCTCGTCCAGAGGCGCTCCGGCGTCGACGCAGCCGGCCATGACCGCGTTGAAGGTGCCCGAGCCGCCGGCCGATATCACGACCCGCGCGCCCTCGCGCACGAGGGACTCCGCGAGCGCCCGCGCTTCCGGGTGGGTCTCGACGGCGTGCAGGGTCGCGGCGGTACAGCCCCGCTCGGCGAAGAGCGGCTCGATGCGCTTCACCTTGCCCCAGTCGGCGATGGAGCCCGAGACCGACGTGGCGATGACCTCGATGCGCGTGCTCCTATCCATCCCGACCTCCGTTGCGCAGATTCGCCACGAACTCCGCGGCCTCGGTTCTCAGCTCCTCGCGCGACCGCCTGCCGTCCAGGCGCAGCACCGGCAGGTCGAAGCGACGTTCGGCCGCCGCGCAGACCGCCAGGTAGGCGCCGCGCAGCTTGTCGAGCTTCTCGCCGGTCTCGTGCACCTGCTTCGACTCGCCGCGGGAGTCGATCCTGCTGATGGCCTCGGCCGCGGGCAGGTCGATGAACACCGCCGCGTCGGGCATCTCGAGATGGGTGAGCCCGAGGCGCTGCAGCCATCTCAACTCCGGAAAGCGGCGCGCCAGCGCGTCGGCGGCGCGCAGGGGCTCGCGTCCGGACATCACGCCCAGCGCGCGCCCGCAGAACTCCGGGTCGAAACCCTCGTCCTTGTAGAGTATCGACCAGGCCGTCATGTTGAGCAGCGGCGATCCGTCCATGACGGCCCAGCCGGGGTCGTGCCAGCGGCGGCTCTCGGCCAGCAGCCGATCCCGCAGCAGCAGTTCGGCCAGCTTGGGGAACTTGTAGCCGGCCAGCGAGCGGGCGCTCTTGGCTCGCCGGCTCAGGTGCAGGCGCAGGCGTTCGGTGGTGAGAGGCTGCAGTTCCCTGGGCTCGCCGCATTCCAGCAGACGCAGCTCGTCGCCGATGAAGGCCACGCTGTCCCTGCCCGAAAGCTCCTCCGCCAGACCCTTCGCCAGCGTGCTCTTGCCGGAGCCGTCGATGCCGAGAGCCGCCACGGTGAAGGTGTCCCTGCGGCGCACCCGACGCTGCTGGCGTCGTGTCGCCTCGACCCGGGCCAGTTCCTCGACGCTCGCCTGCAGAGCCGCCGTGAGGTCGCGCGGGCGGCCGCTCAGACGGCGGGCCGGGGCGAGCAGCACCCGGTTCCAGACCGGCAGCGGCAGGGCCGCGCCGCGGGGAAGCGCCCGCTCCGGGCCCAGGACATGGGCGGGAATCACGGCCAGTTCCGGATGCTTCTCGAGCAGGCGACCCACGCCGCTCCGAAAGGGCGCCATCTCGCCCGGCTCGCCGCGCGTGCCCTCCGGAAAGAGGATGAGGCTCTCGCCGCTCGCGATGCAGCGCTCCATCGCCTCCAGCGCATCGCCGCCCTGCCCGGATCGATCCACCCAGACCGGCGCCAGGAGTCGGTCCATGACCCGCGCGAGCCGACGGGACTTCCCGAAGTGATCGGCGGCCGCCACGGGGTGCGTGCGCGCCAGGTGACGCTTCGGCAGCACGCTCATCAGCAGCAGCGTGTCGAGGTGGCTGTTGTGGTTGGCGACGATGAGGAACTGGTCGAGCTCCTCGAGCTGCGCGGCGCCCTGCACGTGCAGGCCGAAGAGCAGCTTCAGCAACGGGCGGAGCAGGAGTCGATGGAATGCCGCTCGGAGGTCCACGGCGATCTCAGTAGATCTCGGTGAAGTAGCGCAGGTAGTGGAACACCACCGGCGCCGCGAAGAGCTGGGCGCGCAGGCCGTCGATCCAGCGGCCGCGCCCCGGTTCGAGCTGGGCGGGGTCGATGCCCAGATCCTCCTCGACCGCGCGCAGGGTGAAGTTGCCCATCTGCACCAGCAACGGCACCAGCAGGGAGATGCCCAGGGCGTGGACGATCGGCACGCCCACCCTGGAGCCGATGATCGAGGCCAGCAGGAAGGTCGGCGGCGCGGCGGAGAGGAAGCTCAGAACCGGCCCGCCGCCCGCGCGTCCGACCCAGCGCGTGACGAGGTCGGAAAGGCCCACGCCGAGCACGATGAACAGCGCGAGGGCCGTGGAGAAGCGGGCCATGTAGGCGAGATGGCCGATGCAGTAGACGAACAGGAAGAGGCCGAAGTCGATCGCCCCCACCGAGAACACGCTGCCGCGCGCCCCGCGTCCGCCGAGCGCGACCAGGTAGGGCACCACCACGAACAGGTAGACCGGAATGCAGACGATGAAGAAGCCGTACCAGTCGATCACGACCAGGTAGAACTGCAGGGGAATGCCCAGGTAGGCCGCCAGCATGGCCCAGCGGTCCTCGGGGCGCAGGTCGGCGAGCGAGAGATACTCGCGCAGTCCGGCGAAGCTGAGCAGGGCCAGCATCCAGACGGCGGCGGTGAACGAGAACCACTGGGCCACGCCGAGGCAGAGCAACAGGGCGGTGATCACGCGCAGGGACGGTAGACCGGACATCCGTACCTCCTCCCTTCACTATCCCAGTTTCGCCTCGACCGGCAAAGCGATTCCGTCAGCGCAGCAGCACCAGTTTCTCGTTGGCGACACCCGCGCGGGTGATCGCCCGCAGCAGGTAGACGCCGCTGGGCAGTTCCCGACCCGCATCGTCGCGACCGTCCCAGGCGAAGGTCTGTTCGCCGGGTCCGCGAACGCCCTCGGCCAGCACGGACTGCAGGCGCCCGCCCACGTCCGTCACGGTCACGCGCAGCATGCCCCGCTCGGGTAGGTCCACGCGAACGGTGGTGTGCGGATTGAAGGGATTGGGATGCGCCATCAGGGTGGGAGCCGGCGTGGGCGCCTGCGGCACATCCATGACGTGAGGCGAGATCGCCATCCACACCTCCCGCGCGCCGTCGGCCCCCTCGGCCCAGACGAAGGCGGGAATGTAGGTCTCCGACAGGTCCATGTCCGTGTCCTTGCCGAAGCGGCCTTCGAGCTGGTCGGTCTCGTCGGTCCAGACCCCGTCGTCGAGCACGAAGTAGAACACGCCCTCGACGCTGGGCTGCATCATCATGTCGTAGTGCTCCTGATACCAGAAGGCGTGGGCCCTGCCGGCCGAGTCCACCTCGATGGCCGGATCCATGGGCCAGGTGTACTCGTCGAAGTACTGCGTGAGGTTCGTGAGCGGCGTCCAGCCGCCGCCCGGCAGCTCCCGCGTGTGCAGCATCACGTTGCAGGGACAGGTGGGCTGCGTGCCGTTGCTCAGGATCTGGATGGGCCGGTCGCCGCCCCCGCCCACGGCGTACTCGGCTCCCAGGGGCATCGCGCCGGGAAGCACGGGCTCCGCCGGTCCCCAGCCCGCGCCGGAGCGCTGGCTGGAATACAGACCGACATCCCACATCACGAACACGCGCGGCTGCCAGGGATCGTCCGGCGGACCGGGCACGGCCTGGGCGAGACCGGGCCAGCCCTCGTAGTCCATCACGAACTCGGCTGTCCCCCAGTCGCCCTGGTGGCGCTGGGCGAAGTGGATCTCGCCGAGATCGTTCCGCCAGCACAGGTAGATGCCGTGCACCCACATGTCGCCGTGGAATCCGGTCAGGCGCGGCAGCGTGAGCTGGGCGCCGGCCTGGGAATAGACCCGCGCCTGCGACCAGCTGTTCCCGTCGCCCTCCTTGACGATGATCTCACCGCCGCTCGCATAGGCCAGGGTGAACCCCGCCTCGCCGGAGGTGGCCACGTCGGGCCACTCGCCCGGCCCGTGGGATACCGCGGGATGGAGTTCGCCGAGACTCCAGCTCCGCGTCCAGACGGTGCCGTCCGTCTCCTCCACCCAGGCCACCACCGTGTTCGCCCAGTGGTCGCTGGCGATGCGGCAGAGGTGGGATTCACCGGGGCTGTCGGAGATCTGGTGGAGCTGATGGGCCACGGCGGGAGCCGCGACCAGGATGAGGAGCAGGCCGAGGCCCGCCATGGGGAATCGCTGTTTCATCAAGGGCCCCCCTTGGTTCGAAACCACGCCACCACACCACTCAATTATAGCATTAAAGCATGAGAAAGGGCCGCGTCCGCGGACGCGACCCGAATCGGAGCGGTTCGAACGGTCGATCAGTCCTTGCCGCCCTCCTTGCCCTTCTCGCCGTCCCCGTCCAGTCGGAACTGGATCGGCAGGGAAACGGCGGAGGCCACCGGCTCGCCGTCCAGTTGCGCGGGAACGAAGCGCCACTGGGGCAGCACGGCCAGCGCCGCGGCGGTGAGCTCGGGCCAGCCCTCGATCGCCTCCAGGACCTCGGAGTCGGTCACGCGCCCCTGGGCGTCGACCTGGATCTTGATCAGCACCACGCCCTGGGCATTCGCCTCGATGGCCTTCTTGGGATACTCCGGCGGCACGGCCTTCTCGACCCTCGGCGGCGTGTCGAAGGCCGGGGACTCCTCGGCCGTCACGGGCGCGAGAGGCGCGAAGCTGCCCACGAGGATGAGCGCCATCGAGACGGCGACGATGAAACGGTGTTTCGACATGTCGGGATACCTCCCATGACGGACGATGCGATCGAGGCGGTGGCTCAGAGCGCCGCCGCCCCCGAGATGAACGCCCGCGCCGACGGGCGACAGGCAGGCGTCGAGGGTCCGCGCCAGGGCGCGGGCGTAGGTTCGCGGGGCGATGCCGGTCGCGATCACGCGCTCGTCGCAGAGCAGCTCGACGCTGTGCGCGAGACGACGGCGCAGCATGGCGACCAGGGGGAAGAAGCAGAGCGCGGCGCCCATGAGGCGCTGCAGGAACTGGCGCAGGGGATCCCTGCGGCGGCGGTGGAACTCCTCGTGCAGCAGCACGGCGCGCAGTTCGAGGCGGGAGAGCCGCTCCGGGAGGAAGCGGGGCAGGATGATGCGCGGCGCGAGCAGCCCTTCGACGCGGGGCGGCCTGCGATCGTCCGACAGACGAAGGGCCGACAGCTCCACGCCGCTGCCCTCGAGCGCCTCGGCAAGGCGGCGCATGGCCTCGCCCCTGGGCGTCTCCACAGCGCCGCCGCGTCTCAGGCCGAGCCCGATCGCCCAGAGAAGGCCGAGGGCCCAGAGCAGCGTCGCCGCAATGAGCAGCGTGTTCGCCGCGGCTCCGGAGGCTCCCACGTCGATGGGAAGCGGCGAGGAGGCGAGGAACCGGCCGACGCCCGGCAGGCGAAGGACCGCGCCACCCTCGAGCGACGACGGAATCAGGTTCGCCGTGAGCCGGCCGCCGAGCTGCAGGGGAATCAGCAGCTTGAGCAGCGCCAGACTCCAGAACAGGCGCTGCGCCCGGCTGGATGCTCCCTTCAGGAGCCGGCCCAGGAGCAGGAGCGGAATCACGATCAGGCTGCTCTGGAACAGGTGGAGCAGGAGCGCGGGCCAGAACCCCTCGGCGAACTGCAGCAGCGGCGCGACCATCACGACCCTCGCTTCGCCTTGCGGCCGGCGCGCTTCATTTGCGACTCGATGGCCTTGAGGTCTTCGCCGTCGATCGCGTCCATCTCGGCGAGATGGGCGACGAGGGGTCCGCCCTCACCGTCGAAGAGCAGGTCCATCAGCCGGCGGATCTCCTTGCGTATCATCGCGGGCGCCGACACGGTCGAGCGATAGATCCACGCGCGATCCTCGCGGCGAACCCGCTCCACGGCCCCCTTCTCCTCCAGGCGCTCCACGATCTTGCGTACCGTGGAGTAGCTGGGCGGGTCTTCGAGGTCGGCGTGGAGCTGGCGCACGGTCGCCTCGCCGCGGCTCCACAGGCGACGAAGACACTGGAGCTCGAATCGGGAGAGGTCGGGCAGGGCGGCGGGCATGCGGCTCCTCGCGGACGGGGTGTGCGACAGATGACGCAGTTAATATGCGACACTTGTCGCAAGCCGTCAAGCCGCGGCGCCGGGTTTTTCCTGTAACTCCTTCAGCGCTGACCGTATGCTCTCCGGACCGGGGCGCTTCCCGGCCTCATCCAGCTTGAAAGGACGGGCATGAAGAAACTGCTCATCGCGGTGGCGATCCTCGTGGTGGTTGCCGTCTTCATCGGGGTGAACCTGAAGAAGCAAAAGGAAAAGGGCGTCGAGGTGAACCTGGAATCCGTCGAGATCCGGTCCCTGACCGAGATCGTCGGGGCATCGGGCAAGATCCAGCCGGTGGTCTCCGTGGAGATCAGCGCCGACATCACCGGGAAAATCGTGAAGGTGGCCGTGGAAGAGGGCGACGCCGTCGCTCCCGGCGATCTGCTCATGCAGATCGACCCCACCCAGTTCCGCGAAGCCCTGCGCAGCGCCGAGGCCCAGCACCAGTCCGCCCTGGCCCGCCTCGACGAGGCCCGCGCCAGCCTGGAACAGCAGGAACTCGAATGGCGACGCGCCCGCGCCCTGCACGAGAGCCAGGACATCAGCGACCGCGATTTCGAATCCCGTCGCGCGTCCTACAAGCTGGCCCAGGCGCGCCTCGTCTCCGCCGAGCGCAGCGTCGACCAGGCCGCCGCCTACCTGGAGCAGCAGCGCGACCAGCTCGCCAAGACGGAGATCCGCTCCCCCATGACCGGCGTCGTGGTGCGCCGCAACGCCGACGTGGGCGAGATCGCGCTGGCAAGCACCATGAGCGTCCAGGTTCTGATGGAGATCGCCGACCTCTCCGTGATGGAGGTCGAGGTGGACGTGGACGAGACCGAAATCCCCAAGGTGACGATCGGCCAGGAGGCCGAGGTGGAGATCGACGCCTTCCCCGGCGCCAAGTTCCCCGGCCGCGTCACCGAGATCGCCAACAGCCCGCGACAGGGCGGCTCGAACCAGGGCGTGGACTTCCGCGTGGTCATCACGCTCGAGGGCACGCGCGAGAACCTGCGCCCCGGCCTCTCCGCGTCGGCGGAGATCACCAGCGCCCAGCGCGACAGCGTGCTGAGCATCCCGATCCAGGCGCTCACCATGCGCACGCGCAAGAGCCTGGAGGCCGACGAGAAGAAGTTCGGCCCCCTGCTCGAGAAGGCCGGCGTCGGCCTGGAGCCCTTCGTCTTCGAGGAGGACGAGAAGGAGCTCGAGGGCGTGCTCCTGCGCGAGGGCAAGCGCGTGATCTTCGTGCCGGTCGAGACCGGCATCGCCGGCGAGAAGCACTTCGAGCTGATCTCCGGACTCGAGGGCGACGAGGAGCTGGTGCTGAGCCCCATGCGCGCCGTGCGCACGCTTCATCACGGCGAGCGGATCCGTGTGAAGAAGGGGAAGGTCGGCGAGGAAGGTGAACGGGGCGGCAACGGGGTCACCGTGAACGTCGAGACCGACGAGTAGCCCTTGAAGCTCCTGGAAGGCATCCGCATCGCGCTCACGGCCATCTGGTCGCACAAGCTGCGATCGGCCCTGGTGATGCTGGGCAACGTGATCGCGGTGGCGAGCATCATCGCGGTGGTGTCGATCGTCGACGGCATGAACGTCTACATGCACGAGAAGGTGTTCGACCAGGGCAGCGGCCGGCTCACGGTGAAGCGCGTCGACGACATGAAGGTGCTCACCGACCTCGACGCCTTCATGGAGAGCATCTACAACCCCCCGCTCACCCTCGACGACCGCGACTGGCTGCGCGACCGACTGCGCCACGCGGAGTTCGTCGGCGCGACGCGGCGGGCCTGGGACTCGCTGAGCCGCGGCCGCCATCGGCTGACGGGCGTGCCGATTCGCGGCTACACGGGTGACTACCCCTACATCCAGAACATGGAGCTCGCCGACGGCCGCCACTTCACCGCCTCCGAAGTGCAGCGCAGCCGGGCCGTGGCCGTGATCGGCCACCGCGTCGCCGAGGAGCTCTTCCCGGGGCAGGACCCCCTGGGCCTCAAGCTCAAGGCGGGTGGGCGCCCCTACACCGTGGTCGGCGTGGCCGCCGAGAAGGGTCGCTTGCTGGGCGAGGATCAGGACAGCTTCATCGCCGTGCCCATCACCCGCGTGCTCAAGAACTACGGCCGCCGCGGCCGCAGCATGACGGTGAACCTGGATGTGATCGGCCACGATCTCGCGTCGATCGACCTCCTGCGGGAGGAGCTGCGGCAGGCGATGCGCGAACGTCACCGGCTGCGCCCGGGAGAGCGCGACGACTTCGAGATCACCAGCAGCGACACCCTGCTCGGCTTCTGGGAAACGGCCAAGAAGATGCTGCTGTCGGTGCTGCTCATGATCGTGGGCATCAGCGCGGTCGTGGCGGGGATCGTCATCATGAACATCATGCTGGTGAGCGTGCAGGAGCGCACCCGCGAGATCGGCATCCGCAAGGCGATCGGCGCGCGGCAGAACGACGTGCTCTGGCAGTTCCTCGTGGAGGCGCTCACCCTCTCCACCGTCGGCGGCCTGCTGGGCATCCTCATCGGCTACGGCGCCGCCGCGGGCATCGCCTCGGTGAGCCCGCTGCCCTACGCCGTTCAGATCTGGTCGGTGATGCTGGGCCTCGTGCTCGCCGTCACCGTGGGCGTGGGCTTCGGCCTCTACCCCGCGCGGAGCGCGGCGCGGCTCGACCCGGTGGAGGCGTTGCGTCATGAGTAGCTCCCGCGCGCAATTCGTCGCCTTCATGGAGAACCTGCGCATGGCCATGCAGAACCTGCGCGCCAACAAGGGTCGCTCGCTGCTGGTGGTGCTGGGCGTGGCCCTCGGCGTCACCACCCTCATGGCGGAGGTCTCGATCATCCAGGGCTTCAAGGGGCGCCTGGAGGGCGAGATCATGAGCACCGACGTCACGCAGATCTATCTGACCCGCTCCGATCCCTTCGAGGACAACATGGAGCAGCGGAAGCGGGAGCTGCTGACCTACGCGGACGGCCTGGCCATCGAGGAGCTGCCCAGCATCCGCTTCGTGGACACGCGGGCCGGCTGGGGCACGGTGGCGCGGCACGGCTCGGAGAAGGCGAGCCTCATGAGCGTGTCGGGCGTGACCATCAACTACCAGGATGTCGAGAACGACTTCGTGGAGGAGGGCCGCTTCTTCAGCTCCGCGGAGTTCGCCGCCGCCCGCGACGTCTGCGTGATCGGCCGTCAACCGGCCGACGACCTCTTCGGCGGGCGCGACCCCATCGGCCGCAAGATCCGCGTGAACGAGAACCAGGAGCTCACGGTGGTGGGGATCTTCGGCAAGCGGGAGAGCATCTTCGGCGCCATGGCCCAGAACTACCTGGTGCTGCCGCTCACCACCCAGCTGAAACACTTCCCCTGGACCGAGGACCTCGTGATCGTGGCCACCCCGGAGGGCAACGAGCGACTCGAGGAGGCGCAGGAGGAGATCGAGGCGCTCATGCGGATCCGTCGCCGCGTGGCGCCGGGCAAGCCCAACGACTTCGGCCTGAGCACCCAGAACATGGTGGTGGACTTCACCCGCAAGGTCACCGGCCCCCTCACCCTGGTCGGCGTGGTGCTGGCCTCGATCGGCCTGATGGTGGGCGGGATCGGCGTCATCACGATCATGCTCGTGAGCGTGCAGGAGCGCACGCGGGAGATCGGACTGCGCATGGCCGTGGGCGGCACGAGGCGCGCCATCATGCAGCTCTTCCTGGTGGAGGCGGCCACCCTCACAGGCCTCGGCGGCATCTTCGGCGTGGTGGCGGGCCTTCTGATCGGATGGATCCTCCACGTGTCGCCTCTGCACTGGCCGGCCAGCGTGCCGGTGCCCTACGTGATCGGCGCGGTGTTGATCTCGGCCGGCACCGGCATCTTCTTCGGCCTCTATCCGGCGCTGAAGGCGAGTCGTCTTGACCCCATCGAGTCCCTGCGCTACGAATAGCTGAGCCGCCGGGCTCCGCGACCCCTCCGCGCCTCGGCCCTTCCGCACCGAGGCCGCATGCTCCGCTACCGTCAGATCTTCCACTTCTACTGGCCCCTGGTGCTCACCAGCCAGATGATGACGCTCGCCACGCCCATCATCAACATGGGCCTGGGCCGCAGCGCCGATCCCAAGGTGCAGCTCGCGGGCTTCTCGGTGGGCTTCGGCCTGCTGGTGTTCATGAACTCGCCCCTGTTCCCCTTCGTGCAGACGAACGCCGTCATGGGCGTGGGACGGAACGCGCGCCGCAGCCTGCTGCGCAAGCAGTTCCTGCTGGCCGGGGTGCTCGCGGGCCTGCAGCTGATCCTCGCCTACTATCCCGGCAGCGAGGCCCTGTTCGGCCGTCTCATGGGCTCCACGCCCGCCGTCTCCGAGCTCGCGCGCAAGGTGGCGATGGTGCAGTGGCCGATACCGCTGCTCATCACGACGCGCTCCTTCTTCTACGGCATGATCATGCGCCATCGCCGCACGGTCATGATCAGCCAGGCCACGGCGCTGCGCCTGGCGCTGCTCGCCGGGCTGATCTTCGGCGCCATCGGCTTCGGGCACATGCCCGGCGCCATGCTGGGCGGCGGCGCGCTCACCGCCGGTATCGCCACCGAGACCCTGTACGTGTTCTTCCGCGGCCGTCGGCTTCTGCGGGCGCAGGCCAAGGGAATCGACGGCCCCGAGCAGGACGACTTCGTGAACTGGGCCCGCTTCATGAACTTCATCGGCCCGCTCATGGTGAACGCGGTCACCTGGTCGGCCATGCGCCCGGTGGTGAACGCCATCGTCGGCCGCACCGCCGATCCCGACCTCGCCCAGGCCAGTTACGGCTTCGTGCTGCCGCTGCTCATCCTCTCCGCCTCGCCGCTCTGGGCCTTCAACAACACGACCGTCGTGCTGGTGAAGCGGCGTCAGGATCTACGCAAGATGCTGCGCTTCGGCCTGGCGACCATCGGCCTGTTCATCGCGGCCATCGCCGTCGTGGTGTGGACGCCCCTGCGCGACCTGTTGCTGGTGAAGGTATTCTCCCTCACGCCGGAAACCGCGCTCTATCCGGTGGTGATTCCGGCGCTGGTGCTCATCCCCTATCAGCCGCTCACCCTGGGTCTGCGCACCATCTCCTCGGGCTTCCTGATGTCCCAGCGCCGCACGCGCGCGATCGGCGCGGCCAGCGCCGTGAAGCTGCTCCTCGTGATCGTCGTGGGTTTCGCGATCGTCCGCGATCGCCCGGACCTCAACGGCGCGCTGCTCGGGACACTGCTGCTCATGGGCAGCGAAACGCTCGAGACGATGATGGTGGGACTGCGCACCTGGCTGCTCTACCGAGAAACTCCCGAGTCGCCCTAGTCGCCCCCGGGGTGGAATACCCTGGCCAGCCGGTCGGCATAACGCTAGATTGTGGCGTTATCGCGCTCATTCGAGCGACCGAGCGACCACCACCGGCAAGCACTGGCTGGTGTCGGGAGATGCGAACACGATGAACCTGTACAAGCACCTGTTCCACTTTCTCCGGCCCTACCTGAAGCAGGTGGCGCTCGCCATCCTGCTCACCCTCATCTTCGTGCTGCTGAACAACGCCTCGCTGTGGGTCACCGTCGACTTCATCGGCGAGCTCTTCCCCGGCGGCGACACGCGCACCGAGTCGGTGACCGACGCGGTCACGGGCGTGGCCGGCGAGGGCGGCGTCTACCACCGCGTGAAGACTGCGGTGAAGAGCGTCCTGATCCAGGAAACGCAACGGGAGACCCTGCAGCTCGTCTGCCTGGTGATCCTGTTCACCTTCCTGCTGAAGAACCTGTTCGACTACCTGCGGCGGGTCATCAACCGCTGGATCGAGATCCAGGTGGTGTTCAACCTCCGCAACGAGCTGCAGACCGCGATCGTGCACCTGCCCCTGCGTTACTTCTCGGAGTCCCACAGCGGCAGGCTGACCTCGATCGTCTTCAACGACGTCAAGTCCGTCCGCCAGGTGCTGAACAGCAGCTTCGGCAAGCTGATCCTGACCCCGATCCAGCTGCTGGCGAACATCGCGATCCTGGTCGCCATCAGCTGGAAGCTCTCGCTCATCGCGCTCGTCATCATGCCGCTCAGCGGCGCCATCATCTTCAAGATCGGCCAGAGCATGCGGCGCAAGAGCCGACGCGTGATGGAGCAGATCTCCGAGGTGATGGCCGTGTTCCAGGAGACGGTGGCCTCGATCCAGGTGGTCAAGGCCTTCACCTCGGAGGGGCGCGAGACGAAGAAGTTCCTCAGGGCCAACCGCAGCTTCATGAAGAAGCAGATGCGCGCTCAGCGTCTGGGTCAGGCCACCTCCCCGCTCAACGAGGTGACGGCGGTGTCGATCCTCATCGTGCTGCTCTGGATCGGCGGCAACCAGGTTTACAAAGGCGAGATGGGCGCCGAGGACTTCATCCGCTACCTGATCTTTCTCTTCGCCTGCCTTCAGCCCCTGCGCGAGCTCTCCGGACTCAACAACGTCCTCCAGCGCGGCCTGGCCGGGGCGGAGCGCATCTTCGGCATCCTGGGCACGCCGCGGGAACTCTACGCCAAGGACGGCGACCGGGAGCTGGGCGGCTTCGAGGAGAGCCTGCGCCTCGAGAACATCTCCTTCCGGTATCAGGCGAACGGGCCCCTCGTGCTCGACGACGTGAGCCTGGAGATCGCCAAGGGCGAGACCGTCGCCTTCGTGGGCCACAGCGGTTCGGGCAAGACCACCCTGATCAACCTGATCCCGCGCCTCTACGAGCTCGAGACCGGACGGATGGTCCTGGACGG
>CAYNQX010000012.1:0-90703 GCA_964399495.1 uncultured bacterium
AGCGCCGTCTTGAAGAACACCGGTCCGATGAGCTGGTTGATGCTGATGCTGGCCACGGCCAGCGTGGCCACCGCCGCGCCCCAGCCCGGGAAGCGCGCCTCCACCGCCTTGGCCAGGCCCAGGCTCACCCCCGCCTGCGTGATGAAGGTGAAGCCGAGGTACTTCCGGTAGACCCGCGGCGCGCCGGCCGCCCTGGCGCCGAGCGACGCGCCCACCTGGATGCAGCCGAAGCGGATCGCCACCAGCAGGACGGCGATCATCCAGGTCTGCCGCAGCACGACCAGGTCGAGGGAGGCGCCGGCGAGGGCGAAGAACAGCGTGAAGATGAGCAGCCCGCCCTTCTCGATGACGTGCAGGAAGCGGTCGCCCTGGCTGCTGAAGTTGCGCACCACGAAGCCCATGGCGATGCAGATCAGCATCGGCTCCAGATGAAAGCTCAGGCCGAAGTAGTGGTCGAGGCCGTGGTGGAGAGCGTGCGCGGCCTCGCTCACCACGATCGCCACCAGGAACACGGTGATGAGGTGATGGCTGTCCACGCGCTTCAGCCAGGCCGCCAGGGCGAAGCCGAGCGCGGTTCCCAGCGCCAGCGAGCTGCCGATCTCCGTCAGCAGGCCGAAGATATAGCGCGAGTCCAGGCCGGTGCCGGCCAGGAACGCGTCGCCGGCGCTCACCACGAGCGCGAACACGACGATGGCCAGGATATCCATGGCCACGGTGAGCCCCAGAGCCACCTCGGTGAAAGGTCCCCTCGCCTTGAGCTCCTTGATGATGGCGATGGCGCTGGCCGGGCTCCGCGCCGTGGCGATGGCGCCCAGCACGGCGGCCATGACCCAGAGTTCCCGCCCCGACAGCTCGCGGGTGAAGGCGAAGAGCGGCCGCGCCGCCATGAAAAGGAGCGTGCTGCCGAAGAACACCACGAGCACCAGGGCGACGAGCGCGCTGAAGATGATGCGCCGCCCCTTCTTGAGCTCGTCGATCTGCAGCTCGCCGCCAGCGCTCAGGGCGATGAAGGTCAGGGCCAGGCTGTCGATGACCTTCAGACTCTCGAGGCTCTGCTCGTTCACCAGGCCCAGCGCGTCGGGGCCGAAGATCAGGCCCGCGAGGAGATAGCCGGAGATGCGCGGCAGCTTGAGAGGCACGACCAGCTCACCCAGCAGGAAGGCGGCGAGCAGCAGGAAGCCCAGCGCGACGGGCACCTGGCCCGCGCTCACGTCGCCCAGGGGCAGCAGGGCGCGCTCGGAGACCCAGGCGAGAACGACCAGCAGGAACAGCATGATCATGCGTCTCACGGCTTCACCCCCCGCTGCAGGCCCATGAGGGTGAGGGTCGGGCTCACCAGGGCCGAGAGAATGAAGCCGATCAGCACCACGGAGTAGACGGTGTCCGCCAGCGTACCCCGCTCGAGAAAGTGGAAGCTGGCCACGAGGGCCACGGAGATGCCGCTCTGCCCGCTCATCGCCAGCCCGGCCCGCGGCCCCAGCAGCCGCTTGCCCAGGGCGATGCGCCCGGCGAGGCTCATGCCCAGCAGCTTGCTCAGGATGCGCACGGCGAAGAAGATCGGCGCCAGCAACAGGGCCCAGGGCGAGCCCAGCGACCAGCCCGCGCCCACCAGCACCAGGAAGATGGTGTAGAAGGGCCGCTCGCTGGCGGCGGCCAGTTTCCAGGTGTCGTCGCGGTGGCCCAGGATGTTCACGCTGACCATGCCGGCGACGAAGTTCACGTAGAGGGCGGGAAAGCCCAGGGTCCGGGAGACGCCTCCGGACAGCGCGAGGAAGCCCAGGAGCAGCAGCAGGTGGTGGGCGGGCTCGCGCACGCCCTTCTGGAGCAGGCTCAGCAGCAGGCCCAGCACGACGCCCAGCACCGTGCCCAGGCCGACCATGCGGAAGGTCTCGAGCCAGCTCGGCGCCGCCATGGGCAGCAGCGCGCGCTGGTGGAGAAAGCCGGCCAGCAGCGCGAGGGCAATCATGGGGATGAGGTTGTCCACCTCGGCGCTGAAGCGGTACAGGTGCACGGGCGCGTGGGGGGTTCGTTTCCGTTCGCGCAGCGCCAGGGCGAGCACGTGCTGGCTGCTGTCGGCGCCGGCGGCGGCGAGGAAGAAGGCGGCGGCCGCGACATCGGGACTCGAGCCGAAGATCCGGACCAGGATGAAGTGCAGGGGCAGGAAAATCGCCACCAGTGCGATCAGGCCCTGGAGGAGGCCGGTGCCGTAGAAGGAGGGGGGCACCTTTCTCAGGATGCCGACCTCGAACTGGAGTCCGACGAGCAGGCCGATCCAGCCGAGCCCCAGCACGAGCAGGGGCTCGAGAGCGGCCAGCATCTCGCGATTCAGGAAACCCAGACCCTCGTCGCCCAGCGCCCAGCCCAGGATCAGGAACTCCGCGCCCACCAGCATGAAGCGACGGGAGAAGGGCAGCCGTCCCTGGATGCGGGGAGCCGCGCCCAGGCCGAGCAGCAGGAGGAGGATGAGAGCCAGGAGGATCTTCACGCGGCTCCTACTCCTTCGAGAGCATCGCTTCTTCCAGGATGAGCTCGAAGAAGTAGCCCGAGCCGAAATCCTTGTCCTTGCGCACGACGCCGATCACCTCGACGATATCGCCCACCGCCGCGGACTGCATGCTGGTCACCGTGAGGTCGTGGGTGCCCTTTTCGGCCGACCCGCTGCCGTCCTGCAGGTGGAGCCAGTTCACGCCCATGATCATGGCGTTGAACTTGGTCACCTGCCCGCGCAGCAGCACCTGCTTGCCGGCGAGCTCCTCGCGCTTGGCCCAGAGGTCGGCGATGCTGTAGCCGCCTTCGGGCGGGGTGAGCGGCTCGACGACGGAGGGGGCCGGGGCGGCCTCGGCGGGCTTCGGCGCGGAGCCGTGCGCCGAACCGTGCGCCGAGCCGTGGCCGGAGCTCTCGGCCTTGCCGTCCAGGGACTGCACGCCGCCCACGAAGTAGACCAGGTCGAACGTGCGGTCGAGGGTCTTGCTCTGGAAGTCGCGCATCGGCATCTGCATGGAGAAGGCGATGCGGTCGCCCACCTTGCCGCCGAAGGAGGGGGCGGCGGTCCAGGCTTCGGTTTCTCCGTCGTTCACCAGGATGTAGACATAGCCGCCGGAGATGAGAATCTCCTTCACCTCGCCGCCGAAGTGACCGGCGGGCACGGGATTCTCGGCCAGCGCCGCGCAGGGCAGGAGCATGAGTATGACGAGGGCGAAAATGGACAGGCGCGCGGTACGCATCGGAACCTCCGGAAAGGATTTGGCTGGATGAGGAATCGCTACGGCGATCCCGCGCAATCTAGCAGGACAGCCCTCGCGATGGAAGCCTTCTCGGAGATCCGAGATTCCGTCGAAAACGTGTTGCGGGCTCTGGCGTGACCGCTCGCCCCTTACTATCGTAATCGCAGTTAACTGGACCACGAGGTCCGTTTTCTGGATCTCGGCGAGATTCCGATCTGTCGGCGTGAAACCATGGTTCCTGGCAGTCGGATTCATTCAACTCAGGAGGAGCGGTACCGTGTCTGAGACGACCCTCGAGAAGCTCTATCCCGTCCCGGAGTCGGCGCGGGAAAACGCTCTGATCAACAAGGAAAAGTACGAGGAGATGTACAAGCGGTCCATCGAGGACCCTGATGCCTTCTGGGCCGAGCAGGCCGAGCGCCTGACCTGGCACAAGAAGTGGGACAAGGTCTCCGAGTGGGAGTTCGACACTCCGGACATCAAGTGGTTCATCGGCGGCAAGCTCAACGTGAGCTACAACTGCCTCGACCGCCACGTCGAAGCCGGCAACGGCGAGAAGACCTCCATCATCTGGGAGGGCGAGAACGGCGACGAGCGCAAGTACACCTACGCCAGCCTGCTCACCGAGGTGAAGAAGTTCGCCAACGTCATGAAGAGCAAGGGCGTCGTCAAGGGCGACCGCGTCTGCATCTACATGCCGATGGTGCCCGAGCTGGCCATCGCCATGCTCGCCTGCACGCGCATCGGCGCGATCCACAGCATCGTCTTCGGCGGTTTCAGCGCCGACAGCCTGAAGGATCGCATCAACGACAGCGCCTGCAAGATGCTCATCACGACCGACGCCAGCTACCGCGGCAAGAAGATCGTGCCCCTGAAGACCAACGCCGACGAGGCCCTGGCCCACACGCCGAGCATCGAGACCTGCGTGGTGTTCAACCGCACGAACACCGAGGTGCCGATGGTCGACGGCCGCGACGTCTGGTGGCACGAGGAGATGGCCGCCGCGAGCGAGGACTGCGAGCCCGAGTGGATGGACGCCGAGGATCCCCTGTTCATCCTCTACACGAGCGGCTCCACCGGCAAGCCCAAGGGCGTGCAGCACACCACCGGCGGCTACCTGCTCTATGCGTCGCTCACCCACGAGCTGGTGTTCGACTATCACGACGACGACGTCTACTGGTGCACCGCCGACATCGGCTGGGTCACCGGCCACAGCTACATCGTCTACGGTCCGCTGGCCAACGGCGCGAACACGATCATGTTCGAGGGCGTGCCGAGCTACCCGGACTTCGGCCGCTTCTGGCAGGTCGTCGAGAAGTACAAGGTCAGCATCTTCTACACCGCACCGACGGCCATCCGCGCCTGCATGCGCGAGGGCGACGCCTGGGTGGAGAAGTACGACACCAGCAGCCTGCGTCTGCTCGGCACGGTGGGCGAGCCCATCAACCCCGAGGCCTGGCGCTGGTACTACGAGGTCGTGGGCAACAGCCAGTGCCCGATCGTGGACACGTGGTGGCAGACCGAGACCGGCGGCATCCTGATCACGCCCCTGGCCGGCGCGATCGACCTGAAGCCCGGCTCGGCCACCAAGCCCTTCTTCGGCGTGAACCCGATCTTGGTCGACCCCGAGGGCAACATCCTCGAGGGCGCCGCGAGCGGCAACCTGTGCATCGACCGGCCCTGGCCGGGCATCATGCGCACGCTCTACGGCGATCACGAGCGGTTCCACGCCACCTACTTCAGCACCTACAAGGGCTACTACATGACCGGTGACGGCTGTCGCCGCGACGAGGACGGCTACTACTGGATCACCGGCCGCGTGGACGACGTGATCAACGTGTCCGGTCACCGCATGGGCACGGCCGAGGTGGAGAGCGCGCTGGTGGCGCACACCAACGTGGCCGAGGCCGCGGTGGTGGGCTTCCCCCACGAGATCAAGGGCCAGGGCATCTACGCCTACGTGTCCCTGAACGTGGGCGTGGATTACGACGAGGAGCTGAAGAAGGAGCTGATCCTGCAGGTTCGCAAGGAGATCGGCCCCATCGCGGCTCCGGACGTGATCCACTGGGCTCCGGCCCTGCCGAAGACCCGCTCGGGCAAGATCATGCGCCGTATCCTGCGCAAGATCGCCAGCGACGAGCTCGACCAGGTGGGCGACACGAGCACCCTGGCCGATCCCTCGGCGGTGGATGCTCTGGTGGACGAGTACAACAAGATGAACGGGTAGGTGAGCTCGCGACATTTCCGTCTCGCTTCGCGCTCGAAGAGGCGCGAGGCGCTCGACCGGAAACGTCGCTCGCCGACTCGAAGAAGCACCAAGCCCCCGTCGCATTTGCGGCGGGGGCTTCTGCATGGTGATCTCCACGGCAGTCGAAATCGTGAGGCGGAGCGCTCCGGTTGATCCGGTGGGGGTATGGTGATAACCTTATGACGTGTTCGAGACCGTGAGGAGGAAGGATGCGCTACACCATCGCGATCGCCGTGGTTCTGCTGCTGGCCGTGCAGGGGATCGCCCTCGCCGAGAAGGTTCCCTATGAGTACGCGCCGATCGCGCCGTATGAAGTTCGGCAAGGCGGGGATACTTTCGAGACAGCCACGCCGATCGACTGGGTTCCTTGGAGCTTCTGCGGCACGACGGCCGGCTACGCCCACGATTACGACGAGGTCTGCAACTACGATTTCCCGGGGGCCGCCGATGTCGTCTACAAGTTCGAGTTCTTGCCGTGCTGGTGGGGGGACTACCTGGGGCCGATCTCTGCAGCTCCTCCTACGATACGAAGCTCTACGTGTACGAGAACTCCGTCGACAACCTCATCGCCTGCAACGACGACCACTGTCCGGGCTACATGTCGGAGCTGTCCGAGGCCACCGGGCAGCGGATTCCTGTCAGCTACGGCAATACCTATTACTTCGTCGTCGACGGCTACAGCCCGAACGATGAGGGCGACTACTGTCTGAACATCTGGGGCAATCTCGTCCAGCCCACGGCCACGGAAGAGCTCAGCTTCTCCAAGTTCAGGAGCCTGTACCGCTGAGAACGCATGCTCGTCGCACCCTGCGAGAATGGGTGCCGCGCGATGGTTCGCGAGAATGGCCTCCGATACGAATGCTTCGGGGCTTTCTTCTCTATCGACGGATCCTGCCCGGTCGCCTATCCTCGCCCCCATGAACGCGCCACCCCTCGAGAAGCGAAAACCCCTCAGCCCGCTGCGCGCGCGGCTGCACGAGGTCATCTTCGAGGCGGACACCCGCGCCGGCAAGCTCTTCGACCTGGCGCTGATCGTCGGTATCCTGGCCAGCGTCGTAGTGGTGATGGCCGACAGCGTGGGGGCGATCCACGCGCGGCACGGGAAGCTGCTCGGGATCCTCGAGTGGATCTTCACCCTTCTGTTCACCGTCGAGTACCTGCTGCGACTGGCCTGCATCGGCCGGCCCTGGCGCTACGCCGTCAGCTTCTTCGGCATCGTGGACCTGCTGGCGATTCTCCCGACCTACCTGAGCCTGCTCGTGCCCGGCAGCCAGGCGCTGCTGGTCATTCGCATCCTGCGCGTGCTGCGGATCTTCCGCGTGCTCAAGCTGGTGCAGTTCCTCTCAGAGGCGGAGGTCATGGGCCGCGCCCTGCGGGCCAGTTTCCGCAAGATCCTGGTGTTCGTGTTCACGGTGCTCACGCTGGTGGTGGTGTTCGGCTCGGTGATGTACCTGGTGGAGGGCGAGGAGTACGGCTTCACGAGCATCCCGCGCGGCATCTACTGGGCCATCGTCACCATGACCACCGTGGGCTACGGCGATATCTCGCCGCAGACGCCCCTGGGCCAGACCCTCGCGGCCGTGGTGATGGTGCTGGGCTTCGCCATCATCGCCGTGCCCACCGGCATCGTCGCCGCGGAGATGGGCCGCGTCCAGGACGGGGATCCGGTGAGCACCCAGGTCTGCCCGGAATGCAGCGTCGAGGGTCACGATGTCGACGCTGCCCACTGCAAGCGCTGCGGGGCTCGACTCTGAGCGCACGCGCGGCTTCCTCGGCGTCGCCAGTGGGATCTTGGCGACACCAGATACCGGAATGATGGCGAGATGTCGGTTGCTCGGGTATAATCCTGAACTTCCCCGTTTCCCGTTTCGCCTCAGGTCCGTCAGGGAGACCGAGCATGAGACTTCCGCCACAACTCGGAACCGCTGCGTCGACTCCCAAGGGGAATCGCGATGTTCGGCCCTGAGGACTGGCGTCGGGTGGAACCCCTGCTGGAGGAGCTGCTCGATCTGCCGCCGGAAGACCGCGCGTCGCGGCTGGACGAGCTCACGGCCGGGGATGCCGCCCTTCGTGAGCGGGTGCGGGCTCTCCTCGACCAGGACGAACGCGACGACGGCATCCTCGACCGGCCCTTCGACGCGCTCGCCGCGGCGGTGATCGAGCCGGCCGAAGCCGCGCGGGCTCTCCCGTGCTACGAGCGTGTCGGGCCCTACCGCGTGCTGAAGGAGCTCGGAGTCGGCGGCATGGGCGAGGTGCTGCTGGCGGAGCGCGCCGACGGCGATTTCGAGCAGCAGGTGGCCCTCAAGATCATGCGCCACGGTCTCGACCGCACGGAAATCGTGACCCGCTTCCGCCGCGAGCGTCGGATCCTGGCCCGGCTGGTCCACCCCAACATCGCGGCCCTCTACGACGGCGGCGCCACCGAGGACGGCGTTCCCTACTTCGCGATGGAGTACGTGGAGGGCGATCGCATCACCGACTGGTGCGACGCGAACCGGATCGATCTGCCCGAGCGGCTGAAGCTCTTCGAGTCCGTCTGCCGCGCCGTCCAGTACGCCCACCGCAACCTCGTCATCCACCGGGATATCAAGCCCAGCAACGTCTTCGTTACCGGCGACGGCGCCGTCAAGCTGCTCGACTTCGGAATCGGGAAGCTGCTCGACGCGGACGGCACGGAGGAGACCTGCGCGACCCATGCGTTCCTGACTCCGGGCTACGCCGCCCCCGAGCAGCTTCGAGGCGAGGCGACCACCACCGCCACGGACATCTTCTCCCTGGGCATGCTGCTCTACGTGCTGCTCACCGGCCACCATGCTCACGGCAACACCTCCGGGGTGGCCGCCCTCGCGAAGGCGGCCCTCGAGAAGGAGATCCCGGCGCCGAGCACGCGCGCCGGTGTTCCGAGCTCCGATCAGTCCGCCGCGGAGATCGCGGAATCCCGGGCCACGCAACCCGACCTGCTGCGGAGGGCGCTCCAGGGCGATCTGGACATCATCCTGAGCAAGACGCTCCGCAAGGACCCGGACGATCGCTACGCTTCCGTCGACGACCTGCGGGCCGATCTCGAACGCCATCGCGAGAATCTGCCGATCCTGGCGAGGGCGGCGACCCGGAGGTACCGCGTCCGGAAGTTCGTGCGGCGGAACCGCGGCGGCGTCGTCGCGGCCGCGGCGATCCTGGTCGCGGTGTTGAGCGGGGTGGTGGGGGTCGCGTGGCAGGCGGGAGTGGCGTCCCGGGAACGCGACCGGGCCGAGGCGGCGCTCGGGGAGGAGCGGCAGCGGGCACTGGAGCTGGGGCAGGTGGCGGACTTCCAGGCCGAGATGCTCGAGGAGATCGACGCGCGCGCCATGGGCGAGCGCCTGCATCAACTGGTGCTGGACGGCACGCCCCCGGAGATGCGGGAGGCCGTGGAAGAGGGCCTGGAGCGGATCAACTTCACGACCATCGCCGTCACGACGTTGCACGAGAAGCTGTTCCAGCGCACGATCGAGTCGATCGACGAGCAGTTCGGCGACCAGCCGCTGGTTAAGGCCCAGCTGCTGCAGACCGTCGCGATCGCGCTGCAGAACCAGGGCCTCATCGCCCTCGCGGCCGACCCCCAGCAGCGGTCTCTCGAGCTGCGGCGCGCCGAGTTGGGCGACCGGCATCGCGACACGCTGGTCTCGATCCACAACACGGGCTTCCAGCGCAGCGCCGAGGGCCGGCAGGAGGATGCCGAGCGCCACTACCGCGAGGCCATCGACGGCCGTCGTCTCGTGCTCGGCGAAAGACATCCCGACACGCTCGCCTCCATCGGGAACCTGGCCTCGCTGCTCATCGGCCAGGGACGGCTGGACGAGGCCGAGCCCTACTGCCAGGAGGCGCTGGCCGGCGCGCGCCTCGTGCTCGGGGACGACCACTCCGACACCCTGGCCTGGATCATCAACATGGGCGGGCTGCTGCGCCGCCTCGGCCGTCTCGACGAGGCGGAACCCTACTATCGCGAGGCCGTCGAGAAAACACGCCTCGTGCTCGGGGACGGCGACGCGCAGACGCACTCCGCCCTGAACAACATGGGCTTCCTGCTCAAGTCCCAGGGCAAGCTCGAGGAAGCCGAGCTCTACTACCGGGAGGCCCTGGCGGGACAGCGCACGACGCTCGGCGACGATCACCCCAGCACGATGATCACGATCAGCAACCTGGGTGGATTGCTCCGCGATCTGGGGCGCCTGGATGAGGGCGATGCGCTCGGCCGCGAGGCCGTGCAGCGCTTCCGCGCCAACAGCTCCGAAGGTCACTGGCATGTGGGGGTGGGCCTGCGTCAGCACGCCGAGACGCTGCTCGCCATGGGGCGCTTCGCCGAAGCCGAGGCCGAGGCCCTGGAAGCCCACTCGATTCTTGCGGCGGCGCTGGGTCCCGAACACGGCCGCACACTGCGGGCCGCCGAGCAGCTCGCGGAGATCTACCGCGAGTGGCACGCTGCCGAGCCGGATGCGGGCAGGGAGGCGGAGTGGGAGGCGTGGCGCACTCGCGTTACGAGCGAGGCTGAGGGCGCGAGGACGCCTTGACGGCAGGCCGCCACACCGGGCATCGATGATCTTTCGATTCCAATCCGCCGGCCCTCGACTCATTACCGCACATGTTTCCTCCGGTGATTCTCACTGCCGGCGCAATTCCCTCATCCCGGATTCCCGACGACTTGAACCGCCCGCTGCTTCCGCAAGGATTGAGCTTTCAGGGTCTTGCTTACCAGTACACAAAGTCATTAAATAGGGGGGAATTCACCGCCCTGAACGGTCGGACAGGCCCGCTCCAATGGAGGTTCCCGCCATGAGTCCCAGAGTGCTGATCATCGACGACGAGGTCGAAATCCGGAGAAACCTGACCTTCGGTCTGACCCAGGAGGGATTCACCTGCACGAGCTGCCCCGACGGGATCTCCGCCATCCACGAGCTCTACCGGAGCCGTGACGCGGGCGAGGGCTACGACTACCTGATCAGCGACATCTTCATGCCGGACATCGACGGGCTGAAGATTCTCAAGGTGATCAAGAGCGAGTTCCCGGAGCTGCCCGTGCAGATCATCACCGGCTTCGGCAACGAGATCCTGGAGGCCACCGCCCTGGCCGAGGAGAACACCGGCTTCCTCGACAAGCCCTTCGAGATCTCCGATCTGGTCGAAGCTCTGGGCAAGCTGAAGGCCGGCGCCACCACGAGCGACTCCGGTGCCGCCGCCGGCGACTCCGGCGAGAGCCGCGAGGTGATGAGCAGCTACCTCAGCATCCGCATCGACAACCCCGCCCAGGACATGAGCGCCTACAAGGAGCTCTACATGATGCCGGGCGTGGTGTCCTGCGACGCCGTCAACGGCGACGTGGACATCATCATGCTGATCCAGGCCGGCAACGAGGGGGAGATGGCGGCGCTGCAGGAGAAGATCACGGCGGTCGAGGGCGTCGAGGTGGTATCGAGCTCCAGCGTCGAGCGGCCCAAGCTGGACAAGGATGTCGGCGACTTCCTGAACATCTACCAGAAGGCGGTCAAGGCCTCCGACCAGGCCAACCTGCCCAAGCTTTCCAGCCCCAAGAGCTACGTGATCGTGGACATCGACAAGAACTCGATCCAGCAGATCTTCACCACCCTGTTCTTCATGGACGAGGTGGTGTTTTGCGACGTGATCGACGACGGCTCCCGTCTGATCGGCATCATCACCAAGAGCGGCGCCTTCGGCAAGACTCCGCGCATCGTGGAGAAGCTGAACCAGATCGACGGCGTGCTCAGGGTGAAGGAAGCCAGCATCATCAAGCTGATGGAGTACTAGAAACCGATCACCGCCATCGAGGATCTGGGTGCCATGGAAAACAGGGAAGCGGACTTCAGCTATCATCTCTGGCGCTACGAGGGCAAACCGGGGGAGTTGATCCCCCTGTTGCAGTCGGCTCAGGCGCACTTCGGTTACATTCCGCGCCGGGCGATCCAGTACATCTCCAGCGTCACCAGCATCCCCGAGTCGGACATCTTCGGGGTGATCACCTTCTACAGCCAGTTCCGGCTCCAGCCCATGGGTCGGCACGTGATCCGGCTCTGCGCCGGCACAGCCTGTCACGTGACCGGGGCGAAGACCCTGCTGCAGACCATCGAGGACGAGCTGGGCATCGAGGTGGGCGGCACCACCGAGGACGGCCTGTTCACGCTGTTCACCGTGGCCTGCCTCGGCTGCTGTTCGCTCGCTCCGGCCATGCTGATCGACCAGGAGACCTACGGTCAGCTGACCCCCGCCGGAGTGCGCAAGACCCTTCGCAAGGTCCGTCGAGAAGCCAGGAAGCAGATGGCCAAGGAACCCAGCACCACCACGCAGTGAGAACACTCGCGTCGCCCCGTCGCTCACGAGGCCTGCACTAGGGGATTGGAGCCCGTCCAATGTCAAATATCACTGTCGGCATGAGCACCTGCGGCATTTCGGCCGGCGCCCGCGACACCTACGAGAAGCTGGCGGCGCTGCTGGGCGATGCTCCCGCGGCGAGCGACCTGGATTACACCGGCTGCATCGGCATGTGCTACCGGGAGCCCCTCGTCGAGATCAACGACGAGCTGGGGCGAACGCTCTACGGCCACGTCGACCCCGATCTGGCCGCCGAGATCTTCGAGAAGCATGTCCGGGGCGGACAGGTCCTGGCCGAGCACGTGGTCTACAGCGTGAGCGCGGACGGAGAGGTGGGCGGCAGCGAGAAGTCGTTCATCGAGCTTCAGGACAGGATCGTCCTGCGCAACTGCGGCCTGATCAACCCCGAAAGTATCGAAGACTACCTCGAGCAGGGCGGCTACGAGGCCACCCGCAAGGCGCTGCTGGCGATGACCCCCGACCAGATCCTGGGCGAGATGAAGGAGTCGGGACTCCGGGGACGGGGCGGCGGCGGTTTCCCCACCGGCCTCAAGTGGTCCTTCGCCGCCGGCTACGAGAGCGACCAGAAGTACGTGGTCTGCAACGCCGACGAGGGCGACCCTGGCGCGTTCATGGATCGCGGCGTCCTCGAAGGCGACCCCCACGCCGTCCTCGAGGGCATGATCATCTGCGGCCGCGCCATCGGCGCCTCCTTCGGCTACATCTACTGCCGCGCCGAATACCCCCTGGCCATCGAGCGCCTGGAGATCGCCATCGACGCGGCCCGCGAGAAGGGCTTCCTGGGCGACGACATCCTGGGTTCCGGCTTCGGCTTCGACATCGTCATCAAGCAGGGCGCCGGCGCGTTCGTGTGCGGCGAGGAGACCGCGCTGTTCGCGTCCATCGAGGGGCAGCGGGGGATGCCGCGCATCCGCCCGCCCTTCCCCGCGGAGTCGGGCGTCTGGGGCAAGCCCACCAACAACAACAATGTCGAGACCTACGCCAACGTGCCCTGGATCATCGACAACGGCGGCGCCGCCTACCGCAAGTACGGCACCGAGAAGAGCGCCGGCACGAAGGTGTTCGCGCTCACCGGCAAGATCGCCAAGGGCGGGCTCGCCGAGGTGCCCATGGGCACCACCATCGAGACGATCCTGTTCGACATCGGCGGCGGCATCAAGGACGACCGCGAGTACAAGGCCGTGCAGATGGGCGGCCCCTCCGGCGGCTGCATCCCGGCCCATCTGAAAGAGACTCCGGTGGACTTCGAGCACATTCCCGCCACCGGCGCCATCATGGGCTCCGGCGGCATGGTGGTGATGGACGACACCACCTGCATGGTGGACATGGCCCGCTTCTTCCTGGATTTCACGCAGGAGGAATCCTGCGGCAAGTGCACCTTCTGCCGCATCGGCACGCTGCGAATGCTCGAGGTGCTGGAGCAGATCACCGAGGGCAAGGGCAGCGCGAGCGACCTGGAGAAGCTCCAGGACCTCGGCCAGCGGATCAAGGAGGCCAGCCTCTGCGGCCTGGGCCAGACCGCTCCCAATCCGGTGCTCTCCACGATCAAATACTATCGCGACGAGTACGAGGCGCACATCGGCGAGCAGCGCTGTCCGGCGGCCAGCTGCGGTCTGCTGGTCACCTACAACATCGACGCCGACCTGTGCAACGGCTGTACGATCTGCGCCAAGAACTGCCCGGTGGACTGCATCGCCGGCATCGCCAAGGAAACGCACGTGATCGATCAGGAGCTGTGCGTGAAGTGCGGCAAGTGCATCACGTCCTGCAGTTTCAGCGCGGTATTCAAGGCCTAGTCGAGGTTCCGTTTCCGGGCCCCGTTCGGTGGGGCGCGAAGGAGTTCAGATGGACAAGGTGAAGCTGGTCATCAACGATCGCGAGATCGAGGCTCGGGCCGGGCAGACCATCCTCGAGGTGGTCGAGGAGCACAAGCTGGACGAGATCCCCACCCTGTGCCACTCCCCCGAGCTGAAGCCCTACGGCTCCTGCTTCGTCTGCGTGGTCGAGGTGGAGGGCCGTCCCAATCTGCTGCCCTCCTGCGCCACGCGGGTCGCGCCCGACATGGTGGTGCACACGCGCAACGAGCGGGTGGCCGCCTCCCGCAAGACCGCCTTCGAGCTGCTCACGTCCAATCACTACGCCGACTGCGTCTCGCCCTGCATGGAGGGCTGCCCCGCGGGCGTGGACGCCCAGGGCTACATCGCCCTGGCGGCCATGGGGGAGAACCGCAAGGCGGTCGACCTGGTGCGCCAGGCCAACCCGCTGCCGGCGGTGTGCGGGCGGATCTGCGTCCGCAAGTGCGAGGCGGTCTGCCGCCGCGAAGACGTGGACGCGCCGGTGGGCATCAACTTCATCAAGCGCTACGTCACCGACCAGCCCGACGCCTACAAGGGCAACCCCGAGCGGGAGCCGAGCCGCGGCAAGACCGTGGGCATCGTGGGCTCCGGCCCCGCGGGCCTCACCGCCGCCTGGTTCCTCGGCCTCAAGGGCTACGACCCGGTGATCTACGAGGCGATGCCCAAGACCGGCGGCATGCTGCGCTACGGGATCCCCGAGTACCGCCTGCCCAAGGCCGATCTGGATCAGGAGATCGAATACATCACGCGCGCCGGCGTCGAGATAAAGACCGACGTCCGCGTGGGGCAGGATGTCACCCTCGAAGAGCTCATGGACAGGCACGACTCCGTGTTCCTGGGGCCGGGCGCGTTCGGCGGCAAGGGGATGCGGGTCGAGGGCGAGGAGGAGACCGAGGGCGTCGTCACCGGCGCCGACTACCTGGTGGACAAGGCCCAGAACCCCGTTCCGGAAACCGGCACCGTGGTGGTGGTCGGCGGCGGCAACACCGCCATGGATGCCGCCCGCACCACCTGGCGCCTGGGCGCCGAGAAGGTGATCATCCTCTATCGCCGCACCAAGGCGGAGATGCCGGCCGACGATCTCGAGATCGAGGACTGCATCAAGGAGGGCATCGAAATCATGGAGCTGGCGGCGCCGGTGGGCATCGTCAAGGAGGGCAACAAGCTCAGGGCCCTGAGATGCATCCGCATGGTGCTCGGCGAGCCCGACGCCTCCGGCCGGCGCAGGCCCGAGCCCCTGAAGGGTTCGGAGTTCGAGGTTCCCTGCCGTCTGGCGATTCCGTCGATCGGCCAGGAACCGCTGATCCGCGACCTGGTGGAGAGCGCCGCCGACGAGCGGCACAGCCCCAGCGTCAGCCGCTGGCAGACCTTCGATGTCGACACCAAGACCATGAAGACCAACGTCGAGGGCTTGTTCGCCGGCGGCGACGCGGCCGACGACGGCCCCACCGTGGTCATCGACGCCATCCGCGACGGCCAGAGAGCCGCCCGCGCCATGCACTCCCACATGTCGGGCGAGGAGATGGCGCCGGAGCCCTTCGTCGTGAGGAAGTCGTTCTGGTCGAAGCCGGGCCAGGCGGAGCTGGGCGACATTCCGGAGAGCCCTCGCCACCCGATGAACGAGATCGAGGTCGAGGACCGCGTGGGCAGCTTCGATGAGGTCGCCACCGGTTACGAATACGAGGACATGGCGCACGAGGGAGCCCGCTGCCTCTCCTGCGGCTGCACCGAGTTCGACGACTGCAAGCTGCGCCTCTTCTCCGAGGAGTACGGCGTGGAGATGGAGCGGTTCAAGGGACAGGTGCGCAAGCACAAGATCGACGACCGCCATCCCTACATCAGCTACGACCCCAACAAGTGCGTGCTCTGCTCGCGCTGCATCCGCACCTGCGCGCGGGTGCTGCCGGTGTCGGCCCTGGGCCTGGTGAACCGCGGCTTCAGGACCGAGATGCGCCCGGCCATGAACGACCCCCTGGCCGAGACGAGCTGCATCGCCTGCGGCAACTGCGTCGACGCGTGCCCCGTGGGCTCGCTCACCATGAAGCATCCCTATCCCGGTCGCGCCTGCCTCGGCACCGAAACGGTGATGACCCACTGCGCCTTCTGCTCGGTGGGCTGCGAGATCAAGGTGCACCGGATCAGCGACGGCCGCTACCACATCGAGTCCTCGGGCAAGCCCGGCGACTACCTGTGCCAGTACGGCCGCTTCGGCGCCGAGCTGTTCATCGAACAGCGCCGCCTGGTCACGCCACGGGAGCGGAGCGGCATCGACTTCGAGCGGATCACCCACCGGGACGCCTACGACAAGGCGGTGGCGGGGCTCAAGGCCGTGGCCGCCGAGCACGGTCCGGAATCGGTGGCGGTGTTCATCCACCCCGAGTCGAGCAACGAAGAGCTGTACCTGGCCGGGCGGATCGCCCGCGAGGGACTGGGAACGAACAACATCTCCTCGCTGGCGCTGGTGGAGACCGGCGGCAGCTCCACCCCGATGGACGAGTCCATCGGCTTCTCGGTGTCCACCGCGCGGCGGGAGGCGATCGGGGAAGCCGACCTGATCGTCGTCAACAACTCCGATATCCAGTCCGACCTCATGGTGCTGAGCGTCGACGTGGTGGACGCGGTCAAGGCCGGCGCCAAGCTCGTCGTCGCCGCCTCGGCGGGCACTCCGCTGGACGTGCTGGCCGACCTCGCGCTGGATCCCATGCGCGGGCGCGCCGGGCAGATGTGGGACGGCATCATCCGGATGCTCGTCGATCGGGGACATTTCGACGCCGAGGCCGTCGCCGCCATGCCGGGCGGTAAGAGCTTCCTCAACGGCCGGGGCGATACCGCGACGGACCGGGTGAGCAGCGCGACCGGAGTGGACGAGCGTAAACTGACGGCGGCTGCGGAGCTCTTCGCCGGCGCGCGGAAAGTGGTGTTCATCCACAGCAAGGACCGCAGCCGGGACAAGTCGCCGGGCGACATCGACACGCTGTGCAACTTCGCCCTGCTGCTCAGGGGCGCGGGCCACGGGGCCGAGCTGGTGCTTCCCTCCATGGCCGCCAACGGCGCCGCCATGGGGGTCGCGGGAGCCGACCCCGCCTTCCGGGCGGGGCGCAGGCCCGCCACGAAGCTGCCCGGCGCCAGGGACAGGGCCGAGCTGCGGGAGATGCTGACGGACGGCAGGATCCGGGGGGCCCTGATCGTGGGCGAGGATCCGATGCGCTACAGCCGCACCGCCTCCTACTTCGGACAGGTGGACCACCTGGTCTGCGTGGACTGGGCGCTCTCCGAAACGGCCCAGTTCGCCAACATCTCGATTCCCGGCAGCACCTTCCTGGAGAGCGAGGGGACCCGCTGCAACTTCGAGGGCGAGGTGAAGCGGTTCACGCCGGCGGTGACCACGCCCGGAGGGGTCAAGACCTGGCAGGTTCTCAGGAACCTGGCGGACGAGTTCGGCATCGAGGTGCCGGGCGTGTTCGACGAGATCAGCTCGGCCATCCAGCAGCAGACGCGGAAGAACCTGGGAGATCTGGCGCGCTTCTACATCGGCGGCGGCGGTTCCTGGGACGGCGCCGGCACCCTGGTGGCGGTGGACTTCGAGGCGAAGGCCAGCTCCCGCACTCCGGCGTTGACCGCCATGGCGCACTACAAGCGCGAGGTGCAGGAGGTCGGGATCGAGCATTTCCGGGTGGGGAAACGAAGGTAGCGGCCGTCGACCGATGAACTCGCGAGACGGATCGCCGCCATAACCTTCAGGTTGGAACCATGAGCATTCCTCTGCAGAGCATCCTGAATCTGATGGACTCCAACTTCGACTACCTGCTTGCCCTGGACGCGAACCGGCAGGTGGTCTTTCTCAGCGAGATGCTGGCGGGCCGTTTCGACCTGTCGGCCGCCCGGGCGCCCGGCAAGGAGCTGGCCGAGCTGTTCGAGCCGGAGACCGTCGCCGGGATCGAGCGGGTGATGGACAGGATCCGCGAGAGCAAGCGCGCGGACCTGCTGTTCCTGGAGGCCGCCGGCGGCAAGCACACCACGCTCAACGCCCTCTACACGGAATGGCCCGGCGGGGCTCTCTACCTGTTCCTGGGCCGGCAACTGGTGTCGCCCGATCCGGAGAACGTCGACGGCGGGCTGACCGACCGGGCCAAGGAGCTCCACTGCCTCTACTCGGTGTCCGCCTGGGTGGAGAACTCCGCGTCGGTGGAGGAGTTCTTCACGGAGCTGCCCCAGTACATCCGCGAGGGGATGCAGTTTCCCGAGCTCACGGTCGTCTGTTCGCAGTACGGCGGCCGGCGCTACGGCACGCCACCGGCCGGCGACAGCATCCGCAGCGAGTTCCTGGTGGGCGACGACCTGCGCGGCGAGGTGACGCTGGGCTACGACGAGGCCAACCTGAAGCTGCTGCCGTCGGAGCAGAAGATGCTCGACGAGATCACGCGGATGCTGGGCTGGGCCATCGGCCGCAAGAACCTCATCGACGACCTGGCCGAGCGGCGCCTCATGCAGGACGATCTGCGCACCCAGCTCGACACCGTGAACTCCTACCTCGAACAGACCAACCAGAGCTTCGAGGAGTCCAAGCTCCACCTGTCCACCATGTTCGCAGCGATCCCCGACGCCGTGGCCATCATCGACAAGGCCCGCAACGTGGTGATGACCAACCGCGATCAGTTCGAGCCGGGCGACAAGTGCCACCGCACCTTCTTCGACAGCGATCGGCCCTGCACCGATTGCCGCCTGAAGCGCATCATCAAGGACAAGACCCCGGTGAACCTGGAGATCGAGCACGGCGACATCAGCTACGAGGTCCACGCCCTGCCGATCTTCAACAGCGAGAACGAGGTGGACGGCATCATCGAGATCTACCGCGATGTCTCACTGAAGAAGACCTACGAGCAGCAACTGCAGCAGGCGGACAAGCTCTCCTCGCTGGGCCAGCTCGTCAGCGGCATCGGCCATGAGATCAACAACCCCAACCAGTTCATCCGCGGCAACGTGAAGATCATCCATCAGGCCTTCGAGGACATGCTGCCGATCATCGACGACCACGCCGCCAAGAATCCCGACCTGAAGATCGCCCGCCTCAAGTACGACTTCTTCCGCTCCCACATCATGACCCTGGTCGAGGACATGGCCAACGGCTCGGAGCGGATCAAGCGGATCGTCGAGGATCTCAAGCGCTTCGCCCGCAAGGACGAGGGCCAGCTCGACGACACGGTGGACATCAACACCATCATCAACGAGTGCGTCCGCCTGGTGCACAACCAGGTGCACAAGTTCTCCGACCTCCGGACGGAGCTGGCCGACGATCTGCCCATGCTGCGGGGCAATGCCCAGAAAATAGAGCAGGTGCTGATCAACCTGATCATCAACGCCAGCCAGGCGATGAACGACGACGAGCGCGGGCTGATCGAGGTGGTGACCCACCAGGCCGATTCGATGGTGCTCATCGAGATCATCGACAACGGCAAGGGGATGAACGAGGGTACGCTGAGGAGCATCTTCGACCCGTTCTTCACCACGAAGCGGGCCCGGGGCGGCACCGGACTGGGCCTGTCGATCGCCTATCGGATCATCGAGGAGCACCGGGGCAGCATCACCGTCGACAGCGAGGTCGGCGTGGGAACCACCTTCACCATCAAGTTGCCCGAGCCTCCGAAGAGCGGCGGCCCGGGACTCAACGAGGAGTAGGCGTCGATGCGCAAGCTACTGATGGTCGATGACGACGTGGCCGTCACCAATCACCTGATGGTGTTCCTGATGCAGACCGAGCTCTACGAGCCCACGGTCACCAACGACTCCAGGGACGTGGCGGGGCTGCTGGAGAAGGAGCCCTTCGACGTGATCCTGCTGGACATGGACATGCCCAACATCACCGGCATGGATATCCTGAAGCACATGAAGGAGAACGGCATCACGACGCCGGTGATCATCCTCACCGGCGTCAACGACGCGGAACTGGCGGTGAAGTCGCTCAAGCTGGGCGCCTACGACTACATCACCAAGCCGGTGGACAACGACTACCTGATCGACGTGCTGGACAAGGCGATCCAGCACGGGAACCTGGACGTGAGCATCAACGAGCTGCCGGTGCGCCTGAAGCGGGAGGACCTCACCCACGAGGAGGCGTTCAGCAACCTGCCCACCCGCGACGAGAACATGATCCGTATCCTGCACCAGGCCGAGAAGATGGCTCCCGGCGACCTGAGCATCTTTCTCATCGGCGAACGCGGAACCGGCAAGGGCTCCCTCGCCCGGGCCATCCACAAGGCCAGCCCCCGGCGGGAGGGGTCCTTCATCACCGTGGACGTGCAGGCCCTGGATCCGGAGCGCTTCAGCTCCCTGCTCTTCGGCCAGGTGCGCGACCACGGCAACGGCCCCGAGGAGAGCATCGGCTTCCTGGACGAGGCGAGCGGCGGCACCCTGTTCCTGACCAACGTCGAGGAGATGCCCCTGCCCGCCCAGCGCCGGCTCAACCAGGTGATCAAGACCCACGAGTTCTATCGCGAGTCCTCGACCCATCCCCAGACGGTGGATCTGCGGCTGATCGCCGCCTCCCGTCACGACCTCAGCGAGGAGCGGTACAAGGAGCGATTCTCCCGGGAGCTGCTCTACCACCTGATGGCGCACTCGATCATGCTGCCTCCCCTCGCGCGGCGCCGCGACGACATTCCCGTGATCGCCGAGCACTTCCTGAAGCGGCAGGCGGCTGAGCTGGGATGGCCGGAGAAGACGATCGACCCCGAGTTCCTCTCCCTGCTGCAGGGGTACCCCTTCCCGGGCAACCTGCAGGAGCTCAAGGACATCATCGCCACCTCGCTGCTGGGCGAGGAGGGGGACACCGTCCGGTTCGAATCCCTCTCTCCCTACCTGCGGGAGATCATCCTCTCCGGGAACCGGCACCGTTCCGACTTCCAGCCCAGTGAACTGGGCAACGTGATTCGCGACCACTGCCTGGCGACCCTGGCCTGGTGCGACGGGGATCGGGTGAAGGCCGCGCTTGCCCTGGGGATCGATCCCGACGCGCTGGAGCGGGCTCTCGAGAGCTGACGCGGTTTCCCCGCCATCCGCTAGAGCACGACCGTATCCTCGGGGTCGTCGCTCTGATTCGTGATGTCGCAGTCCGGCAGCCGTGTCTTCAGCGACTCGAGCGCGCCCAGGGTCAGGCGGCTCGAGGAGAAGATCACGAACTCCAGGTTCGGAAGGGCCGCGACATGCTGCAGGCAGTCGTCCCCGAGCTCGATCCCCTTCAGGTTCAGCGACCTCAGGTTCGCGAGCGGCCGCAGCCGGTCGAGCGTCCACCCCGTGATGCGGGTCTCCTTCAGGCTCAGGCCCGTGAGCTCCGTGAGGCCGGTCAGGTGCGCGAGGCCCGCGTCGGTGATGTCGGTGAGGGAGAGGTCCAGGTCCACGAGAGTCGTGAGCGAGCCGACCACGCGCAGGTGCTCGTCGGTCGTGTCGGTCGTGCCCAGGTTCAGCCACCGAAGGTTCGGAAGCGCGCAGAGCGCCTCGACGTCCGCCAGGCCGATATCGACGCCGTCGCTGAACACCGACTCGGTGTCGACGGGGAGGGTCTGGCCCATGAACTCGATCGTCTCCACGCGCTCCGTCCCTCCTCTAGTACAGGCTCTTCACCGAGCTCCAGGTGCTGCTCTCGGTGGCCACGCTCTCCTCGTCGATGCCGAAGGTCAGCACCTGCCGCGATGCGCTGTTCGCATTGTTCGAGATCTGGCTCAGGCTCGTGTGCGAACCGGAGAACTTGAGAATGCCGTCCTGGAAGATCGTGCTCGGCACGTGCAGCGTGTTCCCGACCACGCTCGCGTTGCCGAGGCCGGTGAGAATCGTGAAGGGTCTGTCGAACTCGTACATGAACACCGGGGGATCGAAGTTCGGGCCGTTGTTCGGTCCACGCCAGAACTTGCAGTAGAGCAGCAGGTCGGTCACCGGTGCGCCGAAGCTGGCGGTCCAGTTCTCGTCGAAGGCGTAGTGCAGGGTCTCCTGGCTGGCGGACAGCGCGTAGGGGGAGAAGTCCGGCAGGCTCAGGTCGTAGAAGCCGATGAGCACGTCGTCGCCGGGCGAGCCGATGTTCGTCATGTTCACGGTGATGCCGTTCAGGTCGCCCTGGGCCGTCGAGACGGCGGTGGACAACCAGTCCGTGGCGACCACCGCCGCGCCTGCCGGCAGGGCGGTGAAGATCAGTGCGGCGAGCAGCAGTGCGCGGCAGGGGTAGTTGCGGGTCATGTTGTTTCTCCTTGGGATGCGGACCCCTTCCTCACGCCGTCACAGCTCCTGTCCGGTTCTGGAATCCTTGAGTCATGGCCGGAAGGGTACGGGTCGGGTCGAGTAGACGATGTAAGCGATCTTACCCTCCGAAGCGGTAAGCATGGGGGCCGCGAGGCACTGGTGCCCTAGAACAGCCCCGGCATCCGGTAGAGCACATTGTTCTCAAGGTGCATGTGCTCCATGAGGTCGGCCTCCATCTCGTCGAAGCGCCCGTAGAGATCTCGCCACTCGTCGTTCGCGTCGGGCGGAGGCTGGAACTCCCCGGTGATGGCTCGCAGCCGCACCAGCTTCTCCTCGTGCTCCTCGTGTTCCCGGTGCCAGGCCTCGATGGGCAGCGGTTTCGTCTGGCTGCCCATCAGGATCGGGAAGAAGCACTCCTCCTCGGATTGGAAATGCTCTTCGGCGGATCGCTCGATGAGCCGGAGGTGATCGACGAGCCCCCGCGGGCAGTCGGCGTGGTCCGCGTTCGCCTTCACCACGCGTTCGGCGAGCGCGATGAGGCGGGGCATCTCGACGCGGAAGGGTTCGTGGAAGCGATCCTGCAGGTGGACGATCAGATCCTCGGGGCGCCGTTCCAGCCAGTCCTCGGGCCGGTCGCCCTCCTCGGCCGCGATCTCGATCTCCGCGAGCAGCCCATCGACATCGACGCCCTTCTCGGTGCAGGCCTCGCCGACGGCCGTCGCGCCCTGACAGCAGAAGTCGAGCTGGTTGCGGCGCAGCAGGTCCATGACGCGGCGGGAGATCAGCGCGAGATCTCGAAGTGGGGTTTGCTTGTCGGGCATCGGGAACCGTCTCGGAGTGTCGGTGGAAGGTCCTATGGAGTGATGGATTCTAGCATAAACCGGACATCGCAAGCCCGTACATGGATTTCACCGGTAGTCGCATGCGGCAGCTTCGGAAGTGATCGCGGCCGCGGCTCCGGACACGATGTCTAGGAGTCCGGGCTCCCGGCAACCCGGAAGATCCTCCGACCCAGAGCGCTGTTGAGGCGCTGCCTCTCCTCCCGGTTGAACACCGGCAGCTTCCAGGCGAGCAGCACGTACACCACCGCGCCGAGCCCCACCACGAGCAGCAGCTTCACGATGTTGTCGACCCAGGGAATGAGAGGCCACACCACCAGGGCCATGATGCCCGTGTAGGCGAAGGTGCGGGCGGTGGCCAGCCAGGGAATGCGAATCGCCACCTTCCGCTTCAGGAGCAGGTAGGACATGGTGTTGGTGAAGGCGTTGGTGGAGGCCGTGGCCACCGCGGCGCCGAGGATGCCGTACTCCGGAATCAGCACGCGCAGCATGATGATGTTGTAGATGACGAACACGCGGCTGTAGAGCGAGATCTCCGGCTTCTCCAGCACCACCAGCAGGAAGCCGCTGGTGTTCATGAAGTGCCACACGAACATGCCCGCGATCAGGATCCGGAAGGTGGGCACGGCCGGCAGGAAGCGCAGGTCGAAGAACTCGGCGGTGATGGGACCGATCATCATGAAGGCGCCCACGAACACCGGCGCGAGGCAGAGCGTCACCACCTTGTTGTAGAACCGGAACACCTTGATGAGCTGGTTCTCGTCCTTGTTCAGCGTGTACTCCCGCACATAGACGGGCACGAGCACGGTGTAGAGGTTGCTCGTCGGCACCAGGTGCACCACGTGCGTGATGATCTGCGCCGCGAAGGTGTAGAGCCCCGCGGCTTCGAAGCCCTTGAAGTGGCTCACGAAGCCGATGTCGATGGTGGACCAGAGCCCGGCATAGGTCGCCCGGTTGACGTAGCGCAGCAGGCCGAAGCGGATCACCCGCTTCTTCTCCAGGTCCGCGTGGCCGCCGCCGGGCGCCTGACGGGAGAGTCCGAGGACACGCAGCAGCAGCGTCAGCATGAAGATGAGGTTGCTCAGGACGAGGAAGCTCAGCACCGTCTCGATGGAGCCGTCGTGGGGCAGGAAGAACCAGAACAGCGTGAACTTGAGGGCCTGGAAGCCGCCCAGGGCGAGGTTCCGGTAGAGCTGCCGACGGTAGGCGGTGAGCATCTCCTCGAACACGGACGCTTCGAACTTGAACAGGGTGAACAGCGCGAAGTAGGGCAGCAGCTGCCCGAACTGCTCCGGGCTCACGCCGCGCGTCGCCGCCCACTCGGAGAGCGGAGCCCGGAACAACACCGTCGCCAGGATTATGAGCAGGCTAGCCGCGAGGTGTCCGAGCGCTCCGATCCACTGCAGCCGCAGGGTCTTGCCGCGGTCGCGCTTCGCCAGCAGTTCGGGCAGGTAGCGCTGGATGACGGGCTGGAAGCCCAGGGAAAGCACCATGGTGCTGAGTCCGTAGGCCGCCAGGATCACGCCGTAGACGCCGTAGGTCTCCACCGAGAGGCGGCGGCTCAGCACCATGACGATGAACAGGGAGAAGAGCTGCGTCGCGTAGGAACCGCCGATCACGTAGGCGGAATCGCCCATCATCGAGCGAAGTCGACGCTTTCCGCTTTCGCCGGCGCGGCTACTCATGCTCTCCGTTCCATCCGGATCCTCGCATTGACAGGGGGGCTCCATTCGGTCTTACATCTCGCGGCGGGGCGCTCCGCGCGCGACGGCCTTGGAGGCGGACCTCCCTTTCTGACGCGAGATGGGGAAATCCACAAGGAAAAAACGAAGGACGAACATGAATCCCAAGCGCCTGATCTACATCCTGGACGGCTTTCCCTCCTACACGCTCAACTTCATCTACAACGAGATCGACACGCTCGAGAGCGAGGGCTTCGCCATCGACATCTTCTCGTTGATGCCCACGCAGACCTGTCCGGAAGAGGCGCGGCGCTTCCTGCCGCGCGTGACGAACATCCGGCCGGTGCCGGCCGCCGCCATGCTGCGGGCCTGGCTGTACTATCTGCTGCGCCGGCCGCTGGCGCTGCTGGGGCTCCTGCTGCGCCTTCCCTTCGACAACCCGAACCCCGCCCGCGGGCTTCGCGCTCTCGCCCACATGACGGTAGCCGTGCACGTGGCCTGGCGGCTCCGCGATCGCCGCGAGCACCTGCACGCGCACTTCGCCGCCAAGTCGACGCTCACGGCGCTGGTGGTCTCGCGCCTGAACGGCAATCCCTACAGCTTCACGGCCCACGGCAGCAGCACCGTGTTCCCGCCCAAACGGATCAGCCTGGCGAGCAAGATCCACGGCGCCGAATTCATCGTGGCCATTTCCGACTTCAACAAGCGCACCATCCTCGAGCTCTGTCCCGACTATCCGGCCGAGCGCATCGTCGTCAATCGCAGCGGCATTCTGCTGGATCAGTTTCCCGTCCGGGAGCCCGGCGAGCGCGAGGGCGGCCCCTTCCGGCTCGTCTGCATCGCGTCCCTGCATCACTACAAGAACCACGAGACCCTCATCGAGGCCGCGCGGATCCTGGTCGACCGCGGCATCGAGTTCCGGATCGACTGCCTGGGCGGCGACGTGGATGGCCGTCTCGCCGTGCTCGAGGCCCACGCGGAGCGCCTGGGCGTGACGGAGCAGGTCCGGTTCCTCGGTCGCGTGGATCACGGCGAGATCGTCTCACGCCTGCGCGAGGCCGACCTGTCCGTGCTGTCGAGCCAGGTCGAGGGCGTGCCCGTGTCCATGATGGAGGCGATGGCCGGCGGCACGCCCGTGCTCGGGCCGCGGATCACCGGCGTCCCGGAGCTCGTGGAGGACGGCGTCTCCGGTTTCCTGGCCGACCCCGAGCGGCCGGAGGAGTTCGCCGAGAAGGCCGCGCGGATCCTGCTCGAGCCCGAGCTGGTCCGGGGCTTCGTGGCGCGGGCCCGGGAGCGGGTCGAGGAGCGCTACGACATGCGGGCGAACGCCCGCGCCCTGGCCGCCGCCTTCCAGGACAGGGTCTCCGCCTAGGCGTCCTTCCGGAGCGGTTTCGGAAAGTTCAGCGCGTCGATTCCGGCGAGGCGAGGCCGTCGTAGATCCCGAGCAGACTGCGCTGCTCCAGCGCCCACTGGTGACGCTCCTCCACGGCCCGCAGCCCGTTCGCGCCGAGGCGCTCGCGGAGTTCGGCATCGGTCGCGAGCGACCCGATGCGCTCGGCGAGGGTCTTCGCGTCGCCGTAGGGGAACGCGAGGCCGCACTCCCACTCGCGGACCAGGTTGGCGAGGGGCCGCGCGCTGGACACGATGCAGGCCTTCTTCGCCGCCATGAACTCGAAGATCTTGTTGGGCATCGTCGTGTCCACGTGCTCGTTGGGCTCGTGGGGGATCACGCAGAAGTCGCAGTCGGCGATGTAGGACGCGAGCTCGGTCTGGGGCACCCAGCCGTGGATGACGAGAAGATCCGCCAGGCCGTGCCGTGCGGCGAGCGCCTCGAGGCCGGCCCGCTCCGGTCCCTCGCCCACGAGATGGAACTCCACCTCGATGCCGTCCTCCTTCAGGATCGCCATGGCGTCCAGAACCTGCGGCAGGCCGCGGTTTCCGCCCAGGATGCCCGTGTAGAGCATGCGGAGCTTGCCCGGCGTGCGCTCGTGATCCGCGGGGTAGCCGGCCAGGAAGCTCTCCAGGTCCACGCAGTTGCCCACGACGGCCACGTGCCCGGGATCCACGCCCAGGCCGATCAGACGCTGGCGGCTCTCCTCGGTGACCACGAGCATGCGGTCCGACCGGTTCAGGCAGTAGCGCTCCAGCTTGCCCAGCAGGTCCCAGCGATTGTAGAGCAGGTGCTGGATGCCGCTCCGGTTCTCCGTTCGGATCATCGCCGGGAAATCCTCGTGCAGGTCGAACACCAGGGGAATCGAGCGGCGGCGGGCGAACCAGAGGCCGAGGGCGACGAGCGGCAGGTCGTGCATGTGGACGGCGTCGCAGCGCCGCTCGCGCAGCGCGCGAGAGATGGCGATGGCGTAGACCGGATTGAAGAAGAACGGCTTCTGGAGCAGGCCTCGCAGCTTGGCGGGCAGGCCGCGGAAGCGGGGCAACCGGAGCACCTCGATGCCGGACACCTCGTCCCGCACCGGTCGGCCGTCGCGATTCCGGCAGACCAGGCTGACGGTGCTGCCCGCGTCCATCAGGGCGACCGCCTCGCGCTGCACCCGGACGTCGGAGGGGAACTCCTTATCCAGAATCATCAAGACATGCATCAGGTCCTCGCTTGGTCTCGCTCCGCGGGCGGTCGGACCACCGCCCGCGCCTCCCCCCCGTGCGGCGCGGAGACTAGCGACCGGCATGGGCATTGACAAGCCCTTTCCCCGCAACGCCTCGAGGCCGGACGCACGCGCGCCCGGCCCCTGCGCAGGATCCACGGGGGACGGTTCCGGGAGAAAAAGTTCACCTTCCCGGCGGTTCTGGGTTAAGATGCGCCGGATCGATCCGATCTAAATACGTAGAAGTCGATGAATTGGCAGCTTGTTACATCGATTTCGATGATCATGACGGTCGGGCGCGAGCTCTCGCGACCCGAACGGCGGCGCTATGGGCCGAGGGCGTTCGAGGTCCGTGGGCCGTGGCCTCGCGCCGCCTGATCGAGACGATCGGATCGTGCATACGGCCTGCGAGGGAGTCGCGGATGGATGTGAACAGACTGGATCCGTTGGCGGACCGCCGATGGTCCGATTTCCTGGAGCGGGCTCCGGGCGCGTCGGTGTTCCACAGCGCCCAGTGGCTCGGCGCCCTCAAGCAGGCCTACGACTACGAGCCCGTGGTCTACACCACCAGCGGTCCCGGCCAGCCGCTGACCGACGGCGTCGCGTTCTGTCGGGTCTCGAGCTGGATCACCGGCAAGCGGCTGGTGTCGATACCCTTCGCCGATCACTGCGAGCCCCTGGTCGCGGATCCCGAAGCGCTGGACGCGATCCTGGCGACGGTCCGCGAGGATGTCGACAGCGGCGGCCTCAAGTACTTCGAGCTGCGCAGCCGGACTCCGCTCGCGAAGGAGCCGATCGAGCGGGGCCGGATGGGCCGGTCGTCGGAGTTCGCCTTCCACGCCATCGATCTGTCGCCCACCGAGGATGAGCTCTACGCGCAGCTCCACAACACCTCGATCCGCCAGCGGATTCGACGGGCCGCCCGCGAGGAACTCGAGGTGGAACGCGGGCGGGACGAGCGGCTGGTCGACGAGTTCTACCAGCTCCTGCTGGGCACCCGTCGCAAGCACCAGGTGCCTCCGCAGCCCAGGTACTGGTTCCGGATCCTCGCCGAGAAGCTCGGCGAGGGGATCACGTTCCACAACGCGCGCTACCGGGGCAAACCGATCGCCTCCATCGTCACGCTGAACTATCGCGACGCCGTCGTTCACAAGTACGGCTGCTCCGATCAGGCCGAGGCCAAGCGCTGCGGTACCCAGCTGCTGCTGTGGGAATCCATCAAGGCCGCCCGCGCGGACGGCGCCCGCGAGTTCGACATGGGGCGCAGCGACCTCGCCAACGAGGGCCTGATCAGCTTCAAGACCCGTTGGGGCGGAAATCAAGTGGGGCTGGAGTACTACCGCTTCCCCGCGCCCACGGGCGTGGACGAACCCGAGGGCTGGAAGGCGCGCATGGCCAAGAAGGCCTTCTCGCGCATGCCCGACTCGATGCTGCGCCTGGCCGGGCGCATCCTCTACAAGCACGTGGGCTGAGGAGCGCGATGAGCTACACCGCCGATTCCAAGCCGTTGAGCCTCCGCGACAAACTCTTCGTCGCCCGCAAGCGCATGCTGCGTCTGGGCGGCCGCTTCTTTCCGCTCCTGGGCGGGCGGCTGCGGATGCTGCGCTCCAGCGGCGTCGTGGTCGGCGAGCAGGTCTACATCGGCGAGGATCTGATCATCACCGAGCTGCTCGAGAAGCGCGAGCCGACGGTGTTCATCGGCGATCGGGTGGCGATCGCGCAGCGCGTGACGCTCGTCACCGCCTCGGATCCGAACTGGTCGCGGCTCTACGACCATGTGCGCATCGACCGCGGGGCGATAACCATCGAGAACGACGCCTGGCTGGGCGCGGGCGCCATCGTGCTGCCGAACGTCACCATCGGCGAGGGCGCCATCGTGGCCGCCGGCGCCGTGGTTTTGAAGGACGTGCCCGCCTTCACCGTGGTGGGGGGCGTGCCCGCCGAGATCATCAAACGGATGGATATCGAATGGTGAACGCCGGCAAGCGCATCGCGATGGTGGCCTACACGATCTTCCGCTCCGACGCGCGGGTGCGTCGCCACGTCACCGCCCTGCGCGGGATGGGCTATTCGGTCGACGTCTACGCCCTCGTGGCTCCGGACGGCGTGAGGGACGCCGACGAGGAGGGGCTCACCTTCCACCTGCCCCAGCGCCGCGCTCCCAAGAGCGCGGGCAAGTTCGGCATCCTGTTCGACTACGTGAAGTTCGCCTTCCTGTGCTCCTTCCTTCTCCTGCGCGATCACCTGCGGGGGCGGCGCTTCGCGCTGATTCACGTGAACAACATGCCGAACTTTCTCATCGCGGCGGCCGTGCCGCTGCGACTCGCGGGCGTGCCCGTGCTGCTGGACATCCACGACACCATGCCCGAGATCTACCAGGATCGTTTCGGCGTGGGGCCCGAGCACTGGATCATCAGGGCGCTGTTCCTCGAGGAGCGGTGGTCCATGAAGCTTGCGCACTACGTGCTCACCACCGAGCACACCAAGTGGGAACGCCTGCTCGAGAACGGCCTCGACACGCGGAAGTCGCGCGTCGCCCTGAACCTGCCCGACACGGGAGTGTTTCCCGATGGTGGCCTCGCCCCCGCGTCCCTCGAGGAGGGCGCCGAGTTCCGGCTGGTCTACCACGGCACCCTCGCGCATCGGCTGGGGCTCGACCTCGCGATCGAGGCGATGGACCTGCTGCGCGATCGCATCCCGACGGCCCGCCTGACCATCATCGGCGACGGCGAGCACAGGGATGAACTGCTGCGGCTCGCGACCGAGCTCGACCTGATGGATCGGGTCTCCTTCAGCGACGGCTTCGTGCCCATGGACGAGCTGCCCGGCCTGCTCGCGGGCTCCCACCTGGCCGTGATTCCCTCGCGCAAGCGCATCGGCACGCGTCTGATGCTGCCCACCAAGCTGCTCGAGTACGTGCGCATCGGCATTCCCGCCATCACCGTGGCGACGCACACGATCACGCGCTACTTCGACGAGACCATGGTCCGCTTCGCCGAGTCGGAGAATCCCGCGGACCTGGCCGACAGGATCCAGGAGCTGCAGGAACACCCCGAGCAGCTCGAACGCCTGGCGACCGAGGCGAGGAAGTTCTACGACACCTACAACTTCGAGACCGAGCGCGAGAGCTACCTGCAGGTGGTGGGGGCGCTGGCCGCGGGTGAAGCGCCGGGGCCGGGCCGGAGCGCGTCGCAATGACCGATGCCGTGGCGCGGGCCCTGCGCGATCGCTTCCGGATTCCCGCCTCGACCACGGCGGAAAGCGCGCGGGAGATTCCGGATGGCCCCCGGGGCTACTTCCGCTGGGAGGGGCTGACCCTCTACGGCCGCAACCTTCACGGCCGCGTCGGCGAGACGCCCGGCGATGCGGCGTCCGACACGACCTCGTCCTCGGGCGAGATGCCCTTCGATCCCGAGGAGATCATCGACGACCTGCGGCTCGAGAACTACCTGCCCCGGCTGGGCCAGGGCGACCGCGGGGGCGCACGGGAACTCGTGCGCAAGGCCTACTACCTGCTGCGGCCTCTCTTCCCCGTGGCCTTCCGCAAGCATCTGCAGCGACGCTTCCTCGCGGGGCGCCTCGATCGCCCCTTCCCCGCCTGGCCCGTCGACACCACCGTCGAGACGCTGCTGGAGAAGCTGCTGGCCGGGTGGATGGCGCGCGAGGACGTCGAGACCTTGCCCTTTCTCTGGTTCTGGCCCGACGGCTACCGGGGCTGCGTGACGATGACCCACGACGTGGAAACCGCCATCGGTCGCGACTTCACTCCGGAGCTGGCCGCCCTGGATCTGGCCCACGGCTTCCGCCCGGCCTTCCAGTTCATTCCCGAGGAGCGCTACGATCTCCCCGATTCGCTGCGGGCGGAGCTGGAGCGGCTGGGCGCGGAGATCAACGTCCACGGGCTGAATCACGACGGCCGCCTGTTCTTCGACGAGGAGCTGTTCCGCCGCCGCGCCCCGCGAATCAACGAGCACGGCCGGCGCCTGGGCGCCCGCGGTTTCCGCTCCCCGGTGCTCTATCGCAATCCCGACTGGTTCGGGCAGCTGGAGTTCGACTACGAGATGTCGCTGCCCAACGTCGGCCATCTCGATCCCCAGCCGGGGGGCTGCTGCACGGTGTTCCCCTACTTCATCGGCGACAAGGTCGAGATACCGCTGACGACGACCCAGGACTACACGCTGCTGCACATCTTCGACGACTACTCCCTCGACCTGTGGCGGCGGCAGCTGGAGATCATCCTCGAGCGGGGCGGGCTGGCCAGCTTCAACATCCATCCCGACTACGTGCGCGAGCCGCGGGCGAACGCGCTGTTTCGCTCGCTCCTGGAGTTCCTTGCGCGCAGCGCCGAGGAGCGGCGCCTCTGGGTCGCCTCGCCGGGGGAGATCGCCGACTGGTGGCGGTGCCGGGCGACCCTCGAGATCCACGAGGAGGACGGCCGCTGGGTTCCGCGCGGCGAAGGCTCCGAGCGGGCGCGCGTGGCCCATGCCCGCCTGGGCGCGGGCGGACTGACCTGGGAGCTTTGACATGACTGCGAGAAGAGGGCGACCGGACGGACAGGAGCCGCGCGAGGGCCGCGCCGGCCGGGGTTTTTCGAGTGGATCGGCGGAAATCGCCATGCTAGGCTCTCCGCTCCTTTCCCCATCCCCTTGCAACGCATCTTCGAGGCCGAGACGGCGCCCGCAACGCGGGCCAGAACGGTAGAGGTACAGGACCATGTGCGGTATCGCGGGCTGGATGGGCAAGCCGGTCGCCGACGACGCAGGCATCGCTGCGATGGTCGAGCGTCTCCATCACCGTGGGCCCGACTACTCGGCCGTCTGGTCCGATCCCGGCCGCCGCTGCACCCTCGGCCACGCCCGGCTCAGCATCTTCGACCTCTCGGAAAGCGGGAATCAGCCGATGGTGGATCCGGTCACGGGCAACGTGATCGTCCACAACGGCGAGGTGTACAACTTCCTGGAGCTGCGCGAGGAGCTCATGGCGGAGGGGGAGACCTTCCGGTCCCGCACGGACACGGAGGTCATCCTGGCCCTGTATCGTCGCCACGGCGCGGAGTGCCTGAAGCGGCTGCGGGGCATGTTCGCCTTCGCGATCTGGGAGCCCGAGCATCGCCGCCTGTTCCTGGCTCGCGACCGGGTCGGCAAGAAGCCGCTCCACTACGCGATGCTGCCGGACGGTTTCCTGTTCTGCTCCGAGATCGATCCCCTCGTCGCGCATCCCGACGTCGACGAGACCATGGATCCCCAGGCGCTCGATCTCTACCTGCAACACCAGTTCGTGCCGGCGCCCTGGAGCATCTACCGCGGCATCCGCAAGCTGCCGCCCGCCAGCTACGCCTTCCTGACCGAAGGCGGCCTCGAGGTCACCCGCTACTGGAACCTGGACTACCGCACCAAGCTGCGCGTCGGCGAGGAGGAGGCCGTCGAGCTTCTGGAGGCGGAGCTGCGGGAGGCGACGCGGCTGCGGACCGTGTCGGACGTGCCCATCGGCGCCCTGCTCAGCGGCGGCGTCGACTCGGGCCTCATCGTGGCTCTGCTCGCGGAGATGAGCTCCGAGCCGGTGCGCACCTTCACGATAGGTTTCGACGACGAGAAGATCGACGAGTCGCCCCACGCGCAGGTGGTCGCCGACCGCTACGCCACCGATCACACGGTGCGCGTGATTCCCAGCGACGAGACGGGAATGCTCGACAAGATCGTGCGGCACTACGGCGAGCCCTACGCGGACAGCTCGGCCCTGCCCTCCTTCCACGTCTGCCGCGCCGCGCGCGAAGGGATTACCGTGGCACTCAACGGGGACGGCGGCGACGAATTGCTCGGCGGCTATATCCGCTACGCCATGCCGCCGCTGGCGCTGCCGGTCGCGGGAGTCGTCGACAGGATGGCCCGTCCCGAGCGCCTGCGGGAGCAGCTCGATGATTTCGAGATCTCGGGCAGCCTCTCCTCGCGCATCCGGCGCAAGTGGCTGCTGAAGTACGCCCATCCCCAGCTCGCCTCCTTCGTGGTCTACCACGTGTACTGGGGCGACCGGTTGCGCGCGCGCCTGCTGCGGCCCGTGCGGGAGCAGGTGGGCGACACGGTCGGCGAATGGAGGCAGGCCCATCTCGCGAAGGCGCGGGAGTTCGCGAAGCACCCGATCGATCAGATGCTGTGGATCGACAATCAGACCTACCTGCCCGGCGATCTCCTGGTGAAGATGGACATCGCCTCCATGCACTGCGGCCTGGAGATGCGCTCGCCGCTGCTCGACCACAAGGTCATCGAGCTCTGCGCCTCGCTGCCCGTCGCGCTCAAGGCCGGACGCCGCGGCGGCGCGCCCGCGGGCAAGTACCTGCTCAAGAAGCTGGCGGAGAAGTATCTCCCCCACGAACTGATCTACCGGCGCAAGCAGGGCTTCGTCATTCCCCTGGCGCGGTGGCTGGCCGAGGATCTTCGCGGCATGGTGGACGAACTGTTCGCCGACGAGACAAACACGGATCCCATGGACGCGAGCGTCGTGTCGGAGATCTGGACGGAATTCAAGAACGGCAACCACGGGCACTGCTCGCGGATCTGGGCCCTGTTCATGTACGCGATGTGGCGGCGTCACTCGCGGAGCAGGGAGCCCCTCGAGATCCGCGCGCTCTGAGCGCGGGGCCGTCGTCGATAGGTCGAATGATGAAGCAGATTCTCTACATCGCCGGAACGAGCTACTCGGGCTCGACCCTTCTGTCCTTCCTGGTCAACGCCCATCCGGAGATCGTCTCCGTGGGCGAGGTGACGGGTCCGATCCAGAAGGAGAATCGCCACGAGTACCCTTGCTCCTGCGGGGAGCCGATCGGCCGGTGCTCCTTCTGGACGGCCGCCGGCGAGGAGATGGAGCGCCGCGGCCTGCGGTTCGATCCGGACCACTGGGAGATGGATCACATCATCGGCCGCGGCTCGCGCATGCAGCAGCTGCTGACGGGCTCGCTGGGCAACGGCGCGCTGGAGCGTCTGCGGGACGCGCTGGTGTGGAACGTCTCTCCCTGGACGGGCGCGATGCGTCGCCGCGCGCGCCGGGTGCAGGGGCTCATGGACTCCATCACGGAGAGAACAGGCATCCGCATTCTCGGGGACGCGAGCAAGAACCCCTTCCGCATTCCCCTGCTGACGCGGCTGACGGGCTACGAGATCAAGGTGATCTACCTGGTTCGGGATCCGCGGGGATTCGTCTACTCGAACATCAAGAATCACGGCGGCGTGCCCACGGTGGCCGAGAGCGCCCGGGTGTGGAACCGGATCTCCGAGCGGGCCGAGAGGATGCGAAGCCGGCTGCCGGACGACGCCTTCCTCATGATCCGCTACGAGGATCTCTGCGAGGATCTTCCCCGGGAGATGAAGCGCATCACGAACCTGCTCGGCGCGGATCCGATCGCGCAACCGATCCAGTTCAAGGAAGCCGAGCACCACATCATCGGGAATCGGATGCGGCTGTCCAGCGGCAACGAGGTGAAACTGAACGAGTTGTGGCGGGAAACCCTCACGGCGGAGCAGGTCGTGGAGATCGAGCGCCTCACCTTTGAGTATCGCGGCCGATACGGCTACTGATCGGGTGCGGGCGGCTTCCACGATCGGGATCGCTCGATCCGGCGTCCCGGGAAGCCCGGCAGGTTCCCGGTATCGACAAAGACCGGGGAATGTTTATCTTACGCAGCGCCCACGGTTTCCGCTTCTCCGGGTCATCTGGCGCGATTGCTGCGAACGCCGATCGGGCCCAGGATAGGCGGATATCGGAACCGGGCCACCATGGACGATAGAGCTGGAGTGAATCGATGGAGAATTACAGAAGCACGAATCTGCAGATCCTCGAGGCGGAGAGCATCCACATCATCCGGGAGGTCACGGCCGAGTTCGAGAACCCGGTGATGCTCTACTCCGTGGGCAAGGACTCCTCCGTCATGCTGAGGCTCGCCCAGAAGGCGTTCTACCCGGGCAAGATCCCCTTTCCGCTGCTCCACGTGGACACGGGCTACAAGTTTCCCGAGATGTACGAGTTCCGCGACAGGCTCTGCAAGGAGATCGGCGCCGACCTGGTGGTGTACAGGAACGAGGAGGCGATGGAGGCCGGCGCCAACCCCTGGGACTGGGGCACGGTGAAGTGCTGCGGCGAGCTCAAGACCCGCGCGCTGCTCGACGCTCTGGAGAGGGGCGGCTACGACGCCGCGTTCGGCGGAGCCCGCCGCGACGAGGAGAAGTCGCGCGCCAAGGAGCGGGTCTACTCCTTCCGCGACGCCAAGGGCCAGTGGGACCCGAAGAACCAGCGCCCGGAGCTCTGGAATCTCTACAACGGCCGGCTCAACCCGGGCGAGAGCATCCGCGTGTTCCCGATCTCCAACTGGACCGAGCTCGACGTCTGGCACTACATCCACCTGGAGGAGATCCCGGTGGTGCCGCTGTACTACGCGAAGCCGCGGCAGGTGGTCGTGCGCAACGAGCAGCTCATCCCGATCTATCCCGGCACCCGCGTGCACGAGGGCGAGACGCCCGAAGAGATCTCGTGCCGCTTCCGCACCCTAGGCTGCATCCCCTGCACCGGCGGGGTCCGCTCGGAGGGAACGACCATGCCCGATATCATCCAGGAGATGATGATCGTCCGGAAGTCGGAGCGCACGACCCGCCTCATCGACTTCGATCAGGATTCCTCCATGGAACAGAAGAAGAAGGAAGGTTACTTCTAGATGGCCACCGACATCGAAACCCTCCTGGAACAGAACCGCACCGCGGATCTCCTACGTTTCACGACCGCCGGCAGCGTGGACGACGGCAAGTCGACGCTGATCGGGCGCCTGCTCCACGACAGCAAGTCGATCTACGAAGACCACCTCGAGGCCGTGCAGCGGGACTCGAAGAAGCTCAACCGCGAAATCGTCGACCTGGCGCTGCTCACCGACGGCCTGAAGGCCGAGCGGGAGCAGGGCATCACGATCGACGTGGCCTACCGCTACTTCTCGACGCCCAAGCGCCGCTTCATCATCGCCGACACGCCGGGTCACGAGCAGTACACGCGCAACATGGCCACCGGCGCCTCCAACGCGAGCCTGGCCGTGATTCTGATCGATGCCGCGGGCGGCGTCACGACGCAGTCCAAGCGCCACGGCTTCATCGCTTCGCTGCTGGCGATTCCGCACGTGCTCGTGGCCGTCAACAAGATGGATCTGGTCGACTACGACCAGGAGGTCTACGAGCGGATCCACCGCGAGTACGCCGACTTCGCCGCGCGGCTCGAGCTCAAGGACGTCACCTACATCCCCATCAGCGCGCTGGAGGGCGACAACGTCGTCGAGCGCGGCGAGCGGATGCCCTGGTATCAGGGGCTCACCTTCCTCGGCCACCTGGAGGACGTGGAGATCGGCGGCGACCGCAACCTCATCGACTTCCGCTTCCCGGTGCAGTACGTGAATCGGCCCACGCGCGAGTTCCGCGGCTACTGCGGGCAGATCCAGTCGGGCGTCCTGCGCAAGGGCGACGAGATCGCCGTCCTGCCCTCGGGCAAGAGCTCACGCGTGGAGCGCATCGTGACCTTCGACGGCGACAAGGACTACGCCCACGCGCCCCAGTCGGTGACGATCTGCCTCGAGGACGAGATCGACGTCAGCCGCGGCGACATGCTCGTGCATCCCCGCAACCTGCCGCGCATGGACCGCAACATCGAGGCGATGATGGTCTGGATGGGCGAGGCGCCGATGAAGCTGAACGTGCCCTACTACATCAAGCACACCTCCCAGACCGTGCGGGGCACCTTCACCGACCTGCAGTACCGGGTGGACCCCAACCAGCTGCACCGCGAGTCCGCCGATATCCTCGAGCTCAACGAGATCGGCCGGGTCAACCTGGAGTGCTTCCGCCCCCTCATCTACGACGAGTCCGCGCGCAACCGCCAGACGGGCAGCTTCATCGTGATCGACCCCTTCACCAACGTCACGGTGGGGGCGGGCATGATCATCAACCGCGCCAAGCATCGCGCCCAGCTCCGCAAGGCGTCGGAGGAGGCGCCGGTGAGCAAGAACATCGTCGAGGAGCACAGCTTCGTCTCGCGCGAGCGGCGCAACGAGCTCATGCGGCAGAAGCCCGCGACGATCTGGCTCACCGGTCTCAGCGGCTCCGGCAAGTCGTCCATCGCCAAGGGGCTCGAGGAGCGCCTGGTCGCGGCCGGCCACGCGGCCTATATCCTCGACGGCGACAACGTTCGTTCGGGGCTCAACCGCGATCTCGGCTTCTCCGCCACGGATCGTTCCGAGAACATCCGGCGCATCGCCGAGGTGGCGCACCTGTTCAACGACGCGGGCATGATCATGATCACCTCGTTCATCTCGCCTTACCTGGAGGACAGGGAGCAGGCGAGAACCGTGATCGGCGACGATGCCTTCATCGAGGTGTTCGTGAACGCGCCGCTGGACGTGTGCGAGGATCGCGATCCCAAGGGGCTCTACAAGAAGGCGCGCGACGGTCAGATCGCCTCCTTCACCGGCGTGAGCGCGCCCTACGAGGCGCCCGAGTCGGCCGAGGTGACGCTGGACACCGACAAGCTGAGCGTGGACGAATGCGTGGACAAGCTTCTGGAGGCCCTGCGGAAGCGGGGCGTGCTGGGCGCCTGATCCGAACCCGTTCGATGCGACGAGGGAGAGTCCCGGACCGGGGCTCTCCCTTTTCGTTGGAGCGTTGCGCCGGGCGGAATCCGGCGATCAGTCGAGCGTCGGTACGCCGGGGGCCACGAGGATGTCGATGATGTCCAGGATCTCGGCCTCGAGATTCACGAACGTCGTGCCCGCGTTGTAGCCGTTCAGCCCGGGAGCGGGCCGGCACCAGATGCACTCGGCGACGAGCTCGAACTCCTCTCGCCCGTTCACGGGCTCGGTCAGCTTCACGTGAAGCCGGTAGCGGGTCTTCGGCTTCATGGGCAGGGTGTAGCGGATCATCGACCCCTTGCGGGTGAGATCCATCAGCTTGCCGACATCGTCGCCCAGGACGGGAATCGTGATCGGGAGATCGTCGATCATGGCGTGCCGTTCGTGCTTGCGCTTGTCGTCCATCGCTCGTCCTCCGGGTCCGGGGTTCAATGGGGGTATCGGAGCCTGGAGCGGGAAGTTCAGCCTTTTCGCGCACGATCTCGGAGTCGAGCCCATCGCCTTCGGATTCTCGACAAGCCGGATCGGTTGTGGCAATGTGTCTCCGCGTTCATCCCGACCATTTGCCGCAGGAGGTTCAGGCTTGGAACTCGTTATCAACGTTAACTTTCCCGGCGGCAAGGCCGTCGACGCGACGCTGGGACAGCGCAGCATCCGCACGGATCAGGATCCCCTGAACGGCGGCAACGGAAGCGCGCCGGAACCCTTTCAGCTGTTCCTGGCCTCCATCGCCACCTGCGCGGGATTCTATGCGCTCTCGTTCTGCGAGGGGCGCGGCCTGTCCACCGAGGGCATGAGCCTGGCGATGATCTGCCGCCGGCACGAGACGGAGCCCCGGTTCGACAGGATGACCCTGGAGCTCAAGGTGCCGGACACCTTCCCCGAGAAGTATCGCGCCGGCGTGCGCCGCGCCATGGATCTGTGCGCGGTGAAGAAGCACATCCTCGATCCGCCGGAGTTCGAGGTGAGGGTGGAGTCCGCCTGAGTCCGACCCGGCGAGGAGCCCGGACGCTCCCACGCGAAAGGGCCGCCGGAGTAGATCCGGCGGCCCCTGAACGGAAACTCGAGATCAGAGCGATCAGGCGTAGAAGGACTTCATCTCGTCCAGGGTCTTCGCCGGCACCTTGTCGGCCCAGCCCGCCTGCCCGAAGGCGATCATCCGCGCCTTGACCACCTCGGCCATCGCCGTCCGCGCGGGCTTCATGTAGTCGCGGGGATCGAACTTGCCCGGGCTCTCGGCGAACAGCTTCCGGATGGCGCCCGTGATGGCCAGGCGGTTGTCCGTGTCCACGTTGATCTTCCGCACGCCGTGCTTGATCCCCTGCTGGATCGCCTCCACCGGCACGCCGTAGGTCTCGGGCATGTCGCCGCCGAACTCGTTGATGATCTGCACCAGCTCCCGGGGAACCGAGCTGCTGCCGTGCATCACGAGGTGGGTGCCCGGCAGGCGGCGGTGGATCTCCTCGATCACGTCCATCTTCAGCACGTCGCCGGTGGGCTTCTCGGTGAACTTGTAGGCGCCGTGACTGGTGCCGATGGCCACGGCCAGGGCGTCGCAGCCGGTCTCCGCAGCGAAGCGCTCGGCCTCTTCCGGGTCGGTCAGGTGGGAGAGGGCCTCCTCGCCGGTGAGCCCGGCGCCGTGGCCGTCCTCGATGCCGCCCAGGCAGCCGATCTCGGCTTCCACCGTCACGCCGAGGGAGTGCGCGCGCTCGACGACCTTCCTCGTCACCTCGACGTTGTGCTCGTAGCTGGCCGGCGTCTTGCCGTCCTCCATGAGGGAACCGTCCATCATCACGGAGGTGAAGCCCTGGTCGATGGCGGAGAAGCAGGTCTCGGGGCTGTTGCCGTGATCCTGGTGCATGGCGATGGGAATCCGCGGGTGCAGTTCGGCGGCGGCCAGCATCAGGTGGCGGAGATAGTTGTCCTGGGAATAGGATCGGGCGCCGCGGGAGGCCTGCACGATCACCGGGGAGTTCGTCTCCTCGGCGGCCTGCATGATCGCCTGGATCTGCTCCATGTTGTTCACGTTGAAGGCGCCGACGCCGTAGTCGTTCTCGGCGGCATGGTCCAGCATCACGCGCATCGGAATCAGAGGCATTCCCTCTCTCTTTCGTTCGACGGTCCGGTCCGCAGCCCACCATGGGCCGACCGCGGAGAGAATAGTCAGGATCCGGCGGCGGATCAATGCCGCGCCCTCGGAGTCAGCGGGAATCGTCGAAAAACGCCGTCACGGGTTCGACGCCGCCGAAGATCGCGACGGCCGCGGCGCCCCCGTTTCGCGCGGCCTTCAGCGCGGCCTCGTACTCGCCGGGCGCCTCCAGGGCCGGCAGGTAGAGGGCGGGAACGAGCGCCTTTCCCGGCGGCAGGGCGGCGCGTCCTTCGGCCACGGCGGTCTCGATCCAGGCCACGGGCTGCTCGTAGAAGTTGTGATAGACCATCGGCAGCAGCAGGTCCACGGGCCAGCTCGGCCAGTCCTGGCGCACCAGGGAGCGCGCGATGTCGGGCGTGGGAAAGACCGCGGCGGAGATGGGCTTGCCGTGCGCGTGTACGGCCGCGGCCAGCTCGGTCACGAGCTCGGTTACCATCCTCTGGCGGAATCGCCGCCAGTCGGGATCCGCGGGCGGGTCGGGCAGCATCAGCGGATCCGCGCCGGCCTCCTCCGCGAAGCGCTCCCGGCAGTTTCGGCAGTAGCAGTAGTCGAACTCCGGCAGCTCCTCGTCCTGGACGAGATCGTACTTGCCCCACAGCCCGCGTGGCAGGATGACGTCGGGCAGGCGCACGTAGTCCAGATGCACGCCGGCCAGCCATTCCTGTTCGGCGAGCGCGCCCACCATTCCGACGAGATGGTCGCGCACCTCCCTGCGACTCGGACAGAGGAAACGGTAGTAGGGCACGTAGGGGGGCTTGTCGTGGGTCGAGTCGCCGAGACGGTTGACGGCGTACCAGTCGGGGTGATTCGCCATGAGTTCGGGGTCACGACGGCAGAGCGTCCAGAGCCAGGCGTGGGGCTCCAGTCCCGCCTCGCGAGCCAGCCGGCAGGAACGCTCGTCCGCTCCGCCGATGTTCACGGCGTGGATGCCCGCCGCGGCGATCTCCTCGAACAGGATCGCGAGTTCCGCATCGTCGACCTCGGCCCGGTTGCGGGTCCACGTCCAGCACCGTTTGCCGAGGGGCGGCAGCGCAACACTGCCCGCAGCCCGGCGCTGCCGGCCGGTCAGGGCCAGGAGGCCGGAGCCGAGCATCCAGAGGAAACGTCTGCGGTCCACGATCATCCTTCGCCGGGGTCGAGTCGGATTCTAGCCGTGGGACATGGTCCTGACGAGGAGAAAGGTCTGCCCCACGAGACGTTGACAAGCCCGGGAGCGAGGACAAGCTAGATACAGGCGCCACAGGGAGTGTGACCATGAAAGCAGGACTGATCCTCACGGGCAACGGGGCCATGATCTATCTGACTTCCCACAGCTCTTTCCTCGACGAGGAACTCATCGGCAAGTTCGAGGCGAAGGGAATCGCCAAGTTCGTTGCCTGCGAGGTTCCGCTGGAGAAGGCGAGGGAGCGGTACGGACGTCATTTCGACGTGGTCCTGGCCGATCTCCGCGAGACGGACGATCTCCGCATCCTCGACTACGAGGGTTATCGGGCCTTCCGGATGTTCTCCTTCAAGGAACTCGGAGAGCCGTTCTTCTACGAGGGGACCGGAGCGCCAGCGCCCAGCACCTTCGCGAGCCGGAGCGCCGTCAGCCGCTAGGCTCGACGAGGGACGACGCCGACCGCGCCGCGGGTAGGACCCGCGGCGGTCGACGCCGCGCGGTACTCCGACTCCGCGGGATCCTATCTGACCTCCTCCACCAGCTCCAGGAACCGACCGTAGGGTATGGCGGTCCAGCTCTCGGCCTGGACGGCGCCGAGCGCGCGCGTCAACAGGGAGACCTTGGTGGCCGTCTCCTCGTCGGGAGCTTCGTAGATGTCGAGGAAGTCGTAGGAGCCGAGCAGTGCGTAGTGGCCGACGAACTTCACCTCGGGGCATTTCGTCGAGATCGCCTGCTTCCACTCGGCGCCCAGTTTCTCGCGGTGTCGGACGTCGCCCATCACCTCGGGCGCCAGCTTGGTCATCAGCACGTAGGTCGCCATCGTCCTCACCTCCCGCCGCCCGCCGTGGGCGGACCGTACTGGAAGTCTAGACGCGAGGCGGGGCGACGCCAAGGCGGCCGGATCACTCGACCGAGAGCGAGACCTCGTAGCCACCGAATTTTCGGACGTTGATCACGCCCTCGTCGAAGATCAGGTACTGCCCCTTGATTCCCTGCAGCACGCCCTCCGCGAGCGGAGCGCGGTCGAGATTGAAGCTCTTCACCTTTGAGGGATGCTCGAGGATGGGGTAGCGGAACCTGCGCGGCGTCCGCTCGGCCGGCGGGAGTGTGCCGTCCACGCCCCACTCCGCCAGGCGCGCGAGGATGGCCTCGGCGAAGGCCGGGAGGTCGCCGGGGGGCGTGTCGGTCTTGAGCATGGTCATCCAGTGGGTGCGGTCGCCGAACTCGGACGCCAGGCGATGTTCGACGAGGCCCACACTGCGGCGGTCGGGCAGCTCGGCCAGGGGGATCGCGGCCACGGCGCCCTGGTCGAGCCAGCGAGTCGGGATGTTGCGCCGCCGCGTGATGCCCACCTTGCAGCCGCTCGTGAGCGACGCGTACAGGACATGCGGCCTGAAGCAATGCTCCCGCGCGAACTCCTCGTCGCGGCAGGGATTGCCCTCCTCGCCGTGGTGGCAGAGCTCCGGCTTGACGATGCAGATGTCCGCTTCGGGTCGATCCCGGAAGCAGGGATAACAGAGGCCCTGGCCATAGGATTTGCGCGTGTTCCTGCCGCAGAGCACGCAGTGGATGCGTCCCGAATACTCGATCCGCAAGCGCCGACCGAGCAGCGGGGTCAGGGCCAGTTCCTCGTCGCCGCCCGTAGGCGGGGCCAGGGCGTACTGCGCGGGGTCGCCCTCCCGCGCGCGCATCTTCCGCAGTGTACCTTGCCAGATCTCCACCGGCGTCGCTCCTCGATCATGGGACATGGGATGTCCGGGCATCATGGAGGGCCGTTGCGGGCCAGGCAAGGGCTGTTCGGGGAGGGGATGTCCCCTTTTCCCTTGCAGTCGAGGGGCTTGGGCGGCCTAAGTTCATCGAAATGAGCCGTTTCGCGACGTCGGCCACTCCGTGGCCCCTGGTGCGCGAACTCCGGGAGGGATTAAACGTAGTGGCCCGGAGCGCGTCCAAGGGTTGGAGAGCAAATTGAACAAGCCTGTCCATGATGACCACGAACTGATTCGACGTTTCCTGGAGGGGGAGCGATGGGCCTTCGACGCACTCATGTCAGCACACGAACAGCAAGCTCACCGGCTTGCTCTCGGGATGCTCAGGGATCCGGACGCGGCGGACGACGTGACCCAGGAAGCCTTCATCAAGGCCTTCCGTTCGCTGCCGCGCTTCGAGTTTCGCTCCAGCTTCCGGACATGGTTGCATCGTATCGTGGTGAATCTCTGCCTCAGCCGCATCCGGAAGGAGCGCAGGCACACGATTCTGAGCCTCGGCGACTTCACGGAACGGATCCGCTCGGGCAGCGGGCTGCCCGGGAGAGATCTCGCGAACAGGGATCTCGGCGACCGCATCGAGGCGGCCGTGGCCAAGTTGCCCCCGAAGCAGCGGGCGGTGTTCGTGATGCGGCACGGCGAGGAGATGAGTTATTCGGAGATCGCCGCCACGCTGAACCGAAGCGAGGGAGGCGTGAGGGCGAACTACTTCCAGGCGCTCCAGAAACTCAAACGGGAGCTGGGTGATCATGAAGACGAACTCTAGACATGAACCCTGCCGCGATCAACGCGACGCGATGCTGGACGCCCTCGAGGGACGACTGGACGGAGACCGCCTGCGGCGGTTCGAGGCGCACCGGGTCGCCTGTCCCTCCTGCAACGAATCCTATGCCGCATTGCGGCGCACGCTCGACACCCTCGAGGAGGGCGCCGGCCGGGACGCCGCGCCCCGCGATCTCACCGACCTGCGGCGGAACGTGCGACGCGCGGTCGAGGGTGAGGCGGAGCGACGCACGGGCCGACGCTGGCTGCCGGTCATGGCCACCATGGCCGCCGCCGCGGCCCTCATGCTCGCGCTGTTCTGGTGGGGGGGCGCGCCCTCCGGCGACGCGGAGAAGAATAGAATGCTCGCCCAGGTGGAGGCGGTCGGACAGCAGGGCCTGAGCGCGGGTCAGAACAGCCCGCCGATCCTGCTCGACGAGGTGCTCTCCGAGGACTATCCGCTGGACGAGGACCTGGACCTGATGATCGACGAGATGACGACGGCCGAGCTCGAAGCTCTCTCCCGGCGCCTGGCGACGCTCAAGGGCGAAACCGATCACCGGGGCTGAGGCGACCCGACCGACAAGAGGTGGAACATGCAGAAGCTGATCACCATCGCGACCCTGGCCATCATCGCCTTCACGGCGCTCGGCGCTCCGCCGGCCGCGGCCCTGCAGGAACGCGAACGCGAGGAACTGCGGCGCCAGATTCGGGACGTGAAGTCCTGGGAGCTCGTGAAGGAGCTCGGGCTCAGCGACCGGCAGGTGCAGGAGTTCGTGCCGCTGCTCGAGGCCTACGATCGCGACCGGGACGCTCTCCGTCGCGAGAGGCGCAGGCTGGAGTCGGAGCTCGAGGGACTCGTCGGCGACGTGAGCGGCAACAAGGAGCGGATGCGCGGCGTCATGCTGCGGATGCGCGACGTCGACCAGCGCCTGGCCGAGCGGGAGCGACGTTTCCGCGGCAAGGCCTACCGCATTCTCAATCTCGAGCAGCAGGCTCGCTACGAGCTCTTCGAGAAGCGATTCAACGCGCGGATTCGCGACATGATCAAGGACGTGCGCAGGGAGCAGGACGGCGATGCGAAACGCAAGCGATAGAGTGGAGAAGATGACAACCGGCGCGGATCGCGCCACTCGCCCTTGGGGGCGAAATCCCCATGCCGACCCGAGAGGAGGTCGTGAAATGAAACGACGGATACTGATGACGGGATTGCTGCTGGTTGCGGCCGTGGCCGCGTCGATAGTGATGAGCGGATGCCGCAGCACCGACTGCGGGCTCTGCTACATCGAGCTGTCCGCGCCTTCCGGGGTCTTCACGGTGACGGGCGACGGCTACGTCGAGATCTTCTGGGATCCGATACCCAGCAGCGACGTGTACGGCTACCAGGTCTACCGAAGTCTGAACGCGGAGGGGCCCTACACCGCCATCGGCCGCAGCGGCGACGCCGACTACGTGGACGACAACGTGAGCAACGGCATCACCTACTACTACGCCGTGACCGCCTACGACCGTCACGATCACGAGAGCGACCTCAGCTACGAGACCATCCACGACACGCCGCGCCCGGAGGGCACCGGGCTGGTGGTCTACGACCTGGACGAGCTCGCGGGCGTCGATTTTTCCGGCTACTACGACGACATGGTGCTGCCCTGGGACGACCCCTACGCGGACATGTTCCTGTACTGGGACGGCCAGGACTACGCCATGGCCAGCACCGACGTGATCGTCGGCGAGTACGTGTACGGCACCGACATCCAGACGGCCGGTTACGTGAGCTCCCTCGACGAGCTCGACTGGGCGCCCGAGGGCGGCTGGACCACGGAGCACGCCGACTCGGTGGTGCTCCTGCCGGGATACGCCTACTGGGTGTGGACCTGGGAGAACCACTTCGCCAAGTTCCGGGTGCACACGGTCGGCGACGATTTCGTCGTCCTCGACTGGGCCTTCCAGACCGACGAGGGCAACCCGGAACTGGTGATGATTCCCGGGAACGTTCCCACCTATCACGGCAAGCACGCCCGCAATGGCGGGGCGCTGGCCAACTCCAGGCCGGAACCGCGCGTGCGCGGCAGCCGGTTCACCCAAGGCAGCCGATAGCGGAAGGAGGTGCTGCCATGAGGAAATTCTCAATCATCCTCTTCGTTTTCCTGATCTGGGCTCTGCCCGCCGAAGCCGCACGCGTCCAGCCGCTCATCGAAGTGCTCGCCGAGGACCTGAAGGTGGACGTGTGGCTCGACGAGGCCGACGGTAGCGTTTATCGACGGGGACAGCCCGTGAACATCAACTTCATGGCCTCCGCGGATTGCTACGTGGCGGTGTACAACGTCGATGTCGATGGATATCTGCACCTGCTCTACCCGCGCTACGGAGACCCTCAGTGGGTCCACGGAGAGCGGATCCACGCGATTCCCGGACCGGGCGACGACTTCGAGCTGGTCGTGGACGGTCCCAAGGGAATCGAGTACGTGGTGGCGGTGGCCTCGGTGTTCCCGCTCCATCTGGACATCCTCGACCCCGTGGGGAGCAACGGCTATCGTCCCGTCACCTACACGGGCCGGATCACGGGTGATCCCTCCCAGGGCATCTGGGAACTGAACGAGGAGCTCGCCTGGGGCGCCGCGCAGGACGGCCCCGAGGGCTACACCAGCGACGTGAGCTGGTTCTACGTGCGCAAACAGGTGCCCTACCCGCGCTTCCTGGTGTACGACTGGTATCCCGATCACTACTGGGATCCCTACTGGGACCCCTACGTCTCGGTGACGATCTGGTCGGACTTCTACTGGGACCACAGCTGGTGCGGGATGCACTGGTGGTGGCGCGGACATCGGCCCTCCTACGGTTACTGGTACCGCGATCATCATCACGGTCCGCAACAGCGGTGGAAGACCCACGTCTCCTACGATCCGCCGACCCATCGCCAGAAACCTCCGCGCGAGGTGAATCGGCGGACCCGTTCCTCTCGGCGAGACAACACGGTCGACAAGCCCAGGCGCGGGACCCGAAATCCTGTGAACGATCTCATCCGGCCGGGCACCGGCACGCGTCCGACCCGTCGCGATCAACCGCGGGTGAGGGACGACAGGGAGCGCCGGCGGGAGCCCGCCGAGATGAAGCCGAACCGGAGGCAGGAGCGGAAGCCCAGGCTGAAGCCGCCCTCCAAGCCCAGGCCCGAGGCGAAACCCAAGCCCAAGCCGAAGCCGAAGCCCGAGGCGAAACCCAGGCCCAAGCCGAAGCCGAAGCCGGAGTCCAAGCCCGAGCCCAAGTCGGAGGACAAGCCCAAGCCCGAGCGCAGGGATCGACGCTAACGCAGGCCCGAGCCCGACAACTTCCTGACGGTGTGGCCCCCGCCCATGGCGGGGGCTTTTTCATGGCCAAAAGGCGCCCAAGGATTCTCGGGATTCATTCCAGGAAAGAGGGTTGGAATATCCAGAATGTGAGGCTATCCTGGGATCGAGTGTGGAATCGGCGCCATTCGTGTGTGGAGGAGGAGATCATGAGTTCGATGTATCGTCCGAGGGTTCGGATCCTGGTCTTGATCGTCGGTTTGTGCGTGGGGATGCTGGGCGCTTCGGCGTCGTGGGCGGAACTCTGCGAAGAGTGCCATGCGCGTCCCGAGTTCAAGATCCAGCACAAGAAGCTCTTCGACTACTACCTGGACTATCAGAACTCGGTGCATGGCGCGGTGGGCATCGCCTGCGTCGACTGTCACGGGGGAGATCCGGGCACCGAGGATCTCGATCGCGCCCATGCCGGCGTCATGCAGAAGGTGCGCTTCGATCGCATCCCGGATACCTGCGGCGCCTGCCATGAAGACCAGTACGAGGCCTTCGTGAGCAGCCAGCACTACCGGATACTGTCCGACCGGGGAACGGCGCCGAACTGCGTGACCTGCCACGGGGCGATGGAGATGGACTTCATCTTCGCCGGTCGCGTGAAGACCACCTGCCAGTTCTGCCACAACCCCCAGACCGACACGAACCCCAACGTGCCGTCGGAGGCCGAGTACATCCTGAACAAGATCAACATCATCAAGGGCTACAAGAGCTTCGTCGCTCTCCACTCGGGCGACCCCGATCAGGTGAACACCATCGAGGAAAGCTATGCGCGGCTCACCGGCTACTGGCATCGCTTCGACTTCGAACAGGTCGCCGTGGAGACGGATCAGTTGCTCGAGATCCTGCGCACGGCCAAGGCGGAGGCGATGCGCGCCAAGCGGCGCTGATCTCCCCCGAACGATGAAAACCCCCGGGCCTGCGGACCCGGGGGTTTTCTCTTGAGCACCGGCGGGCCGGTCAGGCCCTGAGCTTGCCGGTCTCGATATCGGTGGCGAACTTGATCAGCACGGTGATCACCATGAGTCCCACCGCCCAGATGCCGAGACAGACCATGGTCTCGACCATCGAGGGCAGGTACTCGAAGACCTCGCCGAGGGGCGTCGGAATGAAGCCCGGTACGATGAGCCCCATGCCCTTCTCGATGAAGATCGCGACGATGAGCAGCAGCAGGGGCAGGTTGCGCAGCATCGGTCCGCCGCTCTCGAACTTGCGCGAGACCATCATCAGGATGCCGGTGACGTTCATCACGACCGAGGTCCAGATCCAGGGCACCAGCGCGTTGTAGCCGTGGAGCCCGAAGTAGTGGTAGCGGGCGCTCGCGACGTGGGTGCTGTCGGTGTAGAACTCGGTGAAGATCTCGCTGACCAGCAGGAACAGGTTGATGATGCCGCTCACCAGCACGACCATCCTCATGAAGCGGATCATCTCGTCCTTCACCTCGAAGGTCGTGTAGCGACGAACGAGCTGGAGGATGATGACGATGAACGCGGGTCCCGCCGTGAACGCGCTGGCGATGAAGCGGGGCGCCAGGATCGCCGTGTTCCAGAAGGGGCGACCGCCCAGGCCGTTGTAGAGGAAGGCCGTCACGGTGTGGATGCTGATGGCCCAGACCACGGAGATGTAGACGAAGGGCATGTAGAAGCGCGCCGCGGGCTCCTGGCCCAGGTAGCGCTTGTAGAGCAGGTAGCCCGGCACGTGCAGGTTCAGGAGCAGGTAGCCGTTGAGCACGAGTACGTCCCAGCTCAGCATCGAGATCGGAAAGTTGAAGCGTCCGATGCCCGGCAGCAGGTGCCACATGCGGTCCGGCCGGCCGAGGTCGACGATCACGAACAGCAGGCACATGAGGATGGCACCGATGGCCACCATCTCCCCGATCAGCACGCCGCCCTTCACGGCCTTGATCTTGTAGAGGTATCCGGGAATCACCATCATCACCGCCGCCGCCGCGATACCCACGAGGAAGGTGAAGTTGGAGATGTACATGCCCCAGGACACCTGATCGGTCATGCCGGTGACGGCCAGGCCGTGCCGCAGCTGCAGGGAGTAGCCGTAGACGCCCACCGCGATCCCGGCGCCCAGCAGGGCCAGCCAGGTCATGTAGCGGGGCGAGCCGGTGAACATCGATTTGATGGCTCCGGCGATGAAGCGGGGATACATGCGCAGGTGATAGGCCATTTCCACTCCGTGCTAGTCGAAGAAGTAGTAGAAGCTGGGGACGGTGCCGAGGTCTTCCTTGAGGATGAAGACACGCTTGTTCTCGATGATGTACCGGATCTCGCTCGCGGGATCGAGGATGTTGCCGAACTTGCGGCTGCCGGTGGGGCAGATCTCGTGGCAGGCCGGGTTGAGTCCCTTGCGCGTGCGCTGGGTGCAGAAGTGGCACTTCTCCATGACGCCCTTCTCCCGCGGCCGGTTGCCGAGGTAGTGGGTGACGGGATTGACCTCTTCGGCGGGCAGGTTGGGCTCGGAGAAGTTGAAGCGCCGCGCCCAGTAGGGGCAGGCCGCTTCGCAATAGCGACAGCCGATGCACCAGTTGTAGTCGACCGCCACGATGCCGTCCGGCTCCTGCCAGGTGGCCTCGACGGGGCAGACCTTGGTGCAGGGGGCGTTGTGGCAGTGGTGGCACTGCACCGGCATGTAGTACTTGCCCTTTGCGGGCACCGGATGGTCGTAGTCGTGCTTGGCCTTCTCGAGGTCGAGGGAGCCCTTCTCCATCTCGAGCACGCGGATGTACTCGATCTGGTCGCCCCGTTCGGGGTCGCCGCGGTGCTGGTTGTTCTCGCCCACGCAGGCGTGGGTGCAGCGGCGGCAGCCGATGCACTTGGAGAGGTTCAGCGCGTAGGCGAACCGCACGCCCGGAATGGCGCCGGTGGTCTCGACCTCGAAGTCGTCCCGGCCGTATTTCTCGTTGTAGTCCTTCTCCATGCGGGCCACGACCCGCTCGAGCTCCTCGCGGTCCATCTCGTAGAAGTGCTTCTGCGTGAAGATGTCCCAGGAGAAGGCGTCGGCGTCCGTGGCCATGATCGGCAGGGCCGCGGCACCGGCCGTGGCGGCCACCACCTTCAGGAAGCCGCGGCGGTCGACGGCGGCGGGGGTCTTCTGAGTGTCCTTGCGAGAATCCATGTTCGACTCGGCCTTCCGGTGGCTAGTGGTGGTCGTCGCCCTGAGGGTCCTGCGCGCCGGTCGCGTCGGCCGCTCCGGGCTGCCAGGGGTGGGGGCCCAGGATGTCCCGGGCGAGCTTGGCCGGTTCCACGTGGTGATCCACGTGTTCGGGGTGGGAGATGTTGTCGATGCGGGCCACCGGCGGCGGGCCGGGCGGGTTGACGCCGCGGAACGCCGGCGCGTGGGGAACATGGCACTCCACGCAGAGCAGGCGGTTGCTCATGCCCTCGGTGTCCATGGACTTGTTCCAGTAGCCGTTGGTGCGGCCGTGGACGCCGTATTCCCAGTCGCGGAGTTCGGGGCCGTGGCACTGGCCGCAGAGCAGATGGCTGTCGTTGAAGCTGAGCTCGTCGCCGTTCAGCTTGTGCAGCATGTCGCGGTTGTCGGGGCTGTGGCAGTCCAGGCACCAGAGGTTCGCGCCGCCGTGGGTGAGCACCCAGAGGGAGTCCTCCGGCGAGAAGTCGTTCTCCTCCATGTAGGTCTCGATTTCGAGGGTGCGGCCGATCCGGAGCATGTTCTCGCGTTCCAGGCCGCCCAGATCGCTTTCACCGAGCAGGTCGGCGAAGGAGAGCCAGGCGCCGAACTCGACCAGGTGCGTGACGCCCTCGTCATCGTCCCACTCGAGGGGAATCTCGTGCTCCTCCTCGAGGATGCGCGGCATGGGGTTGGTTTCCTGGTCCTCGTGGCACTCCATGCAGGGGTAGTAGCCGTGGTACTCCTCGAGGATCTCGAGCCGATCGGAGGTGTCGAGCCCCCAGGCGGAGGTGGCGACTAGGAGGACGCTCGCCAGGAGCAGGGTGCGCGCGATGGGCTTCGTCATGGTGGCCTCTTGAAAGGAGGAGAAGCGGTCATTGCTCAACGGTGGCCAGAGTATCCTCAGAGATCTCGCTTTCGGCCTTGATTCAGGTCAAAGGAGTCCGGTGGAAGTCGGTATTCCGAACGGTATCCCGCATCCCAAGCAATGACGGAGCTTGTGGGAGGCGACTTGCGGCGGGTACAATTGTGCCGACCTGGGACTGGGGCAGGAGTTCATTCATTCCTCGGGACATGGGGGGAAATGATCATGAAGGCCACTCGTATCGCGCTATTCGCGCTTTTCGTGCTCTTCGCGTCCTCGGCAGTGCTCGCGAACACCGCGCCGCTGCACTCGCCCCCCGGCGAAGCGCCTCTCACCGTTCGCCCCGGCCGGGATACCGTATTCCACTACCTGCAGGAGCCGGACCTGCTGATGATCTACGGCATGTCCTCGGGCTTCGACGCCGAGATCGCCGACGACATCCCCGCCGAGTTCGCCGGCGTGGAGATCGTGCGCCTGACGCTCTGGCTGGGGCAGTGGTTCGCGGGCGGCTCCTCGGCCTGGCCGGATCCGGTGGGGGTTCGCACGAACTTCTACCACGAGTACTGCCCGCCCGAGCTCGATCCCTTCCGCACCGTGGAAGTGGCCTGGGACGATCTGGAGAAGACGCTGGTCTACAACGGCAGCAGTCGCAGGGTGTTCGAGATCGTCGTGGAACTCGATCCTCCGCTGGTCCTGGAGGAGGGGATGTCCCTGGGGGGCACGGCGCTCATCGACTGGGGCTCCGCGGAACCCTTCGCGGGCCTTTGCGCCACTCCCTACCACGTGAGCTACGGCGCCTGCCCCGCGTACCTGGACGGCGACAACTGGGGCTACACCCGCTGGACCGCCATCGACAACTTCACGATGATCCCCCAGGACCTGGGATACGCCATCGAAAGCACTCCCACCACGGCGCCCGAAGCTCCCGCATCGAAGGTGGCGCTCGCCGCCAGTCCGAATCCCTTCAATCCCAGCACGACGCTCCGCGGCGAGTTGACCGTCGGCGGCACGGTGAACCTGCAGGTCGTGGACGTGGCGGGCCGGAGGGTGGCGACCCTTCTCGCCGGCTGGCGCGAGGCGGGCGAACTGACCGTGGACTGGAACGGCCGTGACGATCTCGGCCACCGGTTGGCCTCCGGAGTCTACACGGCGATCCTCTCCGGCCCGGACGGAATCGAGCGATCCAAGCTCGTTCTCATCAAATAGCAGGTCATTGCAACCGTCTCTCCGGCGCGGATCCTCGGTTCTTCGGGACCGAGGGACCCGAGCGACGGTGTTCGCCGATCAATCTAGCATAGTGAATCCGAAACTCTTGACCTGGATCAAACCGGCTGAGATACATAGGGGGTAGTGTGACTGCGATCCCTACCCGAAGGATGTCCAATGGTTGTAACAGGATTGCTGGTGGCCCCCGTCGAGGGGTGCCGCGAAGAGGCGCGAACCCGTTTGGAGGCCCTGTCCTGGGCCGAGATCCACTACGAGGATGGGGAGGGACGTTGGGTGGTCACCATCGAGTCGGAAGACACGGGTGAAGCGATCGAGAGAAACAAGGAGCTCCAGGAGTACCCGGAGATCCTGATGGCCGAAATGGCCGAGCACTTCGTGGGCGAGGAAACGTCGTCCGTTAAAGAGCCGGATGGCGCAGAAGCCCTCCGGGCAATCATGACAAGCAAGCGGGCGAAGCCCGAGGTCGAACAGTAAACCCCAGGCCGTAGCCAGGAGGAACTCATGGAGCAGAATCGTCGCGATTTCGTGAAGACGGCGGTGGCCGCATCCGTGGCTTGCAGTTTCGGTATTCCCGTGACAGCGGACGCCAAGGGCAAGAAGGACGCCATGGAGGCCCAGTGGAAATGGGACAAGAGCGTCTGCCGTTTCTGCGGCGTGGGCTGCGGCATCATGATGGCCACGCACAAAGGCAAGGTCGTTGCCGTGAAGGGCGACCCCGAGGCGCCCGTGAACCGCGGCCTCAACTGCATCAAGGGCTACTTCAACGCCAAGATCATGTACGGCAAGGATCGCCTGACGCAGCCGCTGCTTCGCAAGAAGGACGGCAAGTTCGCGAAGGACGGCAAGTTCACGCCGGTGAGCTGGGACGAGGCCTTCGAGGTGATGACGGACAAGTTCAAGGAATACTACAACGAGCTCGGCCCCTCCAGCATCGCCATCTTCGGCTCGGGTCAGTACACGATCCCCGAGGGCTATGTGGCCGCCAAGATGATGAAGGCCGGCTTCCGCTCGAACAACATCGACCCCAACGCTCGCCACTGCATGGCGTCGGCCGTGGCCGGCTTCATCCAGACCTTCGGCATCGACGAGCCCATGGGCAACTACGACGATATCGAGTACACCGATACGGTCGTGGTGTGGGGCGCCAACATGGCCGAGTGCCATCCGATCCTGTGGTCGCGCATCACCGATCGCAAACTCACCCACAAGCGCACCAAGATCGTGAACCTCACCACCTACACCAACCGCTGCAGCGACCTGGCCGACATGGAGCTCATCTTCGAGCCCCAGACCGACCTGGCGATCCTCAACTACATCGCCAACTACATGATCGAGAAGGACGCCGTGAACTGGGACTTCGTGAAGAAGCACTGCATCTTCGCGACCGGCCCGACGGACGTGGGCTACGGCCTCGAGGACGATCATCCCAAGGAGCAGGGCCAGAAGATGCGCGGCAAGGCGGGCGCGCACTGGTCGATCAGCTTCGAGGAGTACAAGAAGAAGGTCGCGGACTACACGGCCGAGTACGTGAGCAAGCTCTCCGGCGTGCCGGTGGACAAGCTCGAGGCCCTGGCCGAACTCTACGCGGACCCCGACCGCAAGGTCGTGTCCTACTGGACCATGGGCTTCAACCAGCACACCCGCGGCACCTGGGTGAACGAGAACATGTACGCGGTGCACCTGCTGGGCGGGAAGATCTCCATGCCGGGCAACGGCCCCTTCTCGCTGACCGGTCAGCCTTCGGCCTGCGGCACCGCCCGCGAGGTCGGCACCTTCGCCCATCGTCTGCCTTCGGACATGGTCGTGAAGAACCCGGGGCACCGGAAGAAGAGCGAGGGCCTCTGGAAGATCCCGGCCGGCACGCTCAACCCCAAGGTGGGCACGCATGCCGTCAAGATGATGCGGAACCTGCGGGCCGGTAAGGTGAAGTTCTTCTGGTCCCAGGTGACGAACCCGTTCCAGGACTTCGCCAACGCCAACGAATGGTTCCGCGCGGCTCGCGAACTGGACAACTTCATCGTGGTGGCCGACTGCTATCCGACCGTCTCGGCGAAGGTGGCCGACCTCGTTCTGCCGGCGGCGATGCTCTACGAGAAGTGGGGCGCCTACGGCAACGCCGAGCGGCGCACGCAGCACTGGCGTCAGCAGGTGAAGGCGCCGGGCGAGGCGAAGACCGACCTCTGGATGATGTACGAGTTCACCAAGCGCTTCAAGCTGAAGGAAGTCTGGAAGGCCCAGCCCCTGCCGGGTCTCGAGGGCGGCCTCCCCGATGTGCTGGCCGGCGCGAAGGAGATGGGCTACAGCCCCGACGATACGCTCTTCGACGTGCTGTTCAACCACGACGAGCTGCGCAAGTACAGCTGGCCCGATCCCGTCGCCAACGGCCATCCGAACGACATCGCCGAGGAGTACGGCTACTTCGTGCACAAGGCTCTGTGGGCGGAATACCGCGAGTTCGGGCTGGGCAACGGCCACGATCTGGCGCCCTTCGACCTCTATCACAGCAACCGTGGTCTCCGCTGGCCCTACGTGGGCGGCAAGGAGACGCTGTGGCGCTACAGCGAGGGCTACGACCCCTACGTGAAGGAGGGCGAGGGCTTCTCGTTCTATGGTCCGGCGCTCAAGAAGATCCCCACAGGTAGCCTCAAGGGCGAGAAGGTGGCGCACCCGGGCAAGGCCAAGATCTTCTTCCGTCCCTACGCCGAGCCGGCGGAGTCCCCGGACTCCGAGTACGATCTCTGGCTCTGCACGGGCCGCGTCCTCGAGCACTGGCACTCCGGGTCCATGACCCAGCGCGTGCCGGAGCTGCGTCGGGCTGTGCCCTACGCGGTCTGCTACATGAACCCGAAGGACGCCGCGAAGCGCGGGATCAAGCGGAACGACGAGATCTTGATGGAGTCGCGCCGCGGCAAGATCAAGATCCGCGTCGAGACCGGCGGACGTAACCGCCTGCCCGAGGGCATGGTGTTCGTCCCCTGGTTCGACGAGAACGTGCTGATCAACAAGCTCACTCTCGACGCGACCTGTCCCATCTCGAAGGAGACGGACTTCAAGAAGTGCGCGGTGAGGGTGGCGAAGGCCTAATCATGGCCAGCACTCGCAGGGAATTCCTCGCGGGATGGCTGCGCGGTCTCGGCCTTGCGGCCGTGGCCGGCGCAGCCTGGGGGGGCATGGTGGAACGGGGCAAGTCCGCTCCCTTCGCCCTGCGCCCCCCGGGCGCCGTCCCCGAGGAGGAGTTCCTCGCGACCTGCGTTCGCTGCGGCATGTGCGTCGAGGCCTGCCCCTTCGACATCCTCGAACTGGGCAAGGGCATGGGAGCCGAGGCGCCTGGGGTGCCCAGCTTCTCGGCCCGCGACAATCCCTGCCGCATGTGCCCCGACGTGCCCTGCATTCCGCCCTGCCCGTCGGGAGCGCTGGTGCAGGACACGCCGATCGAGGACAGCCGAATGGGCTTGGCGGTGCTCTCGGACCACGAGAGCTGCATCGCCTACCAGGGGCTCCGCTGCGAGGTCTGCTATCGCGTCTGCCCGCTCATCGACAAGGCGATCTCTCTCGAGTATCGCCCCCAGAAGCGGACGGGACGGCACGCCTTCTTCATCCCGGTGGTGCACTCGGAGTTCTGCACCGGCTGCGGCATGTGCGAGCAGGCCTGCATCCTCGAGGAGGCCGCGATCAAGGTGCTGCCCCACGAGATGGTGCAGGGACGACTGGGAGACAAGTACCGGATCGGCTGGGAGCAGGACGGGCAGATCAGTCCCGACTTCCAGATGGAGACGCCCGAGGCTCTCGATCCCAGGGACGCCAGGAAGCGGCTTCGCGAAGTCGTCGATGACATGAACGATCTCGAAGGGATCGTCGATCCATGAGCGAGAACCGGAGACAGGCGCCGCTCACGCGGTATCGTATCGCCCGCAGAGTGCTGCAGGTCGGTATCCTGGTGCTGTTCTGGCTCGCGGCCATGAAGCAGCAGACCTGGCTCATGGGCAACTACAGCGCCTCGCTCATGCTGGACAGGATCCCCCTGGCGGATCCGTTCGCGGTATTGCAGGTCCTGGCCACGGGCAGCGCGATCACGGGAACGCTGCTCCTGGGCGGAGCCCTGGTGCTGCTACTCTACCTGCTGCTGGGCGGACGGACCTTCTGTTCCTGGGTCTGCCCGGTCAACCCGATCAGCGACCTGGCCGGCTTGCTCCGCAAGAGGTTCGTCCCCGCGGGCCAGGAGAGGGTCGGCCGGAAGACGCGCTACTGGGCCCTGGCCCTCGCCCTGATGCTGTCGGCCATCACCGGCGTGGCCGCGTTCGAGTGGATCAGTCCTATCGGGATCCTGCACCGGAGCGTCGTCTTCGGCGCCGGGAGCGGGCTCCTGCTGGTGCTGGCCATTTTCCTGCTGGACCTGCTGGTGCTGCGGCGGGGCTGGTGTGCTTCGCTCTGCCCCCTGGGCGCGTTCTACGCCCTCGTGGGCAAGCTCACGCCGCTCCGCATGGGGTTCGACATGGCGCGCTGCGACCGCTGCGGCGATTGCGTGCTCGTGTGCCCCGAGCCCCAGGTGCTGGCGTTCGACGCCATGGGCAGGGCGGGAATGGTGAACGCCGGCGAGTGCACGCGCTGCAGTCGCTGCCTGGAAGTTTGTCCGACGGATGCATTCAGTTTTCGTTATTCGATTCCGATGAACATGAAGAACAACCCTGTTAGGAGTGGAGGTACCCATGAAGACCAAGACCAGTAAGTGGACCGTCACCTTGACCCTTCTCGCCATCTCGGCTCTGCTTGGCTGCGGTGGGGCGATGAAAGCCAAGAAAGGCGCGGATGACGGCATGGACGTCTGGTTCCGCGACGGCGACCTGATGGCGATGACCGACCAGGATCTGGCTCTCTACGGAGAGGCGGATCCGGGCGAGTCCAAGCTCTTCGACACCTCCTGGGCCGATGCGCCGCCCCAGATCCCCCACAGCATCGACGGCATGGTTCCGATCATGGTCGAGGACAATGCCTGCCTGGAGTGTCACCTGCCGGAGAACGCCGAGGACATGGAGGCGATTCCCGCTCCGGAATCCCATTTCCAGAATGCCAAGATGGTGGAGGACACCAACTTCAACGGCATGAGGACCGTGGTCTACGGCTACAAGACAAGCAGTGAACTCGCGGGCTCCCGTTTCAACTGCACGCTCTGCCACTGGGCGCAGGCGGGCAACGTGAGGGCCATCAGCAACAAGTTCTAGCCGGCCCTCCGGCACGGGTACCTTCATGGGATCTGGTCCCCGATCGGGAAGCATGCTTCCCGGTCGGGGCTTTTCGTACCCGGTGGTGGAGGAGCCATCGAATGGCGGCGGTGCCGGCCGGGCGGCCTGTCCGAACCCGCTCGATCCGAAGACAGGCGCCGCTCATGTGTTATGGTCGAACCATGAGCGCCCATGAATCGAATCTCGACGAGCTGCTTCGTTTCCACGCCGCCGTGGATGCCGAGGCGACCACTCTGGCTGAACGTCACGGCGAACGGCTCCGATGCGCGCTGGGATGCACCGACTGCTGCGTCGACGACATCACCGTGTTCACCATCGAAGCCGCGCTGATCGCCCGTCACCACGCCTCGCTCCTGGCCGAGGGGAAGCCGCATCCCGCCGGCGCCTGCGCCTTCCTCGACTCCGAGGGCGCCTGCCGCATCTACGACCGAAGGCCTTACGTCTGCCGCACCCAGGGCCTTCCCCTGCGCTGGATCGAGACCGACGCGACGGGCGCCGAAGCGACGCGCGAGTACCGGGACATCTGCCCCCTCAACGAGCCGGGGCCCTCCCTGCTCGAACTCGACGCGGAATCGTTCTGGGAGATCGGTCCTCGCGAGGCCGAGCTGGCGAGCCTGCAGAGTCGCCACTCCGGCAAGCTCGAGCGGCGCTCCCTGCGGGGCCTCTTCGCCACCCTCGATGCCGACGCTTGATTCCCACTCTCGGTCGCACTAGGATTCGCCGATCCCACTCGCGAGGAGACAGCATGCCCGAATTCACCGCGCACCGCCCCGGCACCTTCTGCTGGATCGAACTGGTGACGTCGGACGCCCCCGCCGCCCTGGATTTCTACTCCGGGCTCTTCGGCTGGAGCGCGATCGATTCCACGGTTCCCTACGTCATGCTCCTGCAGAAGGGCAAGGCCGTGAGCGCCCTCTACCAGCGCAGCGCCGAGCAGGCCGAGCAAGGTCTCCCGCCTCACTGGGCCAGCTACGTGGCCGTGGACGACGTGGACGCCAGCCTGGCCCAGGCCGCGAAGCTCGGGGGCCGGATCCTGGTGGAGTCAAAGGACGTCTTCGACGTGGGGCGCATGGGAGTGCTGCAGGATCCGAGCGGCGCGTATCTCAGCCTCTGGCAGGCGCGCGCGCACATCGGCGCGCAGCTCAAGGACGAACACGGCTCCCTCTGCTGGACGGAGCTCATGACCCGCGACACCGAGGCCGCCGAGCGCTTCTACCGGAAGCTCTTCGGCTGGGACTCGCGGCTCAGCGGGATCGGCGAGCAGCCCTACACCGAGTTCCTGGGCGGCGACCGCCAGGTGGCCGGCATGATGCCCTTCCCGTCCGGCATCGACGATGTCCCGCCTCACTGGCTGGCCTACTTCGCGGTCGACGACTGCGACGCCAGCGCCGCGCGCACGCTGGCCCTGGGCGGCGGGCAGATCGTGCCGCCCCAGGAGATCCCCGGCGTGGGACGCTTCGCGGTGCTCTGCGACCCCCAGGGCGCGGTGTTCGGCGTGGTCGCCGTGGGGACGGCCTGATGCGGGTTCCTCTCGAAGCCGCCCGCGCCGGGGGAAACCGCGGCCGTCATGTCGCGTAGGGCCTTCGTGTCCCCATCGAACAGGAGATTCCCGTGTGGCAGAGCATCCTGAAAGTCGTGGGCCTGGTGTTTCTGGACCTCGGCATGCTTTGCTGCCTGATCCTGATTCCGATCGGCGCGCCCGGGAACTTCATCCTTCTCGGGCTGGTGGCCCTGGCCGCGTGGCTCGGGGGCTTCCAGGCCCTGGGCTGGGTCGCGCTCATCGTCATGGCCGCGGCCGTCCTGCTGGCCGAGGTCATCGAAGCGCTCCTCGGCTCGGCCATGGCCAAGCGTTACGGCGCATCCTGGTGGGGCGTGGGCGGCGCGTTCATCGGCGGCATCGCGGGTGTGGTGGTGGGCTCGGCGCTGTTGCCCCTGGTGGGCACGCTGATCGGCGCCTTCCTCGGCGCGGCGGCCGGGGCCGTGTTGCTGGAGGCCTGGCACCTGCGGCGCATCGACGCCGACGCCCTGAAGGCCGGCTGGGGCGCCATGCTGGGGCGTCTGATGGCGGCGATGTTCAAGATGTCCGTGGGCGTGGGGATCGTGATCTACGTCATCATTCGCACGCACTGACCGCGCATCAGCCGATGCTGCGGTTGTCCGATTCGTCTTTCTCCAGGTAGCCTTCGTCCTGCCGCTTGCGGTTGATGGCGTTCTTCTGCATGTACATGCGATGAACGTCCTCGGCATCCAGCCCCATCACCTGGCAGGCGCTCACCCAGAAGTGGAGAATGTCCACCAGCTCCACGCGCAGGTTCTGTTCGTCGAACAGGTCGACCTTGGTGCGCCACCACTTCCAGTTGGTGGAGTCCACGAGTTCCGAGATCTCCTGGGTCATGGCCAGCGCATAGTTGCGTACCCACTGGTTCTGCAGTTCGCGGTCGGCGGGGATCGCGTCGTAGTCGCCCTGGTCATTTTGGGCGAGGGTGTAGCGGTTGAGGTCGCGCTGCATGTCGAAGATCTCGGTGAGCATGTCCTTCACTGGGGACTCCTTCGGGGTCGTTGGACCGGTCGGCTAGCCGCCGAGCACGGTGTGGGGGAGAAAGAACGTCAGCAGCGTGAGCAGCGAGGCGGTCAGGATCAGGCCACGGCTTCGCCGCCCCAGCTGGTTGAGGATGAGGGGCAGGCTCCAGGCCAGCAGCAGCACGATCGTCTTGTTGTCGGTGCCGTCGAAGCCGAATGGAATCCCGCCCCAGAATCGCCCGTAGGCGAAGGACTTCATGAGCATGCCGAAAACGAGTCCGCCGAAGAGGAACGCCAGCAGCGACACCAGGGCGAAGCGCCGCGCGCCGCCGCCGAGGGTCAGGGCCTCCATGCCCGCCCGCACGGCGAAGAGCAGACCGCAGTAGATCAGCAGTACATGCCCCAGGGCCACCCAGAAGGGCGTCGCGCCCTTGAAGCGCGTGAGCACCGTGCCGTGAGAGGGAACGCGGACGACGCCGCCGTCCGCGGCCACCTCGATGCGATACTCCACGCGCGTGCCCCGGGTCTGGAGCGGGAGCTCGCCGACCATCATGTTGCCGAGGTTGCGCATGGGCTCGCGCCGGAACACGCCGCGCTTCTCGAAGGATCGCCAGAGCAGTTCGCCCGTCCAGTCGCCATGGACGCCCTCCACCACCAGCCGCTGGTTGTCCACGCCGACGTTGCTGCGTCCCATGACGCTCGTCAGGGTCTGTTTCTGGTGAACCACCTCCACGCTCAGCGGAAAGCTGGGCGCCGAGATGCGCTGGAACACCATTCCGGCCAGGGTCACCAGCACGGAGATGACCCAGATCCAGAACGGAGCGATATTGGGAGCCGGCACGATACCTCCTTCGGCCCGCAAGATAGCAGGCAGCGCCGCATCTGTCACTTCTTCCGCAGGGGCATGAAGAAGCCCCCACCGGATCCGGCGGGGGCTTCTTCATCGACAAAGTAGCGGAGCAAACTCTCCCGGAAAGCGCCTCACGTCCGTGCGAAGCGACCGAGAGGGTTTGCGGAGCTATTTCAGCATCACCAGACGATCGCTCTGAACGCCCGCGCGGGTGATGAGCCGCGCCATGTAGACGCCGGAGGCGACGCCGTTGCCCTGAGCATCGGTACCGTTCCAGGAGAACTCGTGATCCCCGGCCGTGAGCTCACCCTCGTGCAGGGTGGCCACGATACGGCCGTCCACGCCCACGATCTGGAGGAGGGCCGAGCTGGGCTCGTCCACCTTCACCGGGATCGCGGTGGTGGGGTTGAAGGGATTCGGATAGCTCTTGCCCATGGCCATGAAGGCCGGGGCGTTGTCCGGAACGTTCGTGAGATCGCCGAGATCCAGCACGAACACGTTGTCCGAGTTGTGCACCTTCTTCCCGCTGATCTCCTGGGCCCAGGCCACGAGGCGAGTGGTCGGCTCGTCGTAGGCCTCCATCTGACCGGCGTAGGGGCCGGACTCGTTCGCGTAGTCCATCGCGAAGCTGCCGTCCACCTGGATGGTCTGCGGGTAGGGTCCCGTGAAGTTGAGCGCCGTGCCGCCGTAGTTCGGGAAGGCCTGACGCATCGTGTCGTAGTGGGTCCCGTACTGATTGACCGTCGGATCCTGCGTCAAGGCCACGTACAGGTAGTAGGTGCCCGCGGGCAACTCGGCCTCGGCCGTGACCAGGATGCTGTAGTCGCCAGTCCTCGTGTTCGAGTCGTAGGCGCCCGTGATCGTGACGTCGCAATCCGTGGCCACGCCCAGGGCGTAGGCGACATGGTTCGGCGACGTGTAGAGGCCATCCACCTTGACGGCCGGAACACCGGAGATCCCGTAGAATACGCGGCGACCGTTGTTGTCGCTCGTGTTGTGGTAGTAGTCAAAGTCAGCGCCGGGCCAGCTCATGTGCCATTCAACGATGGAGAGCTCGGCGTCGGAGTACTGACCGTCGGTCGAATGAACCTGCGATTCCACCGCAGGACAGGAGGGTCAATTGGCGTTCGTGAAGAGCTCGAGCAGCGCGGTGCGCTCGGCCGCGGCGGCCGAACCGACGCACAGAGCAACCAGCATGACGCCGGCCATCGTACGTTTGAGCATGGGATCCCCCTGTGAAAGAAGAAGTTGTGGCGGCGAACATGGGTCGCCAGAGCATTCGAATGCCGGGCGAAACGGTAACACGCCCCTGACGGTCCGGAGTGTCAGGGGCAAACGAGCCCGAATCCCGGCAATTATACCAGATTTACCTGACGAACGATAGGTCCGTGTTTTCAACGGGATTACGGCGATGCAATAGGTCTCAATAGAGGGCCTTCAGGGAGCTCCAGCTCGAGCGCTCGACCGCCGTCGGTTCCGGGAGATCCGAAAGGTCGATGCTCCCCGCCTGGTACACCTCGTTGCTCACGGCGTCCTGGAGGAAGAACACCACCCGGCAGTTCGCGGCGACATAGAGGGGATCGAGCTGAACGTCGTGGATCGCCGTCGCGCTCGGTCGGGCTCCCTCGAGACTGATGGAGGTTCCCTCGGGACCCGCCAGGAACCGTCGGTGGGTGTGGTCGTGGACGTCGATCCCGTTGGGCGCCGGGTAGGCGAGGGCGCTCTCGGTGAGGGAGGCATGAATCCGGTAGTCGCCCGGCGGGAGGGGCGTATCGGAAGCGGCCGTCACCTCCAGGTGCAGGGCTCCCGATCCGGGGGCGTAACTGCCCGTGGCATCGAGGGTAACGCTGGTGGGTACGGCGGTCCGCTGCTCGTAGGCGCTCAGGATCCGGGCGTAGGTGTAGAGGAAATGGGGTTCGAGGACGCCGTCGACCATCAGAAACGGCACGCGCGGTATCGAGTAGTCGGCGATACGGGCGTCGCAGTCGCCGCTGGCGTGCAGATAGAAGGGATCGGCGCCGCTCGGCCATCCACTGTGATAGAAGACGGCCTCGGAGTCCGCGGAGTGATCGGCGAGGAAGGCGAGTGCGATCGGTTCCACCGTCGCGCAGGTCCCTCAACCGGTGTTGGTGAACAGCTCCAGCAGCACGGTTCGCTTGGCGGCCGAGGCCGGCGCGGTGGACGCCAGGGCGAGAAGGAGCCCCAGCAGTCCGATTCCTGTCGTTCTCATGGCATTCCCCCCGGATCGAGTTCACCTGAGATGCCCCGATCGGGTCTCGGGATTCAAGGGGAACCTGCTCAAAGGCGGCTCCGGGGCTGGAAAAAGAGCATTTCCTCTTGTACCTTGCCTCTCGTCCGATTTCCCTCAACACGCGGAGACGCCCATGTCCCATCTCCCCGAGTACGGAGAGCTCGCGGCCAAGGACTACGCAGAACTCGGGCTCATCTCGGGTCTCGAAGTCCATCAGCAGCTGCTCACGAAGCGCAAGCTCTTCTGCCGCTGTCCGGCCGGGCGCTACACCGACGCCTTCGACGCCGAGATCCTGCGCCACATGCGTCCCACGCTGTCCGAGCTGGGGGAGTACGACGGCACGGCGCTCATGGAGTTCAAGACGCGCAAGGAGATCCTCTACCGTCTGAACAAGGAGAGCGTCTGCACCTACGAGATGGACGACGCCCCGCCCTTCGAGATGGATCCCGAGGCCCTCGACATCGCCATGGGCATCTCGCTGCTGCACGGGCTGCAGCCCGTGGGCGAGGTGCACGTGATCCGCAAGCAGTACCTCGACGGCTCCATCCCCACCGGGTTCCAGCGCACGGCGATCCTGGGCGTCCAGGGCTCGATACCGGTGAAGGATCGCGAGGTGAGCATTCTCCAGCTCAGCATCGAGGAGGACTCCTGCCGCGAGGTCTCCGACAAGGGGCACTGGCGCACCTACAAGACCGACCGCCTGGGCATGCCGCTCATCGAGGTGGTGACCGGTCCCGACATGCGCACGCCCTGGGAGGTGGAGGACGCGGCCCAGGCGATCCGCTGGATCACCCGCGCCACCGGCCAGGTGCGCCGCGGCATCGGCGCCGCGCGCCAGGACGTGAACGTGAGCGTGCGCGGCGGCACGCGGGTGGAGATAAAAGGCGTGCCCCGGATTCCGGACATCGGCCGGCTGGTGCACAACGAGGCTCTGCGGCAGCGGAAGCTCCTGGACATCCGGGACGAGCTGCTCTCCCGCGGCCTGGAGCCGCACCTCTACCAGGGGATGCGCGCCGAGGTGACGGGCCTGTTCAAGGGCTGTCGCTACCGGCCCGTGGCGAAGGCCCTGGCGCGGGGGGACAAGCTCGGCGTCATCGCGCTGCCCGGCTTCGAGGGTATCCTGCAGAGGGAGATCCAGCCCGGCCTCCGTTTCCTCAGCGAGTTCCGCGGCCGCGTGCGGGTGGTGGCCTGCCTCGACCGCGTTCCGAACCTGGTCAGCACCGAACAGCTCGACGACGGCCCCACCCACAGCGAGTGGCGTCGATCGCGATCCCTGCTGGGTGTCGAGGACAAGACTCCCCTGATCCTGGTCTGGGGGCAGGTGCGCGACCTCGAGACCGCTCTCGGCGAGATCGAATTTCGCGCCCAGGAGGCTCTGGTTGGCGTTCCCGCCGAGACCCGTCAGGCGGAGGACAACGGCACCAACCGCTTCGAGCGGATCCTGCCCGGTCCCGATCGGATGTACCCGGACACCGACCTGCCGCCGCAGCCGCTGCCGCTGGCGCGCTGGGACCGAATCCGCGCAACCCTGCCGCCCACTCCCAGCACCGTCGATGCTCGCCTGGCCGAGCTGGGTCTGGGCGCCGAGCTGCGGGGCCAGCTCTCCCGCATGGGCCGAGGTCCTCGCTTCATCGAACTGGCCGAGGCGCTCGACGACGGCCTGCGCCGCCGCCTGGCTCACCTGCTCACGGCCCACTGGCGCTTCCTGGAGCGGGAGGGCCTGCTGATGCCCGACCCGTCGGGCCTGGACTGGCTGCCCGCCTTCCTGGCCGAGGCTCCGAGGGATCAGGATCTGGAGGCCTTGCGCCTCTGGGCGCGATCGGGCGGAGAGGCCATACCCGAAGCCGAGGCCGCACCGGCCCAGCCGCAGGAGGAGGGGCGATGAGCGACGAACGCTTCAAGGGCTACCGCGCCGAGGGGCGCGCCCTCCTCGAGCGCCACGACGTGGGCGTGTGGAGCGAGGTCGAGGCCGTCACGACCCAGGGCAACTTCGAGGGGATCATCCTGCCCCGCAGCGAGACCGCCGACGCCGAGCACCTGGTGCTGAAGCTCGCAAGCGGCTACAACGTCGGGCTCCACGTGAGCACGGTGACCGGTCTCAAGGAGCTGGGGCGCAAGGAGGCCAACTACAAGATCCCCGAGCAGGAGTTTCCCCACGATCCGGGTAAACCCTACGTGCGGCTGTTCGGCACCGGCGGCACCATCGCCAGCCGGCTCGACTATCGCACCGGCGCGGTGATTCCCGCCTTCACGCCCGGCGAACTCTACGGGTCCGTGCCCGAGCTCGCCGACGTCTGCAACCTGACCACGGAGAAGCTCTACGGCGTCTTCAGCGAGAACATGGGGCCGGAGCAGTGGATCGGAACGGCGAGGGCCGTGGAGCGAGCGATCCACGACGGCGCCGACGGCATCGTGATCGGCCACGGCACCGATACCATGCACCACACCGCCGCCGTGCTCAGCTTCATGCTGCAGAACCCGCCGGTGCCCATCGTGATGGTGGGTAGCCAGCGCAGCAGCGATCGGCCGAGTTCGGATGCCGCGCTCAACCTGATCCACGCCGCGGAGACGGCGGCCAACGGGGACATCGCCGAGGTGATGGTGTGCATGTTCGGCCCCACCAGCGATCAGTACGGCCTGCTCCACCGCGGCACGCGCGTGCGCAAGATGCACTCGAGCTATCGCAGCACCTTCCGCACGCTCGGCGACACGCCCGTGGCGATGGTGAGCCGCGAGGGCGTCACGCCCCTGCGCGAAAACTACAACCGCCGTCGCTTCAGCACGCGCATGGGCCGGCGTCGCCGCGAGGACCGCGAGTCGATAATGGCGGACTTCACCTGCACGCCGGCCTTCGACGACCGCGTGTCGATGGTCTACTACTACCCGGGCATGAAGCCCGACGTCTTCGACTCCCTCGTCGAGAACGGCTATCGCGGCATCATCATCGCCGGCACGGGTCTGGGCCACGTGAACCGGCCCATCTACGCGGCGCTGGATCGGGCCCGCGAGGCGGGCGTGGCCGTGTTCATGACCGTCCAGACGCTCTGGGGCTATGTGCAGATGTACGTGTACGAGACCGGCCGCGAGATCATGGAGATGGGTGTCGTGCCCCTGGCCAACATGCTGCCCGAGGTGGCTTACATGAAGCTGGGCTGGGCGCTGGGCCAGACGAACGACATCGACGAGGTGAAGCGAATCATGGCGACGCCGGTGGCCGACGACATGACCGAGCGCGAGCCCCACGACGGCTACCTGCTCTACCAGGGTGGATTGCCGGAGCTGGAGGCGTTCGTGAAGCAGTACCGAAAGTAGCTCCGCAATCTCTCCCGGACGCTTCGCACGGACGTGAGGCGCTTTCCGGGAGAGATTGCTCCGCCAGGGGCTCGATCCGTCTCGCTGGCATCGTCCCCCCGGGAGAAGTCGAAAAGCCCCCGCCGATGGGCGGGGGCTTCGTTATTTAGGCGAGGGAGGGCTTCTGTCGAGCGCCTCGGAGCGAGTCCTCGAGCGAGGCGAAGCGAGAAGAAGCCTGACCGAGCCCTCAGCGGAGCAAGTGGATGTTGCGCTCCTCGCAGATCTCGTGGAGCTGCTCGGGCCAGATCGTCACGCTCACCTCGCCCAGGGCCGCCTTCTTCAGGATGTAGCTGTAGATGCGGCTCTGTCCGATGCCGCCGCCGATGGAGAGCGGGATCTCGTCGTTCAGGATCATCTTGTGGTAGGGCATGTCGAGGAAATCCTCCTGCCCCGTGATCTCGAGCTGCTTCCTCAGCGTCTCCTTGGTGACGCGCACGCCCATGCTGCTGAGCTCGTGGCGACGCTTCGTCAGCTTGTTCCACACCAGGATGTCGCCGTTGAGGCCGTGCATCTGCTTGCCGTTCTTGACGACGCTGGGCGTGGTCCAGTCGTCGTAGTCGGCGGCGCGCATCTCGTGGGGGTAGCCGTCCTCGAGCGTGTGGCCGATGCCGTAGATGAAGATCGCCGGGTGCTCCTGGATGATCCTCGTCTCGCGCTGCTTGCGCGGCAGATCGGGATACATGTCGAGGATCTCCTCGGCGTGCAGGAACACCAGCTCGGCGGGCATCTTCTCGTACTTGTCGAGCTGCGGGAACATGTCGTGCGCCAGGTTCTCGGCCTCCACGAACACCTTCCAGATTCGCTTCACGACATCGGTGAGGTAGTCGATGTTGCGCTGGTCGTCGGTGATGACCTGCTCCCAGTCCCACTGATCCACGTAGGAGCTGTGGTCGTGGTCGAGGAAGTAGTCCTTGCGGACGGCGCGCATGTCGGTGTTGATGCCCTCGCCGACCTCGCAGCCGTACTGCTTCAGGGCGAAGCGCTTCCACTTGGTGGCGGCCTGCACGACCTGCGTCTCGATGCGCTTGTCCAGCCCGAGACCGGCCTCGAAGTCCACCGGGGTGCGGGAGCCGTCGCGGTCGAGGTAGTCGTTCATGCCGCTGTGCTTGTCCATGATGAGCGGACACTGGACGAGCATCAGGTTCAGCTCGCGGTCGAGCCCATCCTCGATGCACCGCTTCACGGCGTAGAGCGCCTTCTGGGTTTCCTTGGGGCTGAGCACCGACTCGTAGTCGGTGGGGAGGGCCTTGGCCACTTCTTCGTAGGTGCCGATTCCGGGTCCGGCGAGGTCTGCGGTCTTGTCTGACATTGGCATCCGTCCTGTGCGTTGGTGGAACAGGAATTCAAGACATTGAACACCGATAAAGTAGCAGGAGCGCCGAGGCCATGCAATAGAGGGGCAAATAAAAGCGGGGGGCTGACGCCCCCCGTTTCCAGAGCCGCCCGGCCGGGAGAGAACTCCAAGCCGGCACCCGAAACGGCTCCTGTGAGCTGGATCGGAGTCACCCAATCCTGTGTGATTGCTACGGTGGATATTATAGGTTGGTGGGAACACACGACGTAGGGTCGTTTTGAGGAAGTCGCAGGAATGCGACAGTGCCTCGGGGCGGGAGCAGCTACTTGATCAGCAATCCCCTGCGTGTCGCCTGATTCCCCCGTTCATCGACCAATCTGAACAGGTAGACTCCGCTCGGCAGGGGCTGACCCTGGTCGTTTCGTCCCGTCCATGTGAGCGTGCGCTCCGTCTCTCCCAGGACTCCGCTCCACGGTGAGGAGACACGGTGTCCCGACAGATCGAACACTTCCAGCCGCGCGGCGCCCCTGCCCTCGAGCTCGATTCGGCACGTGGGATTGAATGGGTTCGGATGCAGGCGCAACCCGAGTTCGGAAGGCGGGGGGAGAGGCGCTTCGGTACCGTTGCCGACGAAGACGTGAGTCCCCGGCAGCGTGACGTCCTCCAGCACCACGGCGTCCGGATCGTAGAGGCGCACCTGTACTGCGTTCACCGGGCTGAAGCCGGGGCTGTGTCCGTCGAAGTCCCACCGGTAGAGCTCGCCCGGTCCCGTCAGCCAGCAGTCGAAACCCAGCGCGATCGCCGTGCCGTACCACTGACCGGGGACATCGTCCTGGAAGTCCGAGAAGAGCGTGCATCCCGACTCGTAGAACAGCTCCCCGGGCTGTCCATGGATGCCCGTGAGGATGCCGGGGTCGAACTCGACCCAGAGTTCGATGGTGCGCAGGTCGAGGGGTTCGTCGATCATCACCGAGACATGGCCGCTGCCGCCGAGAGGAATGGTCTGGTCCTGCGGCTCCCAGCGCAACTCGACGGCGGCATCGACGCCTGAGGCCGCGAATCCCATGAGAAGCAGGCTTACGATGATCTGACGCATGTTCGATCTCCTGAAGATGGAGGGGGGCCTCTCGGCCCCCCTCCCGTACGTGTCGGTTCACCTACTTCAGCAGCAGCATCTTGTGGGTCTCCTTGAGGGGACCCGCCTCGAAGCGCGCGAAGTAGACACCGGAAGCCAGCTGGGTGCCGTGATCGTCACGACCATCCCAGTTCACGTGATGACGGCCCGCGGCCACCTGCTCGTTGAGCAGCGTGACGACGCGGCGTCCGTCGGCGGAGAAGACCACGAGCCGGACGAACTGCGTGTCGGGCAGATCGAAGGCGATGCGGGTCTTCGGGTTGAAGGGATTCGGGTAGTTGCCCGCGAAATGGTAGACCGTGGGCAGATCGTCGACCGCGGTCGCGCCGAGCACGAAGTCGAGATCGGCGTTCGCGGTGTCGCGCACCACGATCTCGATGTCGGTCGGCATGACACCCTCGGGCAGGGTCACGCTGAACAGCAGGCCCTGACCGGTGATGACCACGCCCTCGCCCAGCACGGCCAGACTCACGTCCAGACCCTCACCGGAAATCTCACGCAGGAAGACGGGGCCGCTCTGCTGCTCGAGCAGACCGCCGCCCGTCAGCGTGACTTCGGTGCTGACCGGGATCCGGGCCCGGAGGCGGACAGCCTTCAGGTTGACGCAGGGCTCTGTGAGTCCGAGTGCCCAGTGGCCGTCGTCCATGGCGAACCAGGTCAGGTGGGCGATCTCGCTGCCCTCGATGATGGGCATCGGAGTGACGACACCGTAGTTGAGCGCGAAGATCATGAGATCCTCGAACCCGATCACGTTGTCGGTCTCGGGGATGCCGCTGCCAGAGGCGGTGTCGGTGGGGCCGACGTCGCACTCGTCGTTGTAGTCGCCGTCGCCGTCGATGGTGCCGTAGGCCGTGCCGAGCACGGTGATATCACCGGCATCGACGGTGCCTCCGTAGGGGATCTGAACGTCACCCAGGTGATAGTTCGTCGCCCGGTCGTTGGCGCCCGCCGCGGGGCCGGCGTTCGTGGCCATATCGATGGCGAACAGCTCGTAGTAGTAGACGCCGCGATCCACGACGCCGTCGGTGAAGGTGCCCGCACCGGCGGCCGCCGTACCCACCTGAATCCACTCGGCGCTCGCCACGGCGCCCGCGTAGTCCGCGGGACGCACGGGCTCGGCCGGGTTGTCGTCGTCGTACTCGGGGTAGGCGGAAACCTGCTCGTTACCGCCGCCGGTGATGTGCCACACCGCGCGCCAGATCTCGATGCCGGCGAGGTCGCCGTCGCCCGGGTCCGTCCAGGTGACCACGACTTCCTCATGACCAGGCGTCGCATCCACGTCGCTCACGGCGCCGGGCGCCGCGGTGTCGAGGATGATGTCGTCACTGGTCTGATAGACGTTCCCCGCCATGTCCGAGAACTGGGCGTAGACGGTCTTGACGCCGTCCGCGCCGGGCAGGCTCCAGCCGTAGGTCGCCGCGTAGGCCACCCAGCCGGAGTAGGTCACGTCGTCGTCGCTGAACTGCATCTGGTTGATGCCGGAAGTGGCGTCCGCGATGGTGTTGTTCAGCGTCACGCCGGGCGTGGTGGTGTACACCGCGCCGCCGTTGATGGTGAAGGTTCCCGTGGGAGCCGTCGTGTCGAGCTGCGTCGTGGTGTCGGCGCCGCCCGCGGCTTCCACGTTGCCCACGTTGTCCGTGCCGACGGTGTAGAACTCGTAGTCACCGTCGCCGTCGGTCGCCGTGAAGCTGATCGGACTCGCCGCGAAGCTGCCGTAGCTCGTCCAGGCTCCGCTCTCGAAGCTGTAGAGCAGTTCGACGGTGGCCAGGCCGCTGAAGGAGCCGCTACCGGGATCGGTGTCGGCGCCCGTCCAGGCCACGTCGAAAGTGGCCACGGTCTGGTAGGTGGCCAGCGCGTCGGCGCTCGTGGCCGGCGGCGAGTCGTCCTGGGTGGAGGACACGGCCGCCGAGAAGGCCGACTCGTTGTCGAGGGCGTCCTTCGTCTTCACACGGTAGTAGTAGATCTGACCGTCCGTGAGCCCGGTGAACTCGTGGCTCAGGCCGGCGATCCAGCCGCTGTTCCCGACGAGGCTCGTGAAGCCGGCGTCGGTGGCCGCCTCCGCGTAGTACAACGCCGCTCCGCTGCCGGACTCGTCGCTCCATGCCACCGTGTTGCTGAGCCCCTGCGTGTAGGCGGGCTCGGCGGTCATGGTGGGCACGGTCGGCGCGAGGCAGTCCACCTCGATCGAGGCGGTGGCGTCACAGATGGCGCCGATGGGGGCGTTGTCCAGGTCGCGCAGCTCGCAGGAGCCGAACGAGACCGTGGCCGAAGCGTGCGCTCCCGCGTTGTCGCCGTGGAAGGTGACGTCGAAGAAGCTCTCCACCCAGTCGATACCGCCGGTGGTGCCCAGGATGGCGTAGTCGATCGTGTAGTCGTTCGGGCCGTTGTACACGATGTCCGTATACTCCGATTCGGGCACTAGGCCGGTGTTGATGCTGATGTCTGCGTCGGTGAAGCTCACCTCGCCGGTGGCCGTGACACGGATGGTGTAGCCGCGCAGGGGCGGAGACATCGCGTCGGGCGTGTAGGTGAAGGTGAGCGTGCTGCTCTGCGAGCAGTTTATGGGCCCGGAGCTCGGAGGTGTGATGCCGAGCGTCGCCATACCGAGCCAGGGCTCGAAGAGTACGTCGTCGCTGACGTTGTTTCCCAACCCCGCGGGGTTGAGGGTGGCGTGGTAAGGACCGGAGGCGTGGCCCCACCAGTTGCCGCGGGCGTCCAGGATGCCGCTCGTGAACCCGCCGCCGCCGTGGGTCGTGAAGACCGCGTGGTCGGTGATGGGGTCGAAGTTGCAGCCGTGGATCGAGCCGGTGGGCGCGGGCTCGGTGCCCAGGCCCGGCAGCCAGATGCCCTGCCAGCAGTCGACGAAGTCGTTGTCGTAGATGTCGATGGCCCCGACGCGCCAGGTCTGGAGGCCCTGTCCCTCGCCCCAGCTGTTCTGCCCGACGTTGGTCATCGTGTTGTCGTGGAACTCCAGCACGTCGACCCCGTGGACCTCGATGCAGGCCCAGGCGTCGGAGGGCGAGCTGAAGTTGTCGTTGATGTTCTCCCAGACGTTGCCGTAGCACTGCACGAGGTCGATCCGGTCCGCGTTGTCGCCCCGGAAGGCCACCGCGCCGTCGCACTCGTGGATGTGGTTGTTCGCGAAGATGACGGTGCCCATCACCGTCTCCCAGCCGCTGGAGGCGCTGTCGAAGAGCGACCAGCCGCTGACGTTCACGAACTCGCAGTTCGTGACCGTCACGTCACCCGTCATCCGACCGCCGGCGTAGGAGTTCCGCCCCGCGTAGGTGGCGCCTTCGCCGTCGATCAGGACGTGGTCCATCGTGAAGTTATGGTTCGGATGCCCGGCGCGGATGATGGAACCGGCGACGACGGTGCCGGTGAGCGCGAAGTGCTGGAGCGTGAGGTCCGTCACTCCGTCCACCAGCTGCATGCCGCCGGTCAGGAAGGTCTGCGTGGTGCCGGCGCCGATCAGGCTCATCGGCATCGCGGTGGGGATGATGACTCCACCGGGGTAGGTGCCGGCGGCTATATTCACCGTGCTCGCCGTGACGAGATCCACAGCCTCCTGGACACGGCCCAGTGCGCCGGTCTGGGGACTGTCGTCGTCTACGTAGAGCGTGGCGAAGTCGCCGTCGAAGCCCGGGCTCGTGTCGGTGCCGCCGCCCAGCCAGGGCGTGTAGTCGATGGCGCCGAAGATGGTCTCGCCGGCGCGGCCGCCCTGCTCGACCATGATGTCTTCGTGTCCACCCTCGGGGAGAGTGACGCCGATGGGGGCGTTGACGGGATGCATCGGCCTGGGAGAGTTGCCGAGACGTCCCCCGTAGGTGGGCCCGGCCACATCGTTCCAGTAGCAACCGGACGCGTCGATGCTCGCAGTGGGAAAGTCGTTGTTGATCGCCGAGTTGCCGTTGCCGACGAAGCTGGTGTTGGTGATCGTGACGGTGGCGTTGTTGGTGTTGCCGGAGAGGTCAGCGGTCCAGAGGCCGTCGTAGCCGGCCGCAGTGCCGCTGATCAGGCAGTCGGTGATCGTCGCCACCAGGTCGCCGTTCTCCCAGCCCGTGTAGTAGCCGCCGCCCCAGGGATCGATGCCGTCGCCCCAGAGGTCGACGCCGTCGGCCAGGCTGTTGAGGATGTCGCAGCCCACGATGTCGATGTTGAGATCGCTCCCGTCACCGGCCAGGTGAGTGCTCAGGGACCACTCGTTGTCGTGGAGATTCAGATTGTTGAGGCTCAGGTTCACCGGGACGGTGTGCGAGTAGACCCAACGCCAGTCGGAGTAGTTCACGCCGCTCTGGCTGTCGAAGACCTCGTCTCCGTCCATGGTGATGTCACCGCTCTCGAAGAGCAGGATGCCGGTGCCGACCCAGCCGCTGCCGGTGTAGCCGACGCCCTGCACCACGTTGCCGCTCGTGCTGCCGCTGGCGCCGTAGGAGAGCTGGATGCCGTTGCCGGCGATGCTCGCCGTGTAGACGTCGTTCACCACGTTGTCATTTACGGTGAAGGTGCAACCGGGACCCATCAGCAGGATGCCGCCCTTCTGGAAGTCGGGCATCGTATTGTTGCTGAAGTCCAGGTTGACGGTCTGGCCCACGCTATGGGCGCCGACCAGGTTGACGACCCGTTGTGCCCCGCTGCCGGCGGGATAGATGACGCCGTCGATGGCGCAGTAAGTCACCGAGCCGCTCGTGTCGAAGAAGTGGATTCCGTAGAAGTCGCCGGGTCCGGTGCCGCGTCCGTCGACCGTGAGGCCGGTGATGTTCACGGTGCCGGCCTCGAACACGCCTACGCAGGTGTCCACGTTGCGCACGGAGCCGTTCCACTGGGTCACCTGATAGATCGTGCGAGCGCCGGGATCCTCGGCCTCGACGGTGCAGACGCCGGAACCGGCGCCGACCAGATCGAGGCTCTTGTCGATGTAGAGCTGCTCGCGATAGGTGCCGGCGTCAACGTTGACGACGTCGCCCGGTGCAGCCGCGTCGATCGCCGCCTGGATACTCATTCCAGGCGCAGTGAAGAACTCGCCGGTGGCGATCTCCTCGATGGAGGATGCGTCCTCGTAGCCCACGAAGGCCAGCGCGGCGGTGACCGCGTCGGCATAGGTATCGAGGAAGTAGGTGAAGTACTCGGCGCCCGCCCGGAAGTCGGTGTTGCGCACGTAGTACTCGTAGCCGGTCACGCTGATGTTCGTGCTCGCGTAGCCGGCGATATCCTCGGTGAACACGACACTCTCCCCGAAGGAGCAGGTGCCGCCGTCGATCGTGACGGCGTCACAGATCCGCGCGGGAGGGAAGTAGCCCGACACGTAGACGGCCAGGCTGCCCCAGGCGTTGTTCAGGGTCGCGCAGCCGTCCACGGTGACGTTCTGACAGCCCGTGAACTGGATGCCGTTGCCCCAGGTCGCGTCCATCGACGTCACGTTGAGAAGGGCGACGCTGTCGACGCCGTGGATATCCACGCCGGCGCGGCGCTTGGTGACCGTCCCCGAGCCGGTGCCCTGCACCGTCACGTCCTGGATGGTCAGCCCGGTCAGCACGGTCGGCGGGGTGCCGCCGTGGATGACGTAGCCCTGATCCGTGCCCGTCGACGTGATCACGTTGGCCGTGAACTGCTCCAGGACCACGTTGTCGCCGTTCGGGTGAATACCCCAGCTCGCGCCGGTGTTCACGTCGATCACCGCTCCGGCCTCGCTCGCGCCCTGCAGCGTGATGCCGGTGCCGATGTATAGCGTGCTGTTCAGCACGTAGGTGCCGTTTTCCATGTGGACGATGTCTCCCGGAACGGCCGCGGCCATGGCGGCCTGGAGGTCGCCACCGTGGTCCGCCGTCACGTAGATCGTCGCTGCCATCGCGGGGACTGCACTGCAGAGCAGTGCGGCCGCGAGGGCGAGAACCAGTCTCTTCATTGCTTTCACCTCTTGGTTGGTGTCCCTAGAACTAGCGCACTCATCGAATTCGGTTCTCACGGGGATCACCGTCGAAGCCGATTCCTTCGTCGTCACTTCAACAGCAGCATCTTGCGGGTCTCCGTCAGAGGACCCGCTTTGACGCGGTAGAAATAGACGCCCGATGCGACCGGCTCTCCGTTCGCATCACGGCCGTCCCAGGAAACGGTGTGGAAGCCTGCATCCAGGGCCTCGTCCACCAGCACGGCGACGCGTCGCCCGCCGGCGTCAAAGACCTCGACGAACACACCCTGCGCATGAGGCAGGTCGAAGTTGATGTGGGTTTCAGGGTTGAAGGGGTTGGGGTGATTCTGGCCAAGCCGGTACGAACCGGGCAGATCCGGCTGGGATCCGGCCGTCAGGGAAAAGGCGAGGGTCGTGTTGTCCGCCGATCGAGCTTCGAGCTGGATACTCGGCGGGGAAGTGGTGGGCAGGGAAACGCGGAGGAGTTCACCGAAACCACACAGCGCGCGCCCCGTGCCCAGAAGCGCGAAGCAGACATCGAGATTTCCATCCCGAGTCTGCCCGAGGAAGTAGGGGTCTTGCCGCTCCAGGGCCTCCCCCGGTGATATGGAGAAGTCGGTGCCCTCGGGCAGCGCCGCGCGCAGGCGCAAGCCCATCAGGTCGGCGCAGGGCGCTGACAGGCCGAGGCTCCAGGTCGTCGCATCGATGCGGCGCCACGTGAAGCTCGGTGGTCCTTCCTCTCCCCGGGTTGCGGCCAGGGGCGACACGACCCCGTAGTTCATGGCGAAGATCATCAGATCCTCGAAGTCGATCACATCGTCGGTCAGGGGGACGCCCAGGCGGCTGTCGTCGTCCGTGGGGCCGACGTCGACGGTGGCGTAGTAGTGAGCGTGTCCGTCCCAGGTGCCGAAGGCGGCGCCGAGTTCGGTGACGTCCATCGCGTTCACGAGTCCATCGAAGTCGCCGTCGCCGCCGCCGGAGTCGCGGATATCGCCGAGCCAGTAGTTGGTGGACCGGTCGCCCGCCGCCGCGGTGCCCGAGAAGTTGTAGGCGCCGTCGGCCGCGAACACCTCGTAGTGGTAGACGCCTCGCGGCGCCCAGGAATCGACGAAGCTCTCGTCGCCCGGCGCCGCGTTGCCGGCCAGGACCCACTCCGGGCTGGCCTGGGCCGCGAGTCGATCGGCGGGCCGGGTCGGGATGGTGTTGCCGGCCAGGTCGTCGTACTCGGGGTAGGTGGAGGATCCGGCCCCGTCGTGCCAGAGGCCACGGTAGATCTCCAGGAACGCGATGTCGGCGGAGGGCGGGTCGGTCCAGGTGACCGTCACCTCCTCGTGCCCCGGCATCGCGGTGATGTCGCTCACCGCCTCCGGGAAGGTGGTGTCATAGACGATATGATCTTCCAGGGCCAGGACGTTCATGGCCTGGTCCCGGAACTCCGCGTACACGGTGCGCACACCATCACCGCCGGGGGCGAGGTTCCAGGCGTGCGTCATCGAATAGGGCAGCCAGCCGCTCCAGGTGGAGAAGTCGTTGCTGAACCGCATCGCGAGCGGGGAATTGGCGTCGGCGATGTCGCTGTCGAGGGAGACGACGAGATCCGGGGTGTAGGGCAGCCCATTGTCGATCTCGAAACTCCCGGAGGGCGCCGTGAGATCGACGATGGTGAAGGTGTCGGGCGTCACCGGAGGATCCTCGTGATTGCCCGCACCGTCCACGCCCACCGTATGGAAGGAGTGCAGCCCGTCCCCCGCGGGCGTGAAGCTGATCGGGCTCGAGGCGGAGCTCGCCTGGAGCGTGTACCCGCCGCCGTCCACGTCGACCCAGAGCTCGACGACGGCCACGCCGCTCGTGGCATCAGAGGCCGTGAAGGGCACGTCGAAGGGGGTGACGTTTCTGTAGGGTGGTTGGGGTTCGGCGGCGCTGACGGGCGACGTGTCGTCCTGGGTCGACGACTCCGACGTCGACCAGTCGGATAGGTTCGACAGAGCATCGCGGCTGCGCACCCGATAGTGATGGATCTGCCCGTCCGCGAGACCGGCGAACTCGTGGGCGAGCCCGGTGACCCAGCCGCTGTCGAAGAGGCCGACCCCGAAGGCCGCGTCCTCGGCGCCCTGGACGAGGTATTCCGTCGCGCCGGAACTCGATTCGTCCGACCAGTCCAGGGTGTTCGTGGTGCCCTGCGTGAAGGGGGGTTCGGGCTGCAGGCCTGGAACCTCGGGCGGCAGGCAGTCCACCGGCACCGTGGCGGCGAAGAGATCGGCGAAGATATCTCCGTTGTCCAGGTCCCTCAGCTTGTAGTGGATGATCTGTGCTTCACCGAGGCCGTCATGGTTGCCGTGGAAGTCCACGCTGAAGAGATCGCCGGAACTATTCAGGCCGGAAGTCGCGCCGAGCAGGGCAGCCGACACGCTTATCGTGCCGTCGCCGATGTCCACGATATCGAAGTAGTACTCACCGAGAGGGGCCAGGAGGCCGCTGTCGTGTATGTCGTCGGACGAGAAGGTGAGGGGGTGGGAGCAGTCGACGACGATCTCGAAGCCGCGCAACGATGGGGTCGAGTCACCGGGTGTGTAACGGAAGGCGAGTGTTGCCTGCTGGCTGCAGTTGATGGGGGCGCTGCTCTCGGGCAGCACTCGGAGCTCAACCTCCGCCGCGACCGCATTTCCAGGCCGGCCCATTGAGCGAATATCGGTAGTGGCGAAGGCTGCGAGAGAGATGGTTAGCGCCGTTAACGCACGTCGATTCCTGAACATGCGACCCTCCCAATAAGCCATGTCCGCGTCCGGTCAGTCATGGGCGGGCCAACGCAAACGCCAGGTGCTTGGGATCCCAGGAGTATAATCCTAGCAAGCCCGGAGGTAATAAATCAAAGGAAAAGAGCTTGTTGTAACATTGAGATTCAGGCGCAGTACTTATAACAGAATGTTGCGGTTGCAATGATATGCAACCCGGTGACTACATTGAGCTTCAGGGTGACAGAAATAAGAAACATCAATAAACCCCGCTTCCGAATAGGAGCGGGGGTGCAGTATCATATAGATGAAACTAGGGTTTGGCCGATCAGAATCCCGGCAAATGACCGAAGTCGAAGCGATACCCCTTGGGCAGGAACTCGCCGGTAACCAGGTCCTGCACGTAGTTCCCGCGCCACTTTTCCTCGGCGATCATCTTCAGCATGGCGAGCAGGTGGTCCACCTCGGACTTCCGGTTGTGGAGTCCGATGCTCGCGCGCACGGCGCCGGGAACATCGGTGCGGTCGCCCTCGCGGATGGCCGCCTCGAACGCGGCCTCCTGCTCCTTGCTCACGTTGAGCAGATGCTTGATGAGCGGGTGAGCGCAGAAGCAGCCGTTGCGCACGCAGATGCCGCCTTCATAGCTCAATATCGCAGCCACGAGCGCGTGGTGCATGCCGGCCATGGTGAAGCTCACGACGCCGAGGCGATCGTCGAGGTTGTCGGGGTCGGTCTTGCCGAACACGCCGATGCGCGGGATCTCGGCGATCCCTTCGAGCAGCACCTTCGTGAGGTTCTTCTCGTGCTGCACGAGATTGTCCATGCCGAAGTTCTCCATGACCTGGAGGGCCTTGGCCATGGCCAGCATGCCGAAGATGTTGGGGGTGCCCGCCTCCTGCTTGTCCGGTGGGTCGGCCCAGATCACGTGGTCGAGGCCCACGGAGTAAACGGTGCCGCCGCCCTGCAGGTAGGGCGCGGCCTCCTGGAAGTGGCTGAAGTCGCCGATCACGGCGCCCTCGCCGTAGGGCGAGTTCAGCTTGTGGGCCGAGAAGACCAGGTAGTCGAGGCGGCCGGGGTCGCCCTCCGCGCCCATGTTCACCGGGCGGTGGGGGAGCAGCTGGGCGGCGTCCACGCAGATGCGCGCGCCGTGCGCGTGCGCCATCCGCGCGATATCGTGGATCGGAGTGACGGTGCCCACCACGTTACTGGCGCCGGTCACCGACACCAGCTTCACGGCGCCGTCGTGAAACTTCAGGCGCTCCTCGAGGAACTCCAGGTCCAGCACGCCGCCGGTATCGGCGGGGATGTATTCCACCTTCGCGTGCCCGCGCCAGGGCAGGTCGTTGCTGTGGTGCTCCATCATGCTGGTTATCACCACGTCCTTGTCTCGATCGAACTCCATGCTCATCGCGAGCAGGTTGAGACCCTCGGTGGTGTTGCGCACCGGAATCACGATCTGCCGATCCGGGTCGCCGCCCACGAACTCCAGGATGATCCGCCGCGCCTCCTCGTAGAGGTAGGTGCAGTAGATGGAGTCGAAGCCCGTGCCGCGATGGATGTTCGAGTAGAACGGCTCGATCGACTTCAGGAAGTCGCTGACCTCCGCGAAGGGCTTGGTGCTGGCGGCATTGTCGAAGTAGATGCCGTCGACCGTGCGTCCGTCGAGGAGCGGCACCGGGTGCGTGGCGCCGACGATGGCCGGGATCCCGGCTTCGAACTCGAGCTGCTGATCCGATGAATGCATGGGTTCACCCGCTTTCGAACCTGTGCTATGACCGTGGGTAGGGGGATGCGCGAGAACTCAATCTAGCCATCCGCATCTCCGAATGGAAGGGAGAAAGCCGTGCGGGAGCTCGAAAGGCGCATCGCCGTGGCGCGGGGAGACCTGCCCGCGGATCTGGTGCTGGAAAACGCTCGTCTGGTGAACGTGCTCTCGGGCCGAATCCAGGCCGGGGACCTCGCCATCGCGGACGGCCGGGTGGCGGCCTTCGGCGACGGTTACGAGGGCGAACGCCGGGTGGACCTGGGCGGCGCCTTCATTGCGCCGGCCTTCATCGACGCCCATATCCACATCGAGAGCTCGATGTCCACGCCCCTGCAGTTCGCGCGGGCGGTGGTGCCCCGCGGCACCGGGGCGGTGGTGTGCGACCCCCACGAGATCGCCAACGTCATGGGCGCGGCCGGCGTGCGCTGGATGCTGGAGGCCACCGACGCCCTGCCCCTGTCGGTGTTCTGCATGGCCCCGAGCTGCGTGCCGGCCACGCACCTGGAGAGCTCCGGCGCCGAGCTGGGCGCGGCCGACGTCGCCGAGCTCATGGCCCACCCGCGGGTGCTCGGCCTGGCCGAGATGATGAACTTCCCCGGGGTCGTGTTCCGCGATCCCGGGGTCATGGCCAAACTGGCCGCCGCCGGCGACCGCCGCATCGATGGCCACGCACCCGGCCTCGCCGGCCGCGATCTGGACGCCTACGCCGCCGCGGGCATCACGAGCGACCACGAGTGCACCACCGTCGAGGAGGCATTGGCCAAGATCGACCTGGGCATGGCCGTGATGGTGCGCGAGGGCTCCTCGGCCCGCAATCTCGCAGAGCTGCTGCGCGGCGTCACGCCCGCGAACGCGGGCCGCTGGCTTCTCTGCAGCGACGACCGCACGCCCGCGGACCTCCTGAACGAGGGCCATGTCGACCACCTGCTCCGCCGCGCCGTGGCCGAGGGTCTCGACCCCGTGCTCGCCCTGCGCATGGCCACCCTGAATCCCGCGACCCACTTCGGCCTCACCGATCGCGGCGCCCTGGCGCCCGGCTACCGGGCCGACCTCGTGGTGCTCGAGGACCTGGAGTTGTTCCGGGTGAGCGCGGTCTACCGGAGCGGCGAGGCGGTGGCCGAGAGCGGCGCTCTCGTGGACGAGCCCACGGCCGCCGTTCCCGACCCCGGTGCCAGCGTCAACCTGGGCGCCCTGCCCGAGAATCCCATAGCGATCGCCGACGACGGCGCCGCGCGGGTGCGCGCCATCCGCGCACTGCCCGACCAGCTCTTCACGCCGGAGGAGATCGTCGAGCCCCGCCGCGAGAACGGCCTGCTCGAGGCCGACCCGGACGCCGACCTGCTCAAGCTCGCCGTGGTGGAGCGCCATCACGGCAGCGGCCGGGTGGGTCTGGGTTTCGTGCGGGGTTTCGGCCTCACGCGCGGCGCGCTGGCGACCACCGTGGCTCACGACTCCCACAACCTGATCGTGGTGGGCGCGAGCGACGCGGCGATGGAGCTCGCCATGCGGGCGCTGGAGGAGCTGGGTGGCGGCAAGGTGGCGGTGAGCGAAGACGGCGTGCTGGCGGCTCTGCCGCTGCCGGTGGCGGGGCTCATGAGCGGCGCGCCCATCGAGGAGACCGCCGCGAAGCTGGCGGAGCTGTCGTCGGCGGCCGAGGAGCTGGGCTGCTCGCTGCCCGAGCCCTTCATGACCCTGAGCTTCATGGCCCTGCCGGTGATTCCCAAGCTCAAGCTCACCGACCGCGGACTGGTGGACGTGGAGGCCTTCGACTTCGTGCCGCTGGGCACGGAGTGAGGCGTTCGGCTCAGTAGCCCGCCGGACCGCCATCCCTCCGCGGATCGCTCGCGCCCTCGCGCCGCCCGTCGGGCAGCACGCGCACGGCGTTCACGTCGCCCTGCAGCAGCGGATAGCGATACAGGGGCGCTATCGCCCAGCCCCGCTTCTTCATGGCGTCTGCCACCGCCTCGCGATTCCAGCCGAAGGTCTCGATCTCCACGGGCCGGTTCCGGCAATGGAGGCGGGGGAAGTCCAGGGCCTCCTGCAGGCCCATGTCGAAATCGAACATGCAGAGCAGCGCGGAGGCCACGGTGCCGATGATCCTGGAGCCGCCGGGCGAGCCGATGGCCAGCTCGGGCCTGCCGTTCTCGCCGTAGACGATCACCGGACACATGCTGCTGCGCGGCCGCTTGCCGCCCTGGCGCTCAGCATTCTTGAGGGCGCCGGCGCGGGGCCTGCGGCCGCCCTCGACGTCGTTGGGCATCGGCGGGTCGCTCGGCTTCCAGTTGAAGTCCGTGAGTTCGTTGTTCAGGGGGAAGCCGTAGCCGGGCAGCACCTGGGCGGAGCCGAAGGTGGTCTCGATGGTGGTGGTGCAGGCGAGCATGCCGCCGTCCGCGTCGACGATCGAGAAGTGGCTCGTGTGCTTCTCGGGATCGCCGGGGTCGGCCGCCATGGCGAGGTCGCTGCCGGGATCGAAGGCGGCCTCCGCGCGCGCGGCGATGTATTCGGGATCGGCGAGCCGGAGCATGGGCGTCTCCGGCCGCCAGTCGAGGTCGCCCAGCCAGCGGTCGCGGTCGGCGAAGGCGATGCGCGAGGCGCGGGCGAGGCGGTCGAGGTGGGCCAGCAGCGTGGCGTCGTCGTCGAGGCCGCCGGTCAGGGGCTCGCGGGTCTCCATGAGGCCCAGGATCTCGAGCAGCGTGATGCCGCCCGATGTGGGCGGCGGGAACATCGCCAGCTTTCGGCCACGGTAGCTGCCCTGAATCGGCGCGCGGTACACGGCCTCGTAGTTGGCCAGGTCGGCCGCGCGGAGCCGGCCCTTGCGGAAGCTGTTGTTGCCGACGGTTTCGGCCATCACCTCGGCCAGCTCGCCGCGGTAGAAGAAGCGGCCGCTGGGGTCGGCGGCCCAGAGGCGCAGGGTCGCGGCCAGCTCGGGATTGCGGAAGGTCTCGCCCTCGGCGTAGGGCCGGCCGTCCTCGTGGAAGAATAGCTTCCGGCTCGCCTCGAAGCGCTCGAGGCGCGGGCCATGGCTGACGATCGCGCGGGCCAGGTCCGGGGGCACGGGGAAGCCGTCCTCGGCCAGGGCGATGGCGGAGGCGAGCACCCGGGGCAGGGGCAGCCTGCCGAAGTCCCGGTGCAGCAGGCTCATCGCCGCCACGGTGCCCGGCACGCCGACGGGGCGGCCGCCGGTCATCACGTGGGGGAGCGGGTTGCCGTCGCCGTCGAGGAACATCTCCGGCCAGCTCCACATGGGCAGCTCCTCGCGGCCGTCGATGGCGTAGAGGCTGTCGGTGGCCGCGTCGTGGAACAGCAGGAAGCAGCCGCCGCCGGGCCCGCTGCTCTCGGGTTCCACCACGGACAGCACGGCCTGCACGGCCAGGGCCGCGTCGGCGAAGTTGCCGCCGGCCGCCATGATCTCGGCGCCCGCCTCGCTCGCGAGGGGATGGGCGCTCGCCACCATGGCGTGCTCCGCCACCGCCGCCTGTTTGTCGGTGGCGGGGATCTCCCGATCCGCTTCGAGTCCGGCGGGCGGTCCGTCGCCCGCGCTCCAGAGTGTGGCGGCGAGGGCGAGAGCGTGGGCGAACTGGGGGAACATGGGGCCTCCTGGGTGGCGGGTATGTCGGGGCCGAGCTTAACGAAGCTCGATCCTCGTCGCCAGGGTCTTTCCATTCATCGGCGGTGGGAGTAGATTGCGGTGCAGGCCACCAGGAGGTTCTCATGAGTCCGATCGAGCTGCGCAGCGACACCTTCACCCTGCCCGACGCACCCATGCGCGAGGCGATGATGCGCGCCGAGCTGGGCGACGACGTCTGGGGGGAGGACCCCACGGTGAACCGGATCCAGGAGGTGGCCGCCGCCAGCATGGGCAAGGAAGCCGGCCTGTTCGTGCCCAGCGGCTCCATGGCCAACCTCGTGAGCCTGATGGCCCACGGCAACCGGGGCGACGAGTACATTCTCGGCGACCAGTCCCACATCTTCGTCTACGAGGCGGGCAGCGGCTCGGCGGTGGCGGGCATGCACCCGCAGATCGTGACCAACCTACCCGACGGCACCATGGAGCTGGATCGCATCGAAGGCGCGATTCGCTTCAACGACGAGCACTGCCCGCCCACGCGCCTGATCTGCCTGGAGAGCACCCACAATCGCTGCTGGGGTTCTCCGCTCGAACTCGACTACCTCGACGCCGTGCGCGCCATCGCCGACCGCCACGGCCTGCTGATCCACCTGGACGGCGCGCGCGTGTTCAACGCGGCGGTGGCCCTGGGCGTCGACGTGGCCGACATCGCCGCGCGCGCCGACTCGATCTCCTTCTGCCTCTCCAAGGGCCTCGGCGCGCCCGTGGGCTCCCTGGTCTGCGGCTCGAAGGAGTTCATCAAGCGATGTCACCGCATGCGCAAGCAGCTCGGCGGCGGCATGCGCCAGGCGGGATTCCTCGCCGGCGCGGGGCTGCACGCGCTCGACCACAACGCGGAACGGCTGGCCGAAGACCACGTGAACGCGCGGCGGCTGGCCGAGGGGATCGCGGGGATCGAAGGCCTGGGCACCGAGCCGGAGCGGGTGCGCAGCAACATCGTCTACGTGGATCTGCTGCGGGAAGACCTGGAGCCCGACGACCTCGTGAGCGCCTGCGCCGAGCGGGGCCTGCTCTTTCTCTGGGAGCACGGGCGGCGCCTGCGGATGATCACGCACATGGGCGTGAGCGTCGACCAGGTGGAAGAGGCGATCGGGATCATCGGCGAGACGATGGCCAGGACCTAGAGCAGATCCCGCCGCGCCAACCACGAATCGTGGGGGAACTTGGTCAGGTAGTTCCGGATGCCGTCGGCGAAGAGCCCCAGCACCTTGGCGCCGGCGGGCAGCTCCCTCGCCACCTCCATCATGGCCGCGGCCACGGAGCCCGCGCTGCCGCCCACGAGCAGGCCCTCCTCGCGGATCAGGCGCCGCGCCATGCGGAAGCTGTCGCGATCGTGGATCGCGAGGAAGCGGTCGACCGTCTTGGCGTCGAAGATGTCCGGCACCCAGTCGTAGCCGATCCCCTCCACGTGGAAGGGCTTCACGTCGGTGCCGCCGCCGAGCATGGAGCCCACGGGCTCCACGCCCACCACGAGGATGTCCGGGTTCCGCTCCCGCAGGTAGCGGCTGATGCCCATCACGCTGCCCCCGGTGCCCACACCCAGCACGACGGCGTCGAGGCTGTCGCCGAAGTCCTCCCAGATCTCGGCGGCCGTGCCGGCGTAGTGCGCGGCACTGTTCTCGGGGTTGCTGTACTGGTCGGGCATCACGGCTCCGGGGATCTGCTCGCAGAGCGAGACCGCCTTCCCGTACTGGCTCGTGGGGTCGGTGTGGGGGGCACTGTCGTCGCCGGCGCGGTGCACCTCGGCGCCGAGGGACTCGAGGATGATCTCCTTCTCCTCGCTGATCTTCTGGGCGATGGTCACCACCATCCGGTAGCCCTTCACCGCGGCGGTCATGGCCAGGCCGATGCCCGTGTTGCCGCTGGTGGGTTCGACGATCGTCGAGCCCTCGTCCAGCTTGCCCTCGGTCTCGAGTTTCTCGACCATGCGCAGGGCCACGCGGTCCTTGAGCGAGCCGCCCGGGTTGAGGAACTCGCACTTGCCGTAGAACTCCACGGGCAGCTCGGCGCCGACGCGCTGCAGCTTCACCACGGGAGTGCCGCCGATGGCCTTGAGGATGTTTTCGTAGATCATTCCCTATCCTAGAGGTCGAACATCTCGTTGTAGCGGCCGCGGCTCTCCTCGAGCACCTTGTCGTGCAGGCTCTGGCCATGGCTGTCCATGGTGACCACGCACTGGAAATCCTTCACGCGGATCCGCCAGAAGGCCTCCGGCAGGCCGAACTCGGTCTTGTAGACGTCCTCGACCTCCTCGACCCGCTGCGCGATCAGCGTGGCCGCGCCGCCGACGGCGTGGAGATACACGGCTCCGTGCTCCTCGCAGGCCGCCAGGGTCTTGGCGCCCATGCCGCCCTTGCCGATGACCGCCTTGATGCCCAGCGACTCGATCACGCGGTGCTCGTAGGGCTCCTCGCGGGCCGAGGTGGTGGGGCCGGCGGCCACGAAGTGCCACTTGCCGTCCTCGTCCTGGCGCACGACCGGTCCGCAGTGGTAGATGACCCCGCCGTCCATGAGCGGCGACAGGATGTCCTCGATCTCGGCGTCCTCGCCCTCGGACTCGTTGTCGAGCCACTTCTCCACCATGTACTTGTGGGCGGCGTCGCGGGCCGTGATCACGGTGCCGTTCAGGGAGACCACGTCGCCCACCTTGAGCTCGCGGATCTGGTCTTCCTCGATGGGGATTGTCAGGTCAATCATGGCGAACCTCCCCGCCTGCGTAGGTCATGCCGTGCTGCCTCGCGGCCCAGCACATGTAGTTCACGGAAACGTAGAAGCTGGCCGGCACCCGATGGGCCTTGGTTATCTTGACGCCGAGGATGCTGGTCTCCCCGCCGAAGCCCATGGGGCCGACGCCGAGCTCGTTGGCCCGAACGGTCATCTCCTCTTCGAGTTCCGCGAGCACGGGGTCGGGGCTCTCGTCCTCCAGGGGACGCAGGAGCTGCTTCTTGCCCAGCGAGAAACCGCTGGCGCGATCGCCGCCGATGCACACGCCGAGGATGCCGGGCCCGCAGCCCTGGCCCTGGGCGTTCACCACGGCGTCCAGGATCACCTTGCGCACGCCGTCGAGATCGCGGCCGGCGCCGAGCCCCACGTGGGGCAGGCTGTACTGGGCGCTCTGGTTCTCGCTGCCGCCGCCCTTGAGCATGAGGTCGACGCGCAGCTCGTCCTCCTTCTCCCACTGCTCGAAGTAGAAGGCGGGGAAATGGTCGCCGGTGTTGTCGCCGCTGTTGGCCCCGGTGACGCTGTCCACGGCATTGGGCCGCAGGTAGTTCAGTTCCGTGGCCCGCCGCACCGCGTCGGCGACGGCCGCCTTGATGGGCGCGACCGGAAAGTCCCAGGGGTGCTTCACGAAGAAGATCGGCGTGCCGGTGTCCTGGCAGATGGGCGTCGACTTCTCCGCCGCCAGGGCCACGTTCTCCAGGATGGTGCCGAGGGTGGCCGCCGCGGCCGAGCCCTGCTCCTCGCGCTCCCGGCCGAAGTCGAGGGCCGCGGTGACGTCGGCGGGCAGCCGGGAGGTCGCCAGCCTGATCAGCTCGAGGACATGTTTTTCGAGATCGGGTACGGTCTTCATCGTGCGTTCACTCCTTCCACGGAAAGCACCTCGCCAATATAGACGTCGCGACTGCCGGCGGCAACGACAGCTTCGGGTGCTTTTCGGGGCCCGGCAGGATGAAATGAGGCCGGCGGCGGTCCGTCGAAATGGGCCTTCGCGGGTTGAATCGCCCTGTCCCCTTGCGCACTATGTCCAGACTGCCGTACCCCTCGGCTCGGACACGGATGGCAAGGAGCGATAATGGCGACGACACCCATGGAGAAGATCCTGGCGCGCATCAAGCGCGAGAACATAGAGGCCGTTGACCTCAAGTTCGTGAATCTGTTCGGCGGTTGGCACCACATCACGGTGCCCGTGAGCCAGGTGAACAGGGACTTCTTCGAGCGCGGCATCGCCTTCGACGGTTCCAGCGTGCCGGGCTTCAAGAAGCTCGAGGCGGGGGACATGGTGCTGCTGCCCGACCCGTCCAGCGCGAACCTGGATCCCTTCTGGGAGAGCCCCACGCTCTCCATGATCGCCCAGCCGTCGGAGCCCGGCGACCGCTCCGGTTTCGCCAAGGATCCCCGCGCGATCCTGGCCCGGGCCGAGGGTTTCATGAAGGACGAGAAGATCGCCGGCGCGAGCCTCTGGGCGCCGGAGTTCGAGTACTACATCTTCGACGCGGTCACCTACCTGAACGACATCAACCAGGCCTCCTACCGCATCGACAGCGACGAGGCCGACTGGAACAGCGCCGACAGCCCCGACAGCAACCTGGGGCACAAGATCCCGCGCCAGGGCGGCTACCACGCGATTCCGCCCATGGATCAGCTCTACAACCTGCGCGCCAAGATGGTCTCGGAGGTCGAGGCGGCCGGCGTGCCCGTGCGCTACCATCATCACGAGGTGGGTGGCCCGGGCCAGAGCGAGATCGAGATCATGGAGCTGCCCCTGCGCGAGGCCGCCGACGCGGCCATGCGGATCAAGTACATCATCAAGATGGTGGCCACCGGCCACGACAAGACCGTCACCTTCATGCCCAAGCCCCTCTACAACGAGGCGGGCAGCGGCATGCACTTTCATCAGCGGCTCATGCGCGGGCGCAAGAACCTGTTCTGGGATCCCAAGGGCTACGCGGGTTTGAGCAAGCTGGCCCTGAACTACATCGGCGGCCTGCTGGCCCACGCGCCGGCCCTGCTGGCCTTCACGAATCCCAGCACGAACAGCTACAAGCGCCTGGTGCCGGGCTTCGAGGCGCCGGTGAAGACCATCTACGGGCTGGCCAACCGCAGCGCGGCGGTGCGGATTCCCGCCTACGCCGACACGGCGGCCACGAAAAGGATCGAGTTCCGTCCGCCGGACGCCACCTGCAACATCTACCTGGCCATGGCCGCGCAGCTCATGGCGGGCCTCGACGGCATCCGCCGGGAGCTCGATCCCGAGGCCATGGGTTTCGGGCCCTACGACGTGAACGTCTTCGCCCTGCCCGACGAGGAGAGGGCCCGCATCGGCAGCCTGCCCACCAGCCTGCGCGAGGCCATGGTGGCCCTTCAGAGGGATCACGAGTTCCTCCTGGCGGGCGATGTTTTCAGCGAGGACTTGATCGAGCACTGGATTGAGAGCAAGATCGAGAAGGAGTACAACGAGGTGCGCAACCGGCCGCACCCCTACGAGATCTCCCTCTACTTCGACGTCTGAGTCGGGAGAGAGCAGGGCGCATGTACATCAACGATCCGATCCACGGCTTCATCGAGCTCAACGAGCTCCAGAGCGCCCTGCTCGAGCTGCCCGAACTCCAGCGACTGCAGTGGGTGCGTCAGCTCGGACTCAGCTTCCTCAGCTATCCGGGAGGCGTGCACAACCGCACCTGCCACGTGATCGGGGTGAGCCACGTGGCGGGCGAGATGGCGCAGCTCCTCGAGCTGCTGCCCGAGCAGAAGTGGCTGGTGCAGGCGGCCGGCATGCTCCACGACGTGGGGCACACGCCCTTCAGCCACGCGCTGGAGTCCCTGCTGCCCGAAGACCACATGGAGCTGACGCGCAACCTGATCACGGGCAAGGCGCGCTTCAGCTTCGCGCGGGCGGGCTGGATTCCGGAGGTGCTGCGCCGCTACGGCCTCGACCCGGAAGAGGTGGGCGACCTGGTCACAGGCGACCACCCCGACCCGATCCTGCAGCACATCATCCACGGGCCCATCGACGCCGACCAGCTCGACTACCTGCTGCGCGACAGCTACTTCACCGGCATCTCCCACGGCCAGATCGACCTCTACCGTATTCTGCACACCCTCAAGGCGGACAAGGCCCTCGGCGGGCTCTACCTGCTCGAGAAGGGGCTGGACGCCATCGAGGAGATGCTCGTGGCGCGGGACCACATGTACTCGGCCGTCTACGCCCACCGCTCGGGGCGCATCGCCGAGACCATGTTGCTCCGGTCGATGGAACTCACGGTCAACAGCATCGACGGCTGGTACGAGATGACCGACGGCGACCTCCTCGCGCGCATCCGCGCCGGCGGCGGCGTGAGCGCGGGCCTCATCGAGAAGATCCAGTACCGCGATCTCTTCAAGACCGCCTACAGCATCTCCAGCCGCGGCGAGGACGGCATGCGCGAGATGCTGGTGAAGGCGATCGGCGACTCGAGCCGCCAGGAGGTGGAGAGCAGGCTCACCGAGGGCTGCGGCTTCGGCCCGGGCGAGCTGCTGGTGGACATGCCCTTGGATGTCCTCGCCTTCAGCGAGCCGCGGCTCAAGAAGATCGAGCTCACGGTCATGCGGAAGAACGGCGAACGCAGCGACCTCTACGAGCTCTCCACCCTCGCCCGCGCGCTGGCGGAGAAGGATTCGAGCCACACGGTGTTCGCCGTCTACACGGCAGCGGAGAACAGGGGACGCGCGCGCGCGGTCACCGAAACCTGGCTGGGGCTCTGAGGAGCCGGCCAAAGCACCCGGGAGTGATGATGGATCAGGACAAAGGCTTCCTCGGAACCCTCTACGACTTCAGCTTCAGCCGCTTCGTCACGCCGAAGGTGCTCAAGCTTCTCTACACCCTCGGACTGCTCATCGCCCTGTTCGGAGCGATCCGCTTCATCGGCGCGGGTTTCGATCGCGGCGTCATGTCGGGGCTCATCTCCCTCATCGTCTCGCCGGCGCTCTTCCTGCTGTACAGCCTGCTGGCCCGCGTGGCCGTGGAGCTGGTGATGGTGCTGTTCCGCATCGCCGAGGGCGTGGAAAAGCATCACCGCCATGAACAGGCGGAGATGGACGCGGAACCCGAGGTGGTGGAGGCGGAGCCGGTGGATCGGCCGGAGTCCTCTTTCGAGTAGGTTCCTAGCGGGCCGACAGCGTCTCGTGAAGCTCGCCCAGAAGGGCGTTCAGATTCTCTTCGCGCACCAGCCAGCGCTGGATCCCTTCCGGCACCGGTAGGGGCTCGACCTCCGCCAGAAGCGCGGGCGCCGTGAAGGCCTGCGGGTTCTCCCCGCCCAGGATGACGGAGGCCGTCGCCCAGCCGTCCTCCCGCTCCAGTCGATCGCAATCCTCGGCGAGCCTGGTCAGCCGTTCCTCCAGATAGATGTCCTTCAGCAACAGGTAGCGGTCTTTCCCTATGTGCAGGAGTTCCGGCACGATCTCCCAGGGGCGCCCGCCCGATAGTGTCACCAGCACCTGGTTCTCGCGGTGGGCGAGCGCCACGGGCCGCGCCGGACCCGGGTCCGGCCTGTGATGGACCAAGGTCCCGGGATCGTCGGTGAAGGTGTTCAACACGCGGATCGGCGTGCGGCTCGGCTCGGCGGCGTGGACGGCGCGGGGGTGGAGCACCTTGCTGCCCTCCTCGGCCATGGCCAGCACCGCGGCCGCGGGCAGCTCCGGCAGGAAGCGAGCGGCCGGCACGCGGCGGGGATCCGCCTCGGCGATGCCGTTCACGTCGGTGAAGATCTGAACCTCGGCCGCGCCGAGCGCCGCGCCGAGGGCCACGGCGCTGGTGTCGCTGCCGCCGCGGCCGAGGGTGCGGATCTCGCCCGCCTCGTCGGCGCCCTGGAAACCCGCCACCACGGCCACCTTGCCCTCCATGAGGCAGGCGTCGATGCGCTCGGGCCGAACCGCGAGCAGCCCCGCGTGTCCGGCGCGATCGTCGGTGAGGAAGCCGGCCTGCGGGCCGGTGAAGGCCTCGGCGGGGGTGCCGCTCAGGGTGAGGAAGTGCGCGAAGTAGGCGGCCGAGAGCAGCTCGCCCGCGCTCATGGCCAGGTCGAGCTCGCGGGGCGACACCGGCTCGCCGGCGCCGGCCAGAAGGCCGATCAGCGTGTCGGTGGCGTAGGGCTCGCCCTTGCGGCCCATGGCGCTCACCACGACGGCCACCTCGCGCCCCGCCTCCACCTGCTTGCGCACCTGCTCCCGGGCGGCG
>CAYNQX010000013.1:0-88895 GCA_964399495.1 uncultured bacterium
ATCGTTCCCACGTTCACATGCGGCTTAGTTCGATCGAACTTTTCCTTCGCCATGGCGAATCAACCTCCATACGGATCTTGACTGACGAATGACGCTCGGCTCCCTACTGGACGCGCCACCCACTCCCTGTAAGGAGCCCAGAATCGGACTTGAACCGACGACCTCATCCTTACCAAGGATGTGCTCTACCGACTGAGCTATCTGGGCCTTGCTGCTCTTCGGAGCGGGAAACGGGATTCGAACCCGCGACCCTCAGCTTGGAAGGCTGATGCTCTAGCCAGCTGAGCTATTCCCGCAAAACAACGCTCCGGCGAACCGGAGCTTGTCGGTGGAGGGGGGAGGATTTGAACCTCCGAAGGCTTTGCCGACAGATTTACAGTCTGTTCCCTTTGACCACTCGGGAACCCCTCCGAAACCAATCGAGGAGCTGGTGAGAGGACTTGAACCCCCAACATCCTCATTACAAGTGAGGTGCTCTACCAATTGAGCTACACCAGCACCAACACCAGCGGCCGCTTCAATGCGCACAAGATGCCGCAGTCTCCGCCCTCACCCAGCTTTGAAACCCCGGATGAACAACCAGCCTAAGTTGGTCGATTTAAGGCAGATACTCCGACACCCTATGACTCGGCAAAGAAGAAGCCGAAGCGGCATGATATGCGCGTAACTGTGAATTGTCAAGCGCATTTGGGAGTTTTATCGAAGGAACCCCCAAAGTTCCCTTGACCGATCTCCACCGCGGCGAGTAGGCGGCCTAGAGCGGCTTGAGGCGCGAGCCCTCGGGGCCGTCCAGAATCTGGAATCCGGCCTCTGTGATGGCGTCGCGCAGGCGATCCGCCTCGGCCCAGTTCTTCTCGGCCCGGGCCTGATCGCGCTGCCCCAGCATCGTCTCCACCTCGGGCGGCGCGCTCAGCGTCCGTTCGGCGGGCAAGCCCGCGCCGAACAGGCCCAGCACGCCGGCCATGGTGTCCAGGGCGTCACGGGCCGCGGACAGGGCGGCGCGGTCGGCGCTCAGACCCTCGTCGTCGCTATCCGACGCCTTGTTGAACTCCTTCACCAACTCGAAGATATGGCCGATGGCGCCGCCGCTGTTGAAGTCGTCGTCCATGGCCTCGGCCCAGCGCTCCAGGGCCTGAGCCGCGGCCTTCTCGAGGCTATCTCCAACCGGGGCACGGACTTCCAGGTGCTCCGGCGCCTTCGCCAGGCGCTCGTGCAGCCCCAGGCTGAACTCGCGGATCCGCTCCAGGCCGGCCGCGGCCCGCTCCAGGTGCTGCTCCTCGAACTCGGCCCGGCTGCGGAAGTGGGTGGACAGCAGGTAGAAGCGCAGCACCTCGGCGTCGTAGCGGTCGAGCAGGTCGGCCACCGAGGTGTAGTTGCCGGTGGACTTGGACATCTTCTCGCCGCCCACCGTCACCAGGCCGTTGTGCAGCCAGAAGTTGGCGTAGGTCTGGCCGTAGGCCGCCTCCGACTGGGCCCGCTCGTTCTCGTGGTGGGGAAATTTGAGATCCAGGCCGCCGCCGTGGATGTCCAGCGTCGTGCCGCAGTGCTTCTGGCTCATGGCGCTGCACTCGATGTGCCATCCGGGCCGCCCCCAGCCCCAGGGGCTGTCGAAGCCCGGCTCGTCGGCGGGGACCTTCTTCCAGAGGGCGAAGTCCAGCTCGTCCCGCTTGCCCTCGCTAACTTCCACGCGCACACCGCTGTAGAGCTCATCCACGCGACGTCCCGAGAGGCGGCCGTAGTCCTGGTAGCTGCGCACGTCGTAGTAGACGGCGTCCTCGGCGTCGTAGGCGTGCCCCCGCTCGATGAGGGTGGCGATGAGCTCCAGCATCTCGGGAATGTGCTCGGTTGCCCGGGGGAACACGGTGGCGTCCTTGATGTTCAGCGCCCGCGCCTGCTCCAGGTAGAGATCGATGTTCCGCTGGGCGATGACCGGGTAGTCCACGCCCTCCTCGGCCGCCTTCACGATGATCTTGTCGTCGATGTCGGTGAAGTTCTGGGCCAGGGTCACGTCATAACCGGAGTGCTCCAGCCAGCGCCGCACCAGGTCGCCCGTGAGCGCCGCGAGCATGTGGCCGATGTGGGGCTCGCTCTGCACCGTCATCCCGCACACGTACATGCCGACCTTCCCCTCCTCGACGGGCTGGAAGTCGACCTTCTTCTTGCGGATGGGATCGTAGACCCTCAGTGCCATGACTCGCTCCTTCTAATCGATCGCGGCGACGGCCTCGGCCAGCCGTTTCGCCGCCGCGGGATCCACCGGATTGCGCGTGATGCCGCCCTTTTTCGTCGACGTGCCCACGATCGCCCCGGCCGCCTTCGCCAGCAGCTCGCCGGCGTTCGCGGCCGACAGGCCGCTGCCGAGCAGCACCGGCACGGCGGGAAAGCGCTCGGCGAGGCGGGCGACCAGGCCCGCGTCGGGCTTGCCGCCGGTGGCGCGTCCGCTCACGATGATCGCGTCGGCGCCGGCCCGCTCCACGATGTCCTCCGCCTGGTGCAGCGGGTCCGTGTGGGCGGCCATGACGGCATGCTTCACGTCCACGTCGGCGAAGATCCGGATGCTGCTGTCCAGCGCTCGCCGCAGGCGAAGGATGCGGTCGGCCCGGCCCGTGATCGTGCCCTGGTCGGTGTGGGAGACACCGCTGAGCACGTTGACGCGGATGAAGTCCGCGCCCGTGGCCGCGGCGACGGCCAGGGCCGCCTCGCCGTCGTTGCGCAGCACGTTCACGCCGAGGGCCATCTCCGGCTGGGCCACGCGCAGGGCGCGGGCCATGCGGGTCATGGCGGCCACGGTTTCCGGCCCGACGCTCTCGGCCCGGAAGGGCGCGTCGCCGAAGTTCTCCACGACAAGCCCGGCGAAACCGGCCTCCGCGTAGGCGCGCGCGTCGGCCAGCGCCCGCTCCTCGATGCGATCGAGGCTGAGCTGGCTCTCCGGCGAGGCGGGCAGGGGCGCCAGATGGATCACGCCGTACAGGGCTTTCACGTTTTCCGCCTTCGGGTTATCGGCCCGCCGCCGCATCGGCGCGGGCGAGTTCTGCAATTTCCGCCACGAGGGACGGGAAGTCAAGACCCGCCGCGGCGGCCGCCATGGGCACCAGGCTGGTCTCGGTCATGCCTGGGATCGTGTTGACCTCCAGGCAGAAGGGCGTGCCGTCCTCGGCCAGGCGGAAATCCACGCGCGCGAGATGGCGGCAGCCCAGCAGGCTCCAGGCGACCAGCGAATCTCGACGGATCCGCTCCGTCACCTCCTCGGGCAGATCGGCGGGACACTCGTAGCAGGTCTTGCCCTTCTCGTACTTGTGCTCGTAGTCGTAGAGGCCGCTCTCGGGGATGATCTCCACCAGCGGCAGGGCCTGGGGCGCGTCGGCCGGGCCGATCACCGTGCAGGTGAGTTCGCGGCCGGGGATGAAGGCCTCCACCAGGAGCTCGCCCGACACGCGGATCACCCGCGGCAGCTTGAGGCTGGCGGCCTGACGGTCCTCGCAGATGGCCAGGCCCACGCTCGAGCCCTCGCGGTTGGGCTTCACGACGGACGGCCAGCCGGGCTCGGACTCGATCCGTTTCGCGAGCGCGTCCACGTAGGCCGGATCGGGGATCCGCTCGACGGGCACGTTCACCAGGTAGCCCGGCGGCACGGCCAGGCCGCCGCCCGCGAAGATCATCTTGCTGCGCATCTTGTCCATGGCCAGGGAGCTGGCCGCCATGCCGCAGCCGGTGTAGGGCACGCCGATCCAGTCGAGCAGGGCCTGCACCGTGCCGTCTTCGCCGGCGCCGCCGTGGAGGGCGTTGAACACCAGGTCGGGGCGCCAGTCCCCCTCGGGCGGCGCGAAGCGCGCGGCGAGGAGGGCGCCGTCCGAGCCCTTGCGGGGAAGCGGGTCATCCTCCGGCAGCGCTTCCCAGTCGGCCAGGGGAAGGGCCGGCCGATCGGGCCGGCCGGTGTCGAGCACGCGCAGCTCTTCGCCCAGCCCCTCCAGCGCGCGGGCGATGGAACGGCCGGTCTTCAGGCTGATCTCACGTTCGTTGGATTCGCCGCCCACCAGGACGATCACACGGGACATGCCGGCCTCCTTGGCTCACCGGACGATAGCACGGGTAGTGAGGATCGGCCAGCATCGACGAATCTCCCCGAGTGGACCGCCCACGGCGCCCGCCGATTTGACCCCGCGCGATCGCCGGGGGTAAAATCATGCTCCGGACAGACACCCAGGGAGAGATCGACATGAAAAGCACTATTCTTGCCGTGGCCCTGCTGCTCGTCGCGACGAGCGGGCTGGCGCAGATCACCATCACCACCGATGACCTCGAGTATCCGATCGGCGGCTTCTACAGCATGTACAACGTGGGCTCGCCCCACGGCGTGATCGGGATGACCGGCATCCAGGGCGGCCCGCACGTGTTCGATTTTTCGACCGGCATCACCGCGGTGCAGTGGGTGTTCGACTACGTCGATCCCACCGACGGCGGCCACGACGCCGACTTCCCGCTGGCGACCGTCGCCGAGAAGAAGACCGACGGCGGAAACTCCTCCTGGCTGTATCTCGATTTCCAGAGCGGGGTCGGCCGCGCCAACTACGGGTTCCACGACGCGGCGGGCCTGCCCGAGTCCCCCAGCGTGCCCTTCGCGCCGCCCATCGTGGACTTTCCGGACAACCTCTCCTACCAGTCCTTCTTCGAGGGCACGACCACCTTCGCCGTGACGAGCGCGGGCGTCGACCTGGACGTCGACTACGAGTTCGTCGGCTTCGTGGACGGCTGGGGCACGGTGATCCTGCCCGACGGGGCGGGCGAGCACGACTGCATCCAGGTGAATTACGAGGAGCAGTACACCTACAAGTGGATGGGCACGCCGATCCAGTACTCCTACGTGCGCTCCTACTACTACCTCGCCGCGGATCTCGGCATCGTGGCCATCATCATCTCGCGCGAGGACGAGGCGCCCGTGCCGAACAACTTCAATATCGCGAACGCGATCGCGCGCATGTACGACAGCTCGAAGCTCGATCCCCTCGTCGACGCGGGCGAGCTGCCGGCCGGATTCACGCTGGGCCGCAACTACCCCAACCCCTTCAACCCGCACACGACGATCGGCTTCGACCTCGCCGACGCGGCCGACGTGCGCCTGAGCGTGTTCGACGTGAGGGGGCGTCTCGTCGACACGCCGGTCGACGGCCCGCTGGCGGCCGGCAAGCACGAGATCGCCTGGACGGGAAAGAACCGGCAGGGCGGGGATCTGCCCTCGGGCGTCTACACCTATCGGCTGGACGTGGGCGCGCACAGCAGCGCGCGCAAGATGACGCTGCTCAGGTAGGCAGCCCCGGCCGCACCTTGATCACCTTCTCCTTGCGGATCTGCACCGTGCCGCGCGACGCGCCGCGCGCCTTGCTCACGTACTGGCCGCGCGTGGCGCTCACCGGCACCGTGCCGCCCGAACGCGCCTTGCTGTGGTAGGCCGCCACGGCCGCGGCGGCCTCGATCTGCTCGCGGGTGGCCTCCTCGCCGTCGGGCCCGCGCAGGATCACGTGGCTGCCGGGCATCCCCCGCACGTGGAACCACCAGTCCTTGGGACCGGCCAGCTTCACGCTGAGGCGCTCGTTGTCGGCGTCGGTCTTGCCGGCGTAAATCGTCCAGCCGTCCTCCAGTTCGTAGACGAACAGGTTCGCCAGCTCGCGCGGGTCGCGCTTCGCGCTCATGCCTCGCCCCCTTCGGCGACGGGCTCGGCCGCCTCTTCCGACACGCCCAGCCGGTAGTAGAGAAAGAGCACGGCCACGACGAAGATCTGCACCAGGCTCCACGCGCTGTCCCAGAGGCCCGAGGCCACCCAGTTCGCGTCGAGGGTGGTGGCGAGCAGCCGCTCGCCGTACCAGGAGAGCCCGAAAAAGGCGAGCACCGGCAGGTGCCAGGCCAGGAACACCTCCACCATGCGCCCGGCCGTGAGCTCGGCGCTGCGACGCCGCGCCACCGACGGCACCGCGCCCTCGAACACCACCGCGCACTCCACCAGCGCCCAGCGGGCGAGTAGGTAGAGCCCCGGCAGGATGAAGGCCAGCGTGCCCAGGCCCACCAGCACCTGCACCACCACCCGCGCGGCGATGAGCAGCCCCCAGCGCGAGAGCCCGAAGGCCATGGCGCGACCGTAGCCGCAGCGGCGGCCCGAGAGGGTCTCGTTGAACAGGAACAGCAGCGCGCCGGCGGAGAGAGGATCGAGCAGCAGCACGATGAGCGTGGCGAAGATCAGCGAGGGCTGCATCGACTCGATGCCCCACACCTCGATGGAGAAGTAGCTGTGCGCGAGATTGGCGGGCAGCCAGACCGTAAGCAGGATCAGCGCCGCCACGGGCAGCTTGTGCAGGGTCAGCTTGAAGGCCGCGTCGAGGCGTTCGAACATGGAGTCCTCCGGGAGAGGAGGCACCCTAGCATACAGGGGCGCTCCACACACCCCTCCTCTGCGCGGGCTCCGCAATCCCTCCCGGACGCTTCGCACGCAGACGTGAGGCGCTTTCCGGGAGAGATTGCTCCGCGGGGGATTCCCACTCGAGTCCACCCGGGGGGACGGCGGTGTCTATTTCAGGAGTACCGCTCGACCCGTTGCCGCCAGACCGTCCTCGCCCTTCAGCCGCAGCAGGTAGACGCCGCTGGCCAGCGCGCGGCCCGCGTCGTCGCGCCCGTCCCAGGTCAGCGCGCCGGTGGCGGTGGCTGTGCGGCCGTCGAAGAGCGCGCGCACGCGGCGGCCGCGCAGGTCGTACACGTCCACGCTCAGCAGGCCGGGTTCGGGAAGCCGCCAGCGGATCGTGGTGGCCGGATTGAAGGGGTTGGGGTAGGCGGCCAGGGTAGCCTGTCCGTAGCTCGGCACGCTCTCCTCCACCGGCGTCAGCGTGGAGCCGGCGAACAGGGCGATGTCGTCGATCCAGAAGCCCTCGCCCACGACGCCGCCGTCGGAGCCGAAGTCCAGGCGGAACCGGAAGTCGGCGCTCAGGAGGCCGGCCGAAATGGCGAACTCCACCGGCTCCCACTCCGCGCTCACGCCCGACCAGCCCGGCGCATTGCCGAGGCCGCCCAGGAGCACGTCGGTGTAGCCGCCTCCGGGCAGCACGGCCTGCCAGTCGGCGCCGTCCCACACCCGAACGCGGACGCCGTCGAAGCCGTGCTCCGTGCCGCGCCACAGGTGGAAGCTCAGGCTCACGTGGGTCTCGCCGGAGAAGTCGAAGCTCGGGCTCACGAGACCGCCGAACTCATCGTCGGCGTAGTCGCCGCTCATTCCCACGCCCCAGCAGTTCGCGCCGCCGAAACCGCCCGCGGGGCCGCCGGCAGACGGTGCGCCCCAGCTCCACACCGGATCGCCGTCGGTGGCGAAGCCGCCGTCGTCGGCCTCGAAGTCGAAGTCGACGTCGGGCAGGAGCAGCGTGAACATCATGTCGTCGCGGTCGCCGGGCAGCCCCGTGAGCTGCCAGCCGGGCGACCAGGACGCGCCGTGCCCCGGCAGCCCGCCCACCGTGAAGGCGAACTCGGTGCCCTCGGGCACGTCCAGCAGATCGAAGTGGCCGGTGGCGTCGCTCCAGGCCGGGGCCAGGGGCACGTCCTGGGGAGTCACCTTCGCACCGGCGAGGGGGTCGGAGTTTTCGTCCACCACGCTGCCGCCCACGGTCACCAGCGGCAGGGGCTGCATGGGCATGTCGACCGTGAGTTCGTCGCCGTCCGTCAGGGTGAACAGCGCGGAGTCGTAGCCGTGGAAGAACTCGCGGAAGGTCACGATGTAGGTGTCCGGCTCCAGCAGGAACCCGTAGTGGCCGGTGGCGTCCGTGCGCGTGAACACGTCGGCGCCCAGCACCTCCACGTCGACGTCCGCGAGCGGCAGGCCGCTGACCGCGTCGGTGACCGTGCCCTCGATATGACCCAGGCCGTTCGCGCTCACGTGCGCCCAGGCCGCCACGAGGTTCGGGCGCGGGCCGATGTTGCGCTCGGGTTCGTCCTGGGGCGTGCCGGTGGCCGACAGGATCTCGCGCGCCAGGGTGGCGTCGAGGCTGTAGCCGTACTCGGCCTCCACCATGCCCTGCAGCGCCGCCACGGCGCCCACCACGATCGGCGACGCGCTCGACGTGCCGCTGAACCCTTCCGTGTACCACTCCTCCTCGGGAAGCGGATCGCCCTGCAGACCGCCGTAGCCGCAGGTGGTCACGTAGTAGCCCCAGCCGTGCAGGTCCACGCGGCTGCCGTAGTTGGTGAAGCCGGCGGGAATCAAGGAGGAGCCGTCGGTGGCGCCGCACATGATGGCGCCGGAGTCGCGCGCGAGGCGGTCGAACAGGTCCATGTACACGGGATCGTCGAGATCCTGGGCCCCGTTGCCCGCCGCCTCGCAGACGATGCGGCCGAGGGCGGTGGCGGTGCGGATCGCGTCGAAGTTGTCCTGCCAGAACTCCATGGGCACGTAGCCGAACTGGCCGCCGCCCTCGTAGGAGTTGGGGCCGGGCGCGTGGAGCTCGATGAGCAGGATGTCGCCCGCCTCCAGGGCCGCCGCGCCGTTCAGGATCGCGCCCGCCACGCTCTGCTCGGCGATGGAGGAGCAGCCCACCTGGCAGTCGGGCGTGATGCCCCGCACGCCGTAGGCGTTGTCCGTGCCGCGGATCTCGCCCAGCACGGCGGTGCCGTGGTGGCGCCAGCTGTCGCTGTTCACCACGCCGCCCAGCTCGATCAGGGGCGCGGGCAGGTCCTCGTGGGTCCAGAGCCAGGCGCCTTCGATGTCCACTACACTCACGGTGGATCCTCTGGCTCCGGGCACGGCATCCACGGACCATGCGCCCACGCCCTCGGGGGCGTCGTTCAGGTAGCCCTGGAGGTTCGTGAAGTCGGGGGTCACCATGCGCTCGCCGCCACCGCCGCTCGCGAGCTGCGGCTCCGCGCCCGTGAAGGCGTCGAAGCCGAGGGCGGCCGGCACGGCCACGGGCTCGAGCCACGCGGCCTCGATGGCGGGGTCGGCGAGCAGCGCCTTCACCATGGCCAGGCGCTCGGCGCGGTTCGCGAGGCCGGACTCGAGCTGCGCGTAGCGGTTCAGGTCGGTCAGGTCCCGCGCGCCGCGGCGCTCGGCCCGGATCCGCAGGCCGTCGAGGGCCTCGGGGCTCATCCCGAAGCGACGGGCGAGCTCGGCGCCCGGCGCGATGTTCGCCAGTCGGGCCAGGAACGCGTCGGCCTTTCCGGCCAGGTGCGAGGCCGGTCCGGCCGTCTCCATGCGCAGCCCGGGCTCCTCGGCGAAGCGCAGCACGATACGGCCCGTGTCCGCGGGCGTCTGCAGGGCGAGCTGCTGCGCGGGGGTGAGGGCCATGGCCAGGGCGGGAACGAGAAGCAGAACGAGCAGGAGGGCGGGGCGACGCATGGCGGTCCTCTCGGCCGGAGTGTCCGGTTTCCGGCCCGCGAGGGCCGCATGGGGCCTCAATTATAAGGCATGAGCCGTCTTCGAGTGAAGCGCCGGACCGGAACTGCTAGGATGAAGCCATGAACCGGCCACTCATCCTGCTGATGTTATTCGCGTTAGCGCGCCCCTTGCAGGCGGATCCCGTCGACGACCTCCTCGCCCTGCCCGAGGCCGAGCGAGCGGCCGCCGCGGCCGCGATCACGGGCCCCGCGCCGCTCACCGACGCGAACGGCGCCCGTTTCCTCTGGCGCGGCGAGGCGAACTCCGTGCGGTTGGCCGGCGACATGACCGGCTGGGCACCCACTCTGCCCCTGGTCCGCATCCCCGGCACCGACCTCTGGCACCTGGACTGGACCTGCCCCGCCGACGCCCGCCTGGACTACAAGTTCGTGGTGGACGACCGCTGGGTTCTCGATCCGCTGAACCCGAGGCGGGTGAGCGGCGGCTTCGGCCCCAACTCGGAGCTGGCGATGCCCGCCTGGCCCGGCGCGCCGGAGCTCGACGCGGAGGGCTTGCCGCCCGCGACGATCCACACCTACGAGGGCGTGGGCGGCGACCCGCGCCGGATCAAGGTGCTGCTGCCGCCCGGTCATCGCGCCGAGGTGCCGGGACCGGCGTTGATCGTGCACGACGGGCTCGAGTTCATCGAGCTCGGCGCCCTCGCGCGGGTGATGGCCTGGCTCGCCGCCCACGAACCCGAGCTCACGCTGCCGATCTGCGTGTGCGTGCCGCCGGCGGACCGCGCGCCCGAGTACGCGGGCTGGAAGCGGGCGGGCTTCATGACCTACCTGATGGACGAGCTGATCCCCTTCGTGGAGGCGCGCTACAAGGTGGCGCCGGGGCGGAGCTGGGGAAGCCTGGGGGCGAGCAACGGCGGGAACATCTCGCTGGAGCTGGCGCTGGCCCATCCCGAGCGGATCGGCATGGTGATCGCCATGAGCCCCTACGTGTCGCCGGAGGTGATGGAGGGGTTCGCGAAGCTGCCCGAGCCGCCGGCTCTCTACCTGAACTGGGGACGCTACGATATCCCCGAGCTGTTGCCGCTCATCGAGGAGTTCCTGAAGCGTCTCGAGGATGCCGGGGTTCCCCACCGCGCCGAGTCCTACAACGAGGGACACTCCTGGGGCCTCTGGCGCGCCACTATCGACGAGGCGCTGCGGACCGTGATAGGCTCCGGGAGCTAGGGGCCGCCGGATCGAATCGTCGATGCACACTCCTCCGCGAAGCTGCGTTTGGAGGGGTGTACTCCCACCATAGCTACCGATTGGAGCCTGTGAATGAAGATCAAGATGTCGAACCAGGGGGATATCGTGATCGCGAGCCTCTCCGGCAACGTGATGGGCGGCCCCGACTACGATCGATTCCACACGGAGATCAAGGACCGGCTCGAGGCCGGGGACCGCCGATTCCTCTTCGACTTCTCGCAGGTTAAGTGGATCAACTCGACGGGGCTGGGAATCATCGTTTCCGCTTCCATCTCGATCGGCGCGGCGGAAGGTCGCCTCGCGATCTGCGGCTCCAACAAGCGCGTCGAGGGGATCTACTACGTCACCCAGCTCGAGAAGTACTTCGAGCACTACCCCACGGTGGAGGCGGGGCTCGCCGCCCTCGCCTGATCCCCGATCGCCTACGGCGACGGCAGGTAGCGTTCGCGCACCACATCCAGATGATGCTCCACGTGCCCGGCGATCACCCAGCCGAGGGCGCGCGCGCTCATGACCTGGCCGTTGGCCGGGCCGCGGCGCTCGAGGGTGGCCTCGTCGAGGGAATCGAAGAGCGCGATGGTGCTCTCGCGCACGTGGCGGAACTCGGTGAGCAGTTCGGGGAGCGTGCGGGCGTCGCTGCCCGCGGCGGCCACGTAGGCGTCCTCGTCGAAGCCGGGCAGCTCGGTGGCGTCGCCGCGCGCGAAGCGCAGGGCGCGCATGGAGAGGATGCGCTCGCTGTCGGACAGATGCCCCACCATCTCCTTCAGACTCCACTTGCCGGGCGCGTAGCGCAGCAGCGCCTGCATCTCGCTCAGGGGCGAGAAGAGGGCGAGCACGTCGGCGAGCTGGCGGCCGAAGACCGCCGGCGGCGAGCCAACGGCCACGCCGTCGATGTAGCGCGCGTAGAATTCGGGGAACTGGGCCGAATCCGGCTTGATCCTCCAGAGCTCGGTCATGGCGGCTCCTTTTCTTGGATAGCTCGCGATTCCGGAGATCCGAGTCTAATGGCTCCGGCACAGGTAGCTCAACCGCCCCTTCGAACGAATCTTCCTACCGATGCAACACCACAAAAAGACCGGAAATGGTGTGATATCCCTCCCACGCCTGACTTACAGGGGTATCAAACACCCTCAGCGAGGGCATCTCGTGGACGAATTGCCCTGCCACCTGACTCACCCGCTTCTGGGTTGCCGGCGAGCGGAAGAATCGCAAGCTGGTCCTGATTCGATAGGAGTCGACACGATGCATCGCACCATTCTCGCACTCGCCCTGCTGCTGGTCGCCACCCACGCGCACGCCTGGATCTGGACGGTCCACCCCGACGGAACGGGCGACTTTCCGACGATCCAGGCCGCCCTGGACGCGGCCTCCTCGGGAGACGTCATCCAGCTCGGCGACGGCGTCTTCACCGGCCCCGGCAACCGCGACCTGAACTCGAACTTCCTCGACGTGGACATCATCTCCATGAGCGGCGATCCGGACCTTTGCATCATCGACTGCCAGGGCAGCGCGGGCGACCCCCATTTCGGCATCAGTTACGGGACGAATCCGGCCAGCATGATCCTGCGTGGCATCACCATCACTCGCGCCTACAGCGGCACCTCAGGCGGCGCCATCAGAACCGACTACTGCGGCGTGCAGGTGAGCGACTGCATCTTCTCGAACAACACCACCCTCTCACGTGGCGGGGCGGTCAGCGCCATCGGCGCCTACACCCCCAGCTTCGAGAACTGTCGTTTCGACTGGAACGACGCATCGGGTGGTCTGGGTGGAGCGATCTACTACGAGGACGAGTGCTCTCCCGTCGTCACGAGCTGCATCTTCACCTCCAACACCGCCATCAACGGCGGGGCCATCCACATGCAGGACGGCCTGGTCGCCACCGTCACGTCCTCCACCTTCTGGAGCAACACGGGGCCGGTGATCTTCGCCGGCACGGACACCGAGATGTACCTGGACAAGTGCATCCTCGCCTTCAACACCGGCGAGGCGGTCGCCGACTACTTCTCCGCCATGTTCCGGGCGAGCTGCTGCTGCATCTTCGGCAACACGGGTGGGAACTATACCGGCCCCCTGGCCGGCGCCTCGGGCATCGACGGCAATCTGGAAGTGAATCCCGTCATGTGCAACCCGGCCGGCGGCGACTACCACCTGCACTCCACTTCACCCTGCGCGCCGCTGAGCAACCCGAGTTGCGGGCAGATCGGCGCCCTGCCGGTGGGCTGCTGGACGATTCTCCGCGTCGCCGCGGACGGCAGCGGGCAGTTCGCCACCATCCAGGACGCCCTGAACGCCGCCGTCGGCGACGGCAGCGAGATCATCGAGCTCGAGGACGGCGTGTATTACGGAACGGGCAACTGCGACATCAGCACCCTGAACAAACCCATCACACTCCGCTCCAGGTACGGCGATCCCGCGAACTGCATCCTCGAGCCCAACCACAACGGCGGCAATGCTCATCGGGGCTTCCGGATCATCGCCGGGGAGGATCCGAGTACCGTCATCGAGGGGATCACGATCCGGACCGGAGAAGTGGGGGAAACGAGGATGGGGGCGCCATTCAGATCGTGGACTCCCACCCCACCATCCGCGATTGCGTCTTCGAATCCAATCGTTCGATGATCGGAGGAGCAGCGATCAGTGCCCAGTACTACGTGGCTTCGGATTCCGTTCTGACGATCAGCGGCTGCACCTTCCGGCAGAACGAGTCCGAAGAGGTCGGCGGCGCGATCTACATCTTCAACGGTAAGTTCGAGATCAGCGACTGCCTGTTCCTCGACAACGATGCAGGGGTCGACGCCGGCTTTCTTTACGGTTTGGGCGGCGCTGCGGTGGTCAGCATGTCATCCGGCACCTTCACCGGTTGCACTTTCGCCCTCAATCGAGCCAGTCTTTCCGGGGGCGCCATCCTGTCCGGCGACGGCGACCTGGACGTCGGGGTCGTGAACTGCTCGTTCCACGGAAACTCAGCGCCTCAGGGTAGCGGAATCCTCATCGACCAAACCAATCTCACCATCACGAACTCCATCATCGCCTTCGGCATGGAGGGCGCGGCGGTGACCAGCCTCAGCGCCTCGACGCCTTTCGTCGGCTGCACCAACATCTACGGCAACGCGGGCGGCGACTGGATCGGCTGCCTCTCCGGCCTGCAGGACGGGCCCACCAACATCTCCGCCGACCCGCAGTTCTGCGACGCGGAGCATGGGGACTTCACCCTCACCGCCTCCTCTCCCTGCGCGCCCTTCAGCCCGCCCAATCAGTACTGCGACCAGGTGGGCGCCTGGCCCGTGGGCTGCGACTACGGTCCGGCGATCACCTCGGTGGCCGACGTGGCCGGCGACCAGGGCCGACACGTGCGCGTGAGCTGGACGGCCTCGCCCCAGGACGCCTGGGGCACGCCCTACACCGTGGCCCAGTACAGCCTGTGGCGCCGCGTAGACGGTCGCGCCGCCGGAGACGCCGCGCCGCGCGGCGATCGCTTCCCGCCCGGATACTGGGACTACGTCACCTCGATCCCGGCCCGCGTCGAAACCGACTACAGCGTGGTCTGCGAGACCCTCTGCGACTCCACCATCGCCGACGGCCTCTGTGAGAGCAGCTTCTTCGTGAGCGCGGAGACGGACCAGATGCCGATCTTCTTCGACTCGCCCCCGGACAGCGGCTACTCGGTGGACAACCTGTCGCCGGCCGCGCCGCTCAACTTCCGCATGGAGTCGACGACCCTGCTGGCCTGGGACGAGAACACGGACGCCGACTTCGACTACTTCACGCTCTACGGATCGAGCGTCGATCTCCTCGACGAGAGCGCCGTCCTGATCGGACACACGACGGGCACCGACTACGACATCACCGGCGAGGGACACGCCTACTACCTGCTCACCGCGGCCGACTTCTCCGGCAACGAGAGCCCCGAAGCCGTGCTCGCGGACGAGAGCGTGTCCGCGCCCGACGGACTGCCCACGGCCGTGGCCCTGCGGGCGGCCTACCCCAACCCCTTCAACCCGCACACGGAGATCCGCTTCGAGCTGCCGGAGGCCGCAAGCGTGAAGCTCATGATCTACGATGTCGGGGGACGCCTCGTCCGTACGCTGCTTGACGGCGAACCCGTCGCGGCGGGCCGTCACGCGGCCACCTGGCGTGGGCGCGACGACCGGGGCCGCGAACTCTCGTCGGGAATCTACTTCACCCGCTTCGAGGCCGCGGGCGAACAGCACACCGGCAAGCTGACCCTGCTGCGCTGATCGGGACGGCACCCAACGGAAAGCCTCCGCCGACAGCGGCGGAGGCTTTCTCTTTGGGTTCCGATGGCGGTTCGTCTAGTCGAACTGCTTCTTCACTGCGCTCCAGGATGCCTCCACGGCAGGTGTTACGTCGGTATCGGCCGTCACGCTGAAGGCGAGATCCTGGCTGCTGGTCTGCGCCCAGCTCCCCTCGATTCCGTCCGAACTGGCGAACCGGACCCCACCCGCGAAGAGATCGCTGTTGCTCTTCTGCAAGGCGCCCATGCGCTGGACCGAAGTACCCAGGGCCACTTTGTACTGCCCGGCCGGGAAGATGGTGGTATCTCCCGTGAAATCGACGATCACCCAGTCGGTGCCGGAAGCATGGACTACCGTGGTCTGCGCCGTGGCGAGCACGATGTCGCTCATGTCCATGATGGCGGCGTCCAGAACATCTCCCGGCAACAGGGCCGCGATCTCGCCCACGCTGACGAGCTCGAGAAGGAAGCGCGCCTCCTCGATGCGTGCGTCGCAGTCCAGGGTGAAGCTCTGGGCGCAGGCCATGTTGGCGCCGTCGTGCCGCAGTCCGAACCAGTGCTCGGAATCACTCACCAGGTTCTCGAAGAGATCGGTGCACTCGGCGGAGGCGATCGCCGGGATGACAAGCAGCACGAGGGCCGCGAGGAAAGACGTCTTCTTGATAGCAGTTCGCATTCAGTTCTCCGAATCGTTCGAGTTGGAACCTGAATGCCCCCAATGATGCATGACCTGGGGACATTATCTCATATCGACGGGATTTCGGGAAAGGGGCCGGAGTCAGGTCCCGTGATACCGCGCCTCCGCCTCCACGAAGATCCGTTTCACCCGCGGATGCTCGCGCCGGATGGACGCGTCGAGTTCGGCGACGACCTTCTCGATCGACCCGGCGGGCAGCGAATCCTCGAAATCCACGCTGAGGTTCACCAGGATGTACTCGGGTCCCATGTGCAGCGTGAGCAGCTCGTTGACCCGGGTCACCTCGGGCCGCGCGTTCGTGATGCCGCGGATGTAGCCCTGCACCTCCGGCTCGGCCGCCTCGCCGATGAGCAGGCCGTGGGTCTCCACCGCCAGCCAGATCGCCGTGCCCCCGAGTATCAGGCCGATCACCACCGACGCCGCGCCGTCGAAGCGCGGCTCGCCGGTGACCTGGCTCAGCCAGACGCCGAGGAAAGCCACAACGATACCGAGCATGGCGGCCGTGTCCTCGAACAGCACGACGAACACGCTGGGATCCTTGCTCCGCCGCACCGCCGCCAGGAATCCGAATCGGCCCTTGAGCTTGCGGAAGGCGCGGAAGGCCATGAACCAGGCCCCGCCCTCGAAGAGGAAGGCCAGCCCCAGCACGATGTAGTTCACGGTGGGGTTGCCCGCGTGCGTCGGGTGACGCAGATGCTCGATGCCCTCGTACAGCGAGATCCCGGCGCCCACGGCGAAGATGAGAATCGCCACGACGAAGCTCCAGAAGTAGACCTCCTTGCCGTGACCGAAAGGGAAGCGCTCGTCGGCGGGACGCGCCGCCCGCTTCAGGCCGAACAGCAGCAGGCCCTGGTTGCCCGTGTCCACGATGGAGTGGATCCCCTCCGACAGCATGGCGCTGCTGCCGGTGACGGCGGCGGCGGCGAGCTTGCTGACGGCGATGAGCGCGTTGCCCACGAGGGCGGCGTAGATGACGATCTTCGATTCGCTGGCGGCCATGGCATCTCCGTTCCGTGGTTCGCCGGAGGATAGACCAGGACCTAGCCGAGAGCCAAGCGCAGCAATTCGTCGCCGGGTAGCGTGCCGTCGAGTCGCAGCACCGGGCAGTCGAGATCGGCGAGCCAGGCGTCGTGGAGGGCGCGGCTGCGCACGTCGAGGCCGCCCTCGTCGTAGCGCTGCGTCCACTCGATGAAGCCCACGTGCTGCTCGTGGTGACTGCCGCCCGGCGCCAGGGCTTCGGCGCCGTAGCGCGCGCGCTCGCGTTCACGGAGGCGCTCGAGCCGGATCGGGGTCGGCGCCGAGAGCAGGATCACCCGCTCGAAGCGCGGGATCAGCGGATCGCCCCAGCCGCAGAGGGAGCCGGACAGCGCCCAGCGGCCGGCCGGGTCGGCGGCGGCGGAGAGCCTCTCGAGCCGCTCCGGCATGGGCCGGATCTCGTTGCAGGGCGGGTCGGTGGGCATCCAGAAGTAGTCGTCGGTGTCCAGGTGGCGGCCACCGATCGCCTCGGCGACGGCGCGTCCCAGGGTGGTGGTGCCGGAACCCGAGGCGCCGGTGATGTGGATGCGCGAGAACATCAGTAGCCCACCGCCTGGCCGTCCTTGCGGTGATCGGAGGCGCCGCAGTAGCCGCTCTCCAGACGCAGCAGAGCCTGGGCGCCGCCGAACTCCCGGGCGGGGCGATCCGTGCGCACGACGTGGCCGCGCGCAGCCAGTTCGGCGGCCACGCCGGCGTCGAAGCCCTGCTCGAGGGCGAGGGTGCCGTCGGCCAGAAGCTGCCAGCGCGGAGCATCGGAGGCGGCTTGAGGGTTCTGGCCGTGGTCCACCACGCGCAGGATCATCTGGAGCTGGCCCTGGGGCTGGAAGGGTCCGCCCATCACGCCGAAGCTCATCAGCGGCGCGCCGTCGCGCGCGAGGAAGCCGGGCATGATGGTGTGCAGGGGCCGCTTGCCGCCCCCCACCCGGTTCGGATGCCCGGGCTCCAGGACGAACCCCGCCCCGCGGTTCTGCAGCGCGACGCCCGTGCCCGGCACGACGATCCCCGAGCCGAAGCCCATGTAGTTGGACTGGATGAAGCTCACCATCATGCCGTTCTCGTCGGCAGCGCAAAGGTAGACGGTGCCGCCGCGCTCCACGTGCAGCGGGGCGGTGGGCGCGGCGCGCTCGCGGTCCACGCGACCAGCCAGCTCGTCGAGCCGGTTCCCGTCTAGCAGATGCTCAGGCGCGAGCTCCATGAAGTCCGGATCCGCCACGTGACGGTGCAGCAGGCCCAGCGCAAGGCGCATCGCCTCCACCTGCAGGTGCAGGTCGTCGACGGAATCCACCGCGTGAGGCCGAGGATCCAGCCGGCGCAGGATCCCGAGCGCGATCAGCGTGGCGAGTCCCTGGCCGTTGGGCGGCGGCACGTGGGCGCTCACGCCGTGGTAGTCGAGGGCCAGCGGCTTCACCCACTCGCCCTCGTGCTGCCCGAGGTCCTCCGCGCTCAACGCGGCTCCCGCGGCCACGGCGGTCGCGACGATCCGGTCGGCCACCTCGCCCCGGTAGAACGCCTCGCCCCGGCTCGCCGCGATCCTCTCCAGCGTGTCGGCCTGATCGGAACAGCGGAAACGCTCACCGGGAGCGGGCGCTCTGCCCCCAGGCAGGAAGCAGGCGCCGAAGTCGGAGAAATCGCGGAAGCGCTCGGCGGCTCGCGCCCAGGCGGCGGCCGTGATCGGTGACACGGGGAAGCCCTGCCGAGCATAGCCGACGGCCGGCGCGAACAACCGCTCGAAGGACAGGCGGCCGAAGCGTTGCGAGAGCGCGACCCAGCTTGCGACGGCGCCCGGAGTGGTCACCGTGTCCCAGCCGGTCCGGGGCATGCTTTCGTGGCCGGCGAAGCGCTCGGGATTCCAGGCCGCCGGCGAGCGGCCGGAGCCGTTGTAGCCGTGCAGTTCACCGCCCGACCCGATCATCGCGAAGGCGTCGCCGCCGATCCCGTTGCTGGTGGGCTCCACCACAGTGAGGGCGATGGCGGCGGCCAGGGCCGCGTCGACGGCGTTACCGCCCTCGCGCAGCATCTCCAGGCCCGCCTGGGCGGCCAGGGGCTGGCTCGTGGCCACGGCGTTGCGCGCGAAGAGCGGCACGCGGGTCGAGGAACAGGGCGGTTCCCAGGAGAGCGAGGATGGGTCCATGGCTAGACCTTCGGTTCCGATTCATCGACGAGCCGCTTGCCCATGCTCACGCGCTCCTCGATGTCGAAGCCCAGGCGGCGGTAGAAGGCCACCGCGCCGATGTTGTCCGCGCGCACCTGCAGGTTGACCTTGGGGCAGCCGATGGCCGCCAGGCCCGCCTCGACGCGCCCGATCAGCGTCTCGCCGATGCCGCGTCGACGGAAGTCGGGATGGACGGCCAGGTAGTAGAGCCAGCCGCGATGGCCGTCGTAGCCGGCCATGGCCGTGCCGACGAGCTCCTCGCCCTCGGTCGCCACGAGAAACAGCTCGCGCTGCACCTCCAGCTTGCGCCAGATGTCCCGCTCCGGCTGGTTGTGCGCGGGCGCGTCGGGAAAGATCTCCCGCCAGAGCGCGGCGACGGCGGCCTCGTCGTCTTCTCGGTAGGGACGGATCTCCAAGGCATGAACCTCCACGGAAAGAGCCGGACGCGCGGGCGTCCGGCTCGAAAATGGGCCAGCCATCGGTTCCGGGTCAAGAGATCACAGCGACAGCCACTTGTTGAACTTGAGCAGGAACACGTTGTGGGGGTGGGTTCCGAACAGGTCGCCGAGATCGTCCTGCCAGTCGAAGCGGCCGTCGGTGATGAACTCGTTGCGGGACTGGGCCCACACCAGGTAGATCAGCGAGCCCGGCCGGAATTCCCAGCGCAGGACGAAATTGGAGTTGAAGTCGCGGAAGTTGAAGTCCTGGTCGTCGATCAGATAGTCGTCGGTGCCGTCGCTGTTCTCATCCACCAGGTATCCGCCGTCCGCTTCGCTGTAGGCGATCTCGTCCCCACCGAACACGTGATAGCGGTCGGCCCAGGCCCCGGCGCGCGGATCGGTGATCCGCTTGAAGTCGCGGTAGCTGCCGGCCGTGACGAAGGGCGAACCGTAGAACTGCAGGCTCAGGTTGGGCGTGAGGCTGAAGTCGGCGCGGAAGGTGAGGTTCAGGGTCTTCTGGTCGAGGCCCGCGAAGAGGTAGCGCGACTCGTCCTCGAACGTGGCGGCGCCGACGTACTGCAGGCTGGTCTCGCGCACCGAGTAGTTGGGATTCACGCTCAGGCGCAGGGCGTTGGTGGGACGGAAGCCCAGGTTGCACCAGTAGCTCCTGACGTCGTGGGAGTCCTCGTCGCCGAGACTCAGGTAGGTGCCGCCGCCGTAGGTGATCATGCGCCGATGGTCGGAGTTGAAGTTCAGGTTCATCTCGAACTCGCCGGGCAGTTCCAGGGCGGGCCCACCGCGCAGGGCCGTGTTGGACACCGACCCGGGTGTGCGCGTGACGCCCAGATTCACGTTCATGTTGTTTCTGAACTCGATGTTGCCGTTCACGTTGAACATGCCGCGCAGCAGATTGCCGCCGAAGTCCCAGTCGGTCCACTGGTTCGAGTTGATGCCGACGCGGCGCAGCGCGCCCTCCGGCTGCGCGGCCCAGCCCACCCAGGTGCTCTGGTTGATCACGTCCGCGGCGCGCATGTAGCCCAGGTCGTTGATCTCGAATCCCGGGGAACGCCAGCCCACCTGGGTCTCGAAGCGCCAGCCGAGGCTCTTGATCCTGCCCAGGCGCAGCGAGCCGGCATGACCGCTCAGCGAGCGCAGGTCGGGGTCGAACTCCACGTAGTCGTTGTCGGGCCGCTGGTAGTAGCGCGCCGAGGAGAGCTGGGTGTTCGCCATGGCCAGGCTGTCGCCGCGCACGTTGCTCATGAGCGCGTTGGCGGCCACGCGCCAGTGACGCCCGCCCAGGTAGCTGAAGAAGTCGATCCCGCCCGCGTAGGCCTCGCGATGCATGAACTCCAGGCCCGGCACCGCTTTGCGGTTCACGGCCGTCGCCATGGCGCCGAGACGCGTCTCGCCCCGGCGGAAGTCGCGCTGCAGGCGGCCGACGAAGAAGTTCGTGGCCGGTTCCACGACGACGTCCTCGTTCACCCCGCCGTAGCTGGCCCTGGCGGTTTCCTCGGCGGTGACGCTCTCGAGGATACCCAGGGAGAAGCCGCCGGGCGTCTTGCCGGTGATCTTGAATGCGCCCTGGATCGAGCTCGCCTCGGGCATCCGGACCCAGTCCGGATACTCGACGGTATACCAGGGCCAGTCGGGACGGCGCCCGATGCGGCGGGAGTAGAACAGCATGTCGCGCGCGTTGCGTCCGCCGGTCATGGCCGGCGCCACGCGGAAGTTGAGGATGTCGTTTCCCTCGATGAAGAAGGGCCGCTTCTCCTGGAAGAATGTCTCGAACTCGCTGAGGTTCAGTTCGGATGGATCGGCCTCCACCTGACCGAAGTCCGGATTGATGGTGAAGTCCAGGGTCAGGTTGCTGCTGAGCCCGATCTTGCCGTCGAGGCCCAGGGCCGCCTTGTCGTCGACGCCGTCGGTGAAGGGGTTGTCCGCGTCGGCCAGGAAACGCTCGTGGCGGGCCAGGGTGTAGGGCAGCAGTTCGATGCGGCGCTGCACCGGCAGGCCCACGAGCCCCCGCAACTCGCCGAATCGGCTCACCCAGCCGGTCTCGTCCACGCTCTTCGGCTGCCAGAGGCTGCGCTCCTCCTCACGGAACACCCGCCGCTGCACCTGGATGCCCCAGGTCTGCTCCGGCAGGGGCTGGTAGCGGAGCTGGCTCAGGGGAATGCGCACCTCGGCCGTCCAGCCCTGCGAATCGGTGGCGGCCTGGAAGTCCCACACCGGGTCCCAGCTCCCGTCCCAGTTGTTGCCGTCGTCGGAGATGAACTCGTCGCCCCGCACACCGGAAACGCTGGCGGTGAAGGAGTAGGCCGTGCGCCGATCGTGGTAGCTGTCGATGTTTATCTCCACCCAGTCGCCGGGAAACCAGTCCCGCCGCGTGAGGCGCTTCACGATGCGCTCGGGCTCCGTGTCGAAGGCGCGGTAGGCCACGTAGAGGTTGCGATCGTCGTAGAGAACCTTGAAGGCCGTCTGCTGGCTGGGCGCCTTGCCCTCGTCGGGTCGCCATTGGGTGAAGTCGGTCGTCCACTCCACCAGGTCCCAGCAGGGGTCGTCCGGGATGCCGTCGATCTCGGGGCAGCCCTCGCCGCAGTGGAGCGTGTCGTAGCTGCGCGTGGGATAGACGGATTCGGCGGCCGCCGTCGAGACCAGTAGCGAGAGCAGGGCGACGGCGGAGAGCAGGGGCTTGCATCGCATGCGGGAACCTCGGGGTAGAGCGCGGTTCTCGCCGCGCAAGGTCTGCCTGTCGATAAAGGGGAAACCGCTCCTCTCTACTGATCCGAGGCGCCAGTGTTTCGCGCGCCGTTCGTATCGGAAGCGGTCATGGAGGGTGAGACAAACGAGGGACCCGAAAGGTTCTGTAAAACCTGTAAAGGATCAGTCGCGGCGGCCCACGACCAGGTCCGCGAGGCCCGGCACGTCGATGCGCTCGATCCCCGCGAGACCCGCGGACTCCATCCAGCCACGATAGTCGGACTCGGTGTAGGAGTCGCCGCCGCCGGTGGCCACGAGCATGTTGATGCCGAAGAGCGAGGCCCAGGCGGGCGTGCAGCGGTCGTCATCCAGGAGGAAATCGCTCACGATCACACGACCGCCCGGCGCCAGGGAGGCGGCGGCCCGCTCGAGCAGGCGGCGGTTGTCCGCGGGCGAGAGCATGTGACAGATGGCGGAGATCAGCACGAGGTCGTGGCCCTCGCCCCAGCCGCCCTCGTGGAGGTCGCCGGGGACGAACTCGCAGCGCTCCGCGAGTCCGGCCTCCTGCGCATACTCCCGCGCCAGCGCGACCACCTCGGGCAGGTCGAAGAGGGTCGCCGCGAGCTCCGGCGAGCGCTCGAGCAGCGCGTGGACGAAGGCGCCGGAGCCGCCGCCCAGGTCGAGGGCGCGACGCGCGCCCGCGAGCAGCCCCGCCTCGTCGAGGGCCGAGGCCAGAGGGCCGGCGGACAGGCGCGCGCGGCGGTGCATGGAGCCGATGAAGGCGCGGGTCCAGTCGGGGTCGTCGCTGCGCTGGGGGCCGCTCACCCGCTCGCCATCTTTGACGCATTGGGTAAGATCCGACCAGCGCTCCCACAGGTTGGCCATGTGCAGCACGGTGGCGCGGCTGTCGGACGCCCCGCCCTCGGCGAGGAACTCGGCGCTGTCCGGCGCGCAGCGGAATCGCTCGCCCTCGCACTCCAGCAGGCCCTGTCCCGCGAGGGCGCGCAGCAGTCGTGCGACCCCTGAGGCATCGGCGTCCACGCGTGCGGCGGCCTCGGCGGCGGTGGCCCCGTCGCCCACGGCGCTGAACAGGTCCAGCTCCACGGCGCTCAGCAGCACCCGGCTGGCCCAGTAGCCGCGGACGGTGAGTTCGAGGGATTCGGGCATCCTGCGCATGGTTCCACCCTTCGGTTCGGAGGCTCTCCAGGCAGATTATCATACGAAGGCATACGGCGCTTCGCGATCTACCGGAGTCGGAAACCGACGACTCTCTCAGAGAAATCTTGCAGAATCATCCTCGGTTGAGTATACTACCCCTGTCGAGTTCAAACCGCTGATCGCCACCCGGGAGGCCACCATGAGACATGCCGTCGTCGCCGCCATTCTCTTCCTCGCCGTCGTTCCCAGCGCGGGGCCGGCGTGCGCGGACATCCTCTTCACGGAGATCCCCGTGGAGGAACTCCACACGGACGGGCTCTACTGCAACATGAAACTCTCGGCCGACGGCGAAGCCGCCGGCCTCTTCTGGGGCTGGCACGTCTACCGCTGGACGCGCTCGGAGGGCCTCACCACCTTGGCCCTGAACGGCGACACCGGCTTCTCGGCTTCCATCGACATCTCCGGTGACGGCACGACGATCCTCTCCACCATCGCCGACTCCATGGACATCACCGGCCCGGCCATCCGCCGCCCCGGCGACACGGAGTGGACCTTCCTCGGCGGCATCGCCGGCGAGCCGCCCCTCGGCAGCGAGTGGGGCACGGCCTCGGCCATCAACCACGACGGCACCGCGGCCACCGGCCTCGGCTGGGCGGAAAACGAGGGCGGCTGGCTCCGCGCCACGCCCTTCCTCTGGACGGAATCCGGCGGCGTCGCCGCGCTACCCAAGGCCGACGCCGACCATCAGGCCCGCGGCAACGACATCAGCGGCGACGGGAGCGTCGTCGTCGGCTGGAACGAGAACGACTTCGGCAACTGGCGACCCTGCCGCTGGATCGACGGCGCCGGCCCCGACTTCTTCCTCGGCGAGACCACGCTCGGCGTCCCCGACGCGATCAGCCCGAACGGCACCTACGTGGCGACGTCCGTGGCCGGCGCCGCCTACCGCTGGTCCGAGACCGACGGACTGATCTCCCTCGGCTTCGGCGACTGGCCGAACAGCCGGGGCCACGGCGTGTCCGACGACGGCACCGTCGTCGGCTACGAGGGCAACACCGCGCTCATCTGGACGGAGACCGAAGGTCTGCGTCAGCTCCACGACGCGCTCACCGACGCGGGCTGCACGGATCATCTGGGGTGGGAACTGCACTGGGCCATCGACATCTCCGCCGACGGCCGCGGCATCATCGGCGCGGGCCGCAAGCCGAACGGCTGGGCCGGCATCTGGCACGTGCGCTTCCCCGACCCCACGGCGGTCGACGCCACATCGCCCACGGCGGCTCGCCTCACGGGCGCCTATCCCAACCCCTTCAATCCCCACACCACGATCGCCTTCACCCTGGACGTCGCCCAGGCCGTCAGCCTGCGCGTCTACGCGGCCGACGGACGCCGCGTCGCGACGCTCCGCGAGGGAGTGCTCGATCGTGGAGCCCACGACGTCGTCTGGAATGGTTGCGACGACCGCGGCCGCCCACTGGCCTCCGGCGCCTACCTGGTGCGACTCGAAGCCGGCTCCCGCGCGGAGTCGCGCAAGATCCAGCTCATCCGCTGAAGGAGATCGAGGAAATGAAACGAGGCATCCTTGCCGCCCTGCTGGGGCTGACGATTCCGATCGCGGGCATCGCCGCGGAGCGCACCGTTCTGCTGGAGGAGTTCAGTAACGGCTGGTGAGATCCCTGCGCTACGGCGTCGCCGTACCTCGAGCAGCTCGCCCAAGCCCACCCCGACGACCTCGCGGTCATCGTGTACCACACGCCCTGGCCGGGTCCGCAGGATCCCTTCTACCTGCACAACCCGGCGGACAACATGGCGCGCACGGAATACTACTTCGCGGAGTACGTGCCCTGGATCGTCTTCGACGGCGTGGACACCCTGATCGACTACATCCCCTACTCGCGCTACGAGGACGCCTACACCGCCCGCAAGGCCGTGCCGACCTCGGTTTCCCTGACCCACACGGGCACCTACGCCCCGCTCTCCGGCGAGGTCACGCTTTCGGTGACCGCCGTCACCGACGCCACGCTGCCCGCCGGCGACTACCGACTGCGGGTGGCCGTCGTGGAGAACGCGATCCACTGGGAGGCCCCCAACGGCGTGAGCGAGCACCAGTTCGTGATGCGGCGCCTGGTTCCGGATGCCGAGGGTAGCGCCGTCACCTTCGCGGGAGACCTGCCGCAGTCCGCGCAGGTCGGCATTAGCTTCGCGCTGGATCCGGTGATCGTTCCCGAGAACTGCCGCCTCATCTACTTTCTCCAGGAGCACGACGGCCGCGAGGTCCTGCAGGCCGGATCTCTGGACCTGACGGAACTGCCCCTGCCCACCTCCGCCGAAACCGCGGAGACACCGATCCGCATGTGCCACAACCATCCCAACCCCTTCAATCCCACGACGACGATCCCCGTCGGCGTCGACCGATCGGCCGAGCTGCGGCTGGAGATCTTCGGCGCGGACGGGCGCCGGGTTCGCGTGCTGCATGAGGGTCGCCTCGAGGCGGGACGCCACGAGTTCGAGTGGAGGGGTCGCGACGATCAGGGAACCCCCATGGCGAGCGGCGTCTACCTGGCCCGCTTCGGCAACGCGGATCGGGGGTACTCGATGCAGCGGCTGATGCTGCTCAAGTAGCGCGCGCGCGCAGTCGCTCCAGCACCCGTTCGCGACCCAGGACCGCGGCGACGGCCGCCAGGTCCGGCCCGTGCGTGCGCCCGGTGAGCGCCGCGCGCAGCGGCATGAAGAGCTCCTTGCCCTTGGCGCCTGCCGCCTGGCCCGCGGCCTTCACCGCGGCTTTGAAGTCTTGACCGGTCAGCTCTCCATCAATCGAGGAGATCGCTTCAGCCAACGCCCCGAACAGCGCCGCGCGATCCAGCCATTCGCGCGCCTCGGCGTCGGGCACCGGCGCCTCGTCCGCGAACACCGCGAGCTGCTCCGGTAGATCGGCCGCGCAGACGATGCGGTCGATCACCACGCTCAGCTTCTCCAGTCGGCGGGCGTCATCGTCTTCCGGCAGGAGCTCGCGCGCCGCCGGCAGCAGGGCGGCCGCGCCCTCCTCGCGAATCTTGAGGCCCGCGAACCAGTCGAGCTTGGCGGCGTCGAACACCGCGCCGCTCTTGACCAGCCGCTCCAGGCTGAAGGCCTCGATGAGCTCGTCCAGACCCATGACCTCGCGGTCGTCGCCGGGACTCCAGCCCAATAGGGCGAGGTAGTTCACGAACGCCGCGGGCGGGTAGCCCTTTTCCCGGTAGCTCTCCACCGCCACGGCGCCGTGGCGCTTGCTCAGCTTGCTCCGGTCCTCGCCGAGAATCATCGACAGATGCGCGAAGACAGGCACGGGTGCGCCGAGGGCCTCGTACAGAACAAGCTGGCGGATCGTGTTCGGCAGGTGGTCTTCGCCGCGCAGCACGTGGCTGATCTCCATGGCCGCGTCGTCCACCACGCAGGCGAAGTTGTACACCGGAAGGCCGCCGTCGCGCAGCAGCACGAAGTCCCCCACCATGCCGGCGGGAAAGTTCACGCTGCCCCTCACGACGTCCTCCACCACGATGTCCCGCCGCGGCATGCGGAAGCGGATCGTGTGGGGTTCGCTCTCGGCGCGGGCCGCGGCCTCCTCGGGCCGCAGGTTACCGCAGCCGCCGTCGTACTGCGGGTCCTCGCCCGATGCCTTCGCGGCCTCGCGCCGCGCGGCCAGGCGCTCCTCGCTACAGAAACAGGGATAGGCCTTACCCTCCGCCACAAGGCGGTCGGCCGCCTCGCGGTACAGCGCCAGCCGCTCGGACTGCCGGTAGGGTCCGTGGGGGCCGCCCACATCGGGACCCTCGTCCCAGTCGAGGCCGAGCCAGCGCAGGCTCTCCAGAATCGAGCGCTCGCTCTCCGGGTTCGAGCGCTCGGCGTCCGTGTCCTCCACACGCAGCACGAAGGCGCCGCGCATCTTGCGGGCGAGGAGCCAGTTGAATATCGCCGTCCGCGCCACGCCCATGTGCAGGCTCGCGCCCGCGCGCCCGGTGGGGCTGGGGGCGAAGCGCACCCTGACCTTGCTCACGAGATCTCCTTCAGCGTGGCGACGGCCTGCGCGGCCATGCCCTCGCCGCGGCCGATCGCGCCCATCTTCTCGTTGGTGGTGGCTTTCACCGAGACGCGATCCATCGCCAGACCGCAGGCGGCCGCCAGCTTCGCGCGCATGGCGTCGATGTGGGGCGCGAGCTTCGGCGCCTCGGCGATGACGGTGGCGTCCACCTGCGCCGGCGCCAGGCCGCGCTCGTCCAGCAACTCGCGCACCTTCGCGAGCAGGCCAAGGCTGTCGGCGCCGGCGAAGGCGGGATCGGTGTCGGGGAAGTGGCGGCCGATGTCGCCCAGCGCGGCCGCGCCCAGCAGGGCGTCCATGACGGCGTGGACGAGCACGTCGGCGTCGGAGTGGCCGGCCAGGCCGCCGACGTCGCTCGGCACCTCCACGCCGCCCAGGATCAGAGGCCGCGCCGGATCGAAGCGGTGGCTGTCGTAGCCGAAGCCCACGCGCGGGCCGTCGCCGCCCAGTTCGCGCTCGGCGGCGCGCAGGTCGGACTCGGTGGTCACCTTGAAGTTGCGGGGGTCGCCGGGCACGGCGATCACCTCCTTGCCGAAAGCGATGACGAGCGTGGCGTCGTCGCCGGCCTCGGTCTCGCCGCGCTCGAGGGCGACGGCGTGCGCCTCGCGGGCGAGGGATAGCGGGAACAGCTGAGGGGTCTGGGCGCGGGCCAGCACCTCGCGCCGGCCGACGCCGGTCGCGCGGTTGCCCGACAGCTCGAGCAGGGTGTCCGCCACCGGCAGCACCGGCAGCAGGCCGGCCTCGCCGCCGGCATCCGCGAGGGCCTGGAGCCAGACCGGCAGCACGGAGGCGTCGAACAGGGGACGCGCGGCGTCGTGGACGGCGACGAAACCGTCGTCGATCGGAATCGCGGCCAGGCCCGCCGCCACCGAGGCCTGCCGCGTCGCGCCGCCGGGCACGATCCGCGGTTCGCCGCCGGGCAGGCCGGCCGCGATCCCGGCCACGCGAGTCTCGTCGCCCGCGGGCACGGCCAGCACGATGCGCCCGCCGCCCACCTGGGCGGCGAAGGCGTCCAGGCAGTGGCGGAGCAGGGGCTTGCCGGCCAGGGGCAGGTACTGCTTGGGCGTGGCGCCGCCCAGGCGAGTGCCGCTGCCGCCGGCGACGACGACGATCCAGAGCTTGTCGATCATGGGCGGCAATTTAGCACAGGGCAGTAACTTGGGCCAGCGGCGCGTCGATGCGAATCGGGCGAAATCGTGTGGGATCCCTTACGGCGGCGACCCGGGGGCCGAGCTACAATTCCCGCACCCCCCAACCAGGAAGATGACATGAGACACAGCGGATACATCAAACTCGGCCTGGCGCTCCTCGCCACCCTGCTGTTCGCCCTGCCCGCGCTGGCGCAGAACGAGGGCGAGTGGGGCGATGCCCCCGAGAACGGGCTCGCCTATCCTGCCCTCGGCGTCATGGGCGCCTTCCCCACCTGCATGAACTCCGGCCCCGCGGCCTGGGTCTGGCACAGCCCTCTCTGCTGGGCCTTCTTCGGCCCGAGCTGCGACTTCGAGATGGAGGGCAACGCGGGCATGTGCTCCGTCTGGCCCCCCTACGACGTCGACGAATGCTTCGCCGACACCGACGCCGGCCTGCTCTTTCCGCCCGCCTACACCATCGTGGGCGGCTCGGTCGTGCCCTGCACCGACATCGGCGGCGTGCTGGGCACCACCTGCTCGACGGCGAGCTGGGGCGCGCAGGTCGACATCGTGGTCACCAACAACATGCCCGTGGACGGCTTCGTGAACGTGCTCTTCGACTGGGATCAGAACGGATCCTGGGGCGGCACCGCGGCCTGCCCGAGCGCCGGCGCGCCCGAGCACGTGCTCGTGAACTTCCCGATTCCGATGGGATTCACCGGTCCGCTATCCGCGCTGGGACCGCCGCCCTTCCTGATCGGCCCCCGCGACGGCTTCATCTGGTCCCGCTTCACGGTGAGCGAGACGCCCGTGCCCACCGACTGGAACGGCGCGCAGCAGTTCGAGGACGGCGAGAGCGAGGACTACCTTCTCGAGGTCGAGCACAGCGTGGCCACGGAGGAGACCAACATCAGCACGCTGAAGTCATATTATCGCTGATATCTCCGGATATCATCAGCGGAGCGCGGAAGCCGCCCCTTCCCTCGGGAGGGGGCGGCTTCTTCCTGTCCCGGCTCGCAGAACACAACGTAGCGCTTCGGTCCCCGCCGCAGCGCACCGAAGGGCCAGCAGGTGACGAGCGTCAGGCCGTCGCCGAGCAGCGGGTCGGCGACCCAGGTCTCGGTGTCGTCCACCACCGTGCGGCCCGTCACGACGTAGCGCCGCTCGCCCCCGTGGGCGGCCAGGGTCACGGCGTCGCCCGGCGCAAGCTCCGCCAGGCAGCGGAACACGCCGTCGCGGTGGCCGGCCAGCACGCAGCGGCCGGGCTCGCCGGGCGCCGCGCTGCCAGGCAGGTGCCCGACGCCGAAGGCCAGGCTGCCGCCGCCGGCGCCGCTGAGCACGGTGCGCTCCACGCTCAGTCCCGGCAGCTCCAGACGAGCGATCGGCGCGAGGTCGGCGCCGGGCCAGGGGGCGTGGGGCTGGCCGTCGGCGAGGGTGGCGGCCAGGGCGCGGTCGAGGAGCGCGGCGGCGAGGCGCGCCTTGAGGTCGAGGTAGAGCTGTCCGCCGGTCAGGCTCAGCGCGGCCAGGCCGGAGAGCAGCGCGGGCAGGGCGAGAGCGGCGCGTCTCATGAGCGCCTCCGGGCCGCCAGCGCGAGGCCGAGCGCGAGAGCAGCGAAACCCGCGCCGAGCAGGCGGCGCAGCGGCGCGTCCGTGCCGCCGCGGGGCAGGCGTCCCCGATCCATGAGCGTCGAGCCCCGGGGCAGGGCGCCGGGCACGCGGGCGGTGCGGCCGGGACCTTCGACCACGGGATGCCGCTCTTCGGCGATCAGGCTGGTGTAGCGGGTCACGAGCTTGTGCTCGAGGGCCAGGGCCACCACCTGCTCCCGAACCCGGGCCGGCTCGGCTCCATGATGAAGACCGTCCATGAGCGAGCCCACCTTGGCGCGGGCCCAGCGCAGGCCGAGGCCTGCGCCCTCGGGAAGGCGCGCGGCGGCGGCCAGAGGGAGGCGCTTGCTCTGCGTCGTGCCGCCGAACGCGCCCTCGATCACCGCCGTCCCCGTCGCGGAACCGGGAGCCATGCGGGCCGACACGAACAGAGCCTCGCCGGCGTGGAGGTCGGGCAGGCGGGCCGGGTAGACCTCGTCCACCACGAGACCCTCCCAGCCGAGCCAGAGGTCGGTGAACAGCGGACGCTCGAAGCGCGCGAGGAACTCGCGCATGCGAGGGGCGGTGCCCGCGCCCTCGTCGAGGAAGGCCACCGAGCCGCGGCCCAGCAGTGCGAGCCGGCGCAGGAGGTAGCGGTTGGGGGCCGGGCCGATGCCGATGGCGTGGATGCGGGTTTCGCCCAGCGACTCGGCCACGGTGCCCAGCACCTCGGCCTCGTTGCCGACGGCGCCGTCGGTCAGGAACACCATGCGCCGCAGGCGTCCGGAATCCGGAGACTCGGCGCGCGCCGCCTCGGAGCTGAAGAGCAGGGCCCGCACGAGGGCGGCGTGGATCTCCGTCCCCCCATCGGTGGAGAGCCGTTCCACCCATCGGCGGGCCCTGCTCAGATTCTCGCGGTTCGCGTCGAGGAAGCTCTCGGCGTAGAGCCGCTGTTCGTGGTTGAAGAGGAGGAAGGCGAAGCGGTCCTCGGGGCTCATGCGTTCGAGCGCCGCGAGCAGCGCCACGCGGACGGCCTGGATCGAGGGGCCGTCCATGCTGCCGGAGATGTCCACCACGAAGAGGGTGTCGGTGGGACGGCGCGGTTGCGCGTCCGCGACCGGAGGCAGCACCATGAGGAGCGCGTGGGCGTCTCCGCTCTCGCCTTCCTCCAGAAAGATCGCGGAGGTCGGTTCGGCGCCCGCGCTGGGGCGCCATTCCAAACGGAAATCGCGGTCGGCGAGCACGTCGGTCTCCCGGGTGCTCACGCGCCAGCGGCCGGGTTCGGTCTCGCGGGTCTTGACGGCGTGTGAGGTGGAGTCGAGGGAGTCCAGGGGCATCCCGATCGTCAGGTTCACGTCGATGCGCGCACGGGGCGAGGCGGGGTCGCCGTGGGGGCGAAAGGGCGGCGTCACGCGCGCCCCGTCGATCACGCTCGCCGGGTTCGCCGGCCCCTCGGGAGCACCGGCCGTGGCGGGCAGGATCGTGGGACGCATGCCCGCCGGCAGGTAGCGCGGCGTGATGGTGAGAGGAAAGTGCAGGCCGAAGCGGCCGTCCGCGAACTCGAGCTCCTGCACGTAGACCAGCTCCACCGTGACCTTCTCGCCGGGCGGAATGCTGGCCACCGAGGTGGTGAAGAGGTTGGGACGTTCCTGCTCCACCAGCGCGGCGCGGCGGCCCTCGGCGCGCGCGGCCTCGTAGCGACGCCGCGCGTCGGCCTTCTCCTTGACGATGGCGACGATCCGTCGCTCACCCACCCGCAGCTCCATGGCATGCACCGCCGCGTTCTCGGGCAGCGGAAAGGCGTAGATCGCCTCGATCGTTTCATCGCCGGCGTTGAGGAAGCTCTGCTTCAGCGTGCCGCGGAGCATGGGGCCGGCGACGTTCAGCGTCACCTCGATGTCGAGCAGCGGCAGCGGAATCAACTCCTCGCCTCGGCGCCAGAGGCAGTCGCCGCCGCCGAGGGTGTCGAGATTCGCGGCGGGGCCCGGACGCCAGTTCATGGCGGGGACGAGCACCGGATCGTTGGCCGTATGCTCCGGTCCCAGGAGACGATCGGGGACCATCTCGGCACTGGCCACGCCGAGTTCCGAGATCTGGAGATCCCGGCAGGCCGTGGAAAACAGCACCCACGGAATCAGAACGGCGACCGGCAGGATTCGGATGGGGCGGAATCGACATGGCATCTGGGCTCCTCCTCGCGACTCGGGTCTTCGGCGTCACGAGATGGGCATCGCAGAGCCTGTGCCGCATGATTTCATATTGTATTTCAAGGAGTTACGGCGATATGGGGCTCGGCCTCGTGTCCGTGGGGCCACGGCGGAGGTCCGCCCGGACACGGGGTCGAGGGGAGCGGTTTCCTCATGCGGGCCCCGGAAACCGGAATGGAGGCGGTTCACCGGTCCGAAACGCTCTCCGGGCCAGTATAGAGGTTTGGACCCTATTTACTTGGTTGTCGGTCCTGTTTCTGGTAAAGTGAAGCTTGTCGGCAGGCTCTGGGTCGCCTGGAGACCCTGTCGACACGAACAACAGAATCGAAGTCTGGATATCATGAGCATCGCTATGGCGACCCAGGCTTGCATTTGAGACTTCACCTTCTGGAGGACAATCGATGAGAATCGCTACCATCATTTTCTGCCTGCTCGTCCTGGCGACCAGCGCCTATGCAGATAAGGTTCCCGGCGACTATCCGAACAACGCTCCGCTGAACTCCGCCCGTCAGGGTGGCGAGACTGCCGCCGACGCTGTTGCGGTCAACATCCTGCCCGCGACGCTCAACGGCACCACCGTGGGTTACATGCACGACCATGACATCGACTGCGTCGAGGAGTTCGGCATCGGCTCCTCGCCCGACGTCGTCTACTCCGTTGTGCCCTGCCTCGATGGCAACCTGACGATCAGCACCTGCATCGACCCGACCGACTACGACACCAAGCTCGGCGTGTTCGACGCCAACATGGGTCTGGTCGCCTGCAGCGACGACTTCTGCACCTCCCCGGTGAACTACACCGCCGAGATCAGCGATGCCAACAGTGAGGTGGGCTCCGTCCCCGTGGTCGCCGGCGAGCTGTACTACATCGTCGTCAGTGGCTGGTCCAGCAGTTCCTCGGGCAACTACGGCCTGAGCATCACCGGCATGGACTGCACCACGCCGACCGAGGTTGAGACCTGGAGCGCCGTCAAGGCGAACTACTAGTCTTTATCTTTCCGTGATTCGCCCCTGAAGCCCCTCCCGTTCGGGAGGGGCTTCTTTTTGTGCCTCGGTCCCGCCGGGAATCAAGAGCCCTGATCCCTTCCCCCGACCTGTGCTATGATTTGGGCTCGAAACGGCGGTACTCAGTCGGCTAAGTTCTTGCTACCGATCGAGAAGGGAGCAAGGAGCAATCCGACGCGCGCCCGACAGGGAGGGGCCGGAACCGGTGAGTTCCAGTCCCGGCCGAAGGCCCCGCTCCCGCGACGAATCCAGCCCGACGATCGGCCGGCGAACGGATCCTGAGGAGAATCCGAGACGATGACCTTCGACAGCCTCCACTATCTCTTCTTCTTCGTCCTGGTGCTGGGTGTCGTCCGCCTGCTGCGCGACCGGGTGGGCGCGCGCAACGCCTTCCTGCTCGTGGCGAGCTACTACTTCTACGGTTGCTGGGATTGGCGCTTCCTCAGCCTGATCGTCTTCTCCACCGTCGTCGACTTCTACTGCGGCCGGGCGATGAACGTCGCGCCGGAGGACGTCGGGAAGGAGCCGCTCAAGGATCGGCGCCGCAAGCTGATCCTGCTGGCCAGCCTGACGGCGAACCTCGGCCTGCTGGCGGCCTTCAAATACTTCAACTTCTTCATCGATTCCGCGGTGACCATGCTCGACGCGATGGGGCTCGAGGCGCACCCCTCGACGCTGCGGATCATCCTGCCCGTCGGCATCAGCTTCTACACCTTCCAGACGCTCAGCTACACGATCGACCTTTACCGCGGCAAGATCCGGACGGAGCGGAACCTGCTCACCTTCGCGCTCTACGTGGCCTTCTTCCCCCAGCTCGTCGCCGGTCCGATCGAGCGGGCCAAGCACCTGCTGCCGCAGATGCGCGTGGTGCGGCCGGTCACGCGTCCGCAGTTCTACTCCGGCTTCTACCTGATCTTCTGGGGCCTCATCAAGAAGACCGTCATCGCCGACAACGTGGCCACGTTCGTCGACATCGTGTTCTCGATGCCGCCCGACTCGGGCCTCTACGCGCTGCTCGGCATCTACGGCTTCGCGATACAGATCTACTGCGACTTCTCCGGATACTCCGACATCGCGCGGGGCACGGCCCGCCTGCTCGGCTTCGACCTGATGCTGAACTTCAACCTGCCCTACTTCGCCACCAATCCCAGCGAGTTCTGGCGGCGCTGGCACATCAGCCTCAGCTCCTGGCTGCGGGACTACCTCTACGTCTCGCTGGGCGGCAACCGCGTCAGTACCGGTCGCAACTACTTCAACCTGATGACCACCATGGTGCTCGGCGGCCTCTGGCACGGAGCGTCGTGGATCTTCGTGCTCTGGGGCATCTACCAGGGAGCGCTCCTGTGCGTGCACCGGTTCGCCGCGCCGCTGCTCGAGCGATTGCGGCCGACGGAGGGGAGCCTGCCGGGCAAACTCTGGCACGGCCTGTCGATCTTCGTGTTCTTCCAGCTCACCTGCATCGGCTGGCTGATCTTCCGGGCCGAGAACGTCGGCCAGATCGGCGAATTCCTGGTGGCGATCGCCACGCGCTTCCCTGGGACGACCCCGGGCTGGGTCAACTTCGAGGCCCTGGCGACGCTGGCGGCCTGCGGGGGCTTCCTGTTCGTCTACCAGCTGGCCCAGTATCTCAGCAGAGATCTCAACGTGATCTTCAGGGTGCCGATGCCGGTGCGGGTCCTCGCCTACGCCGTCGGGTTCGGCGCGATCATTCTCTTCGGAAGGATTCACGGCAGTGCGTTCATCTACTTTCAGTTCTGAGCGGAGCCGTCCGCGGAACGGGTTCCCCTGGGCCGTACTGCTGGCGGCCTGCCTCATCGTGGGCGTGGAGGTCGTGCTGCATCTGACGCCCTCCGAGAAGCTGCTCAACTACGGGCGAGGCCTCGGGACCTACTACGAGGTGAAGCACACGGTGGACGCCTTCGGCGCCGCGGACATCTCCTTCGTCGGCTCGAGCCGCGGCAGGGAGAGCGTGGTGATGCCTCTTCTGTCGGAGCTCCTCAATCCCGAAGGAACTCCGAACCACTCGGTCGCGAACTACTCCTGCCCGGGAAGCAGCGCCGCGGACATCCATCGCACCGTGAAGCACCTGCTCGACTCGGACGATCCCCCGGAGCTCCTCATCTACTTCCTCACGCCGCGCGTCCTACGCGGGAACTCGCATTCGGTTCAGCGGGCGGAGGTGTTCGGCATCTTCCCCGACAAGTTCGGCGACAGACCGGGCGGTTGGCTGATGACCCTCACCGAGGAGCCGGTCTGGCGCTTCCGCAACCGGCTCGGCGAGCTGTTCCGCCTGTTCCGCCACCGCTACTTCTTCCGGAACACCTTCACCTCCGCGGTGCGCAGGCGCGGGGCCACGCAGCCGATGCAGGGCGGCTACACGATCTGGCAGCGCTACGTGCCGAACCGCTCCCTCGTCAACACGCCGATCTCCGACCGTCAGATACGGAACTACGTCAACGCCGCGCTCGACGAGAACGGCAACTACGTGCTGAGCGACGCGCGCATCGAATCGCTGCGGAAGACGCTCGAGCTCACGCGCGAGCGGGGCGTGCGGACCATCCTGGTCGAGACGCCGATCTCGCCCGACCTGCAGCGCCATCTCCCGGACGGCGTCACGGACGGCTTCATGGAGATCATCGACTCCGTGCGGACCGAACTGGGCGTGGAGTTCGTGTCCGTTGAGCAGCTCGGCGTGGAGATCGGCCGGGAGAACTTTCGCGAGCAGTCCCACCTGAACCGCTCGGGGGGCGACATCATGACCCGGGCCATCGCCGAGCGGATCGTGCTGCCGCATCTGGCGAGCGGCGCCGAATAGCCTGGTGCTTCCCATCGACGGGTGCGTCGACCCCCTGGAAATTCCGAGCCCGATGTGAGAAATTCCGGGGGAGGAACTCTGCCCCGAAAGGACGCCATGGCTCTGGACACTCCCGACACGGCCGCGAAGAAGGAAGGCGAGCGCTACACGCTCAAGCACCAGGTGCGCGTGGTCACCGCCACGAGCCTGTTCGACGGCCACGACGCGGCCATCAACATCATGCGCCGGATGATCCAGCAGGGCGGCGCCGAGGTAATCCATTTAGGTCACAACAGATCCGTCGCCGAGATCGTCGAGGCCGTAGTGGAGGAGGACGCCCAGGCCGTCGCCGTGAGCTCCTACCAGGGCGGCCACATGGAGTTCTTCAGCTACATGCACGACATGCTCGAGGAGCGGGGCGCCGGCCACGTGCGGATATTCGGCGGAGGCGGCGGCGTGATCCGCCCCGAGGAGATCGAGGAGCTCGAGGCCCACGGCATCGAGCGGATCTACGACCCCGAGCACGGCCGCACCATGGGGCTCACGGGCATCATCGACGACCTGCTCGAACGCAGCGACTACTTCACGCTGAGCCTCGACGACCTCACCGAAAACGGCATCACCCACCCCGGCGCGAAGCTGCCCGACCCCGCGACGGTGAACGCCGACGACCTGGCGGGCGTGGCGCGTCTCATCACGCTCACGGAGATCGGCGGCGACGCCTGGGAGGTGGTCGCGCCGACGATCCGCAAGCGGGCGAGCGCCAGCGGCGCGCCCGTGATCGGCGTCACCGGCACCGGCGGCAGCGGCAAGAGCAGCCTGCTCGACGAACTCGTGCGCCGGTTCCGCGCCGACAACCCCGACACGAAGATCGCCCTGCTCTCGGCCGACCCGAGCAAGCGCCTCACCGGCGGCGCGCTGCTGGGCGACCGCATCCGCATGAACGCCATCGACGGACCGCAGGTCTACATGCGTTCGCTGGCCACCCGCGGCAGCCGCAGCGAGCTGCCCGACACGATCCGCGATGCCATCGACGTCGTGAAGGCCGCCGGCTTCGACCTGGTGATGGTGGAGACGAGCGGCATCGGCCAGGGCGACACGGAGATCGTGGACGTCACCGACCTCGCCCTCTACGTGATGACCGCCGAGTTCGGCGCGCCCACCCAGCTCGAGAAGATCGACATGCTGGACTACGCCGACCTCGTGGCCATCAACAAGTTCGAACGCAAGGGCAGCGAGGACGCGCTGCGCGACGTCGCGCGCCAGGTGCGCCGCAGCCGCGAGCTGTTCGAGCAGGAGCCCGACCAGATGCCCGTGTGGGGCACCATCGCCAGCCAGTTCAACGACATCGGCGTGAACGGCCTGTTCGACGGCCTCGTGGCGATGCTCCGCGACAAGTGCGGCGCGGAGTTCTCCTGCACGATTCCCGCCGACCGGATCGCGCGGCAGAGCGCGAGCAAGTCGATCATTCCGGCCGACCGCACCCGCTACCTGGGCGAGATCGCCGACGCCGTGCGCGGCTACAAGAAGCTGGCGCGGGAGCAGGGCGAGATCGCGCGCCGGCTTCAGCACCTGCGCGGCGCCCGCGAGCTGTTGGGCGACACCGCCGACGCCGACGCCTTCGCGAAGACCGCCGCCGAACTCGAGGCTGCGCTCGATCCGACGGCCGGCAAGCTGCTGGCGGGCTGGGACTCGCTCCGCGAGGCCTACGAGGGCGACGCCTTCACCTACACCGTGCGCGATCGCGAGTACAGCGTCGAGCTCACCAGCGAGACCCTGGCCGGCACGAAGGTGCCCAAGGTGATCGTGCCCGACCTGGCCGACCACGGCGAACGCCTCGAATACCTGATGCTCGAGAACGTGCCGGGACGCTTCCCCTTCACGGCGGGCGTGTTCCCCTTCAAGCGCGAGGGCGAGGATCCCAAGCGGCAGTTCGCCGGCGAGGGCGGCCCGGTGAAGACGAACAAGCGCTTCCACTTTCTCTCCAAGAACGACGAGGCCAAACGCCTCAGCACCGCCTTCGACTCGGTGACGCTCTACGGCCAGGACCCGGCCGAGCGCCCGGACATCTACGGCAAGGTGGGCGATTCGGGCGTGTCGATCTGCTCGCTGGCCGACATCAAGAAGCTCTACGCCGGCTTCGACCTGTGCGCCCCGGCCACCAGCGTGTCGATGACCATCAACGGCCCCGCGCCGATAATGCTCGCCTTCTACCTGAACGCGGCGATCGACCAGCAGGTGGAACGCTTCACCGAGGAGAAGGGCCATCCGCCCACGCCCAAGGAGGTTCTGGAGATCAAGGCCCACACGCTGCGCAGCGTGCGGGGCACGGTGCAGGCCGATATTCTCAAGGAGGACCAGGCGCAGAACACCTGCATCTTCTCCACGGACTTCGCGCTGAAGATGATGGGCGACATCCAGGAATACTTCATCGCCAACGAGGTGCGGAACTACTACTCGGTTTCGATCAGCGGCTACCATATCGCCGAGGCGGGCGCGAACCCGATCAGCCAGACCGCCTTCACGCTGGCCAACGGCTTCACCTACGTGGAATACTACCTGAGCCGCGGCCTTTCCATCGACGACTTCGCGCCCAACCTCAGCTTCTTCTTCAGCAACGGCATGGACGCGGAGTACACGGTGATCGGCCGCGTGGCGCGCCGCATCTGGAGCGTGGCCATGCGCGACCTCTACGGCGGCAACGAGCGCAGCCAGAAGCTGAAGTACCACATCCAGACCAGCGGTCGTTCGCTGCACGCGCAGGAGATGGCCTTCAACGACATCCGCACCACGCTGCAGGCCCTGCTCGCCTTCTACGACAACTGCAACAGCCTGCACACGAACAGCTACGACGAGGCCATCACCACCCCCACCGAGGAGAGCGTGCGGCGCGCGATGGCGATCCAGATGATCGTGAGCCGCGAGTTCGGCCTGACCAAGAACGAGCACCCCTGGCAGGGCAGCTACGTGGCGCAGGAGCTCACCGAGCTGGTGGAGGAGGCGATCCTCGACGAGTTCGAGCGCCTCTCATCGAGAGGCGGTGTTCTCGGATCCATGGAGACGCAGTACCAGCGCGGCAAGATCCAGGACGAGTCGATGCTCTACGAGCACCGCAAGCACAGCGGCGAGCTGCCGATCATCGGCGTGAACACCTACCTGAATCCCGACGCCGACAGCCTCATCGAGGCGGAGATGGAGCTGCGCCGCGCCACGCCCAAGGAGAAGGAGGACCAGATCGACAGCGTCCGGGCCCTGCACCGGATCGGCTCCTCCGAGATCCAGGCCTCCCTGAAGAAACTGAAGCGGGTGGCCCTCGAAGGCGGCAACATCTTCGAGCAGATGATGGAGACCGCGCGCCATGCGAGCCTGGGGCAGATCAGCCAGGCGCTCTACGAGGTGGGCGGGCAGTACCGTCGCAACATGTAGGGCGCTCCACACACCCCTCCTCTGCGCGCTCTCTACCGCGTGCAAACCAGAATAGATCTGGGAGCGCGCACCCGGAGGGGTGTGTTCCGCGCTACGGGTCGATGGGTGAGTCCACCCGGGGGGACGGCTACTCCTCGGACTTCAGGTTTTCGCGCATGCGGCGGCGCAGTTCTTCCTCGTCCACGTCCTCCACGTGCGTGGCGATCCACCAGGTATTGCCGGCGGGATCGACCACGCCTCCGTGACGATCGCCGTAGAACTGGTCGGTCGGCTCCAGGATCGAGGTACCGCCCGCGGCCACCGCGCGCGCATACAGCGCGTCGCAGTCCTCCACGTAGAGATAGAGTACCGAGCGCAGTGCCTTTCCGGGCTCCATCGCGGCGCCCAGCATCACGCGCGAGTCGCCGATCTGCATCTGTGCGTGTCCCAGGCTGCCGTCGGGCCGGATCATCGGCTCGTGGACGTGCGTGGCGCCGAGCGCCGCCTCCATCCAGTCGACGAGGGCGAGCCCGTCGTCCACGATCAGGAAGGGCGTGACGGTGTGGTTGCCTTCCGGCACGGGCTTCACGGACATGGGGTCTCCTTTTCGATGAGCTCGCCGATTCTCGCAAGATGATAGTCGTCGTGCTCGGCGAGGAAGTAGAGCATGTCGGCGAGGCGCATGGGGCGGCCCAGGCGCGGGTGATGAGCGCTGAGGGCCGGCGCGCCCGGGCCCATGGCCGCCACGCGCTCCAGGAACTCGCCGCGCACGCGGCGAAAGCCCGCGAGGATCTCCCCGATCTCGCCGGCGTTGAAGTTCGCCGCGAAGGTGGAGCGATTGCTCATGTCCGCCGGACGGAGTTCGGCGAGCCCGGCGGCGTAGTCGTCGAGGCGACCGCGGAACAGGGACTCCACGTCCATCAGGTGGCCGGCGTGTTCCTGGATCGACCACTTCTCGCCATCGCGTTCCGTGAGCTTCGTGGCCGGAGCTCCGGCCACGCGCTCTTCGAGCCGGGCCGGCGTGCCGCGCAGACGCTCGAGCAGCTCCGGTGTGTGTTCTACCGGGAAATCGAAGGCGAAGCGCCGTTCGACCCACTGCATGCGGTTCATGAGCCCGCCTCCATGGTTTTCGCGGCCTCGGGCCGCAGGTCGTCGGCCGCCGCCCAGTCGCGCACCCAGGCCGGGAGCGGCGGGTTCCAGTCGGGCGCGCCCATACCGGCCAGGACCTCCTTCGCGGGCACGAGCCCCTGCCCGTCGCGAAGCCCCGCCCGCACCAGGGCGCCGGAGCAGACCTCGTCGGCGCGCTCCAGCGTGTGGTGAAAGTAGAACCAGCGCTCGTCGTGTCCCAGCAGGCGAGTCCGCAGAACGAATCGCCGCCAGGGCGGCAGGCGCCGGCGATAGCGCGCGCTCGCGCCCCCCACCACGAAGAACCAGCCGCGGCGACGAGCCTCTCCGATCAGGCCGACGCGCTGGGCGAAGTCCATCCGGCCGAGATCCATGAGCGTGAGATGGCGGCCGTTGTTCATCTCGGGATAGAAGTCGAGGTCTCCAGGCCATACGACGAGCCGCAGCAGCGAATCCTCGCCGAGTTCGAGGCTTCGGCCGAAACGGGCCGCCAGGTGCGTGCGCGCCAGGCGCAGGTAGGGATACATCGCGCGGAACCTCCGTGGCGCCGAGGGTATCCGATCGCCGGTCATTCAACAAGGCGCCGGCTTGCCGGGCACCGCAAGCGCCGCTATGATCGCATTGAATCCTCCGCCCAATGACGGGAGCATGCTCATGGAGATCAAGATCGTGGAACGGGACGACGTGAAGGTGCTGGCGGTGCGTCACACGGGCCCCTACCCGGAAGTCGGCGCCGCCTTCGAGCGCCTGGGCCGGGTGGTCGGCGAGCTGGGCATCGATCCCTCCGGCTGCGAGTGGCTGGGGATCTGGTACGACGATCCGCAGAAGGTGCCGGCCGAGGAGCTCCGCTCCGACGCCTGCCTCACCCTGCTCGGCGGCGAGCCCGAAGCGGGCTCCCTGCCCGAAGGCGTGCGCGTCGACACCCTGACCGGTGGACGTTTCGCCATGGCCGTGCACGAGGGATCCTACGCCGGGCTGCCGGCGGCCTGGGCCGAACTGGTCGACAAGGCGATGCCCGCCGCGGGGCTCACCTGCCGACAGGCTCCCTGCTTCGAGATCTATCGCAAGGATCCCGAGCATATCCCGGAAGAGGAACTCGTCACCGAACTCTACGAACCGGTGGCGGGCTGATCGCTCTCCTCGCCGGGCAGGAACTCCACATCCACCACGTCGCGGATCGGCCGGTAGCCGATCTTCCGGTAGATCGAGTTCGAGGTGGGGTTGGCGAGGTCGGTGTAGAGAAAGCAGAATCGTCGTCCCGCATCGAGCTGCCTCTGGCTCACGGCCGCCACGCAGGCGCTCGCGTAGCCGCGACGTCTCAGCTCGGGCGGCGTGTAGACCAGATTCACGCGGATACCGTGGGCCGTGGGCGCCACCGCGGCGGCCATCGACACCACATCGCCGTCCTCCCACACATGGAGGGCACCCGTTCGCGTGAGACGCTCCACCACCGCGCCCATGTCCACCGAACGCGCGCCGCCGGGCGATGCCTCGTCCTGGAAGCGGCCGGCCCAGCCGGTGAGCAGCGCGTGGTCCCGTTCCGTCGCCGGGCGCTGGGTCCCCGAGGCCGGAGACTCGAGAGGCGCCACGGCTTCGAGCTGGAAGATCCGCAAGCGCATGGCGGTTTTGGCGACGACACCGTGGCCGGCGGCCCAGAGCGTGGCGAGGGGCGCCGCGACCTCCTTCGGACCGTGCAGGCCCGGCAGCGTGTCGTAGAGGGCCCCGACCGTCTCGGCCAGGAGCGTCACGGCCTCCGCCGGCAATCGCGTGAAGCCCAGGTTCCAGGGCGGCGTGCGCCAGGCGCAACCACGGACCTCACCGGCCTCCTCCACCGTGGCGAGGAAGATGGGATCCTCGTAGTTGTGGTCGCCCTCCCGGAGACGGCCGGCCAGACCCAGCAACAGGTTGTGTTCCGCCTCCGATTCCAGCAGCCAGGACTCGGCCCGCGCCAGAAAGGCCGTGGCGGACTCGTGTTCGACGATCCTCATACCGCACCTCTCGCTCTGAGGGGACGAACGCCCCTTCGTGCGGGAGCCTAGCGAATCGGGATGGGACGCTCAAGCGGGGAGGCGGGTCAGTCGTTGGTGCCTGGAGAGACGATGCCCTCGAGGTCGATCTTCAGGTAACGGGCGGCCTCGGCGACGGTGGAGAAGAGCGTCTCCTCGTGCTGGCTCTCGATCTCGCTCACGTAGATGCCGGCCAGCGCCGTTGCCTGCGGCGTGTCCACCAGCATGGCCCAGCGGCCGTGGGTCGCGTCCGTGACCTTCACGAATCCCGCCACCTCGCGGACCTCCTTGGGGCTCATCCTGATGGTGCTCCTGCGATGATCCACGACGCCGCGGAATTCGGGGCGGAAGTCGGGGTGGGCGACGAGATCCTCGATGGATTTCCGCACCTGGTCGAAGTCCACGACTCCATCGAAGGTGATGACGTTCAGCTCTTTCTCGGGGTAGATCTCGATCGTGTACATGCGTAATCCGTCAGATCCTGGGTTCACAGAGGGCCGTGAATGGCGCTATCAAGACAGCAGGATCGGCATATTCCCGATAAATGGCAAGTGTAATATTGAATGGGAACCTGAGCGCGCAGGTTGCATGGGTTCGAAATCGTGAAAACATCATGATGGCCCGCTCGCGGCGCGGGAGGCGATCAGGCCGGCGACACGCTCTGCAGGAACGGGGTCAGATCGATGTCCAGGTACTTCGATGCGCTCTCCACCGAGGAGAACATCCGCTCCTCCTGCTCACCCTCCACCTTCCCCAGGTAGATCATCGCCAAGGCCACCTGTTCCGGCGAATCGAGCAGCAGGGCCCAGCGCCCGCTGGAGGACTGAAGCTCCATGGCGTAGTCGGCGAGCTGCTTCACCTCGGACACGCTCATGGAGAGATCCGCCCGCCGGTAGTCCAGCACGCCGCGAAAATGCTCCCGCGCCCGATCGTCCACCATCAGCTTTTGCTTCAGAACCATGTGCTCATCGAGCGTAACCTTCCCCTCGAAGGTGCCGACGACGAGTTCATGCTCCGGATGAACGGCGATGTGATGCATGACACTCCTCCTAGGTGCCGAATCCCTCGGGAATCTCGATCGCCACGACTTCGCCCGTGGCGCAGATCTCCCCATCGGCGGCGAGCTTCGCGCTCACCACCACCTTCCGCCCCCGGACCTCCTCGATGCGGCAACGGATCTCGAGCTCGGGCCCCAGCGGGGTGGGTTTCAGATAGCTTACCTTCAGGGAGCCGGTCACGAAGCGGAAGGGCTCGCCCTCGCCTGGCTCGCGACCCGCGGCGCGGGCGGCGGCGCCGGCGGCGCTCCCGGTGCCCGAGCAATCGATGAGACTGGCGATCAGTCCCCCGTAAACGAATCCCGGCACGGCCATGTGTTCGGGCCGGGGCGTGAAGCGGGTCACCGTCTCCTCGCCTTCCCAGTGGGTCTTGAGCTGCAGACCGAACTCGTTGAGCCGACCGCAGCCGTAGCAGTGGGCGAGATCATCGGGATAGTGATCCTGGAATGCGTCGCTCTTCAAAGCCAGTCCTCCTCCACGTCCATCGCCTCTTCACCGGTTTCGTCGACGCCCCAGTTGGCGACGAGAAAGGCCTCCTCACCGAACTCGGGGAGAACGTCCATCCCCTCGGCCACGGCCCGCGCGCTCGCGGTGCAGAGCAGACCGGGAATCGGCTGGATACCGATGCGCGTGAGGTCGAGACGATCCGCGTCCCAGCAGATCTCCACCACGGGATCCGCGTGCAGCAGCCCCTCGCTGTGTCCGGCGCAGGCGCTCCAGAGCCGCTTGAAATCCTCGTCAGACAGATCGTATCGCACGCCTCGCAGGCTCTCGGCCAGCTGCGCGGCGCGGAGGCCGTGCTCGCGGTCGTGGCCGTCGTGCTCGCGGCAGGCGTCGTGGAAGAGCGCGAAGAGCTCGATGACGTCGCTCTCCAGCCCCTCCCTCTCGGCCAGGTGGAGCCCGTTGCTGCAAACCCGCGCCCAGTGGCCGAGGCCGTGTATTCCAAGCACGTCGAGCTGGTGCTGATCGAGGATCGCGCGCATCAGCTTGCGCATCGGCTAACCCCCCGCCTTCTTGGCGCTGAAGCCCTCGGCGAGAAGGACGTCGATCACCTTCTGAACCTGATCGCCCTGGATCAGGAGATCGGCGCCGTCCATGCCGCCGCCGGTTCCGCAGCGCTGCTTGAGCCGCTTCGCCAGTTCCTTCAGCTCCGCGCCGGCCAGGGGCAGGCCGCTCACGCGAGTGACGGTCTTGCCGCGTCTCCCTTTCACCTCGCGACGCACGCGCACCACACCGTCGCCGCGGGGCGCCGCCTGAGCTCGACCGCAGACACAGGACGCCACCGGCTTGCCGCAGTCCGCGCACACGCGTCCGTGCTCGGTGGAGTAGACGGTTTCATCCTCGCTCAAGTGACCCTCATTTGCTCAGACCTCGTAGAAGCCGCCCGTGCGGGTGCCGAAGCTCCGCCTCAGGGCGCGGATCTGCGCGCCGTGGGCATAGTCGTGCGCGATCATCGTGCTGAAGAACAGCGACGCGGTATCCCCATGGGACTGGGTGTCGATGGGCTGGCCGAGGCTCTCGTCGTCGCAACCCGCGAGGCACTCGAGAAGATGGGCCTGGGCCCGGTCGAGCAGGTCGAGAAGGGCCGTGAGGTCCTCCACCGGCCGGCCGTAGTCCTGGGTCCAGTAGCCGAAGCCCTGGCGACAGTACTCGATCTTGGCCTTCGCTACATGGAACATGATCTCGCCGATGGTCCAGAGATCGGAGACGTCCCTCCGCGTCAGCTCCTCCTGGCTCAGGTCGGCCAGGGCGCTCTTGAGCGACATCTCCGGATCGCCGTCGAAGGCTCGCTGGGTTTGGGTGATCAACACACTCTTCACCGTCATTCGGACTCCTTCAATTCGCTCAGGAAGTCGAGAACTACCCGCCACGTCGGTTCCACGTCGCCTTCACTGCGTGCCGGATCGAGCATCGAGGCCCCATGCACGCCTCCTTCGGCCACATGGGTGCCATGACCCGCGGCCGAAAAGGCTTCGATCTGTTCGCGCACCTCATCGTACTGCGTCTCGGAGGCAGGCCAAAGCGCTAGGATCGGCAATGCGAGCCGGGCCACGTCGTCGGTCGGATCGCACTCGCCCATGAAGTCGCCCGCCGCCGGCGAGAAGGCCAGGATACCGTCGAAATGGTCCTCCCACTCGACGCCGAGTTTCACCGCGAGCCCCGCGCTGTAGCTGCTGCCCCAGACGAAGCGCTTGCCCCGGAAGCCGGCATCGACCGCATGGCGCACGGTGGCCACCAGGTCGGGCCAGGCCGCGCAGAATCCCTGCTTGCGCTCGTCCTCGGGCAGTCCCGCGATGGTGCGGTTCTCGGAACCGAAGTGGCTGCCGCCGCTGCGCTGGTCCACGGCGAGCACATTGAACCCCGCCGCCACCAACCGCGGTACGATCGAGGCGTACTCGCCGCGCGCGTTGCTCCCGGCCTGATGGAACATGATCACCAGGGGCGCCTGGCGATTTGCATCGACGACATACAGATCGCCGTGAACGCTCAATCCGTCGGCCGACTTGATCTCCACGGCGCGATGTCCGGGAAGGTCGGCGGCGCAGCGGAAGCCCACGTTGAAGTCGGAGAAGTTGCTCTTGAGCGCGTTGCGCCAGTACTGCCGGGAGCAGCTCGGCCCGGTGAACCAGCCGCCGCCGCGGATCACGCGCAGGTAGCCGCGATCGCCGCCGACGGGGTTGACCCGCGGCCCCTCGCGGTAGAAGTCGTAGTCATGGCGGTCGTGCACCCACTCGAGCGCGTTGCCGATCATGTCGTGAAGGCCGTAGTCGTTCGCCGCGAAACTGCCGACCGGCATCGGGCCGTCGTTCTTCTTGCCGTAGTTGGCGCGGGTCTCGTCGATCTCGTCGCCCCAGGGATACTTCAGTCCCTCCTTGCCGCCTCGCGCCGCGAACTCCCACTCCGCCTCGGTGGCCAGCCGCTTGCCCGCCCACTGGGCGTATGCGCGCGCGTCGCCCCAGCTCACGCCGAGGATGGGATGGTCGGGGAAATCGGGGCCGCAACGGAAGCCGGGCTTCTCCCAGAAGAACGGGAAGGAGCGGTCGGTCTCGCGACAGAAGCGCATGTACTGGGCGCAGGTGACCTCGTGCGTGTCCAGGTAGAAACTCGCCACCGCGACCTCGTGAACCGGGTAGTCGCCCTCCTCGGTGTCCGCGCCCATCATGAACGTGCCGCCGGGAATCAGCACCATGCCCTCCGGCGTCTCGGCCTTCGCCGGGGTGCTCAGCAACAGGATCAGGGCCAGCAGGGTAATGCGGTAGCGCACGGGGGAACCTCCATTAAGGATTCGCCAACGCACGAATCCTAGTGGAGCGCAATGAGACAGGCAAGGCCCCAGAGGCCCGTTGCCATAGGACTTAATTTCACTATTGCGCACAAATACCGATATTAGTATACTGGCGTCCTATTCCATCGGACAGGAGGTCCCCATGCGCAATCTCCTCTTCGCGGCCCTGACACTGCTTCTTGCTGCAACACCCGCGTCCGCTCTCATCGAATCCACGCCCTCCGGCGGTCTCTGGTCCCAGCCGAGCACCTGGGTCGGAGGCGTCGTTCCCGGAGAATACGACGACGTCGTCATCCACGGCCTCGTATGGCCCGACTTCATGGCCACCTGCAATGACATCATCATCACCCTCTACGGAGCCATGGAACCCGCCAGCGGCGGCGGACACATCATCATTCACGGCGATCTCACGAACTACGGCGAGATGCGAAACCACCCCAGCAGCTACGGCCTCACCGCGGTTCTCTACGGCAATCTCCACAACGAGGGCCTCCTCGAGCACAGCTACATCGACCTGCGCGGCGAGGAACCCCACCATCTCAGCGGCAGCTCCGAGGGAAGCATCGAGCTGCCCCTGCTGATGCCCGAGTTCACGCCCTCCTCGCTCGTCATCACCACGCCGCTCACGTTCGTGAACGGGAGCATCGGCATGGGCATGGGCACGGTGACCCTCGAGCCCGGCGCCCACCTCACCTTCGAATGGCACGGCGGCCTCGGCGGCAGCTTCGGCGAGGGTGTCACCTACGCGAACGGCAACAGCATCAGCATGGACCAGTACGGCGCCATCGGCGGCGGCCAGGTTGATCAGGCCGTGCTGAGCGGTCTGGTTGCCCTGGGCGCGGCCACCACCTTCACGAACGGCGTCGTGGTGACCGGAACCCTGTACAACCGCGCCCACAACACGATCGCCGCCGAGGTCGAGGGACTGCTGCGCAACGAGGGCGCGATCCAGTCCGAGGGCGGCCACTTCGAGCTGACCCTCCGGAACGACGCGGCGAACCTGGGCACCTGGTCCAATCATCGCGTCGTCGTGGCGGGCGAGATGGACCAGACCATCGGCGCCGGCGCCGGTATCGCGGTGCCGGAGTTCGTCCTGGATTCGCACCTCGACGACGGCCCCTTCCAGTGGACCCGTGACGGCGTGGCCCTGCCCGGCGAGACCGGTACCACGCTGACGCTGAACACCGTCGGCTCCGCGGACTACGGCGTCTACCGGTGCGAGGCCGCGGGCGGCCTGCTCTCGCGCACGATCACGATCGGAGAGTTCCTCGACGCCACCGACGTCGCCCCCTGGAGCGGCACGATGCGTCTCGCGCAGAACCACCCCAACCCCTTCAACCCCGCCACGAAGATCAGCTTCTCGCTGGACGAACCCGCCGACGCGCGCCTGACGGTGTACGACCTGCGCGGCCGCGCGCTCGAAACGCTCGCGAACGGCCGCTTCGGCGCGGGCGAGCACCACGTGACCTGGCGGGCCGACGGACTGCCTTCGGGTGTCTACCTGTACCGCCTCGAGGTGGCGAACCGGGTGGAGAGCCGACGAGCGATTCTCGTCAAGTAGGCGCTCCGGTGAGCGTCGTCGGGCTTCACTTCGAGCTCGCAAGGCGAGCCCTCAGAGGCGCCCGAGCGATCGCTCACCTTCGCTGGCAGGATTCAAAGCCCTCGCCGAACCCGGCGGGGGCTTCTTCGTGCATTCACACGGGGGGAATCAGTCTTTCTTGTTCAGGGGTCAGTACACGTCCACGCGGATGCCGAAGGGGTCGTCCACCGCGCAGAAGCGCATGTCCTCGTACATCCAGGTGTCCTTGGGCGCCATGCAGGAGGTCGCGCCCTCGGCGACGAGGGCCGCGTGGAGGGCGTCCACCTGCTCGGGCGCGGCCACCTCGACGGCGAACTCCGCGTTGCTGGGGTTCTCGCCGATCGCCGGCACCTCGCCCTTGGCCGAGGAGAAGAGCGTGAGCCAGGTGTCCCCCAGCTTCCAGCCCTTTAAACCCTGCTCCTCGAACTCGGTCTCGCCGAAGATCTTCGTGTAGAAGGCCACCGCCTCGTCGAACGCCTTCACGTAGAAGCTCGGGAAGCGCAGGGCGCGGATCTCGTAGTCACTCATGGTTCACCTCGTCGTGGAGCCAGCTTCGAACGCATTCGTAGAACTCGTCCCGCACCTCGCGTTCCCGCCAGGGCTCGTGGCCGCAGCGCTCCCACTCGCGATAGTCGAGCCGCGGCAGCAGCGGCCGGAGCCCGTCGCGGATCATCGCGCCGGGATGGGGATCGTAGGCGCCGTGCAGCATGAGCACGGGCGATCCGATCGCCGAGAACGCGGCCGGGTAGAACCCCTCCTCCTGCAGACGGATCATGTCCGACCAGGTCTCGGCGTGCGCGCGGGCATCGACGGGGCCGCTCTCTCCGGCACCGGGAATCGGATCGAACTGGTAGACCGACTCCAGGGCGTCGGCGTAGGCGGTCAGGCGGAGGTCGGGATCGTCGTGTTCGGCGTCGATCCGAGCCTTGAGACCCTCGGAGCCGCCCTCCAGGCGTTCGGCCAGGACCCGCTTCATCCGCGCCCGCGCCGCCGTGTCGAAGGTGCCGCAGCCCACGAGAATCAACGGACCCACGGCCTCGGGGTATGCGGCGGCGTGGGCCAGCACGAGCATCCCTCCCCAGGACGCCCCCAGCAGGGCCGGCCTTTCGCCCGGGCACTCGGTCTCGATGAGCTCCTGGAGATCGGCCACATGGCGCGCCACCGTGAGCGGCTCCTCGCCGCTGCCGCGCTGCCAGGGCTCGAGTACGCGGAAATCACCGGCCAGCTCGCGCCCCACCGGCGCCAGGCTTCCCGGCGCGCCGGGTCCCCCATGCACGAGAATCAGGGGAGGCCCGCTCGGCCCATGGCGGTGAAGCATCAGGCCACATGCTCGGGCGGCAGGCCGGGCTGCTCCTCGAGCTCCAGTTCGATGCCGCCGATCATCGACGCGATGCCGTTGTACACGGCCGAGCCGATCACTCCGACGATGAAGCCCATGACGCCGTAGAACACGGGCAGAACGAGAATCGACCCCAGCCCCAGGAAGGGCGCGAGGAAGGTCGGGAAGTCGCCGGCCGAGGCCGCCGCGAAGAGGCCGATGGTCGAGAAGAAGGAGAGGAAGATGCCGGCGATGACGCCGATGGCCGCGTACAGCAGCGCGCAGACCTTGCCGGCGGAGAGGACGCCGATTCGCTTGAGTTTCATGTTTGCCTCCAGATCGGGTTTACACTGTCGAACGGAGGCTCCTACCGCCATGCGCGGCGGGGATTCAACGTCCTCCGCCCGCGCCCCGTCCGCGGCCCGCCCCGAAGCCGCAATGGGCGAGCATCTCGGCCACGTCGGCCACCGGCACGAGGAAACCCTTCGGCATCCCCTTCGGCGGCTTGGCCGACGCCGCCACGAGCACCCGCTCGAAACCCAGGCGCAGCGCCTCGTGACAGCGCTCCTCCAGGTGGCTGCCGGCCCGCAGGTTGCCGCGCAGGCCGACTTCGCCCAGGGCGATGGTCGCGTCGGGCAGGGGCGTGCCCGTCTGGGCCGAGGCCAGGGCGGCCAGCAGCGCGGCGTCGGCGGCCGGGTCGTCCAGACGCAGGCCGCCGGCCACGCTCACGAACAGGTCGCTGCCCGCCAGCTCCAGCCCCACGCTCTTCTCCAGCACCGCCACCAGCAGCGAGACCCGCTTGGGGTCCACGCCCTGCACCACCCGCGCCGGGGTGCCGTAGCGCGGCGCGCTCACCAGCGTCTGCAGTTCGACGGCCAGGGGTCGGGAGCCGCTGTAGGCCACGGTGACCGCCGTCCCCAGTTCGCCCTTCAGGTGGCGGCCGCCGAGGAAGCCGGCGGGATCGTCCACGGGCAGCAGGCCCTCGCCGCTCATCTCGAAGAGGGCGAGCTCGTGGGTGGGTCCGAAGCGGTTCTTCACCGCGCGGAGGATGCGCCCGAGGCCCGCCTCCTCGCCCTCGAAGTAGAAGACGGCGTCCACCATGTGCTCGAGCAGACGCGGGCCGGCGATCTGGCCGTCCTTGGTGACATGGCCGATCAGCACCACGGGGAAGCCCCGCCTCTTGGCCGCGCGGCTGAGCGCCTGGGTGACGTGGCGCACCTGGGACACGGAGCCCGTGGCGGTGTCCAGCTCCGGATCTCCGATCGTCTGCACCGAATCGAGAATGACGAGTCCGGGATCGAGCTGCTCGATGGCAGCCAGCACGGGCGCGAGCTCCGTGACGCCCAGGAAGAACAGGTTCTCGGCCAGCGCTCCCAACCGTTCCGCGCGCAGACGCACCTGACCCGGGCTCTCCTCGCCGCTCACGTAGAGCACCGGCTTCTCGCCGCGCAGGGACACCGCCTGGGCGGCCTGCAGGAGCAGGGTGGATTTGCCGATGCCGGGGTCGCCCCCCACCAGCACCACGCTGCCGGGCACGAAGCCGCCGCCGAGGACACGGTCGAGCTCGTCGAGTCCGGAGGGCTGGCGCTTCGAGGCGTCCAGGGGCAGCTCGGCCAGGGGCTGCGGCACGGCAAGGGGATCGTCGCCGACGCCCCAGCCGCTCGCCGCCTTGCCGGCCTGCTTCGCACCCGCCTTGCCGATGACCCGCGCCAGCTCCGTGAGCGAGTCCCACTCGCCGCACTTGGGGCAGCGCCCCAGCCAGGTGGCGGACTCGGCGCCGCACTCCTTGCACATGTATCGCGTGTTCTTCTTGGCCATGGTCGCACCTTATCACAAGCCGAACGGCGGGTCACCTTGTGGGCCGCCCGGGGGGCTGTTATCCTTCGTCGCCATGTTCCTCACCGCGTCGACGCAGCCCCCCCTCCGCCGACTCGCGGCCCCGGCACTCCTCGCCCTGCTGTGCCTGATCGCGTCCGTGGGCGCGTCCGCCCAGGAGCTGCCGCCCCACTCCTTGCATCATCCTCGCCTGTTCTTCTCGGCCGACGAGGCCGCCCCGCTCCTGGCGGCGATCCAGGCCGATCCGACGCGCGGCGAACTGTGGGACGAGGCCCGGATCCTGGCCGACGCCTACGCGCTCTGGCCGCCGGACATGGTGCTCTCCTCCTACTTCGGTTACCGGATCATCGAGGAACTGTCGCTGCTGTCGTCGCTCGAGGGCGCGCCCGAGGACAGCCTTCATGCGCGAGCGGTCGTCGAGGCCCTGCTCTGGCAGATCGACGAATACGACACCGAACCCGACCCCTTTCTCGGCGTGCTCGGCAGCGCCCTGCGCCTGCACAACCTGGCCTGGGGCTGGGACCTCGCCTGCCACGCGGCAACGCCGGCCGAGCGCGAGGCGATCGCCGACGAGATGCTGCGCTACATGGCCGACCTGTCGAGCGACTGGGAGTTCGTCAGCTATCAGCACAACCCCTACGTGAGCAACAAGGGCATCACCCTGGGCGCCATGCTCCAGCTCGCCGTGCTCGCCCTGGAGCCCGATCTGCCGGACGCCCCGGAGATCGCCCAGGCCCGCGAGGCGGCCGCGCGCTACCTCGACAAGGGACTCGGCGATCTGCTCACGCCCGGCGGCGTCTATCGCGAGGGCCTCGGCTACTTCGCATGGGCGATGCGCACGCTCATGCCCACCTGGCGGGCCGTCGACCGACTGGAGGGGTCGCGCCCCTGGTCGGACGCGCAGCTCCAGGCCACGCTCGAGGCGATGGCCTACCAGATGATGGACGAGGGCGAGGGCCTCTACCTGAACCGCAACGACCACAACAGCTCGGACTTCATCGTCGGTCGCCATCACAGCATTCTCGAGTTCGCCACCCGCTTCGGTCCCGACCCCGACTTCGCGCGCTGGCTCCTGCGGCGCAGCTCCGGCGACCTCGGCCACCCGCTGGGCCATCTCAACGACCCGGTCGCCACGATGCTCTGGCACGAAGCGGGCGACGAGAGCGGGCCGGAATCCCTGCCCGCCGGCCGGCTCTTTCCCGAGGCCGGCCTCTGGGTGTATCGCACGAGCTGGCCGGGCGGCCCCGCTGCCGACCGCTTTCTCCTGACGCTGGAGGCGGGCGAGTTCAAGGGCGGCCACGCCCAGGAGGACGTGGGCCAGCTGATCCTCCGCGCCCTCGGCCACGGCTTCGCCCTGGACCACGGCGCGGGCGTCGACGCCAAGGAAACCGCCGCGCACAACCTGCCGCTGGTGAACGGCCGCGGGCAGCACAACGCGGGCGCTTCCATCGGCACCGACGGCACGCTGCGCCGCTTCATCGCCGGCCCCCGCTGGGAGGCCCTGCGCGCCGACATGACGACGGCCTACACCACGCACTCGCCCTACAACGATCCCGACTGGCCGATCGCCGGCACCGACTGGAGCTGGGGCTACGACGGCGGCAACCCGATGGCGCGCGCCTGGCGCGAGCTGCTCCTGCTGCCGGGCACCGGCGGCGAGCTGCCCGAGATCTGGCTGCGCGATCGTCTGATCAGCGAGCCCAGTCTCGAGCCGGGCATCGAGTGGCGGCTCCACCTGGACGTCGACCTCGTGATCGACCACCTCGGCGACGGACTCTGGCAAGCCGGCGGCGGCGGCGGCCTGCTGCAGATGCGGCTCCACGGCCCGGATCCGGCGGGCGTGAGCGCGTCGCAGTCGCCGTTCGCCGTGGAGAACGAGGATCCCGACAGCCGTGTCCTCTCCCTGCACCTGCCGGAGAGCGGCGCGGACATCCTCTGGCAGTGGACGCCGCTGAGGTACGGGGAGCCGGTGCCGGTGGTCGACGCCGAACGCTTCGACGCGGGTATCCGGGTGTCGAGTGCTCGCGGCGGCAGGGAGCGCCGCCTGCTGATCGCCCACGATGCGGCCCCGCTCGCCGCAGATGGCGACACGTTGATCGGCGCCTGGGGACTGGTCGAGCGGGAGGGCGCCGCCACGCGCACGCTGCTGCTGGAAGGCACCCGCTTCGTGGAGCAGGGGCGGCTGCTCGTTGCTCTGGAGGAGGTAGGCTCGGCCGGCTGCGAGGGCGACACGGTGCGGCTAGCGGATCCGGAGACCGGATTCCGGGTGTGGGCGCCGGAGGCGATCGCGGTGGTGGTGAATGGTGCGGGCGTGGCCTTCGATCGCGAGGGGGGCTACGTGGTCGGCCCGTCCACCACACCCCCGGATCCGCCGGAGCGGGTGGCGCTGCTCGCACCCTGGCCCAATCCCGGGGACGCGCCCCTGAGCTTCGCGGTGGAGATGCCCGCGGGCGGCAGGGCCGAGTTGACCTTCTACGACCTTTCGGGCCGACGCTTGCGGCGGATCTCGCGGGAGCTGCCGATCGGAAAACCGGTGCTGGTGTGGGACGGCCGCGACGCGCAGGGCCGCGCGATGCCCGCGGGCGTGTACCTGGCCCGGCTGCGCGCGGGCGGACGCGAGGACACCCGCAAGTTCGTGCTGCTCGATTCCCCGTCGGACTAGAACAGCGAGAAGTGGACGAACTTCTTCGGGTTGGCCCGGATCTCCGTGATCAGGCTGTCGAGGCGCGACACGGTGATCATGAGGGAGTCGTGGAGCACCGGCGAGTTGATCGCCTTGCCGATGCTTCCCTGGTCGCTCTCGAGGCTCTCGCTGAGCCGGGTCAGGCTGCGCGTGAGCTGGCCGAGATCCGCCGCCAGGGTGTCGGCCCTGGCCGCCGCGGCGCCCAGGTTGGCCACCGCCTCGCCGGCCGGAGCGCGGGTGTCGTCGATGAAGCCGTTGAGGTCGCCGGTGAGCCGGTCGAGACGTTCGAGCAGGCTGCGCGTGGCGCCGCGGCTCTCGGTGGTCCAGGCGCGCAGCTCCTTGACGCCGCCCTCGAGGTCGCCGGCCAGCCGCTCCAGGCGGCCGTTCCCGCTCAAGCTGTCGAGCCGGGCCGAGAGCCTGCCGAGGCTGGCCACGAGGTCGGCGCCCTGGCTCATGAGCGTGCCCAGATCGACGCCGGCGTCGCCCCGCTGGAGCTTGGTGTGCACCAGGGGCATGGTGGCGCGGCCCTGCAGCACGCGCACCTGGGTGGGATTGAAGATGTCGGTGAGCAACGTGAAGGTGGCGTCCTCGGCGAGGAAGGTGCCCTCCTCGATCTCCAGCTCCACGCGCACGCGATCCTGGAGCAGCAGCACGCTGCGCACCTTGCCCCGGTTCACGCCGAGAATCGACACGCCGGCGCCGGGCTTGAGGCCGGCCGCGCTGGGAAAGTCCACCGTCACGGTGAAGGTGTCCGCGCTGAACTTGAACTCCTTGAGGAACAGCAGCCAGGTGGTCATCACCACGATGGCCGCGATCACCAGGAATCCCACCCGCAGTTCCACGTTGCGTCGTCTCACGACTGCCTCCTGTCAGAGGACCTGGATCGGCCCCTGGCTCCGTCCCTCGATGAACTGGCGCACGATTCCGTCGTCGGTATCGCGCAGCTCGTCCGGCGTGCCGGTGAAGATGATGCGGCCATGGTAGAGCATGGCGATGCGGTCGGCGATCTTGAAGGCGCTGGTCATGTCGTGGGTCACCACCACGGAGGTGATGTCCAGGCGCCGCTGCAGATCGAGGATGAGGTCGTTGATCACGTCGGCCATGATCGGGTCGAGGCCGGTGGTGGGCTCGTCGTAGATCACCACGTCCGGCTCCATCGCGATGGCGCGGGCCAGGCCGACGCGCTTCTGCATGCCGCCGGAGAGCTCGGCCGGCTTCTTGTCCTCCACGTCGTCGAGGCCCACGAGGGCGAGCTTCTCCGCGGCGATGGCGCGGATCTCCGCCTCGGGCATCTTCGTGTTCTCGCGCAGGCCGAGGCCCACGTTCTCGCTCACCGTGAGCGAGTCGAAGAGCGCCGCGCTCTGGAACAGGTAGCCGAAGCGCTGTCGCAGGGCGTAGAGCTCGCGGCCTCCCTGGCCGACCACCTCGTCGCCGTCGAGCAGGATGCTGCCCTCGTCCGGCCGGATCAGCCCCAGCAGGTGCTTCACCAGCACGCTCTTGCCGCTGCCGCTGCGGCCGATGATCACCAGCGTCTCGCCCCGCTCGATGTCCAGGTCGACGCCGTCGAGTACCTGGAGGCCGGCGAAGCGCTTCTTCAGCCCGCGCACCTGGATCAATGGCCACCTCCCAGGAGCATCTGGAAGAGGACGGCGGCCAGGAAGTAGTCGAGCACCAGGATCATGAGGCAGTTGGCCACGACGGCCTTCATGGTGGCCTTGCCCACGCCCTCGGCGCCGCCGCCGGCCCGCAGCCCGTAGAAGGCGCCGGAGGAGGCGATGATCATGCCGAAGAAGAACGCCTTGATGAGGCCGGCGAAGAGGTCGGTCATGTAGAATTCGAGCTTCACGCCCTCCATGAAGAGGTGGTGGTCCATCCCCTCCACGGTGAGCATGGCCACCACGTAGGCGCCGATCATGGCCAGCACGTCGGCCAGCGCCGTGATGACCGGCAGCATGATGGTGGCGGCCCAGAAGCGCGGCAGCACGAGGTAGCGCACGGGGTCGATGCCCATGGCCTCGAGGGCGTCCACCTGCTCGGTGACCTTCATCGTGCCCAGCTCGGCGGCGATGGAGGCCGACACGCGCCCGCCCACCACCAGGGCCGTGAGCACGGGCCCCAGCTCGATGATCACCGAGCGGTGCACCGTGCTGCTGAGCAGGATGAGCGGCACCCAGGCCATGAACTGGTAGCTGGCCTGCACGGCCGTCACGGCGCCGGTGAATATCGACACCACCAGCACCAGCGGCATGGAGCGGTTGCCGATCTCCATCATCTGGTCGATGGTCAGCCGCCAGCTCCGGAAGATCTGGGGCGTGGTGCGGAACACGCGCCAGCTGAGCATGGCGCCGCCGCCGATCTCCTCGAGGAGACCCAGCAGGTTGCGGCCGATATAACGGCTGGTCTGGGCGAAAGTGTTCACGGGCCCATTGTGGGGCCCGTCCCGAAAAGCGTCAACGGAAAGGCCGTCAGCCTCCCGCCGTGGTCACGGCCTCCCGGATGAGCCCGATCAGCAGGGGCCGCACACCCGCATGCAGCATCTCCACCGCCACCACCATCACGATGAGGCCCATGATCCGCTTGGCGACGCTGATGCCGTTGCTCCCCAGACGGCTGACGATGCGATCGGCGCCGATGAGCGCGCCGAACACGAGGACGGTCATGGCCAGGATCACCGCCAGCAGGATCAGCTTGCCGCCCGCACCGGGAGCGTCGCGGGTGAGAATCATGGCGTTGGTGATGGCGCCCGGCCCGCAGACCATGGGGATGCCGAGCGGCGTGATGCCCATCTCCTCCACCGCCTCGGGCCGCATGGCCTCGCCCTTGTAGGCGCTCTCCCGCGCCTTGAGCAGCTCCAGGCCCATGCCGAAGAACAGCACGCCGCCGGCGATGCGGAAGCCGTGCACCGTCAGCCCGAAGAAGGTGAAGATGAACTCGCCAACCAGCGCGAAGGAGATCAGGGTGAACAGGGTCACCAGGGCCACCTTGCGGGCGATGCGCCGCTTCAGCGCCGCGCTCTGCCCTTCGGTCATGGCCGAATAGACGAACGCCGCGCCCAGCGGGTTCATCAGGGAGAAGAACGAGCTGAAGCCCAGGATCAGGAAGCTCAGGTGTTCGTGCATGGCCATGGGACCCTCCTCGGAGAACTCGCAAATAAGGCAGGGGATCGGGCATGGGCAACGGCAGCTATCCGTCGATTCCGCAAAGGGTTTCGGCTTGCTGAAATCAGGACCCTGTTGTCTTGTAGTTCCGCGGGCAAGGGAGCATATTGGCTATCGTCCCCTGGAATCCAACGACTCCCCCAAGGAGGATCACCATGCGAGGTCTCCTGCTCGCCCTCATGATCGTCGCCGTCGCCCTGCCCGCCGTCGCCGCGGAGCACAGCCCCTTCCTCGATCTCGGCGGGCTGCCCGAAGGCGATCTCGCCGCGGCCGCCGCGCGCGTGCGGCAGGCCATCGACGCCGCCGAGGGCCTCGAGTCCCTGGGCGGCGGCCCCTACGCGGGGCCCGACCTCCTGCGCGAGGGCAGCGCGAAGCGGGACGGGCGGTCCGGCTTCCTGCTGCTGTTCGAGGACGCTGCGCTCAGCGAGGCCCTGCTGGCCGCGAGCCCCCGCTACTATCTGGGCGCGCTCCAGCGCGTGGGGCTGTACGTCGCGGCCGACGGCGGCCTGCGGGTGACCTGCCTCGACGCCGAAACCCACCTGCGCGTGATCGCCAACGACCTCGCGGACGATGCCGCCTACGCGGGCCTGGTCGCGGAGGGGGCCGCCGCGCGCGGGCGCATCGTGAGCGCCCTGGCCGTGGAGTTCGGCTTCGACGGAAAGACGCGGCCGGTGGGCCCGGCGCGGGAGGCGAAACGGATCCGCGAGGGCAAGAAGGACATGTTCATGATGGTGGGGCCGCTCACCTACTACCGCGAGGAGTCGCAGTTCCCGCTGCTCCACGCCGAGCCCCTGGGCGACGATCCGGCGGCCCAGCTTCGCGCGCTGGCCGATCGCGCCGCGGAATCCCTGGCCGCCTTCAGCGCCGACGCCAAGGATCTCGACTACCGCTGGAGCGCGGATCCCGTCGCCGACACGCGGTGGGTTCAGGCGCTGCGCATGGAGGCGCCGGGCCGGGCGATCCTGCTGGGGCTCACCCGCCCTCGCACCGAGGCGCTGGCCGCGCAGATCGTCGGCCTGAGCCGGGACAGCAAGGCCGACCGCTCCCCGGGCCTCGACCACCTGTGCGCCTTCCCCGTGGAGGTGCTGATCTGCGTGAACGGCGACCGGGTGGAGATGCGCACGGCCCGCGAGATGTACCGCATGGACCTGTTCTTCTGGGACGCGGGCAAGGCCGCCTTCATGAAGTACGCCCAGATGCCGGCCATGCTCGACAGGTCGCTGAAAAAAGCGCTGCTCGGCGAGTAGTTCAGGGTTTCCGATTCTTGCGCATGAGGGCCGTGGAGTGCGAAGCGCTCCGCGGCCCTTTTTCGCGCCCCTCACCTGCGCTTTGCCTGCCTTCGCGGATCGACTATAATGGTGCGAGTCGACCTCGAAACCTTCACCTCACCCTCGGAAGGTAGTCCGTGATTCGTCTCGTCCCGATCAGGGCCATGATTGCCCTCGCCCTGCTTCTGTCCGCCCTCGCCGTTCAGGCGGAGCCGCGCGACGACATCCTGGCCCTGCAGGATCAGGTGAACATCGACAACATGCTGTGGGACCTGCTGTGGCTTCAGGATATCGGCGACCCCAACCCCGGCGACGGCAACCTCGTCGGCACGCGCTGCGCCGCCACCGAGTGGGGCGACAGCACGGCCTTCGCGATCCGCGACAGTCTCATCGCATTCGGCTGGGACGTGGGCCTCGAGCCCTTCAGCTTCGTGCACGAGGATCCCGACCTGGGTCTCGTGGAGACCTACAACGTCATCGCCCGCAAGGACGGCTGGCACGCCGACGGCATGGTCGTGATGGGCTGCCACTTCGACACGGTGGACGAGAAGATCCCCGACGGCATTCCCGACGACCCCCACGACGGCATCCCCGACGACGACCACGAGACGCCCACCACCAGCTACGACGATCCCTACAGCCCCGCCCCCGGAGCCGACGACAACGGCAGCGGCACCGCGGCCATGCTGGAGATCGCGCGCGTGCTCGGCCGCTGCAGCTTCCGTCAGGACGTGGAACTCTGCTTCTTCTCCGCCGAGGAGATCGGCATCAAGGGCAGCGAGCATCACGTGGCGGCCCTCGACGCGGCCGGCATCAACGTGGCCGGCTACTTCAACGTGGACATGATCGGCTACGACATCGACACCCACGACTTCAAACTGTTCTACGACCCCCAGAGCACGTGGTTCAAGAACTTCGTCACCGCCTTCATCGACGACTACACCACGATGCCCTACGTGGTGGAGCAGATCGGCTCCTCCTGGAGCAACAGCGACCTGCTCCACTTCTGGCAGACCTCCAAGCCCGCCGTGGGCTTCTGGGAAGGCAACGACCACGCGCCCTACTGGAACCAGAGCCTCGACACCTTCGTGGATTGCATCTCCGAATCCGGCGTTTTCCTGGACGGCATGACCAAGATGATCCTCGCCGTGTTCTGCGAATGGGCCGACGTGCGCGTCACCACCAACGCGCCCAGCACTCCCCTCGGCGGCGCCCAGCTCACGGCCTGGCCCAATCCCTTCCGCTCCGGCGAAGGCGCCGTCAACCTGCGCTACGGACTCGCCGCCACGGGTCTCGACACGGAACTGAAGATCTTCGACGTGAACGGACGCCTCCAGCGCACGCTCCGCACGGATGGCCAGGGCAAGGCCCTCTGGGACGGCCGGAACGACCACGGTGAGAGCCTGCCCTCCGGCGTCTACCTGGCCCGGCCCGCCGGCGCGCGCGAGGTGAAAGCCGAACGGATCGTCCTGCTGGATTAGAAGGCTCCCGCCTTCTCTACGGGTGAAGCAACGACAAGCCCCCCTTCACGAGGAAGGGGGGCTTTCTCCTTGGATCGGTTCGCCTGAGATCTTCTCGTCCCCCCGGGGGGACTGACTTGACGGATGGCTGCAAGCCCCCGGCGGAGCGAATGCTCCCTAAAAGCGCCTCACGTCCGTGCGAAGCGTTCGGGAGCATTCGCGGAGCCTCTAGATCGGCTCGTCCTCGCCGGGTGTTTCCGGCGGTGCCTCGGCCGGCGCCTCCGGCGCGGGCGCCGTTGCCGTGGCCGTGGCCGTGAGCCCGTCGCTGTCCACCTTGCCCAGGAACTCGGGCAGCTTCACGCCGACGTTCTTCGTGAGCTCGTGCAGCGGCGGCAGCACGCCCACGAGACCGGAGGCGAAGTCCGCGGTGCTGGTCTTGCCGCCGGCGCCGTCACGTCGGCCGCCCTCCCACACCGTGACCTGATCGATCTGCAGGCCCGCGATGGCCTTCACCTGCTCCTCGACCAGCTTGGGCATCTGTTCGGTGATGAGCAGCAGGGCCGCCAGTTCGGCCTGGCTCTCGGCCGCCTCGACGATCTGCCTGAAGCCGTCCGCCTTGCGGGTGAGGATCGCCTTGAGGCCGTCGGCCTCCGCGCTCATCATGGCCAGCACGCCGTCCGCCTCGCCCTTCTTGGTGCGACGGATCCGCTCGGCCTCCGCCTCGGCGATGGTCTCGATGCGCTTCTTCTCGATCTCGGCCGGCACGATGATGTTGGCCATCTGCGTGGCCTCCTCGCGCTGGGCGCGCTCGCGCTCGGCGATGCCCTCGGCCCGATACGACTCCTCGAGCGCCTGCGCGCTCTTCACCTTTTCGGCCGCGATGGCCAGGCGCTCCGCCTCGGCCTCCTTCTCGCGTCGGTCGGCGTTGGAGTTGGCGATGGTCACGGCCGCCGTGTTCTCGCCCTCCACGGCGGCGGCGTGGGCCGCGGCCACCTGGATGCGCTGATCCTGCTCCGCGTTGGCCTTGCCGATCTCGCCGTCGCGCACCTGCTCGGCCACCTGTCGCTTGGCGTCGTTGATCGCCCGCGCGGCGGCCTCCTTGCCCAGGGCCTCGATGTAGCCGGACTCGTCGGTGATGTCCTGGATGTTCACGTTGATGAGCCGCAGGCCCACCTTCTGCAGCTCGCTCTCGACGCCCTTGGTGATGTTGTCGATGAGCTGCTCGCGGTCGGCGTTGATGTCCTCGATCCGCATGGTCGCGATGACCACGCGCATCTGGCCGAAGATGATGTCCCGGGCGAGGTCCTGCACGTCCTTCATGGTGAGGCCCAGCAGACGCTCGGCCGCGTTGGACATGACGCCCGGTTCGGTGGAGATGCCCACCGTGAAGGTCGACGGCGTGTCCACGCGGATGTTCTGCAGGGACAGCGCGCCCTGGAGCTTGATCTCGATGGGGATCGGCGTCAGATCCAGGAACTGGTAGTCCTGCACGATAGGCCAGATGAAGGTGGCGCCGCCGTGGATGCACTTGGAAGAAGCGCCCTTCTGCCCCGCGGCGATCTTACCGTAGACCACCAGGATCTTGTCGGACGGGCAGCGCTTGTAGCGCCTGGCGAAGCTGACCAGGGTGACGAAGAACACCACCACGATGGCCGCCACGAGGATCACGAATTCATTGCCGGCTAACACGTCACTCCTCCTCGGTCAATGTCTCTACCACCAGCGTGCGCGGAGGCACGAGGCCCGTCACGCGGATCTGTCTGCCGCTGGCGATCGCTTCCGGTTCGCTCGTGCAGGCGTTCACGGTGCTCAGCCTTCCCTGCACCATCACCTGCACCTGGCCTTCGCCCTCGCGGGAGGGAGGAATCGTCACGTAGACGCTGCCCACCTGCCCCACGGCGTTGCGGTAGTCCAGGCTGCCGCTCTGACGCAGGCTGAAGAGCATGCGCATGAGCAGGAAAACCAGCCACATGAGCAGGCCGCCCACCACCACCGCCAGCAGCAGGGCCACCGGCATGGAAAGGCCCTGGCGCAGGGCGAAGGCGCCGGTCCAGCCGAAGCCGGTCATGAAGGCCACCACCGTGCGGGAGGAGAGCACCTGCAAGCCGCTGGCGTGCTCCAGGTCCGCGCCCGCGTCGGCGGCGTCCAGGTCGACGTGGCCGTCGGCCATGTCGCCGTCGTGGCCCGCGCCGATCAGGGTCATGATGAGCTGGATGATCAGGATCACGGTTCCGATGATCCCGACGCCGTAGAAGATCTGGTACTGCACGGCCAGGGAGTCCCACCACTCCGCCATGTCGTCACCTCGCGGAAAGGGCTGGATATAAAGTGTCTGTGAAAATCAGACTAGCAGATCGTCGATTGCAACGGGATGAAATACACGTCAGCGGACGGAATCTTCAGGGGGATGATTTTTTTCGTCGCCTAGGGTGAGTCGAGGAGGGATTCCACCTCGGAAAGCAGCGCGGCCGTCGTAACCGGCTTCTCCAGGCTGCTGCTGGCGCCCAGCTTCCGCGCCGTGGAGAGGTAGTCCTCGGCGTCCATGCGTCCTCCGCCCGAAATGGCGATGATCTTCACGGAGGGGTTCTGGCGGCGCAGCTCGATGATGGTGCCCAGGCCCTCCTGCTCCGGCATGATGATGTCGAGGATGATCAGATCGGCTGGCTGATCCCGATACCGCCGGGCGGCCATGATGCCGTCGCTCGCCTCGTCGATATCGTAGCCGGCGTTTTCCAGGATCCGGCGGAAGACGGTCCGCACCTGCTGGTCATCATCGACGATCAGGATTCGTGCCATTGAGAGATTCGCTCCTCGTCAATCACGTTCGTTCAACAGGGCGCGGACTTTCTTCAGCAGCACCTTCGTCTCGTAGGGCTTCTGCAGCAACGGCCCTTCCTCCCCCGGCTCGAGCGTACCGTGCTGACCGTCCATCGAGTATCCGCTCATGTAGAGCACCTTCAGCCCGGGGTTGGTCTTCTGCAGCTCGGCGGCGGTTTCCTGGCCGCCCATGTTGGGCATCACCAGATCCAGCAGCGTGAGGTCGATGGAACCCGCGAACGACCCGAAACGCCGCACCGCGTCGTCGCCGTCGGTGGCCACGTGAACCGTGTAGCCCGCCTCGACCAGAACCCTTCGCGCGATCTCGCGGACCGAGTCGTCATCCTCCACCAGCAGAAGCGTCTCGGTGCCGCCCACCACCGTCTCGTCGCCGCCGGCGGGCTGCTCCCGGTCATCGCGATCGACCGCGGGCAGGTAGATGCTCACGCAGGTACCCTCGCCCACCGTGCTCTCGATGTGGAGCAGCCCCGCCTGCTGCTCGATGATGCCGTAGACCGTCGAGAGCCCCAGCCCGGTTCCCTGGCCCATGTCCTTGGTGGTGAAGAAGGGCTCGAGGATCCGCTCGAGCGTCGCTTCGTCCATGCCATCACCCGGATCGGAGACCCGGAGAAGAACGTAGCGCCCCTCCCTCGCCCAGGAGTTGGCCTCGACGAAGGCGGCGTCCAGGACGACATCCGCCGTCCGTACGTTGATGACACCTCCACGGGGCATCGCGTCACGTGAATTCAGGCAGAGATTCATCAGGATCTGTTCGAACTGGCCGGGGTCGATCCGCACCGAACCGACACTCTCGCCCGTGGTGAACGCCACATCGATGTCCTCGCCGATCACGCGGCGCAGCAAGTTGAGAAGGCCTTGGATCTGCTCGTTGGGGTCGATCACCTGCGGCGTGAGCAGCTGTCCGCGGCTGAACGTGAGCAACTGGCGCGTCAGGGTGCTCGCCCGATCGGCGCCGATCTTGATTTCGCGCAGGTCGGCTTCCACCCGCGATCCCGACTCCACCTCCAGGAGGGCCAACTCGACGTAGCCCTGGATCGCCTGCAGGATGTTGTTGAAATCGTGGGCGACGCCCCCGGCCAGCAGACCGACCGCCTCCAGCTTCTGCGCCTTGCGCAACTGGGCTTCGAGGGCCGTGCTCCGGGTCACGTCCCGCAAGGCGGTGACCCGCACCGGCTGACCGCCCTGGACGATCATCTTCGCCTGGATCTCGCAGGGGAAGGTGCTGCCGTCCTTGCGCAGGGCGGTGACATTGTAGGGATCCTCGTCGCCGGCCATCATGTGCTGCATCACCAGCTCACGGTCTTCGGGCACGATCCACTCCGTGCCCATGCGGCCCACCGCCTCGTCGGTCGAGTAACCGAACATCTTCTCCGCGGTGAGATTCTGGGCGAGGCAGACACCCTTTTCGGAGAGGAAGATCGCCTCGAAAGAGGCCTCGGAAAGACCGCGGTAGCGCTCCTCGCTCTCGCGCAGGGCCGAGGTGATGTCTGCGGAATCGGCGCTCATGTCACGCTCCAGTAGCGCTGGTGTTGTGTTCCTTGTACAACACCTCGGCCGACTTCGACCAGCCGGAATTTGGGATTGGCCGCCGAGACCCGCACCGTCGGCAGGCGATCAGCCCTTCACGCCCCCGAGCGTGAGGCCGCCCACCAGGAACTTGGAGAGGATCACGAACAGCACCACCACCGGCACGCACACCAGGAAGCTGCCCGCCGCGTAGTTGGCCCACTCGGTGGAGAAGGTCCCGGTGAGGTTCTCGAGCCCCAGGGGCAGCGTAAACAGGTCCTTGGAGCTTATCACCACGCGGGCCACCATGAACTCGCTCCACCCGGTCATGAAGGAGAACAGGCCCGTGATGGCGAGCGCGGGGCTGGCCAGGGGCAGCGTCACCCGGGCGAAGGCGGCCAGGTCGCCGCAGCCGTCGATGCGGGCGGCCTCCTCCAGATCGGGCGGGATCGTGTCGTAGTAGCCCTTCATCGTCCAGACGCAGAAGGGCAGGGCCGTCACCACGTAGGCGATGATGACGCCCCAGAAGCAGTCCAGCAGACCGAACTTGCGCATCATGATGAACAGGGGCAGCAGGAGCATGGTGGCCGGGAACATCTGGCTCACCAGGAACATCATCATGGCCGGCCGGCGGCCCGGGAAGCGGAGGCGGCTGAAGGCGTAGCCGGCCGTGCTGGCGAGAGATACACCAATAACCGTGGTAGCAATGGAAACGATCAGGCTGTTCAGCAGCCAGCGCAGGAAGTCCTTCTCGAACAGCATCGTCCTGTAGGCCTTCAGGCTCGCACCCTCGGGGATGAGGCCCAGGCTCGTGCTGGCGAACTGGTCGGCCGGCCGCAGCGAGATGTTGATGATCTGCAGAATCGGGAACACCGCCGCGATGCTGACGAGAATCAGCACCACGTAGGTGGCCGCCAGGGCCGTCTTGCTCGTGCCGCGCCTCACCAGCTCGCCTCCGTGGCCTGCCCCGATCGGTTCTGCAACCACACCAGCGCGAAGAGAACGAAGAATATCACCATGCCGAAGGCCGCCGCGTAGCCGTAGCGGTAGTAGGTGAAGGCGGCCTTGTAGACGTAGCTCACGAGAATGTGCGTCTTGTCGCTGGGCTCGCCGCCGTGGCTCACCAGCCAGATCACGTTGAGATTGTTGAAGGTCCAGATGGTGCCCAGCATCACGGCCGGCGCCAGCACCGGCTTGAGCATGGGCAGGGTCACGCCGAAGAAACGGCGCAGCGGCCCGGCCCCGTCGACTTCGGCGCTCTCGTAGACCGCCTTGGGAATCGCCTGCAGGCCGCCGAGCGCGATGATCATCATGAAGGGGAAGCCCAGCCAGATGTTCGTGATGAGCGGCGCGACGAAGGCCCACACGGGATCGGTGGCCCAGGGCACGGGCGGAATGCCCACCATGCCGAGCAGGTGGTTCACCGCCCCCCACTCGTAGTTGAACATGCCCCGCCAGGTGAGCGCGCTGATGTACTGCGGCATCGCCCAGGGCAGGATGAGCAGGATCCGGAAGAAGGTGCGGCCCTTGATCGGCTGGTTGAGCAGCACGGCCAGGAACAGGCCGATCGCCACGTGGAAGAACACGTTGAGACCGGTCCAGAGCAGCGTCTTGGCGAACACCGTGTAGAGTTCGCGGTGGGCCAGCACCTCGGCGTAGTTCTTCCAGAAGGGGCTCTGGATGCTCGGGTTCTTGAAGGTGTAGAGCCCCATGTCGGTGAAGCTCAGGTAGATGTTGTAGAGAAAGGGGTAGAGGACGATACCGAGCATGCACAGCAGCGCCGGGCCCACGAAGAACGTGGCCAGCAGGCGCCGCTGCGAGTGACGGCTCAGTGTCGCCCCGCCCATGCGCTACTCCCGCACCAGGACCATGCCCGACAGGGGCGCCAGGGACACGGTGAGCTTGCCGCCCTCGGCGCGAACCGGAGTCATGGCCGGATCGGCGCCGCCCACGAGGGGGCGCCAGGCGCCATCCTCGAGTCCGGCCGCGGCCAGGTCGAGAGTGATCTGGGCGGTCTGATCGGCATTGTGGATCACCGTGATCAGCCGCTCGCCCTCGCCCTCGCCCTCGCGCAGATAGGCGTAGTCCTGGCCCTCGGCCAGCAGCGTGCGGAAGCCGCCCCCGCGCAGGGCCGCGTGCTCGTGACGCAGGGCCGTGAGCTTCTTGTAGTAGTCGCGCAGAGCCACGCGGCCGGGATCGGCCTCGTAGTCCCAGTAGAAGGGCCGGCGGCAGTCGGGGTCCTTCTCGCCCTCCATGCCGATCTCGTCGCCGTACCAGATGTGGGGCGTGCCCACGTAGGTCATCGAGAACAGCGCCGCCATCTGGAGCCTGCGGCGGTCGTTCTTCGCCAGGGTGACGAAGCGCACCGTGTCGTGGCTGTCCATGATGTTCATCATGACGCGCACGGCCTGGCTGGGGTAGGCGGTGCGCCCGGGCGCGAGGTCGCGCTCGAACTTGGCGGCGTTGCCGCGGCCCTGGCCGAGCCAGCGGGTCACCGGATCGCGGAAGTACTTGTAGTTCATGGTGGCGTCGAAGACGTCGGGGCCGATCCAGTCCGGCGAGAAGCCCCAGAGCTCGCCCACCAGGTAGGCGTCGGGCTTGATTCCCTTCACCTTCTCCCGGAACAGATTCCAGAACCAGAACGGGGCGTCGTTGGGCACGTCCATGCGGAAGCCGTCCACGTCCATGTCCTCGAGCCAGTAGCGGGCCGTCTCGAGCAGGTGGTCCACCAGCGGCTGGTTCACGACGGCCTGGGTGATGTCCTTCACGCCGCTCTCCTGGCTGTCGCTGCGGGAGAGATCGAAGTTCAGGTTCGGGTGCAGGCCGAAGCCCCACCAGCACTCGTAGTAGTCGGCCGCCTTGTAGCCGCCGTGCTTGGGCAGGGGCCACTTCTTCCACTCGAACCAGTCCCAGTAGTCGCTCTGGGCGCCCTTGTCGCGGCTGTCCACGAAGGCCCAGTGGGTGTCGCCGCAGTGGTTGAACACCGCCTCCACCACGATGCGGATCCCCTTGGCGTGGGCCTCGTTCACGAAGGCGCGGAACTCGCCGGGGGTGGCGAAGTGCGGGTCCACCGTCATGTAGTCGGTGGCGTCGTACTTGTGGTTGCTCTTTCCTTCCGTGACGGGATTGAAGTAGAGGATCGTCACGCCGAGGTCGTTCAGGTAGTCGAGCTTCTGGCGCACGCCCTCGATGTCGCCGCCGTAGAAGCTGTAGTAGTCGGGTCGGCCGTCGGTGCGGTAGGGGCTGCGGGTCAGACCGCCGTAGTTCTTCCAGTCGTCGACGAAGTGGAAGTACTCGTCGTTGGTCTTGCCGGAGGCGGGCAGCTTGTTCATGCCCTTGTAGTACCACTCGCCGAAGTCCTGGTCGTTGGACTTGTCGCCGTTGAAGAAGCGGTCGGGGAAGATCTGGTAGAAGATGCCGTCGGCGACCCAGTCGGGGGTGTAGAAGGCTGGCAGGCCCGCGATCGCGACCGGGAAGGGATCGAGGATCTCGGTCGTTCCGCCATCGGTCACCGTGAAGCCCAGGCTGCCGGCGCCCTCGATCGCCTCGCCGGTCAGGGTGAGCCGCCAGATGTCCGACACCATGTCCGAGGCGGCCAGTTGCATGACGCCGCCGGGGGTCATCTCCACCGACTCCACGTCGCCGGCCGCCGTGCGGAAGGTGACCTCGACGGCCTCGGGCGAGATGCGGTTGAGGTCGGGGAAGTCGGGCGTGAACAGCAGCGAGGCCATGTCGATGCGCCCGTCGCCGCGCTCGCGCTGCACCTTCTCGAAGCGGGCGTCCACGTCGAGCACCGAGTTCTGGCCGCCGAAGCCGTCTTCCACGAAGCTGTCGGCGCCCTCCGTGTCGGTGGTCCAGTTGCCGTCGACGACGAACTTGTACAGGATCTCGCCGGCGGGCATCACGAGGCTGAGCTCCCATACGCCGTCGCCGTCGGCGTCGGCCATGGGGTTCTTGTCGGGGTTCCAGTCGTTGAAGCTGCCGGCCAGGGTCACGGCGCGCGGGCTGCCCGAGGCCTTGAAACGGAACGGCACGCGGAACATGCCGGTGGCCGCGCCGTCCACGCCCACGTTGATCACGGAGTTGTTGCCGCCGAAGCCGTCCTCCTCGAAGTCCTCGGCGTTCTCGTCCTCGAGCCAGGTGCCGTCCACCACGAACTTGTAGAGGTGGCGGCCCTTGGGCAGCGCGATGGCGAGTTCGTAGACGCCGTCGCCGTCCTCGTCGCCCATGCGGTCCTTGTCGGACGACCAGCCGTTGAAGCTGCCGGCCAGGAAGACGTCGCGCACGCCGCCGGTCTTGGGCGTGAAGACGAAGGTGGTCTTGGCGCCGCCGGTCGCTGGAGCGGAAGCCGCGGTCTGGGCAGCCGGCGCCGCGGCCGCGCCGCCAAGCGCCAGGGGCTCCTTGTCCACGGTGAAGACGCCGTTCTCGCCGCCGAAGCCGTCATCGACGCGCCCGGGGGCATTCGGGTCGACGGTCCAGCTGCCGTCGACCACGTACTTGTACAGATACTCGCCCGCCGAGAGATCCAGCGTGATGGTGAAGACGCCGCCGCCCTCGTCCTTCATCGCGTTGGCTCCGGGATCCCAGCCGTTGAAGCTGCCGGCCAGGAACACCTGGCGGGCGCCGGGACCCTCGAATCGGAAACTCACCTCGGTGGCCGTGGCCAGGGAAGAGGTGAGCAGTATCAGGGCGAACAGAATGGCGATGCGTCGCATGGCGTGTGCCTCCGGCTGCGTTGACGATGGATCGGCGCAGCATAGGATCCGGGCCGAAGCCCTGTCAAACGGTGGGAGCTTTACTCCCCCTTCATCTCCGCGATCTTGCGTACGGCGGCCTCCTGCATGGCCGCCGCCGCCTCGGCGGGATTCTTCGCCCCGCCCATGACGGCCTGGAACTCCGGTCGGGCCGTGTCCCACACGGCCCTCATCTCGGCCACCACCGGCATGGGGCGGCCGTGAAGAATCTGCGCGCGGCTCGGCGCGATGAGCGGGTTCGCCGCCTCCGCGCGGGCGCCCGCGGCCAGCCGGCTGGGAATGACGCCCAGATCGGTGGCCAGACGCTCCTGCACCCACTCGCCGGTGAGGAAGCGCAGCAGCAGCAGCGCGTCGGCGCGCTTCTCGCCGCGGGTGTTCGCGTTCAGGCTGTAGCCCTTCACGCTCACCATGGGCGAGGGCCAGCCCGCGTCCCTTAGCTTCGGAATCGGCGCGAGGCCGAGATCGATGCCCGCGTCCTTGTAGCCCTGCCAGCTCCAGGGCCCGTTGATCAGGAAGGTCGCCTTCCCCTCCTTGAAGAGCGCCTCGGCCGTGTCGTAGTCGCACTCCAGGGGGATGACCCCGTGTTCGTGCTTCAGCGCCGCCACGAAGGCCAGCGCGCGACGCATCGCCTCGCTGTCGAGGGTGGGATTGGAATGCTCGTCCATGACCCAGCCGCCGTAGGCGCCGAGGAAGGGCACCAGCCAGAAGGGCTCCTTCTGGTTGAACACGAGGCCGTAGCGCTCGGGGCGGCCGTCGCCGTCCTCGTCGACGGTGCCCGCCTTCGCGATCTCGATCAGCGCGTCGAAGCTCGCCGGCGTCTCGGGCGCGAGCGCCCTGTTGATGCACAGCGTGAGATGGTTGCCCACCTGGTCGGGCAGGCTCCAGAGCAGCGGCTCGGGACCGCCCGGCCGCGGGATGCGAACGAGGCTGCCGGCCGCGAAGGAGTCGAGCTCGGCGCCCGTGAACAGTCCGTCCAGCGGCTCGATGATGCCCATTATCGAGAAGGGACCGATCTGGTCGCCCGGCCCGTAGACCAGCTCGGGGCCCGCGCCGGCCAGCGCGGCGTTCTGGAACTGCGTGCGGAGCTGCTCAGTCTCGTAGTGCACCCGGTCGACGACGATCTCCGGGTTCGCCGCGCGGAAGGCGTCGAGGTGGGCGTCGAGCAGATCCTGCTCGGCGGGGTCCATCTGCTCCCATATGACGACCTTGCGCTCCTGGTCGGCGCGCTTGCAGCAGCCGGGGAGCAGCGTCAGGGCGAGTGCGAGAACGATCACCGAACCACGCACTACCATCCCTCCACCTCCATCCCTGGTTCGTTCCTGGTGATCTCGAAGCTCCGCAAATCGCCTTGCGGATTCACGAGCTCCAGCGTCCAGGGCTCCACGTGGTGGGCGGCGCCAAGGACGCCGGGGCGAACTGCGACCTTGCCCTTGGCCTCGACCCGGGCATGGTACCGAGCGCGCGCACCCTGGCCGGGGTCGTTCAACTCCACGATCGCGTCCAGCCGTTCGATTGCCGACGGTAGGCGTGGCCGCCAGTATGTTGCGCTCTCCATGGCTCTGGGCTGCCAGCCGAGAAAGGCCTCGCTGACCACCCGCAAGTACTCGGCGAGACTCCAGGCCTGGCTCGTCGCACCGCCGAAGTCCTCCAGGTCCGTGGCCTCGCCGTCGCGGATCTCCCGCATCGTGCCCACGGCGCCGCGTTCGAGGAGGTCTTTCGTGAGCGGCTCGAGCATCGTCCAGGCCTCGTCCTGGCGGCCGGCGTCGCAGAGGGCCTGGATCACGGGGCCGCTCATCCAGAGCCAGACGTCGCCGTTGTGATAGGCCTCGTCGTAGTAGTGATCGGCCAGATCGAGGTGGCGCGGAATCCAGGCGGGGTCGCTGGGCGCCAGGCTCGTGACGCCGTGAGGCAGCACGCAGTGGTCCACCACGGCGTCCAGAATCTCGGCGGCGAGCTCCTTGCCCCACCACTTCTCGGGGCCGTCGTCGGCACTCTCGCGGCGGGGCAACGTGAGGGCGAAGATCTGGTTGGGGCGGATCTGAAGATCCCGGGAGCCGTCGACGTCCAGATGATCGGCCAGACCCAGACCGTCCCCCCGGGGGAACAGCTTCAGGATCGACTCGTGAACGCGCTTCGCCATCTGCCTGTGCGCGGCGGCGGCCTTGTCGTCCTCGTTCCACTCGGCAAGCAGGGCTGCCGTGCGCAGGCCGTCCCACCAGAGCACCTGCACCTCGATGGCCCGGTCGCCACGGGGCGAGTAGGGATTGTGCTCGCCGCCGGCGTCCATCCAGGTTTCGCCGTCCCCGTGCATCAGCAGACCGTGCTCGTCGACGGCCTTCGCCAGCGCGCCGGCCACCGCCCGCTCCACCACCGGGCGCACCAGACCGACGAACTCGCGGTCTCCACTGTAGTCGAGGTAGAGCCGAGCCGCGCGCACCCACCACCAGGTGCCGTCCACGCCCGCATACTGGAGATTATCGGGGTTGACGATGTTCGGCAGGCGCCCAAGCCGATGATTTCGCTCGTCCAAGAGCTGGTGCTCGGCAAAACTGAGCAGGATATCGCGGGCCAGTTGGAAATCATGGTTCACCAGACAGGCGCCGGGAAGGCTGATGAAGCTGTCTCGACCCCAGTAGTTGCTGAACCAGTGGTAGCCCGCATAGATGCCCGGACCACGTGCGTTCATCGTGAGATTCGCCAGGGACCAGCGAGCCCAGATCAGGGCTCGATCGACCGCGGGGTCTCCCGTGACCCGCGACGAGGGCAGCAGCAGCGGGCCGTCCGCCGATTCGATCGGCGTGATGGAACAGCGACGAACGGTCGCCTCCCGAATCTCGGGGTGTCCGTCGAGCAGCCCCCGCGCCGTGGCGAAGGCCTCCCTTTCGTCCTCGCCCAGGCCCACCGCCACGCGGAACGCGAAGCCCTTCTCCGCCTCGAAGGCGAAACGGCCCGGCGAGTGGGGCGTGGCCTCGCCCATCGCCTCGCGGGCGGCGTCGCGGGGGTACTGACGCTTCTCGTGGCGGGGCTCGTCGACCCAACTCACGGTGTCACTCGGTATCAGAGCGATCACCGCGGCACGCCGGCCGGCGGCTCGAAGTTCTCCCGGTGGATGAAGAGCGCCCCCATCCGCTCGTTCCACTCGGCGCGGTACTCGTTGCGGCCGGGTTTCCAGATATGACGCATGTCCACCCAGGGGCGGAAGAGCGCGGGACCGTCCCGGCCGGGCGTCAGCGTGAGCAGAAGCGCGCTCCGCTCGGCCGGCATGAACACCTCTTCGAGGGTGCCATCATCGTAGGTCCGGTGCAGGGCGAAGGGCCTCACCTCGATGCCGCGCGCGTCCGAGGGCACGTACTCGCGCCGGCCGGTGGTCCACTGCCAGGAGTCGAGGAACTCGTGCATGCCGGCGTAGAGGCCGTGGTAGGCGCGGAGATTGCGGTCGGCGCTTTCGCAGGCAAAGTGGGCCTTGCCGCCGCCAGAAAGGATCACCTCGCGGCTGGTCGCGGGGTCGGGGCGCAGGGGCGCGTAGGGCGCGAGGGCGCCGTCCGGAAAGGACATGGCAGGTTCCGCCAGGGCCAGAATGGACGCACAAAACAGTAATGTTAAGAAGGGTGATGACGGCATGACATCCTCCATGAACGCGGATCCTAGCAAAGGGAAAAGGGGCTGTCGAGACGCTCGGTGGATTTATGCGAAACCCGCGCTTGAGTCCCTTGCGGTGGAAATTGCCCATTGCTAGGCTGCGAATTCTCCGAAACCCGAGGTGCGCATGATCTCACGCATAGGTCCGATCTCTCTGATCGCCGCCCTGTCGGTGCTCGCCCCCTGCCTGACCCTGGCCGTCACATCGGAGCATCGCGACATTCTCCTCGACGGTGACTCCAGCGATTTCACCGAGGACGAAGAGCTGTTCGGGCCCGGCGAGGAGCTGAACTTCGACTCCCGCTGGGGCGAGAACAACGATGTCAACCAGATCAAGGTGAGCTGGGACAGCGAGAACCTCTACGTGGCGGTGGACGGGCGCTGCTGGGGGAACAACATCATGTTCTTCCTGGACACCGACCCGGCGGGCGGCGTCTCGGACATGAGCAAGGTGAACGCCTGGAACCGCAAGTTCTTTTTCTTCGGCCACCGGCCCGACTTCTTCCTGGGCACCTGGGACGGCAACACCGAGCCCCAGTTCTGGCGGGTGCCGCCCGGCGCCTCGCAGACCGTCGAGCAATTCATGGGTTCCCTGGACACCCACGCCACGTTCAGCCAGGGTCAGCCCGGTGCCGCCATGGAGGCCGCGCTCCCCTGGCCGCTGCTCTTTCCGGGGCTCGAGTCGGGCGTGGTGCCGGTCGGTGCGGAAATCGCCATGGTGGCGGCGGTGGTGAGCGCCCACGACTTCAACAGCGGACCCGACGTGGCGCCCAACAGCACCCAGATCATGCCGGACAACCCGGGCGACGCCGCGTTCATCGACAACTTCGCCATCGTCCGCGTGGACAGGGACGAAGATGGCCTGCCCGACCTCGGCGTCCTGCCGAATCTTCGCGAAGGCGACGCGATCAGCGCCACGCCCCCCATGGGATTCCGCCTGACCCCGAGCAACAACTTCATCGAACTCACCTTCTCGAAACTGGACGTCGAACCGCGGGCGATCAGCCCGAACGGCGACGGCAACGCCGACGAGGTGGAGTTCGACATCGCGTTCAACGCCGACGGTCTGCTCAACCTCGACATCTACGACTCCCTCGGCCGCCGCGTGCGTCGGCTCCTGGTCGAGAAGGATCCCACCGATCCCCTCGCGGTGCAGTGGCCCGTGACCTGGGACGGCAAGGATGCCGACGGGCGCGTCGTCGACGCCGGCATCTACCTGGCCAGGGTGGAGATTCTCTTCAACGAGCGGCGCAACATTCCCCTGGCGGTGCTGAGATGAGGCGACTCCTGCTCACGACGCTTCTGCTCGCCATGGCCACGTCGGCCGCGGCCCTGCCCTTCGACACCGTCTTCAGCGGCGGGCGCAGCGCGGCTCTCGGAAACACCCAGGCGGTGTTCAGCGAGGACGGCGCCGCCGTGCTCGGCAACCCCGCGGCCCTCGCGGACGTGCGGGGCACGATGCTCCACACCATGACCCGCGACTGGTACGGCACGCAGGTCCGCTCCTACGCCGTCAGCCTGGCGCGGCCCCTCGGGCGGCGCGGCGGCCTCGGCCTCGCCTGGCACTTCTACGGCCTGAGCGAGCTCTGGACGGAAAACCTCCTGGCCCTCTCCTACGGCCTGAACACGGACGGCGCTCCCTTCGGCACCCGCGTCGGACTCGGCGCCACGGCGAAGGCCCTGCAGGTGGCGGTGCCCGGCTACACGGGCGCCGACTACCAGGGCGACTTCCTCACCTGGGCCGCCGACCTGGCGCTCACCCTCGAACCGAAGAGCTGGCTCCGCTTCGCCTGGGTCGAGGAGAACCTCGGCGCCGGAGAAATGAGCCTGCTCACCTCGGGCAGTCGCTGGCGCGCCGCGCCGAGAAAGAGCCGCGGCGGCCTGGGCCTGCTCTGGCGCGACGACCTCATGCTCGGCCTGGAGTACCAGAAAACCGAGAACCGCGAAGGTGAAATCCACTTCGGGATCGAGTTGAACTTCTACGGCGCCTTCCTGGTCCGCGGCGGCGCGGGCCAGAGCTACGCCAGCGCCGGCTTCGGCCTGGACGGCGTGCGCTGGCAACTCGACGGCGCCTTCGAGAGCCGCGGCCGGTTGGGCACCAGCCTGATCTTCTCGCTCAACTATCGACTCGGCGAGGAGGTGCGGTGATGGCGAACCGGAGCGCACGGACCCTCCTTCTCGTTCTCGCGGCGCTGGTGCTGCTGCCGCCGAGCGGCAGGGCGGCCGACACGGTGCTCGAGGGCTACTGGGAAGGCTTCCTCGGAGGCAATCGCCACAACGACGAGTACCCCTGGAATCTCTGGCGCCCGAGCCAGTACTTCGAGCTCAAGGCCCGACGCAACCTCGGCGCCGAGGCGGAGGCCTGGGTGAAGTTTGGCGCGCGCTGGGACAGGAACAACAACCCCGGCGTCCAGCCCCGTTTCTGGCTCCAGGAGGGGCACCTCAAGTTCCGCCGCGACCACGACGGCAAGGGCTTCGAGAGCATCCTCTTCACCAGGGAGAAGCGCTTCTGGATAGGCAACCACCTGCTGGAGCTCGTGAAGGAGGACGCGGTCAAGGACGGCGACAACGCCCAGGGCGTGCGCATCGACGCCTGGCGGGGACCGTGGAACGCCATCTACGTACTCAGCGATTTCTCCAGCCAGGACGACCACGCCACCTCGAACGTGGATGCCACCGACGACGTGCACATCCTGCGCGTCACGCGTCGACTCGGCGAGCGGGGCTCCTACGTGGGCGGCAGCTTCCTCCGCAAGAACTACCGCGACAACGAGAACGCCGCGCATCCCGGCTGGGGCAACCAGCACAACAGGGTCTGGAGCCTCGACGCCCAGTGGTTCGGCGAACCCTTCGACCTGGCGATGGAGTTCGCGGACAGCCGCGTGCCGGCGGAGGATACGAAGGACGACACCTGGCACAAGGACGCCTGGGACTACGGGGAGTTCGGTGAGTCCTTCGAGCGCTGGTTCCCCCGCAACAGCGCCTTCCGCGGCGAGCTCCGCAACTTCAGCGTCGGCACGCCGCGATGGGGCCACTACACCGTCAACATGGGCTACTGGAACGTGGGCCCCGACTACCGCAACTACCAGGGCGGCGACACCACCAATCGCGTGGGGCACTTCTTCAACACCTACTACCGCCTGCCCCAGCGCGCCGTCACCTACGCCCTGGACTGGGGCCGGGAGCGCCACCGCGACGCCTACGCCTGGATGTTCGACTACGACGGCAATCCGATTGCCTTCACCCGGGATCCTCGCCGCTGGCTGAATCAGAACGTCTACGTGGAGTTCATCAACGGCTTCAAGGTGCTGCTCGCCCACAACCGCAGTGAGGATTTCTACTTCGGCAACGTCTACAAGCATCACGACTGGCTGGGCGAGCTCATCGTGGAGAACCGTCTGGCCTGGCTGAAGCTCCAGTTCAAGATCAAGGACTGGAACGTGGAGTACGAGAAACGGATCTTCGGCCTCGAGACCAGCCTGCGCATCACCGACAGCCTGCGCTGGTACAACCGCTACATGGTGGCCAACGATTCGGTGGAATCGCGCTTCATGTTGTACACCCAGTTCCAGTATCGGCCCCACGACAACACGGAGCTGTTCCTCTCCTATGGTCCCGACTGGTACGGCGACTGGGGCGAACTCACGAACGACACCGACTTCGAAACCGGCGGTCGGATGGTCGACGAATTCAAGTTCCAGCTCAAAACCTGGTTCTGACGAGGCGTTCATGAACAAGTGCAGACAGATCAGAATGACCCGTGTCCTCGCGCTCGTCGCGGCGGCCCTGCTCCTTCTCGCCGGCAGCGCGGCGGCCGACTATCCTCGCGCCGTCTCGGGAGGCGTGGAGTTCGTCTACCTGGATGGCGACGCATCGCAGGTGTACTGGGCGGGAGACTTCAACGGCTGGAGCACCAGCGCGAACGCTCTCGTCCGGGACGATGGCGGCGCCTGGCGGCTCACCCTGCCGCTGGCGGCCGGCGAGCACGCGTACAAGTTCGTCGTCGACGGCAACTGGATCGTCGACCCGGACAACCCCAACACGGGCGGGGAGTACGGCAACTCCGTCATCAAGGTGGCGGCCGACGGCTCCGTGGAGGAGCCGGGCGGGGGCCGCGCGCCCTCCCAGCTCAACAGCAAGCTGTTCATCGGCGGCCTCTACTACGGCAACTACGAGCTGGAGGCCATCGAGCGGGAAGGCGAGCGGGTGATGCTCGAGAAGCCGACCCACGACATCAACCTGGGCTTCGAGTTGAAGCTCAGCCCCTCGCTCACCGGCGAGGTGGAGCTGAACGTCAACAACCGCGCCGAGCTGTCGGAGATGTGGCGCACGGACTTCAACTTTCAGCGCGCGCGGCTCGTGCTGACGCGGCCCCAGTTCCGACTGGAGCTCTTCGACAACATGAACGTGTTCGTCAGCGACGATCCCCTCGGCCTGGTCGGCAACGTGGGCACAGACCGGCTGCCCTACGGCTACGGGGCGCAGGGCGCGGTCTTCGAGAAGACGCTGCCCCAGGCGATCGACTTCAAGCTCCTCCTGGCCGACTCGGGGGACGACAACCCCTGGCGTCCCGAAGACCCCGTCGGCGATCCCGAGATCACCGTGCCCTACTCCCACTACACCTGGAACATGGGCGACGGCTACCGCGACGATATCGTGATCCAGGCCGGCCGCGACTTCGGCAAGGCGCGCCTGATCTACCTGACCAAGGCCGCCCGCGGCCTGCGTCCCGGCGCCCTCTTTCACCAGACGATGAATCCCGCCGACTCCAGCCTGACCCAGGTGAGATACCACACGGTGCAGAACAACCTGCTGCAGGCCGCGGTCTGGCGCCAGGACTGGCTCGGCTGGCTCAGCACCGATGTCGAGTTCGTCTGGGGCGGCGCGAAGGTCCAGGCCAGGGATCGCACCTACCTGATGCTCGACGGCGACCCGTCCTACACCAACACCCATCGCAAGACGAAGAACTGGGACCTGCAGAAGACGCGGGGCAGCGCCGTGGTCGCCCGCCTATGGGACGGCAAGCCCTTCAACCTGGAACTGCGCCATCGCTACCAGGAGAACCGGAATCTCTATTCGCACATCTACGACGTCATCCCGGACTTCGACCTTTCGAGCGTGAACGCCTGGGCGCGCAGCTACGCCGCGAATCTGAGCTTCGAGCGGGGCGGCTGGCGCTATCGTCTCGACCTGGAGCAGGAGGAGTTCGAGTTCGACCTGGGCCTGGACTGGCGCGACCACTTCTGGTTCGATCAGGGATTCACCGGCGCAGGAAACCTGTGGATCACCGGCAACCAGCTACCCCTGGCGAAGTTCGGCCTGGTGGGCTATCGCAGCGCCTCGGTGATTCGCCAGAGCCTGGAGATCCCGCTCGTCACGGGCGCCCCCGAGGGTGGCGATCTCTCTCTGCGGCTCAGCAATCAGATCGCCTCGACGCGCCTCGACCGCGACGCGCTCTACTGGGACCTGGAGTCCGAGTGGCGCTGGCGACCCCTGCCCCATTGGGAGATTCTCTACAACCAGCGCTACGCGAAATACGATCACGACTTCCTCGGCCTGAACGACTTCTTCGTCGACCAGTTCGCCGAGGTGAGCTATCGCGTGGGCGCCAGCGCCGTGGTCTCACTGGGCTGGGGCGTCGATCCCTACCGCCTGGATCCCACCACCAAGACCTTCCTGGACAACGGCCGCCGGCTGTTCCTGGCCGAGCAGGGCGCGGACGAGGACGCGATCCAGAACAACTACCTCCGGATGGGCAGCATCCTGGAGAACGCCGAAGACGCCCTCGCGAAGATCCAGCGGATCACTCTCGAAGCCCGCGTCAGTTTCTGAGGTATGACGATGATCACGCCCAAGTGGATTCCACTGCTCGCCCTGCCGGCCCTGCTTCTGGCCGGCTGCGGCAGTCTGGACCTCATCAAGAAGCGCCTGCCGCCGCCGCATCCGGTGAACGACGGCATCCTCTTCCAGTACGAGGCGCCGGCGGCCACGGTCGTGACCCTGGCCGGCAGCTGGGAAGGCAACTGGTGGGGCGGCACCGCCTCTCCCTCGGCCCGCTACGACAACACGATCGGTCGCATGGAGGATCCGGACGGCGACGGCGTGTGGACCCTGGTTCAGCCCCTGGACCCCGGCCGCTACATGTACAAGTTCGTGGTGGACAACAACACCTGGGTCACCGATCCGAACAACCCCGACACGGCGAGCGAAGGCGGGTTCACGAACTCCCTGCTCGTCGTGAAGTAAGCGGAGAAGTCATGCGAAAGCGACTGCACAAGACGATCATCACGGCCCTCCTCGCCGGCACGGCGGCCCTGTCCTGCCTGCCCAACCCGGAGGCGCCGGTGCTCGACCCGCCCGGCACGGTGCTGCTCTTCGACGCCAACTTCAACAACATCCAGATGAACGGGGACTTCTCCGGCATCAGCTGGGATCCCGCCGACACGCGCAACGACCTCACCCTGGTGGACGACCACCTGTGGGCGATCACCGTGTCGCTGCTGGACTCCGACCTCTCCGACGGCAACCTGGAGTTCAAGTTCAGCACCGAGTACGACTGGGCGCCCGAAAGCTTCGGCGCGGGCGGCAGCCTCGGCCAGGCGGAACTGGCCAGCGGGACGAACAACATCGTGCTGCCGGTGAGCCTCACCCGGGGCTTCTACACCTTCACCTTCGACGACGAGACCTTCCAGTACAGCACCGAGCCCGAGGCGGCGGCGGGCACGCTGGACGGCACGCTGAACTTCGACGGCGACACGCCCGCGGGCGGCGCCGAACTGACCCTCGTCGTCGAGCGCGAGGGCGGCAACGCCACGCTCTGGAGCCTCGAACAGCTCGACGGCGCGTTCGCCTTCGAAGGCCTCGCCGACAGCCTCTACACGCTGCGCGCCAGCGCCGCCGGCTACGCCAGCCAGACCCTCGGCGGCATCCAGGTGGCCGCGGGCGCCGCCCCCGACCAGACGATCGTTCTGAGCCAGGTGTTCGGCGCCATCAGCGGCACGGTGAGCTTCGAGGGCTTCGAGGCGGCTCCCTTCCCCGAGGCGATCGTGATCGCCATGGAGCAGGGAACCCAGATCGAGGCGGGCCGGGACACCAGCGACGTGGCCACGGGCGAATATCGAGTAGACGGCCTCGGCTCGGCCACCTTCGACCTGAGCTTCAGCGCGCCGGACTTCCTCGACGGCGGCATCGAGGGCATCGTCATCGCCGGTGACATGGAGGCGACGGGCCAGGACATCACTCTCCTCGAGCAGCCCTGGTTCATTCCCGTCATCGACGGCGCCATCGACGAGGGCTGGCCAAGCAGCGTCGACGACGGCGGCCACGCATCGAACTGGGGCGGATCCAACAACCTTAACGCGCTCCACATCTCCTGGGACGACGAGCGGCTGTACGTGGGCATCGATGGAGTCGCCGAAGGCGGCAACGCCATCAACGCCTACATCGACGTGGACTACGGTTCCGGAACGGGCGTCACCGCCTTCCAGACCATCGGTGGCCTCGGCGCCATCGGCGACGGCCAGCTACGGACGAACATCAACACCGGCCTGACTCCCGAATACGGCGCGGAGATCGGCGTCACCGTGAGGGGCGACGGAAGCAACGCCGGCGTCTGCGATCTCGCGGATCCGGGCAACATCGCGCTCATCGCGGACACCGAGCTCGTCAAGGGCACGGGCGCGGTGGAGTTCTCGATCCCCTGGAGCGCCATCGCCCCCGAGGGCGGCGGAACGCTTCCCGAGGGAGCCGACCTGGCGATCTTCTGTCTGATCAGCAGCGGCGATTCGCCCGAGTGGTTCGCCGACGACTTCCTGCCTGCCCTGGGCGTCGACCTTCCCACCAATCCCCAGACGGACTACCCGGTCCCGGCGGGGAAGGTGCACGTGATCCACGTGACCGGCGAATAGCAAGGACGTCCCGCCTGCGAATACGAGAAGAGCCCGGCCGACCGGCCGGGCTCTTCCCTTTTCATGAGCTTCGAATCGTCGATCAGAACCGGTAGCCCAACCTCATCAGCACCTGACTGCCGTCGAGGATGTCGCCCTGGTTGTAGGCGTAGAGCCCCTGCAGGTCGAGCGCGCGCGTGATGCGGTAGTCGCAGGTGACGCGCAGCCACTGTCCCTCCATCGTGCCCAGTTCGCTCTCGCTGGCCGTCCCCTCGTAGCTCTGGATCCCGACGCCGAGGCCCAGGCGCAGCTTGGGACCGAAGGCCCGCTGCAGGTCCACGCTGGGAACGTGGCTGCGGGTGTAGCGGCCGTCGGCGAAGGCGTAGCGGCACTGCAGGTCGACGCCGCTGTCCAGCAGATCGCTCAGCCCCAGGTAGGCGCCGGCGAAGAGCGGGCGGATCTCGCCGTCCTGGCGATCGTCGCGATCGCGAATGCCCACATGTCCTCCGAGACGGATCATCCAGGGCAGGCGCAGGTCGGCGCCGGCGCGCAGACCGCTCTGACGCAGATCCCGCCACAGGCTGTCGGGAATCTCACGCGTGAGGGCCTGCCTCACGCCGACGTAGCGGTCGTAGCCCAGGTGCACCTGAAGCAGACGGCCCGTGCCGTACCGCAGGGTCGCGTTCAGGCGACTCAGGGTGCTGCTCTCGCCGGCCGCCTCCTCCCGCCAGTCGCGGTTGATATCGAGTTCGGCGCCGGCGAACATCGTGACGGGACCCAGCCAGAGGCTGGCCCGGCTCGCCAGGAACTCGCGACTCACCTCGCCGTCGGCGTACTCGCCCACGGCGCCGAGGCTGCCGCGGAAGCCGCGCAGACCCACGTCGCCCTGCTCGTAGGCCAGATAGGCGCCGAGCTTCTTCGCGTCGAAGTTCGGTGCGCTGTCCGTGAGGCCCGGCATGCCGCCACCGAAGGCGCCGAGGCGCCACTTCTCGCCGGGACGCCAGTCGAGCTGGAGGCCGTCCCAGTTGCCGGCGCCGGGGATATCGCGGCTGTAGAGCCGGCCCAGGGCCAGGCTGAAGGGCTTATTCTCGCCGTGCCAGACGAGGGACGCCTCGTAGAGACGATGTAGCCAGGCGGTCTCCGACTCCGTGCTCCCATCGATGGCGCGGCTCCGCTGGCTGTACTTGCTGCGCAGGCGCAGGCGAAAATCCACCGGACGGTTCCAGAGACGGCGGGCGTCGAGCTTCAGCGCCAGCGCCGGCTGCTGGAGGTCCTGGCCGGTGTCGCCGGCGTCCTTGAGCATCTTCCACTCCAGGGACGCCCGGCCGCGCAGTTCGGCCGCCGGCTCGCGCGCCGGCAGCTCCAGGGCCTTACCCTGCCAGGGCTTCAGCACCAGCGGCCTCTCGGGCGGCAGGTCCACCGGAGTCTGCAGGACCGGTGTGAATCGCACCGCGTCCCCCACCGCGAAGGCGCCGCCGGCCAGCACGATCTTGCAGGAGGCCGAGTGCTCGGCGAGGTAGCTCACCTGGAGACGGCCCAGCGCCTCCCCGTCCCTGAGCACCTCGATGACGGATTCGGCGGTGAGGCCGTCGACGCTGCCCATGCCGATGTAGACCGAGCTGCTGGAGAGGTACAGGATCTCCGTCGTCACGGGCTCCACGGCGGTGGCCGGCAGAGCCAGGAGCCAGAGACAGGCTCCGACGAGTGTGATTCGCTTCATGCTTCGCAGGGCACTCATCGCGACTCCTCCCAGCTCGTGCGCAGCACTTCTCCCCAGCCCGCCGGGGTGTGACAGTTCTCGCAGGTGGTGGGATAGGCGTGATCGGGTCCGAACACGTCGTCGTATTCGTCCATGTGGCAGAGGGAACAGTGCGACGGCATCCCCGCGTACATGCCGCTGGCGTGGCAGAAGTAGCAGGCCGTCTCCGCGTGGCCGCCGTAACCGGGGAAGCCGGAGTTCACGTGGGCGTAGCCCTGGTCCGCGTCGAAGCCGTCGGGGTCATGGCAGAGGCGGCAGTCGGTGGGAAAGCCGTCGCTCGCGTGATCGCCGTCGTAGTCGGCGTCATGGCAACCGAAGCAGTTCTGACCGTCGGGATAGGGCGACGACTCCGTGTGACAGAGCCCGCACTCCCCGCCGGCGTGCCCCCCCGACAGCGGGAAGCTGCCGGTGTGCATGAAGGCCACATCGTCCCAGGAGACGTGCGCCGCCGAGTGGCAGCGCTGGCAGTCGGTGGAGAAGTGCATCACGCCGTGGTTCGGCGCCCGGCTGTCGTGGTAGTCGGCTGCGTGGCAGCCGAAGCACTCCGTGTTCAGGCCCACGAACTCGTCGTGCTGGACATCCGTGTGGCAGGCCTCGCAGTCCATGAGCGCGTGGCGCCCCATGAGCGGGAAGCGGGTCTGCTGATGCTCCAGCTGCAGCGCGGCCGAGGCGCGCCAGTCGTGGGGTTCGTGGCAACGCCCGCAGTCGAAGCCCAGCTCACCGCGGTGAACCACGTCGCGGTGGCAGTCGGCGCAGAGCACGCCGATGTTCGCGAACACGGGATCGGCGTGGCACTGCTTGCAGGTGGCGTCAACGTGGGCGCCGTCGAGTTCGAAGCCCGTGGTGGCGTGGTCGTAGTCGATCTCATCGCGCAACGTCCGCCAGTCGTCGGGCGTGTGGCAGCGCGCGCAGTCCTCCTTGAAATCGACTCCGTGGATCGTGGAGTCCACCGGCGCCGGCGCCTCGAGGGCGAAGGCGCCCGAGGCGATGAGCAGGAGGAAAGCGGCGAACGACAGGGTGATCTTGCTCATTCTCCCTGACCTCCCGTGCTGATGGCGCCAAGGCCGGTGAACTCGCGCAGCACCGAGCCGCTGGCGGTGTGACAGTCGATGCAGGCGACGCCGAGGGGCTTGAGCCGCCTGAAGGACTCGCCCGCGTCGTCGGTCTCCATGTGATGGCAGGCGTCGCAGTCCGCGTCGAGGTGCTTGCCCTCGAGGGCGTAGGTGGACTGCTTCTGGTGGTCGAAGAGGGTCGGCCGCCAGTCCTCGGTGGTGTGGCAGTTCTCGCAGCTGTTCTGTTCGAACTGGGCCGCGTGCGGGTCGCCGTGGCAGGAGTGGCAGTCGGCGCCGAGCTCCAGGTAGCGCACCAGCTCGGCGTCCGTGTCCTCGCCTTCCGTCTCGTGGCAGTCGCCGCAGGCCACCAGCTTGTGGGCGCCGGTGAGCTTGTACTCGGCGCGATCGTGGTCGTAGACCATCTCGCGCCAGCCGACGTCCACGTGGCAGTCGACACAGCCGTAGCGATCGGCCACCTGGCTGCTGTGGCCCTTTCGCGGATCCTCGTGGCAGCGCCGGCAGTCGAGGACGTCGTAGCGCAGCAGCGCCGTGTCCTTGTCCTCGATCCGTTCCTTGCCGTGGCAGGCGTTGCAGGCCACGGCCGGATGGAGGCCGTTCAAGGGGAAGCGCGACTCGCCGTGCTCGGCCAGGTCGTAGCGCGGGGGCAGGAAGCCGTCCACGGCGTGGCAGGCCTCGCACTTGCCGCCGTCGGCGCGGTGGGCGAGCTGGCCGACGTGGTCGTCGGCGTGGCAGTCCGTGCAGGCCTCGAAGGGCTGGGGATCGACCCGGCGCTCGGTCTTGTGGCAGTCCTCGCACTTGGCGTCGGCGTGCTTGCCCTCGAGGGGGTAGTCGGCCTTGGCGTGGTCGAAGGGCGCGTTCTCCAGGAGCTCCGGCCACTTGGTGACGAGGTGGCAGCTCTCGCAGTCGACGCCGAGCTTGGCCTGGTGAAGGTCTTCGTGGCAGCTCACGCAATCCGTGCCGAGCGCGAAGAAGCTCTGCGCGGGATCCTTCCGCTGGCTCACGCCGTCCGCCATCTTCGCGGGCTCGTGGCACTTCCGGCACTCGAGTTCGGCGTGGGCCTGCTCGAGGCCGTAGCCGGTGGCCAGATGGTCGAAGGCCTTCATCTCCTCGTCGTTGTGCCACACCGTGAGCTTGTCCAGCTCCTCCTGGTGCTCCTTGTGGCAGCTCTCGCAGAGGCCCTCGTCGGTCACCACGGCGCGAAAGTGGTAGCCGGCGCCGCGATCGATGCTCGCCTGGATCTCCTTGTGGCAGTCCAGACACTTCGCGTCGCTGGCCCGCTGGGTGGCGTCGTGGCACTTGAGGCAGTGGTCCTGACCGATCATGTCCTTGTGGATGCCGGGCAGCGCGCGCGTGCGGTCCAGGGGACCGTCGGCATGGGCACCCGCGGCCATGACCATGAGCGTCAGGAGCAGGACCGTCGTTGAGACTCTCACGATTTCTCCCTCGTCACTGAGGCCCGCCTGCGGGTCGACTTGGATTCCTCGGGGGCGACGACGGGGTGTTCATGCCAGCCCGTGATCATGTTCTTGTAGTACGCGTTCACCGTGTGGCCGGTGCTGCCCAGGTAGATGTGCACCAGCGTGAACACCGTCATCAGGAAGGCCACGACCGAGTGGGCCACCGCCATCGGCCAGATGCCGCCGGCGCCCAGGAACTTGTCCGGGGCCAGCTCCGGGATCTGCAGCAGCAGGCCGGTGATGAGCAGGATCGGCATCATCACGAACATGATCGTGATGTAGGCGAGCTGCTGCATCGGGTTGAACTTGCTCTCCTCGGTGGCCTCGAAGGGGTGATCGTCGCCGCGCATGATCCCGAACAGGTAGAAGTGGATCTGGCGGAAGAGCCGGCTGAAGAGCCCCTTCAACTGCGGCACGTAGTGGCGACGGTTCCCCGAGGTGAAGTTGGCGACGAGGAAGATCAGGTACATCCCCACGAGCACCAGGCCCGTGATGTTGTGTACCGCCGTGGCGATCCGGAAGGAGAGGAAGGGGTTGTCCATGTCCGCGTAGTGCATGCTCAATCCGGTCAGGATGAGCGCCATGAACAGGATGGCGTTGATCCAGTGCCAGGCGCGAAGCCAGCCCGGATAGAGGTAGAGACGCCTGGTCATCGGCGCGACCTCCTTGACTTGAAGATCCCGCGAAGGAGAGCGTGGAAGGCGAGGCCGGCGGCCGTCAGGCCCAGGATGATCAGGCTGAGGCGATCCAGCGTGACGTTGCGCGTGACGCCGATCACGTAGGCCTCGCCGAAGATGACGGCGTTGACGAAGCCGTACTGGCTGCGCTCCTCCTTCGCCTTGTACTTGTAGAGGGTCGTGAGCAGGATCGAGTCGCGGCTGTGGCAGGCCTCGCAGCGCTTCTCGGAACGCTCCTTGTCGAGGATCTCGTGGTTGAAGGTCTCCGAGTGCGAGGTGTGGCACTCCACGCAGCGCACGGCCGCCCAGTGCAGGGCCGTGTTCGGCAGCCAGTCATGGACCGACGTCAAGGTGGGGAATTCCCGGTCGGTGAGAGGCTCGAACATCGAGGCGTCTTCGTGGCAACGCCGGCAGATGGCGTTGTCGTCCCGCACGATCTGCTCCACCGACTTCTCCGGCTCGGTGAGGTCGAACTCGTGGGGATCGTGGCAGGTGAAGCAGCGGAACTTCTCCCCCTGCGCCTGAAAGTGGATGCTCTTCTCGAACTCCGACTTGATCTTCTCGACGTCGTACTTCGGTTCACCCTCGTCCCGCTCGTGGCAGTAGGTGCAGGTGAAGTAGTTCTCCTTCGCCTCGGGCAGGTGCGGGTAGTACTGCTTGCCGATGATGTGGCAGACCCGGCACTCGAGCTTGCCGTGGTTGGAGGCGAAGAAGATCTCCGGGTCGAGGCGGTAGTCGTAGTCCTTCTCCGGGTCGTGCAGCTCCGCCGTCTCGATATCGAACTTGCCGAGGTTCGAGCCCGGCGCGTGGCACTGGAAGCAGTCGTCCGCCGTGCGCAGCGTGTCGGTGACGGCCTCGCCCCGGAACTCCTCGGCCATCGCGACTCCCGCCAGTAGCGGCAGCAGGATGAGGAGGAGCGAGGTTCGCGTGAGGATCTTGTGGATAGTCATCTGGCGATCTTGCCCCCGATTCCCGTTGTAATCCAGAAGAATTAGGGCGAGAAAACGTTCGTTAACTCGAGTACAGGATAGTAAACCCGGCAAGATTGTGAAAGAGATGGCAATGTTTCCGGCTCCACTTTTCCGTCAAAAAGCCCCCGCCGATGTCGGCGGGGGCTTTCGGTACGAATCGATCATCGAAGTCGCCGGAATCTAGCGGGTCGTCACCGACCGCGTGTGGATTCCCATCGCCTTCGTCGAAAGTTCCTCCAGGCTCTGCACGGACCAGTCGCCGCCGACGCCGCCCTCGTCCTTATGGCAGCTGTAGCAGGCGAAGTCGAGCGTCACCGCGGCCTGATCGTCCAGATCCAGCTCCACGAAGGAGCCGTCGGGCGTGAACATCTCGTCCATGCCGACGGCCGCCGTGTTGATGGTCCAGATGTGGGTCTTGATGTCGCCCTGGTAGGTGTGCACCGCCACCGCCGACTTGGAGGCCTCCGGCATGTGGCAATCCGTGCAGGTCGCCATCGTGTGGTGATCGGTGTAGGTGATCTCGCTGTGGCAGCTCACGCAGCTCGCCGTCACGCCCGAACCCGGAGCCGCGTCGTCGAACTTCACCGAGGCGTGGGAGTCGTGGCAGTCGTTGCAGCCGGGACCCCGCGTGCCGCCGTGAGGCGAGTGCAGCCACTCGTCGTACTGCTCGTGATGCTTGATGTAGCCGCCCTTGGCCGCGATGCGATTCTCGGAATCGCGGGTGTGGCACTGACCGCAGAGCTCGGAGCTGCTGTCGAGCACCACGTCGTAGCTGCCCGGGTCGTGAGCGTGCTGGCTGCCCATGCCGTGGCAGGCCTCGCACTCGACGCCGCCGGAGAAGAAGGTGCCGTGCATGCCCTCGAGGCCGTCCTGGTTGTCCGACAGATCGCCGTCGGTCTCCCAGTCCTCGTCGTACACCCAGCCCGTGGTGTGGCACTTGCCGCAGTTGTAGGGCTTGGTGCCGGGCTCGTCATCGGTGTGATAGGTGCCCCAGGCGTCGGCCTCGAAGTTGTACTGCACGAGATCCTCGGCGGCGCCACTCGTGATGATGTAGCCGTCGTTGTCGATCCAGCGCATCTTCCAGCCGAAGCCGCCGATGGTGTAGGTGACGTCATCCCAGGTGTAGCCGGTCGGAGGATCGACGATGTCGTTCGGGAACTGCGCGTGATCGGGGAAGTGGTCCGTGGGCGGCCCACCGTCCACCGGCGAGAGCTTGTAGGGGTGCCCCGAGGCCTTCCAGTTGTCGAAGTGGTCGGAATGGCAGTTGCCGCAGGTCTCCGCGCCGACGTAGTCGAGATCCGGAACCGTGCCGTGCATGCCCTGCGCGGACTCCGCCAGCGTCGAGAGGCTCTTGAACGACGCGCCGCCGCCGACGCCCGCGGCGTCCTGGTGGCAGCCGTAGCAGGCGAAGTCCAGGGTCACCATGGCCTGGCCGGCATCGTCCTCCACCACGTAGTTGCCCTCGGCGTTGAACATCGCGTCCTTGCCGACGGGCTCCGTGTTGATGGTCCAGATGTGCGTCTTGATGTCGCCCTGGTAGTCGTGGACCTTCACGGCCGACTTGGAAGCCATCGGCATGTGGCAGTCCACGCAGGAGGCGGCGCCGTTGTGGGCCGTCTGCGTGATCTCCGTGTGGCAGCTCTCGCAGCTGGCCGTGACGCCCGTGCCCGCGGCGACGTCGTCGAACTTCACCGACGCGTGCGAGTCGTGGCAGTCGTTGCAGCCCGGGCCGCGCGCGGCGCCGCCGTGGGGCGAGTGCAGCCACTCGTCGTACTGCTCGTGGTGCTTGATGAAGCCGCCCTTGGCCAGGATGTGGTTGTCGGGATCGCGCGTGTGGCACTGGCCGCAGAGCGCGGAGGAGGTGTCGATGATCATGTCGTTGGCATCGTGGTCCTCGACATGAAGGCTACCGGGTCCGTGGCAGGCCTCGCAGCCGATGCCACCCTCCACGAAGGTGCCGTGGATGCCGGGCAGGCCGTCCTGGTTGTCGGACAGATCGTCGTCGGTGTCCCAGTCCTCGTCGTAGACCCAGCCCGTGGTGTGGCACTTGCCGCAGTTGTAGGGCTTGGTGCCGGGCTCGTCATCGGTGTGATAGGTCACCCAGTTGTCCTGGCCGTGCTCGTCCGCCTCGAAGTTGTACTGGACGAGATCTTCGGCCGCACCACTCGTGATGATGTAGCCGTCGAGATCCATCCAGCGCATCTTCCAGCCGAAGCCGCCGATCGTGTAGGTCACGTCGTCCCAGGTGTAGCCGTCGGGCGGGCCGACGATGTCGTTGGGGAACTGCGCGTGATCGGGGAACGCGTCCGAGGGCGGGC
>CAYNQX010000014.1:0-80544 GCA_964399495.1 uncultured bacterium
CCTGGTCCGCCTTGACGTGGATGAATACGTGAACGATCAGCATGGCATCCTCCTTGATGAGGTTTCCTGCCCCGCGATTACGGTCCGCCCCGATGCGCAGTCGCACGGCGGCGCTCTCCTGCCCGATACTAGCGCCAACGGGATCGTTCGCCTTCAGAAAACACTCCGGACGGCTCAATAAAAGTGGGGAGGCCGGCGGATCCCGGCCTCCCCTCCCCCGAGCCTCTTCAGGGTCACTTCAACAGCGTCAGCTTGGTCACGCGCTCCTCGCCCGGGATACGCAGGCGGCAAAAGTAGACGCCGGACGAGAGCCGGCCGCCGTGGTCGTCCCGGCCGTCCCAGCGCAGGGAGTGGTGGCCGGCGTTTCGCGACTCGCCCGTCACGAGACGGCGCACGCGGCGGCCGGACACGTCGAAGATCGACAGATCCACCCGCGCGTCGTCGCGCAGGAAGTAGCGCAGCGTCGTCTTGGGATTGAAGGGGTTGGGATGCGCCGGCAGCAGCTCGACGCGTCCGGTCCCCGCCCAGGGATCCGGCGCCACGGCGGTATCGGTGCAGTCGTCGGGCACGCCGTTGCCGTCGGTGTCGGTGTCGCAATCGTCGGGGATGCCGTTCAGGTTGCAGTCCTCGCCGCTTTCGGCCGGCAGGCCGACGTAGAAGTCGTCCAGCCCGCTGGTGTCATGGCCCGTGGTGATGTCCCTGCCCAGACGCAGTTCCTGCACGTCGGTCAGGAGCGCGGCCCAGTCGGTGCCCTCTTCGAGGGTCCATAGAGTGGAATCGATCGCCGCCTGGTAGTTGTGCCACTCGCCCTCGGGCGCCGTCTCCAGCCACTGGTAGCGGGCGCTGCCGGCCGGCCCCGCGATGCTCACCCAGGGCGTGTTCGTGACGGGGTGTCCGTCGCTGTCGAGGAGCACGTGATCCAGGCTCACGATGCCCGCGCCGTCAAGATCGCTCCAGTCGCCATGGAACGATGCCGGCCCGAGAATCACGGCCGAACCGCCGGAAGCGTCCACGGTCCGGAGATAGCCGCCGGGGTTGCCGCCCGCGGACTCCCAGTAGAGATCGACCTCCACGGGGTCCAGGGCCGTCCAGCCGTGCCCGTCGCTCTCGAAGGTGCTGAGGCGATCGCAGACCACCGGCTCATCGGGCTCGCAGAGCTCGCTGTTGGCGTCCTGCGCCGTGAAGGCGAGCTGGAAGATCGCCAGGTCGGTCATGTCGACGAGGCCGTCGCCGTCGTAGTCGGCGCAGTCCTCGGCGGTCTGGAACATCAACTGGAACCAGGAGAAGTCGTCGACATCCACGCGGCCGTCGGCGAAGGTGCCGTCCCAGTCGGGGCTGACCACGCGGTCGAAGCTGCGCAGCAGAACGCCGTCGGCATGCACCGTCACCGTGCAGTCCGCGCAGCCTCCCACCGCCGGGTCTATGGCGGCCTGGCCGGCGGCGTCCGTGGTGGCGCCGAAGACCGGACCGGAGGGATCGATGCAGAGCTCGGGGCATGTGTCGTCAAAGCTCACCGTCACGGGCACGCCGGGGATCGGCGTGCCGTCCGCGGCACGCACGGTGACGGTGATGATATCCACCCCGCTCATCGTGCCCGGGCTCACGAGCACCTGTCCCGCGCCGTCGGCCGGCGACACCGAGGACTGCGCTGGGTCCGGCACCGCCGGGGGCGGTTCCTCGCAGAGCGTGCTGTTGGTATCGCCGAGAGCAATATCGAGGAGATCGAGGTCGGACTGCCCCACGAGGCCGTCGCCGTCGAGATCGCCGCATCCGTTCGACGTGCCCATCACGGAGAGCAGCCAGTCGCGATCGGCCGTGTCCACGAGGCCGTCCGCCCAGCCGCCGTCCCAGTCGGGGCTGACCACGGTCGAGAAACTGCGAAGCAGCACGCTGTCCGCCCATACCTGCACCGTGCAGAAGTCGCAACCACCGGCCGCCGCGTCGAGATCGGCGAGACCCGCGGGATCGGTGACGACCTCGATGGCGGGCTGCGCCGGATCGAGGCAGAGAGCATCGCAGTCGGCGAGGAAGACCAGGCTCACCGTGGAGCCTTCGATCGGCTCACCCTGATCGTCCGCCACCATCACGCTCACCAGATCCACGCCGGACGCGGTGCCGGGGCTCACCAGGGCCTGACCCATCGTGTCCCATGGCTCCACGACGGAAAGGGCGGGATCGATGATCACCGGCGGCTCCCCATCGGGCCAGAGGCGTTGTGCGTAGACGTCGTTGGCGCCGGCGCGGGAGTCCTCCCAGCCGATGACGACGCCCTGATCGGGGCGCTCGCCGATTATCCGGGGATAGTCCTGGCCGCCGTTCGCTCCGCACACCAGCACGCCGTCGAGGGTCCACTGGGGCGCGCCGTCGCCGTCGAGGCGCTGGGCGTAGAGGTCGCTGGTGGGGTTGTTGTAGCGATCGTCGTTCCACACCACCACCGCGCCGCCGGCGCCGTCGGCGCAGATCATCGGATGGTCCGCGGCGTCGTCCGCCGTGCACACGGGCACGCCGGTCGGGGTCCAGAGCAGATTGCCGTCGGTGTCGATGCGCTGTGCGTAGACGTCGGTCTCGTAGCTTCCCCCGCCGTTGCGCTCGTCCTTCCAGCAGAAGAACGCGCCGCCCGCGCCGTCCGCCGCGACCATCGGCCAGGTCTGCGGCTCGGGCTCGTCGTTCACCACGATGCCGTTGGTGCCCCAGAGCAGCTGTCCCGCGAAGTTGATCCGGTTGGCGTGGATGCTGCCCGAGTAGGGGTAGTTGAGCGTCAGCCAGGGAACGATGATGCCGCCGGCGCCGTCGGGCACGATGTTCCCGACCATCTGCGAGCCGCTCGTGTGGTGGATGCGCACGCCGTCGGGCGCCCACTGCTCGAGGCCGTCGCCGTCGAAGCGCTGCACGTAGACATCCTCCGTGGCACGGGAGTCGGTCCAGGCCACGTAGACGCCGCCGGCGCCGTCCGGGTGGACCTGGGGGTATTTCTGGCTGGGCTCGGCGTTGCAGATCTTGATGCCGCCCTCGATCCAGAGGATGTTCCCGTCGCCGTCCACGCGCTGCAGGTAGCTCTCATGGGAGTAGTCCGTGTTCTCCCAGGCCACGAAGACGCCGCCGGCGCCGTCGGGCGCCAGGGACGGCCAGGTGGAGACGCGGTAGTCGAAGGAGAGTCGGATCCCGTCATCGCCCCAGAGATAGTTGCCGTCGCCGTCGACGCGCTGGATCACGATCTCCCAGTCGCCGCCGGGCATGAACCAGTTGCAGGCGACGAACGCGCCGTCGGCGCCGTCGTCGAGCAGGGCCGGGTAGAAGCGGTAGGCGGCGGTGCCGAAGAGCGGAAGACCGTCGGGGATCCACTGGGCGTTGCCCTCGGCGTCGAGGCGCTGAGCGTAGAGGCCCTCGGCATCGGGGCGGACGTCTCGCCACGCCACCAGGGTGTGCCCGCCCGCCATCGGCATGAAGCGCACCTGGCTCTGGCCGTCCTCCGCCTGGCAGACGGGCATTCCGTCCGGCTCCCACTGGGCCAGAGCGGCGCCCGGCAGGGCGACGATCGCGAGAATCACGAGGATCTTTCTGAGTGTCTTCATGGCCGGCCTCCCTGGTTTGCATGGCTGGGTTCAATCCTCCCAGCGCAAGGGGAATGCCGTGGCGGCCATACGGAGGCCGAATCCGAGAAAGCCATACCTGTCAAGGATTTGCGAAGCGGAAGCCGAACGCGGATCGCGGAGGAAGGCGCGCAGGCTCGGCGCGGCGGTGCGCAGGCCCTGCGCGGGTTACTCCTCCTCGAGACCGAGCTGCTTCAGCTTCATCTGCAGCGTGCGGCGGCCGATGCCGAGAGCCTCCGCGCTGCGGGTGCGATTGCCGCCGTGGCGTTCGAGGGCCGCCCGGATGGCCCGCTCTTCGAGCTCCCGCAGGGGCATCGCGGGCAGTTCGCCCTTGCCGGGATCACGCCGGTGGAGCAGAGGCCGCAACTCCGCGGCGCCGATGCGGTCACCGTCGGCCGTGATGGCCAGGCGCTCCATGCAGTTGCGCAGCTCCCGCAGGTTGCCTCGCCAGGGATGGGCCTGCAGGGCCGCCAGAGCGTCCTCGGCGAGATGGTGTCTCCCCCCGCTGGACTTGGCGAGGAAGTGCTCGGCCAGGGCGGCCAGGTCCTCCCGCCGTTCGCGCAGCGGCGGCAGCTCGATGGGGAACACGTCGAGGCGGTAGAACAGGTCTTCCCGGAAGCGGCCCTCGGCCATGAAACGCTCGAGCGGCTGATGGGTGGACGCGATCACCCGCGCGCGGTTGCGCAGCTCGGTCGATGTGCCCAGGCGACGGAAGGTCCCCTCCTCGAGCACGCGAAGGATCTTCGCCTGCAGGTCCAGGTTCAGGTCGCCGATCTCGTCCAGGTGCAGCGTGCCGCCGCCCGCGGTCTCGAAGAAGCCGGCATGGTCGGATACCGCGCCGGTGAAGGCGCCGCGGCCGTGCCCGAACATCTCGCTCTCCATGAGTTCCCGGGGTATCGCCGCGCAGTTGGCCACGACGAAGGGCCGGCGGGATCGCGGCGAGAGCCGATGAATGGCGCGCGCCACCACCTCCTTGCCGGTGCCGGTCTCGCCGCGCAGCAGGATGGTGCTGTCGGTGGGCGCCACCTTGCGCACCTGCTCCATCACCGAGCGCAGGCCGCCCTCGGCGCCGATGATCTCGCTGAACTGCTCGTCCGAGGCCCGACGCAGATAGTCCACCTCGCTGCGCAGCTCGCTGCGCTCGATGGCGCGGCCCAGGACGAGATCGAGGCGATCGAAATCCACCGGCTTGGTGATGAAGTCGTAGGCGCCCTCGCGCATGGCCCGCACCGCGAGATCGATACTGCCGTGAGCCGTCAAGATCACCACCGGCAGCCCCGGATGCGACTCGCCGATCTCGCGCAGGCCCTCGAGGTCGCGCTGGTCGGGCAGGTAGACGTCGAGGCAGATGAGCTGCACGCTCGCCGCCGCGAGGGCCTCGCGGGCCGCGGCCAGCGAGTCGGCCTCCACGACCTCGTATCCCATGGCGCGCAGGCGGTCGCCGAGGATGAGGCGCAGGTTGATGTCGTCGTCCACCACCAGAATGCGCGCGCAGCGATCGCCGGGGCCCTGCTTCGGATTCATGACGTCTCCTCCTGACTGATCGGATCAAGCGGCAGGGTGAATCGGAACCGGGCGCCGCCGCCCGGCGCATCGCTCAGCGTCACCTCGCCGCCGTGCAGCGTCACGAGCTGCTTGACGATGGTGAGCCCGAGCCCCGTGCCGCCGCCCGTGCGGCCCTCGCCCCCGGTGGTGAAGGGCTCGAACACGCCCTCCCGCTCGGCGACGGGAATGCCGGGGCCCTGGTCGTCGATGGTCACGCTCACCCGGCCCGGCTCCTCGGCAATGACGACGTCGATACGTCCTCCATCCGGCGAGAAGCGCAGCGCGTTGCCCAGCAGATTGCTGGTCACCTGCCAGAGGCGGTGACGGTCGGCCCGCAGATGAGGCCCGGCCTCGGGAGCCTCGAGCGTGGTCTCGAGCCCGCGCTCCTCGAGGAGAGGCCGCATGCCGGCCAGCACGTTCTCCGTCTCGAGCCGCAGGTCGAGCAGTTCCGGCTCGAGAATCAGACGGCCGCTCTCGATGCGCGAGAGGTCGAGCAGGTCGCCGATCATCCCGCTCAGCCGGCCGCTGCTGTTCCGGATCATCTCGAGATAGCGGCGTTGGGGATCGCTCACCGGCCCGGCCACCTCGGCGAGGACGTTGTCGGCCGCGCCCTCGATGGCGGCCAGGGGAGTCTTGAGGTCGTGGCTCACCATCGAGATGAAGCGACTCTTGAGCGCGCTGAGCTCGGCGGCCTTGCGCTTCTCGGCCAGCTCCAGGACGGTGGCCTGCAGGCTGTCGGCCATCCGGTCGAAGGCGCGGGCGGCCTCGGCCACCTCGGAGCGGCCACCGGCGCCGAGACGGTAGTCGAGGTCGCCGGTCTCCACTCGGCGGATGCCGGTGAGCAGCCGACTCATGGGCCCCGCGGTGCGTCGCAGGCTGTACCAGCCGCCCCAGACGGCGAGACCCATGGGCAGCGCGGCCAGCAGGAGCAGGAAGAGGCTCACCCGCCACATCTCCGAGCCGGCGGGCAGGAAGGCGCGGGCGCGCACGCTGAGGACGCGGGGCGCGCCGGTCTCCCAGTCGCGGGCGGGCAGATCGAAGCGGCTGCTGAAGGGCAGGTACCAGCCCGGCGGGCGCACCGGCACCGCGCCCGTCGCCGACCAGGCGGGCTGCAGGTGCACCGGCGGGAGGAAGGGTAGAATCCGCAGACGCTCCTCCAGCTCCGCCAGGGCCGTGCGGTCAAGCGGCAAGGTGGCGGCGAGTTGACCGACGACACCGCGGTGGCGCAGGGTCCGTCCCGCCCGCAGGAAGGCCCGGCCGCCGCGGCTGTAGAGCGCGCCCGGCCGACCGTCTCCCAGCCAGGCGGGCAGCGAGGTGGCGAACTTCTCCCGCCGGGGCGCGCGATAGGAGTAGCCGCTATAGGTGCGGTCGGGATCCACGGCGTCCCAGGCACAGAGCGTGATGTAGGCCGCGGGGTGTTCGTAGGTGAACAGGAGCTGGTCGTCGGCGACGAAGTTGTACCAACGGTGTTCGGTCTGCTCGTCGCGCAGCCTGTCGAGCGCGCTCGAGAGCCTGTTGGGAAAGCCCGTGGTGCCGAAGTAGGCAAGCAGCAGGTGGTCGGTGCTGGCTCCCGAGTCGTCGAGGGCCGTGCGAAGGCTCGTCGCCTGGGCCTGACGTAGGAGGCCCGCGGCGATGAGGAATACGAGGACGAGAGGCAGAAAGCCGACGAGCAGGTAGGAGCCGATCAGCGCGATGCGTAGGCGGCGCAGGTGGTGCGAACGCGCCAGAACCCGCAGCAGGATCACCGCGCCCAGCAGCCCGGCGAACATCAAGCCCACTTCCAGCAGGTGTCCCACCATGGGCGTGGGACGACGGATAAGCTCGCCCCGGGTCAGCAGCACGACCGCGGTCAGGAGCAGCAGGAACCAGGGCAGCGCCACCGCCACGCGGGGACGTCGATCTCGATCGGTGGCCGGCAGGATCAGCGCCGTGAGGGCCAGGAACACGACCAGCAGGAGATCGGGCCAGCCGCCGGCCGCGAGGGAGTAACGATCGTCGGCCAGGCGCAGGCTGAGACGCGCCCGGTCGCCGGATTCGTCCAGCCCCAGTTCGCGGGCAGGCCGTACGGTGCCGAGCCAGGCTCCGGCGGGCGGTGAGTCGCCCGTACCGCTCCAGGCCACGCTGAGACCGTCGCGTTTCAGGGTGACGGAGGCGCCGGTGCTCTCGGCGAGTGCCTGGGGAAGATGGGCGGCGAGATCGGCGATGAGCAGCAGCCGGAACTCGCGGCGCTCCGACTTCAGCATGGCCCGCCCCTGCAGCGCCGGCCGGTCCCCCACCAGCAGCGGCCCCGGCCCGGGATCATCGGTCAGTTCCTGTGCGAGTCCCAGCGACTGAAGCACCCGCCCCTCGGTGTCCACCACGGCGAGCCCTGCCTCCTCGAAATCGAGGCGATGGCGGCCGGCCAGGGCTTCCAGGTGATAGAGCATCCGCAGCGGATCGCCGCCATCGAGTCCACGGGCGGCCGAGAGCTCGGCCGCGATCAGGGCGGCGCGGCGTTCGAGATCGTCCTGAAACGTCGCGGTAATGGCGACCGCCTGTCGAGAGGCCGCGGTCAGTGCCTTTTCCGATGCGCGATAGGCCGCCAGCTCGCCGGCAAAGAGCAGCGCGCGCAGCAGGAGCAGCAGGAGCAGTGCGCTTCCCAGCAAGCGCGACCGCGGCATCCGTCGACAGACGCTCAGGGGGTGCCGCAGAACGGCGAGCGACGTCGCCAGGAGCAGAACCAGCAGGCCGGCGACGAGGCCGTGGTGAGGGGGCCACTCCCCGACCGGAGCAAGATCCTCGGGAACGACGAAACCGCCGCGCGTGGCCTGCGCGCCGGGATCGAGCTGGAAGGCGAAGAGCGACTCCCCGGTCTGGCCCACGAGCACCTCGGCCGGGCCGCGACCGTCGAGCTGAGCGAGAACCGGGCGGGCCTGGATGCCGTCGTCGACGATCCGAGGCCAGCCGGGCATGCTGCGGCCCTCGGCGTCGAAGGCGTAGAGGTGCTGATCGCGGGAGCCCACGAGGATCTCCAGGCGCCCATCGCCGTCGAGGTCCACGGGCACCGGCGATGCCTGGATCGAGAAGATCTCGGCCTCCGCGCCGCCCAGCCCGTAGATGAAGCCGCCGAGGTGAAGCGGCCAACCCGGACGCGATGCGCCCGCGAGATCCCAGCGATGGACACCGCCGCGGTCCGTCACCGCGAAGATCTCCGGCGGAGCGCCGGGCTCCAGGGTCAGGGCGGTCGCCGCGACGGTGAACTCCTCGCCGGGCAAGTCGGAGCGCCATTCGAGGAGGGATTCGCCATCCGCATCGAGAAGCAGCAAGCGTTCGCTCGTGGTGCAGAGCAGGCGCGGCCCCTCCGGCGTGGAGAGGACGCTCAGCCCCACCCCCTTCCCGCCGAGATCGAGGGAAAGCAGCGGCTCGCCCGCGGCGCTCCAGATGCGCAGGGCCGCGTTCTCCTTCGCGATGGCGAGGATCTCGGTGCGGCCATCGCCGTCGAGATCGGCCAGTTCGAGAGCGTTGCGGTCGTAACGGGTCGATGAGGAGGACGGCATCCGTCGGGGCCATCCCGGCAGGGTGTCGCCGTGGCCGTCGAGGAGCCGGAGTTCGCCGGTGATGGAGTACAGGGCCAGGGCCGCTCTTCCCGCCACGCGCAGAGCGCGGGGAGGGTTCGCGGGGAGTCCGCCCAGAACGACCGGCCAGCCCGGCAGAAGGTCGCCGCCGCTCCGCCACGCGTAGCAGCGGCCGTCGTTGGCGTAGGCAGCCAGTTCGAGGGCGCCGTCGCCGTCCAGGTCGACGAAAACCGGCGAGGCGTAGACCGCATGGGAGGCGCGGCGCGGCCAGCCGGAGAGCAGGTGGCCGTGGCCATCCAGAAGGAGGACGCGGCCGTCGCGCAGACCCACGGCGATCTCGTCGCGGCCGTCGCCATCCAGGTCGGCCACGGCGGGGGATCCGTGAATGCCGTTGCCGAGAATGCGCGGCCAGCCGGGCAGGTTTCGAGGGGAGGCACCCAGGGCGGTCGATGCGATCAGCAGCAGGATGAGGAGCGGCCACACCGACAGCGCCGGTGTCGGGATGCCGCCGAAACGTTTCCCCCCGCGATCGCGGTCCATCTCCCCTCCCTTGCCTCCGCGGAGTCTAGCGGAAGGGGGTCGACGGAACCAGACCTGGCGGTCGCGATTCGAGATCCCCGGCGGGACGGGCCTCAACGACCGCCGCCGCGATAGCTCACGCCCAGACTGAACTGCTTGAAGTAGCCGTCCTCGCCGGGGTTCATGAGGAATCCGGTCTCGGGTCGGATCACCAGGGATCCCACGTCGATGCCCAGACCGATGTTCGCGGCGAACAGGGTGTCGCCGTCACCGATGGGAATCAGCAGCTTCCCGGAACCGAGCAGCTCCATGTCGCGCCCCATGGGAAAACCGAGGATCAGTGTGGGGTGAAACTGCAGGTCGCTGGCGGACTCCATGGCATCGCTCGTGGCGAAGCCGACGGGCAGGTACAGAGCCATGGTCTCGGTGCGATTCCCGAATTTCGGGCCCAGTGCGTACACCATGTAGGGCGAGACATCATCGTCATCATCCACGTTGCTGAAGGTGATCCGCTCCAGCCGGCCCCGGAAGGCCATGCTGCGCCCGACACCCGCCTCCACCTGCAATCCGATGTGACGCTGCAAGTCCTCCATCTTCGCGCCGCCGAACAGGTTCTCCTCGTCCATGAAGATCCCGGAGTAGTAACCCGTGATCTCGAACTCCCCCTCGTCCACGACCCGCGCGCTCTGCAGATCCGAAAACGGCGCGGCGCAGCCGGTGAACAGGATGATCAATCCCATGAGCACTCCAGCGAGCACACCGTCCAGAACCCGCATCCTTTTTCCCATTCGCATCCCGACACCTCCTGAATTGATCGATAATTACAAGCCTAGACACCATGGGGGTCGCTGTCGACCCGCAAATCGAATGGGGAATCGCTTGCCGAGATGGTGGGGCAAGAAGCACAATTCGAAATGGAGGTGGGGACACCATCTCCCTGGCCGCGCTGAACGAGCGCCTGCGAGGGCGAATCTGCACGATCCGGCGCGCCGGTCGCGTCGATCCCCGGGTCGTGGAGGTCGTCGTCCGCCCGGACTCGACCCTTTGGCGCAACTTCTCGTCGGGAGTTCGCCGGGGAGCCGCCACGAGTGAAGTCACACGGATCAGCGTGCACCACGGCACGCGCGACATCGCGAAAGGCGGAATGAAAGGCATCCTGATCGGCACGGTGTGCGGGGGCCTATTCGGTTCCATGCTCGCCACGACGGACGATGGGGAGTTCATCGACCTGACGATCACCCAGGGCGCGGTGGCTTTCGGCGTCCTCGGCGCGGGCGCCGGCGGTCTCGTCGGCCTGCTGGCGGGCAACGACGAGAAGATCGATCACTACGAGATCCTCGCTCGAAACGCACCGGGAAGAAATCCTGATCGATCCGAGTCCCCCCAGGGGCACTCCCGTGGACAAAGTGCTCCCAAGGATGGCCTCTGAACCGGACCTTCGAGGCGAAGCTGATCGACGTCAACCCCGACCGAGCTTCCCTCGGCGTCATGAAAAGCGCCCGACCCGTTCCATGAACTCGCGGTGCTGATCGAGCCGCCCCTCCCTTTCGCACCAGAAGCGGATGACCTCGAAGTCGATCTCGCTCTTCTTCGCCCGGGCCACGAGGAGTGCCTGCTCGAGGCTGCCGCGGTCGTTCCAGTACAGGAATCCCGCGAGGCGGTCCCGACAGGAATCCGTCGGGGTGAGGATGTGCAGCAGCCGGGACCCCTCGCGCAGCGTTTCCCAGTTCGACACGAGATCGCCGCCGACCGTCAGGGGGCCGGGAGGGAAGTCGAGGGTGAACTCGCTCTCCGGATGGGTATAGGTCTGTCCTTCCAGACAATAGCCGAGTTCGGCCAGAGCCCGCACCGCTCCGTCCGCCGTGGAGGTGAGCACGTAATCGAGATCGCAGGACTGGTAGGCGCCCTCGGAATGGACCGTCGCCGCGCTTCCTCCCGTCAGCACGGCCGTCGCACCCACCGCGTTCAGCGCGGTGCACACCTCGAACGCAATGTCCCGCAGAGTGCTGCTTCGCCTTATGCTCACAGGGCCTTCCCCTCCCTTCGCGGCCGAGCGCGCCGCCCGCGGGCCGCGGCCTGCAGTTCGGGTTCAGCTTCGGCCAGGCGCAGGAGGAGGGACTTCAGCTCCCGATGGGCGAAGTATCGCGGATCCAGTTGGGTACGCCGAATCCGGCCCATGAGCCTGCTGGCGAGAATCCCCTCCCGCTCCAGCTCGGCGAGAATCGTCTGCACCGCGTAGAGCTTCGCCGTGAGCAGGCGCGCCAGTTCGGCGGGGTAACTCTCGTCGAGCAACGCCAGCATGATGAGCAGCTCCGTCCGCCGCCGACTCCCGAGCAGCTTCCCGCCGCGCTGTTCCATACGCACCTCTTTCCACCAGAATATACTGGTTAATATACCAGGGTCATCTGGTATGTCAACCAAGATACCATGGTCAATCCCCCGTCCCCCCGGGTGGACCCGGCATCAGCGCGCAGCGAGGGAGGGGTTCGAAGAAGGGCCTCTGAGCCGAGCCGCGGGACTGGAATCGGACGAAGCTGTTCACCGAGGCGAAGTGAACCGACGTGAACCCCGACCGAACCCCTAGGTCTTGCGCTCCTTCTTCTCCGCCGCCGGAAAGAGCACGTTGTTCAGGATGAGCCGGTAGCCCGGCGAGTGCACGTGCAGGCTGAGGTCCGTCGGCGGGTCGCCGACGCGGTGGGCGTAGTCTTCGGGGTCGTGGCCGCCCAGAAAGGTGAAGGTGCCCTTGCCCGCCTTGCCGTGCACGTAGCGCGCCTCGGAAGCGCCCTCCACCTCGCCCAGCAGCGTCACGTGCTCCTTGAGGTAGCGCTTGTGGTAGCTGGTGGTCTGGCCCATGAAGCCCTCCACCACCGCGACGTGGTTCTGCACCAGCATCGTGGGCACGGGATCGAACTTGGCGGAGAACTCGAACAGCGTGAAGTAGTCGGAGCCCTCGCCGCGCAGACGGGCCTGGTTGGTGGCGTCGATCTGGCTGAACTCGTAGACCATCGGGTTGGCGTCGAGCCGGTAGTCGTGGAAGCAGAGCCCGCGCCGATAGTCGAGACGCTCCTGGAAGCCGGCCTCGGGCGGGTCGCCGTCGAACTCGGCCGCCACGATGTCGACCCCTTCGCTGGCCAGCGCGATATCGAAGCTGTCCGTGGCGCTGCACATGGCGAAGAGGAAGCCGCCCTTCTCCACGTAGCCGCGGATCGTCCGCGCCACGGCCTTCTTGTGCTCGCTCACCGACGCGAAGCCCGACTCTTCCGCCAGCTTCTCGAAGAGCCGCTTCTGCTTCTGGTACCAGGGCCGCGTGCCGTAGAGCGCGTAGAACTTGCCGTACTGGCCGGTGAAGTCCTCGTGATGCAGGTGCAGCCAGTCGTACTCGGAGAGTCGGCCCGACAGCACATCGCCGTCGTAGATCACGTCGTATTCGATCTCGGCGTAATCGAGGGCCATCATCACGGCGTCGTCCCAGGGCTGGGCGGCCGGCGGGCTGTAGATCGCCACCTCCGGCGCCTTCTCCAGCACCACCCGCTCCATGTTGCTGTCCTCGATGGTGCCGAAGATGGCCGCACGTTTTCCCTCGCCGATGCGCTCCACGCGCACGCCCAGGCGGGCGGCGTCCCGCTGGCCGAACTCGCTGTCTTCGAGCAGGAACGCGCCTCCCCGGTAGTTCAGCAGCCAGAGCACGCGCTGGTTCTGCTGCAGGCAGTGGAAGGCGAGGCCGTAGGCGCGCAGGTGATCGGTCTGCTCCAGGTCCATGGGCACGAGCAGGTCGGCCGGGACAGGCGGGGCGAGCAGGGCCACCGCGAGCAGGGCCAGCAGGGTGCGACGGAACATCAGGCGTCCTCCTCGAGTCGGTCCTGGAGATCGCGCAGCCCCGGCCTCAGGGGGAAGTCGGGGTGCTCCAGAAGGATGCGCTCGAGCAGCCGACGCGCGCGGGCGCGGTCGCCGAGCCGGTAGGCGAGACGGGCCGCGCGCTCCAGGCCCTGGGGCGCGCGGAAGTCGTCGGCGTGTTCGTCGGCCAGGAGGGTCCAGGCCGCCAGGGCCTCGGCGCCCTGGAGCGCGCGCAGGTGAAGCTCGCCGGCGCGGAACAGGAGGGCCGGGCTGGCCGCGTCCGCGGGGAACTCCGCTGCGAAGGCCATGAGCCGCTCGGCCGCGGCGGAAAGCCGGCCCGAGTACTCGAGGGCGAGGGAGCCGTCGAGGAAGGCCTGCACGGTGGCGGGCCAGGCGGCCGATTCGGCCAGGAGCAGGGCGAGGTCGAGCGCGTCGTTGGCCAGCACGCTCCCGGGATCGAGCTTGGCCAGCGAGGACAGGCTGTCCTGGGCGGCCACCTTGTCGCCGTCCAGCACGAGAATCTGGGCCAGCCGGAAGCTCGCCCAGGCGGTGGCCGAGTTCGAGCGAGGGCCGGCGAGGATCGAGGCGTAGTGCTCGCGCGCCTCGTCGGTGCGACGGGCGGCCATGAGATTCTCGCCCAGCTCCAGCTCCAGGGTAGCGGCGATCTCCCGGCCGCGGGCCCGCTCGGGCTCCAGGAACCAGGCGCGGAGCAGGGCATCGGCTCCCTCGACATCGCCGAGCCGTTCGCGCAGGAAGCGCAGCTCCTCGATGAGCGCGCGGGTGGCCGCGAGGCTGGCGGGGTTTTCCCGGCGCAGCGCGGCCAGCATCTGCCGCATCTCGTCCACCTCATCGGAGGTGGGCGGGTCGCCGGCAAGGCGGGCGGCGGCGTCCTCGTCGAGACGGATGCCGACCAGTCGCAGACGCAGCTCGGCACGGAGGCCGGGCTTCAGGTCGGACTCTTCGAGGCCCGCCTCGAAGAGACGGCGCGCCGCGCTGCGACGTCGGGCCGGGTCTCCGCGGCCGTCCTCCAGGCAGCGCAGGCCCTCCTCCTGGAACCAGGTCTCGGGGCGAGGGGCGGTGCGCGCCGCCACGAGCACCTGTTCGGCGAAGGCCATGTGATCGCCCGCGCCGAGATAGATCTCGCGAAGCACCTCCGCGAGTTCGCGGCCGCCGGAGGCGGTGGCGAGGCTGTCGGCCAGCGGGCGCAGCAACTCGGGCTGCTCGGCCTCCCCGAGGAAGCGTTCGGCGTGGGCGAACAGGCGAATGCGCTGATCGGGCGTCTCGAAGCTCGGCTGCAGTTCGGCCAGCAGTCGCAGGATCCGGTCGGGCGCGCTCTCCAGGTTGTGGAGCTCGAAGAGGCGTCGCGCCATGCGCAGGCGTCCCCGCTCGTCCTCCCGAGGCAGGACCTCGAGGCCTTCGCGGTACACCTGCTCCACGCGGCGCATCCGGTTCACGCCCATGAGCAGGGCGGCGGCCTCCTCGTAGTGGCCCGCGTTCGGGCGAGGGCGGCGGTAGATGGTGTTCAGGAGCCCGTCCGCCTCGTCGTCCTTGCCGGCGCGATAGAGGGTCTGGATCAACTCGCCCCGGTAGCCCGACGACTCGGGAAACTCGCGATGGAGACCGCGCAGCGTCTCCTCGGCCCGGTCCAGCCGACCCGTGAGCCGGTAGGCCCGGCCCAGGATCAGGCGCAGCTGGTGATGGGTCGGATTCTCGAGGTGGAGCCGCTCGAGCTGCTTCAGCGCGGATTCGGGATCCCGCTTCAGAAGCTGCTGGAGACGGAGAAGCTGCCGCGGCAGCGAGCTGCCCTTTCTCGGCGCCACCCGGATCGGCCGCGGCGGATTTCCCGGCAGCGTGCGCGGCGCCACGTGGGGCGGACTCGCCTTCAGGGTGTCGGGTGTCTGGGAGAGCCGCGCGGGCTCGGCCCGCGAAGGCTGGGGAGCCGCGAAGGCCACGGTGACGAGCAGGCCGAGAAGCGCGTGCCGCGCGACGCCGCTCACGGAGTGCCTCCGCCCTCGCGCTCGAGCAGCGAGCGGTAGTACTCCTGGATCAGCTCCTCGTACTCGGGCGGCGCCGCCTCGCCCTGGCCGCGACGGATCTCCTCGCGCAGCTTGGCCAGGGGGTCGTCGCCCTCGCCCTCGCCGGGCCAGAGCGGCGCGAGCTCGTCGGCCTGTTCGCCCTGGCGCTCGCGCTTGAAGTCGCGGCGATGGACGGAGCGCTGCGCATCCAGCAGCCGCTCGAACACCTTCTCCTGGCGGCGCAGGGTATCCTCGTCGATGCGGTCGCCCTCGAAGTCCTTCTCGATCTCGCGCATCTCCTCGACGATCCTGTCCATGCGCCCGAGGGTCTCCTCGTCGCCGCCCATCATCTCCTGCACGCCCTCGCGGATCATCCGCTGCTCGGCCTTGAGCCGCTGCATCTGCGAGCGCTGCTCCATGGAGAGGCCGCCCATGCCCTGCTCGCCCATCTGACCGCGGCTGTCCTTGTTCAACTGCTCCTGGCGCTCGAGGAGATCCTGCATCGCCTGGCCCGGGTTGGGGCAGCTGCCGGTGCCCTGGCCCTGGCTCTGCACGCCGTGGAGCAGTTCGATCACGGTCACGTTGAGCAGCTCCACCGAACGGCCCGCGGCCCGGATCCCCGGCACGTGGCGTCCGGACTCCAGCTCGGCGACGCTCTCGCCCATGCTCTCCAGGGCCGACTGGCTGCTGCGCAGCGCGAGGCGGCTCACGGCGAAGGTCTTGCGTGCGGCGTCGAGCAGCTCTTCCCGCACGCGTTCGAGGGACTGGTACAGGCCCATCTGCCTGCGCGCCGCGTCGCGCAGGTGCTCGGGGCGGCGGCCGGCGCGGAAGTGCCGCATCATCTCGGCCTGCTGGTCCTCCTCGCGGTTGCTCAGCTCGAGGGCCTGACGGGTGACGCCGCCGAGCGACTCCAGGGCCTCCATGTCGAGTTGGGAACTCATGCCGGCCTGGGCCTGGGCGAGTCGCCAGTAGAGCTTGAGCAGCTTCTCGGTGGCCTCCTGCTGATCCTGGGGCGCCTGGGCGTCGCCGCTCTTCATGCGCTCGGAGGCGTCATCCATGGGCGGCACGGCGCTGCTCTCCGGCGGGGTCTTCATCTGCTCGGACTGCTGGGGGAACTCCTCGGCCATCTCCTCGGCCGCCTCCTCCACCTGCTCCTCGAGCTTCTCGGCGTCCTCGGCGAGCTGCTCCTGGCGCTCGGTCAGCTCCTCGCGCTCGCCGCCGGCCTGTTTTTGCTCCTCGTCGCCCTCGGCCGTGTCCGACTCCTCGCCCTCGGATTCGGACTCGGAGTCGGCTTCGGCCTCGGACTGCTCCGATTCCTCCTCCTGCATCGCCTCGGTATCGGCGCGCAGCTCCTCCTGGCGCTCGATCATCTCGTCGACCTGGCTCAGGAGGGCGTCCATCTTCTGGTCGCGCATGAGCTGCTCGAGCATCGCCTCGGTGCGCTCGAGCTGTTCGAGAATCTCCTCGTGGTCCATGCGCAGCTCGGAGAGCTGTTCGGGGAGCGTGGACGAATCCATGTCGTCCATCATCTCCTGGAAGCGGCGCAGCATCTCGCCCGCCTCGGTGTCGCGCAGCTCCTCCATGAGTTCCTGGATCTGTTCCAGCTTGTCGGCCATCTCCTGGCGCAGCATCTCGTTCTCCGACAGCGCCTCGCTGCGCTCGCCCAGGCTGCGGCTCAGCTCCTGGAGCTGCTCGGAGAGCTTCTCCATGTTCTCGAAGGCCTGGCGCATCTCCTCCTCGCGCTCCCAGTCCACCTCGGGGTCGGCCTTCAGCTCCTGCTCCAGGCGGCGCAGGTCCTCCTGCATGCGCTCGCCCTCCTCCACCATCTCCTCCAGCAGGTCGCCGCGCTCGGCATCCTCTTGTTCGATCTCGGCGTAGATCTCCGCGATCGAGGGAATGCGCAGGCGATGGACGCGGCTGCGCCCCGAGGCGGGCGCGCCGGGGCGGTTGTCGTAGGCGGTGAGCCAGTACTCCACCACGTCGCCGGGGAACAGGTCGAAGAGCGCGCCGAGATCCCAGAGATGGCGCAGCGCGACGCGCGGCTGCCCCTGCGCGTCGCCCAGCGGAATCGGCACGAGCAGCGTGTCGGGCTCGCCCCGCTTCACGGCCTCCAGCGTGACGCGCCGGACGCCGTAGTCGTCGGTGGCGGTGAGCTCGAGGCTGGCGAGGAGGTCGCGGCTGAGGTCTTCGTCGGGGCCCGGCGCGAGAATCTCCACGGCCGGCCCGCGGTCGGGCAGGGCGGTGACGCTCAGCAGGCGCGGCGTGATGGTGCGCGTGCCGCGTTCGTCCTCGAGCCCGGCCGACAGGACGAGATCCTCGTTCACCCGCAGCGCGCCGGTGATGCGGCGTCCCACCACCGCGAGTTCGAGGGAGTCGGCGCCCTCGCGCAGGAGCCAGGCGCGGGCCAGGTCGTTCGATGCCAGCCCCGTGAGTTCCAGCTCGCCGCCCGCGGGCAGGCGCAGCTCGCCGCTGTGCAGACCCAGCCGCCGCTCGGGCAGACCGGTGTAGGCGGGCGGCCGCGCGACGATGCTCAGGCTGTCGAGCAGCGGCGGATGGTAGACGCTCACGCGATGGGTCTCGCTCACGCTCCGCCCCCGCCGCGCGCGATAGGTGAAACCCCGACGCACCGCCTCCACCGCGTGCCGGTGCAGTGCGTCCTCGCTCTCGAACATCACCTCTCGGAACAGGTCGCCGGTCTCGTCGATCTCGAGCTTCAGCTCGCCCGGGAAACGCCAGGGCAGGTTCCGCTCGCGCAGCTCCAGGGTGAGCGGGCTGCCGGCCAGGATCTCCAGATCGCCGGGCGCCAGCTCGAGCCAGGCGTGTTCGGCGTAGTGATTCACGTCGCCGGGTGTGGCGAGAAACTGCAGGGGACGGATCCCCGCGCGACTGGGCAGCAGCCCCAGCAGCAGCACGAGCGCGAGCAGCGGCGCCAGCGCGATGCGTCCCCGCCGCGGCCAGGGCCCCTGCGCGGGATCGGGCAGGCCGGCGCCCGCGCGCTCGGCGGCCTTCACCAGGATCAGATCCATCAGCTCGCCGCTGTAGCCCTTGCCGGCCATGCGGCCCTCGGCCACGTCGGCGGCCGTCTCGAGGAGCTGTTTGGTTTCCGCGCTCTCCTCGGCCTCCTGCAGCAGCCGCCGCAGGCCCGGCAGACGCCGCCAGGGCCAGATCAGCGCCGCGAGCAGCGGCAGCAGGGCGAGCGCCCAGAAAGCGACGGCCAGCGCCCGCCCGGCGCCGGGCCCGGAGGGCGTGTGGGCCTGCAGCAGCAGCGCGCCGACGAGCAGCAGCGCGAACGACAGCGCCGCCGCGGGCCCCAGTGCCGCCCGCCAGTGCGCGCGACGCGCCCGCGCCAGCTCGCGCCGGAGCAGCGTTTCCAGGTGACGGCCGGCGGCCGTCCTGTCGTCGTGGTTCATCATTGTCGCCGTGCGTCGCTGCGGGTGAGGGCGTGATGGAGGACGTTCACGGCCATCCTCATGGCCGCCTCGCGTTTCCGCGGCGGGTTGTCGTGGACCTGCGGGTCCTCGAGCCCGTCGCCGATGTCCGCCTCGTAAGTATAGAAGATGGCCAGGCGTCCATCCAGGAACAGGCCCCAGCCCTGAGGCGACTTGCCGTCGTGCTCGTGGATCTTGGGCGGCCCCTCGAGTTCGTAGAAGCAGTGGTAGATCGGGTGGTCGGCCGGCACCAGGCGCAGGCCGCGGGCGGGAAAAAGGCGCTCCACCATGCGGCGGAAGCTGGCGTCGAGGCCGTAGTTGTCGTCGGCCCAGAGAAAGCCGCCGCGCTCGAGCCAGGCGCGCAGGCGCGTTTCTTCGGCGCCCGTGAGCGATATGTTGCCGTGGCCGGTCAGGTAGACGAAGGGGAGCCGGTCGAGACCGGGATCGATGGCGCGGATCACGGTTTCGGACTCGGCGCAGTCGATGCCCGTGCGGCGCTCGAACTCGCGCATCAGGTTGGGCAGGCTGCTGGCGTCGGAGTACCAGTCGCCGCCGCCGCTGTAGTGCAGGCGGCCGATGCGGATCTCGCCGGGAGCGGAGGTGTCGTCCTCCTGAGCGCGGCTCGCGCCGGCGAACGGCAGGAGGACGGCCAGGATTGTACAGAACGATAGGGCGGTTCGCATGCGGGCTTTCCGGGTGAGGGATCGGGGTCGAGTGTCGGGATGATAGCGTATCGGGCTGAAATGGCCCAGCGCCGGGTGGGTTCCCGGCCTTGAGCCCCTTTGCGGGATCCGGGCCGATCCTAGCCGGCGGCGGGAATCTCCATGGACAGCATCGCCACCGCCCCGCCCTCGGCGTGGTTCCGCACCGTCAGCTCGCCGCCCATCTCCTCGACGAGCTGCGCGCTGATGGCCAGGCCCAGCCCCGTGCCGCTGGTCTTCGTGGAGAAGTAGGGCTCGAAGAGCCGCTCCAGGGCCTCTTCGGGGATGCCGGGGCCGTGGTCGCGCAGGGCCAGCTCGGCGCGTCCGCCGTCTGCCGCGAGCGTCACGCCCAGGCGGCCCGAGCCCTCCATGGCCTGCCGAGCGTTCTCCACCAGGTTCAGCAGCACCTTGCGCAGCGCCTCCCGGTCGGCGCTGACGACCAGCGACTCCGGGCCGCTCCATTCGACCTGCAGGGTCTCGCCTCGGTAGGGCGCCAGCACCTCGCCCAGGAGGGCCGCCAGATCCAGCGGCTCGGGCTTCAGCTCCTGTCGGCGGCCGAACTGGCTGAATTCCGCGGCGATCCTTCTCAAGATTTCCACCTGCTCGCCGATCGAATCCAGGCTGTCCTCGAGGATCTCGCCAAAGTTCTCCTTCTCGTCGCGCCAGGCCCGCCCGACGAACTGCGCCGAGAGCTTGATCGGCGTGAGCGGGTTCTTGATCTCGTGAGCCACCTGGCGGGCCATCTCGCTCCAGGCGGCCAGCTTCTGGCTGCGGATCAGCTCGGTGACGTCCTCGAACACCACCACGCGACCGCCGCCCGTGTCGGCGTCGGCCATGCGGAAGCTGCGGGCGCCGCCGGCCGCCACGACCCTCAGCTCGCAGTCGGAGCCGTGAAGACCCGCGGGATGCTCGGCCAGATGGGCGAAGAACTGGGCGCCGGGCGCGACCTCCAGGGAGCGGAGGCCATCGAGGGAGAGGCCCTCGAGCTCCGTCTCGCCGAGCCCGAGCAGGTCGCGGGCGGCGGGATTCAGGGAGCGCAGGCGGCCGGCGGCGTCGAAGGCCAGCACGCCGCTGGCCACGTTGGCCAGGATGCTCTCCAGGAATCGGCGGCGGTCCTCCAGCGCGTCGGTGGCGGCCTCCAGGCCCTCGGCCATGCTGTTGAAGCCGCGCACCAGTTCGCCGATCTCGTCGCGGCCCTCCGGCGGCAGACGGTAGCCGAGGTCGCCGGCGCTGAGGCGGCGGGTGCCCATCTGCAGTCGGCGGATCGGCAGGAACACGCGGCCGGCGAGGAAGCTGCCGAGGCCGAGGGCCAGCACCATCAGCAGCGCGATCATGCTGAACACCAGACCGCCGCCCTCGATGGCCGCGCGCGGGCCGGCGAGACCCGCGGCGTCGAGGCTCGAGAGCAGGGCGGCGGGCTCGCCCGCGGCGCCCAGCAGGGGCACGGTGCTGCGGGCGAAGCGGCGTTCCCCCACCCGGTCCACGCTCTGGTGATGCGGCTCGCCGCCCAGGTCGAGGGCGGCCACCGTGGCGGGGTCGAGCATGGGCGGCTGGTAGCCGAGGCCGAAGATCTCGGGGCTGCCGGCGTGCAGCAGCGAGCCGCCGCCGTACAGGTTGAGAGGGCCGCCCACGACGTCGCCGAGGTCGTCGATGAGGCCGGTGTCCAGGAGCAGACGATAATAGACCGAGAACTCGAGCCGCTCGTCGCGGTGCCAGATCTCCATCGGCAGCAGCAGGCCGCCGTAGATGCGCTGTCCCTCGCGCTCGTAGACCACCCGGCCCGGCGAGATCACGCCGAGGAAGGAGTCCACTTGCGCGGGGCTCCAGTTGCGCAGGGACTCGTCCAGGAGCAGGTCGCCCTCCGCGCCGAAGATCATGATGCGGTTGCGCTCCAGGCTGCCGATGTCCCGCACGGTCGGCGGGAAGTCCGGCACCACGAAATTGCGCACGTACTCGCTGGCCGCGAGGTCGCGGGCGTCCTGGCGCACCCGGTTCTCCAGGCTGCGCCGGGCCGACAGGGCGCGCTCCAGGCTGGCCCGGCTGCTCGCGGCGTCCTCCTGCCCGCGGATCTGACGGCCGGCGATGAGACCGGTCAGCACCACCGGCAGCAGGGCCACGAGGAGAAAGGCCCCGAGCAGCTTGTGCTGGAAACGCGGGCCGCGAGGTCCGATGAGCGGCGGCAGGTAGCGTCGCACCACGCGGATGCGGGAGAACAGCAGGTCGACGAGAAGCAGCAGACCCAGCACGGCCAGATGCAGGAAGAGCCGCTGGGATCCGCCCAGCAGGCGGCGGGCGAGGCCGGGCGCCTCGGCCGCGACTCGATCGGACGACGCGGCCGGCTCCTCCATGAGCAGGTGCAGCATGAGGAAGCCCAGGGGACGCCGTCGCTCGCCCACAAGGGCGATGTCGCCGGTGACCAGGCGGAACGAGTCGGCGCCGGCCGTGGCCACGGTCTGCTCCACCATGAGCGTGAGGTCGGAGCGACCCGCCCGGGCCGGCGCGTGGCCCTGGGGCTCGGGCAGCTCGACGCCCTGCTGGAACCGGCACTCGAGTCGGCCGCGATCGTCGTAGATCTCCAGGGAGCCGCGCTCGCCGAGCTCCGGGAGGCCGGAATTCCGCCAGGCGGCCATGGCCAGCCAGGGATCGGCGCCGTCCGGGTTCTCGAGCTGGCGGCGCAGGCCGGGATCGCGCGCCAGGTCGAGGAGCACCCGCTCGGCCAGAAGCGGCTGCCAGAGGGCGTTCGAGCTGGCGTTCGTCTCGAGTCGCAGGATCTCCTCGTGGGCCAGCAGGTGATCGCGGGAGCGGTCGCGAGCGCCCTCCACCACGATCGTCACGGCCAGGATGACGAAGACCACGTGGAAGAGCAGCCCGGTCAGGCGCGCCGCCGCGCGACGGAATCCCCAGGCGACCGGCAGGATCAGCAGCAGGGCCAGGGCCGCCGGCGGGCCCACCAGCAGCAGCGCCAGCAGGAGCAGGGGCACCGTCGCCGCCAGGCGGGAGCCGCGTCGTTCGGGCAGACGACGCCAGGCGAAGTGCGCCGGCACGAGGAACAGGCTCATCAGGAAGGAGCAGGCCAGCAGCAGCGCCACGTTGAAGCCGAGCGCGTCTCCCGAGAGCAGGCGTTCGCCGAGAATCAGATCGCGCGCGCTGTTGGCGTACACCAGCAGGGCGAAGCCGCTGGCGGCCACCACGCCCAGCAGGGGCGCGAAGAGCGCGAGGAGCAGCCGGCCGGGATGCGCTCTCGACGTGAGCTCGGTCGTCGACTCCGCTTCGTCTCCGGTATCGGGATGAAGGTAGGGCCGGAGCAGGAGAATCAGGATCAGCAGGGCCGCCAGCGTGCTCACCAGGAACTCGCCGGGGCTGCCGAAGCCGGGCAGGGCGAGGGCGAAACGTTCCGCCTCCCAGAACGAGCCCTCGAGGAGGCCGCCGGGCAAGCCCGCCCAGAGCAGGGCGAAGCGCAGCAACAGCACCCAGGCCACGATGAAGGGCGCCCTCGCCAGCAGGGGCAGCCCGGCGGGACGGCCCCGTCTGAGTCTCGCGCGCAGGACGAGTCCCCCCGCGAGGATCAGCAGAAGGACGGCGCCGCCGAGAAGCCGGCGACGTCGCTCCTCGCTCTCGCGTCGGAACCGCGGCTCCGACGGCCCTCGCAGGCGCAGGTCGAACACGCTCTCCCCCGCCTGATCGAGAGTCCACGAACGCCCCAGGCCCTGCTGGAAGCTGCTCGGCAGATCGACACCCTCGGTCCAGTGGAGATTCCAGGAAGCGCTCTCGGCGCTGTCGCCTGTCGGCCGGTCCGCGGGCGGGGGCAGGATACGCAGGAGATGGCCCGTCGGGGGCGCGAGCAGCACGGGCAGCCCACCCTCGATCCCCGGCAGGCGATGGGCCAGGGGCAGGGTGCAGGCCCACTCCATGCCGCCGGTGCCCGGCAGGCGGCCGCGGACGGCGAGGAACTGGTGAATGCCGAAGTTGCGCAGCGCGAAGCGGGGCCCGGTGCCGGGATCCAGCCGCTCCTCCTGGGCGAGGGGAATCGGGAAGCCGGTCCAGGCCACGGGCTCGCCGCCGTCGACCAGATGGACCCCCAGCGGCAGGCCCATCAGCTCCGGCGAGGGGCCCAGATGCGACGCGAGAAAGCGGAAGGCGGCGCGGGGGTCGCGGAGATCGTCCTCGGAGTTCGCCGCCGCGTCCTCCACCTCGGTCATGCGGGTCTGAAGAGCGGCCAGGCAGGTGCGCAGCCGCGCCTGGAGGCGGTCGCCCTCGCGCGTGAGGTCGCGGGTGCTCGCCTCGCCCCAGGCGCGGTAGTCGGCGTCGCCGGCCGCGCTCTGCGCCGCGGCGCGAGGCGCCGGCGCCATGGCGAGGAGGAGCGCCGGCAGGAGGATCGCGAGAATGCGGGGGCGGCGCGTCAAGGGCATCGCAGCTCCGTGAGGAGCCAGTCGTCGCCACCGGGAGCTTCCGCGCGCACGTAGGTGGCGACGAAGCGGCGGCGGGCCGGTCGGCCGGGCGCGGCGGCGGGACCGGTGAGATCGCAGGCCACGGCGGCGCGGAGGCCGTTCGGCTCGAGGCGGACCTGGCTCACGCGGAGGCCGTCGGCGGGATGGGAATCGAAGTAGTCCGTCAGCAGCACGCGGGTCTGCGACTCGCCGCAGAGCGTGGGCGGCATGCCGAGGGCGGCGATCTGAAGAAGCAGGGGGCCGACGCGGAACTGGGCGCTCAGGCCGCGAAGATCACCGGCGGCGAGCGCCTCCACGAGCGCCTCCGCGCGGGCGATGAGTTCAGTCTCGCCTTCGAGGCCCCGTCGCCAGAGCTCCGCGCGGCCGGCCGCGGGTTCCCCGTCGACGGCGCCGACGGGCGGTGCCCAGAGGAGCAGCGAAAGAAGCAGGAGGGCGAGAGAGCGCATGGAGCGATCCTATTCGCGTCGACGGGTGCTGGCCAGGAAAAAGGGGGGCGCCGCTTGGCGCCCCCCTGAAAGGCTGAAACCGGATTCGGGTTCCGCGCTCCGTCCTAGGCCGTGGCGAGCTTGCGCTCCCTGCGGCGCTGCGTTGCCGCCTGCCACTCCACCAGGATCGGGCTGGCGATGAAGATGGAGCTGTAGGTACCCACCAGCACGCCCACGACCAGCGCGAAGGCGAAGTCGTGAATCACCGCGCCGCCGAAGAAGAACAGGATCAGCACGACGATGAGGGTCGTCAGGCTGGTGATGACCGTTCGGCTCAGGGTCTGGTTCACGCTGGTGTTCACCACCTCGGCGTAGTCGTCGCCGCGGCGCCGGGTGTTGAGGTTCTCGCGGATGCGGTCGAACACCACGATGGTGTCGTTCAGGGAGTAACCCACGATCGTGAGCAGCGCGCCCAGGATGGTGAGGTTGATCTCCTTGTCGAGCAGGCTGAAGATGCCGAGCGTGATCATCACGTCGTGCACCAGGGCCACGATGGCCGCGATCGAGAACTTGAACTCGAAGCGCCAGGTGATGTAGAGCACGATGCCCAGCAGCGAGTAGGCGATGGCCCACAGGGCCTGGATCCTCAGCTCGCCGCCGATCTTCGGGCCCACCTTCTCCTTGCTGATCTCCACCACGGGGTTGTCCGCGAAGGCGGTGCGGATGCCGTCGGAGAGGCGGTTCTGAACCGCGTCGCCGCCGGTGCCGTCGCTGGCGTTCATGTCGCCGTCGGCCTCGAGGATGATCAGCACCTCGTTCGGCTCGCCGAAGTCGGAGACCTGGCTGCCCCCGAAGCCCAGATCGTTCACGGTGCTGCGCACCCGCGACAGGTCCACGGCGTCCGTGAACTCGACCATGAACTTGTAGCCGCCCTTGAAGTCGATTCCGTAGTTCGGGCCGCCGTGCATGATGAGGCTGCCGACGCCGACCAGGATCACGATCGCTGAAATGGTCATCATCATCCGGCGGATCGGGATGATGCGGAAGTTGGTGTTCACAAGGAACTGGAACATGTCTTACCTCGCTCTTCCCTTACGCTAGATGGACAGGTTTTCGATGGGACGCTTCTGCGTGAACAGGTCGAAGATGACCCGGCTCACGAGCAGCGCCGTGTACATGCTGGCGATGATGCCCAGCGAGAGCGTCACCGCGAAGCCCTTGATCGGGCCGGTGCCGAAGATGTAGAGCACCAGGGCCGTGATGAGGGTGGTGATGTTCGCGTCGAAGATCGTCGAGAAGGCGCGCTCGTAACCGGCCTGGATGGCGCGACGGACCTTGCCCTCCTTGCCGCCCTTGCGCAGCTCCTCGCGGATGCGCTCGTAGATGAGCACGTTCGCGTCCACCGCCATGCCGATCGTCAGGATCAGACCCGCGATGCCCGGCAGGGTGAGGGTGGCATGCAGGTAGGCCATGGCGGCCATGACGATGAGCAGGTTCATGACGAGGGCGGTCGTGGCGACGATGCCGCTGGCGCGGTAGTAGATGAGCATGAACACGATGACGCCCAGGAAGCCGATGAGGCCGGCCCGGAAGCCCTTGTCGATGGAGTCGCGGCCGAGGCTCGGACCCACGGTGCGCTCCTCCTCGATGTGCATCGTCGCCGGCAGGGCGCCCGCGCGCAGCAGGATCGCGTTGTCCGCGGCCTCCTCGGCGGTGAAGCGACCGGTGATGACGCCCTGGCCGCCGCCGATGCGGGTCTCGATGCGCGGGGCCAGGAACACCTGGCCGTCGAGGATCGTCGCGAGCTGGCGGCCCACGTTGCGCTCGGTGACCCGGGCGAACTGGTTGGCGCCGGTGCGGTCGAGCGTGAAGCTCACCTGGTAGAAGCCGGGCACGTCCATGTCGGGCTCGGGCGCGGCGCCGGTGAGGTTCTTACCGCTCAGCTCGACCCTGCTCGTGCAGTAGTAGAGGATGCGGGCGGCGCGGCCGCTGCCGTCGGAAACGTCCTTGGCGCCCCAGAGGAACTCGTAGCCGGGAGGAACGGCGCCGATGATGGCGGGGTCCTCCAGGTAGCTCTTCACCTTGGGCACGTCGTCCCGGTAGATGAAGATGCCGCCGTTCTGGTAGCCGCGCATGAGCGCGAGCAGGCCGGTGGCCTCCGCCGCGGGGTCGGTCTCCTCGGCGCCCTCCAGGAAGGAGATCGCCGTGTCGGCCGCCGCTTCGGCGGTCTCGGCGTCGGCGACGTCATCGGTCGACTCACCGGGCATCGCCTCGCGGCTCTGGATCACCTGGTCGATCTTCTGCAGGGACGAGAAGAGCTCGCCCTGCTGGGCCACGAGCTTCAGCTCGAGGAGCGCCGTCGTGTTGATGAGGCGCGTGGCGCGCTCCACGTCGGGCAGGCCGGGCAGCTCCACCACGATGCGGTTGTCGCCCTCCTTGGTGATGCTGGGCTCGGCCACGCCGAACTGATCGACGCGGTTGCGGATCACCTTGATCGCCTGGGCGACGGTGTCCTCGTGCTTCTCGCTCTCGATCCCCTCGAGGTCCACCTCGAGGACGAGATACGTGCCGCCCTGCAGGTCGAGACCGAGGCTGAGGGAGCGGTCGAGGAGCTTGTTGTAGCTCGCCGAGTCCTCGATCCTCATGGCTTCCAGCGCTTCGTCGCTCTTGCCGAAGAAGCTGAAGGAGGGCCAGAGGAGCCAGAGGCTCAGGGCCAGCACCACGAAGATGCTGTAGAACTTGATCTTCTGATTTCTGGACATGCCTACCTCCGAAAGGGCCGCTCGTGGGCGAGCCCTTCCCGGGTTCTGGGTTGAGATGCGCTGCTCAGAGATGCAGCCCCGTTGTCGTGCGGCCTAGTTCTGGTCCTGCGACCAGCGCTCCAGGTCCGCGTAGAGCTCATCGAGAGGAATCGGGCGGAACCCGCGACGCCACGCCGTTCTGCTGGCGAGGAAGAGGCAGGAGTTCTTCTGATGCGGGAAGACCCACATCTCCTGTCCCTTGGGGTTCCAGGGCCCGGGCTGGGAGAAGGTGGGATCCCTGTTGCCGAACGCGAGCACGCGGTCGCCGGGCTTGAAGGCCGCGCGGTTGAGAGCCTTGACGGCCCAGCGGAAGGGATTCCCGCGCTGGATGAAGGTGACGGTATCGCCCTCGGGCTGCCCCTTGTAGAGCTTCTCCGGCTTCACCTGCACGTAGTAGAAATCGTGGGACTGACCTTCACCCTGCTTCGAATCGGTGACCGTGCCGGTCAGCACCAGGTCGGAGGCCCTCACCTGCTCCTCGAGGCTGATCTCTCGCACGAGGCCGCGAATCTTCTCCATGAAGCTGGAGAGCGACTGCTCGCGCGGAGTCGGATCGTCCTTGGTGGGCTGGTCCTTCCAGAACTTGGTGACCACGCCGTCATTGGAGACGGGGTAGTAGTGGTATTCGGAGGGGATCACCAGGGCGTTGTCGAAGCGGAGGTCGCGGTCGAGGAGCAGCAGGCAGCGGTCGCCCGGCTTCATGTCCTCGTAGGGCGGCTCCAGGGGCAGGGTGCGCAGGTAGATGCGGTCGGATGTCTCCTGCCCCGGGCGGTCGGTGCGCAGGAAGGTCTCCACGCGCAGCCAGACGGACCAGTTCTTCGACTTCTTGGTGTCCTTGATCTCTTCGTAGGACTCGATCTCCCCCACCACGATCACCGGCGCGTTCTTGATGCGCGTCTCGTGGCCGAGCTCCGTGTAGTTGGCGAGCTGGTAGGGAAAGACTTCCATCTCCTCCACCGGCTTGAGCTCGTCGGCCCGGGGCACGACGGCGCGCTTGCTCGGCGCCTGTTGGGCCCACGCGGCCTGGCCGGCAAGGAGAAGCAGGGCAATGACGGGAAGGATGGTCTGCGAGAGGGAACGGAATCGGATCATGGGATCGATCTGGCTTCGCTTTGAAAGGTGGGATTGGATTCTCGTAAGGTCCGGTAAGATAGCAGATTGGCTCCCGAAAATCAATGCGGACCCGGGCGCGCGGGAGGCGGCGGAGCCGGGTCGCTCGCGTCCAGGGTGGCCATGAGCTGGGGCACGGTGACGAAGCGGAGGCCGTTGTCCTTGAGCCGGGACACCATGCTCCGCAGGGCGCTCAGGGTTTCGGGGCGGGGATGGCAGATCACGATCGCCCAGCCCCGGCTCCGGGCCAGATCGGCCGCCTGGGCCAGATTCTCGGCGATCTCGGCCTCGTTCTCCTCCTCGCCGTCCAGGAACAGGTCGACGCGCAGGGCCGGCAGCTCCCGCTCCCGCGCCATCGGATAGATCCGGCTGCGGGAGGCGGTGTAGGAGTCGACGACGAGCAGCTTCTCCCGGGCGGCCCAGTCGAGCACTGGGCCCACCACCGCGTCCACCGTGCTGGCCTTGCTGCCCATGTGGTGATTGAAGCCGTCCAGCCAGCGGAATTCGCGGCTCAACACATCGAGCAGATCCGCGATGGAGTCCGCGCTCATCCCCGTGAAGATCGCGCCGTGGCCGGGATTCTGCTCGGGCCAGTCCACCGGCTCCATGGGCAGGTGCAGGAAGACGGCGTGGCCCCGCTGGTGGGCCTCCCGCTCCAGGCGACGGCTGCGGCTGCGGCCGGGCAGGATCGAGGCCGTGATGGGCGCGTCCAGTTCGAGCAGCCCCCGGGCGACCGATCCGAAGTTGTGCCCGAAGTCGTCGATCACCACCGCCAGGCGCGGCTGGGTGCCGACCAGGGGCGGATCGCCGATGGGCGGGTAGAGCGTGAGCGTGGCCCGGGCCTCCTGGCCGTAGCCCAGGAGAAAGTGGAGCTTGGGGCGCGAGGGCGTTCCCTCCTCGCGACAGTCCAGGATCTCGAGCCCGGAATCGTGGAAGATCCGCGTCAGCCAGCGATTGGCGGAAATCGGATGCAGGCGGTCGGGGCAGCGAAACTCGAAGTGGGGCCGCCCGGCCTCGCCCGGCCTGCGGCCGATGCGATGATGAGGGACTCCCAGCTCCCGCGCCCCCAGCACCACTGCCTCCTGCAGCCGCTCGGCGGGGCTCAGGTCGCGAGGGAGCGGCAGGGGATCCTCGGTGCGGGACTGCCAGAAGTCGAAGAGGGGCTCGCGATAGAGCAGGGCGAGGGCGGCGACGACCAGCAGGAGGCTCGCCACGAGGAAGAATCGGCCGAACCAGCCGCCGCGCCCCTTCGATTTCCTGCGTCGTTTCCGCGCCAAGGTGTGGTCTCGCAATCAGTTGCTGGGAGATGAATTGACGCTGCCCGACGGAGCCGAGCGCGGCCGAGGATTCAGATTATGGAGCGCCCCCCGAACTGTCAAGCTCGGGGGGCGCGGAGAATCCGTAGGCTGGCGGCGAACTACAGACCGATGATGTCCCGCCACTTCCAGAGCTTGTAGACGGTGAGGAAGGTGCCCGGGTTGTCCTCGTCCTCGACCTGCACGGGGATCAGGTGGAAACGCAGGCGATCCTGCACCAGCCAGGCGTTGATGTTCGAGTCGCCGATGTTGGACTGCAGGGTGATGTTCATGTTCGTGTGGTAGAAGCGCACCTTCGTGCCCTCGGGATAGGCGTCGCCCTCCACGTGGTCCGGATCGGCCGGATCGGCCCAGATGCCGTCGGCGGTGAGGTCCAGCGCGATCGACTGGATGCCGGGCACCTCGGAGCCGTCCACCGGGTTCTCGCCGGGCTGGCCGCTGAACATGTTCGTGGCGCGCTCCACCTCGCGGAAGTAGTCCTCCGAATCGGGGAAGGTCTGGCCCGGCTCGGCGCCGGCCTGATCGAAGTAGAAGGTGAAGGGGGCGTAGGCCTCGCCGTCCGGCGCCAGGTCGATACCGTCGTAGAGGATATTGTCGCGGTACTCCGCGATGTCCATGCGCTCCCAGGCGATGCGGAAGTTGGTGACCAGGTTGTCCATGGCCACGATGGGATCGGGATCGTAGTAGGGCTCGTAGGACTCCTGGGGCGTTGTGCCGTCACCCGTCGGAGGATTGAAGAGGCAGCCCGCCGAGCCGGCGAGCAGGAGCAGCAGCAGGGGCAGGGTAGTCAATACTTTGGTGCTGCGTGTCGTCATGTCGTTCGTCTCCGTCTTTGAGTTCGCGGGCCGCAAGCGGTGAGGCGTCTGGCCCGCGTTCACTCGATTTCCTGGCTGGCCCTCAGCGTTCCCCAGGAATTGTCCGCGCTGTTCTGCGTTTCGTCCCACTCGATCAGCTTCCAGTCGGGATCCTTCACGAGCTTCAGTTCGGCGGAACCCGAAAAGATTCTCTCGCTGCCGTCGCCGTAGACGACGGTCAGCTGGTAGTTGTCGAGGCTGAATGTCGCCTCGTCTCCCACCACCTCCGGGTCTTCGTCATAATTCCAATCAACCTGAAGGGTTTCGACCTGGAGGAATAACGCCTCCGTGGCCGCGAGTTCCCGCTCGAGTCCGAACCCCTCGAAATACTGGTCCCAGGGCTGCTGCGCGATCGCCTGGGCGGAGGCGAGAAACAGGAACTCTCCGTGAAGGCTGTCACGGTAGTACGTGATGTAGCGCGCCTCCAGGGCGGCCTCCATGTTCGCGAGCACGTTTTCGGGCTGATGGGGCGAGATCCATTCGATCTCGACCTCAACGGGATCCTCGGGACTCCGAGGAGTGAAGACGCACCCGGCGCTCAGCAGCAGCATGATCGCGAGGATCGTGCCAAGGAGGATTCGAACGACCTTGAGGCGAATCGGGTTCACGATCATGAGCCTGTTCATCAGAAAGTATAGCCAATGCTGAGGGTGGGAAGCCATAGACTCTTCTGGTTTTCACGCACAAAACTGCCGAAACGGGAACGGTGGTTGAGGCTGGCGGCGAGGTTGCCCGTGTCTCCGAGTTTCCGGTTGAACTTGACGCTGAACTCCAGGGTTCCGAATGGGGAGACCTTCGTCTTGCCCGTCTGGTAACTGTAGTTCACGTCGCGACCGATATGGGGGCGACAGGAAACGGAGAGGTACTCCCGGTAACCGTAGCTCAGACCCAGCTTCAGGTTCTCTGTCTTCTTGCGGCTGTCGCGGTAGAAGGTCTTGGGCCTGTCGGGGTGGGTCTCGTCCGGCAGGAAGCTGCCCGACTCGCGCCTGCGGAACTCGTGCTCGAAATCCAGCACGATCTTGCCGCCGAGGGGCACCATCGAGGCCGTGACGAGCGTGTATTCGGTGTTGAGGGCGTTCTTGTCCGCCGTGAAGTAGAAGTCCTCCTCGGTGGCGCTCACGCCGTAGCGCTGCATCAACTCGTATTTGCCGAAGAAGGTGTAGTTCAGCTCCGACTTCCAGGAGAGCGTGTTCTTGTCCTTGCTGGCCACGGAGTTGGCGGCCGGTATCAGGAGGTCGTGGTCCTCGAACCACTGCACGGTGCTGTTCGCGAGGAGCCAGGGGGTGGGCGCGCCCGCGACCGTGCCCGAGAGACGGGTCTGGTACTTGTCCCTGTCCTGCTTGCCATCGGCGTAGAGATTCTGGCTCAGCGAGAAGAAGGCCTCGCCGGACACCTGGAAGGTCTCGCTCAGATCCTGCACGGTCTTGACGAAGAACTCCTTCGCGATGATCGTCTTGTCGGCGGAGTAGTCGTCGGTCCGGGTCTCCTGGTCCTTGTAGCTGACGTCGGTCACCTGGCCGCCCCAAGGGCGCAGGCGGGACTTCAGCTCCAGCGCGGTTCGCTCGGTGTCCTTGTCCCGACCTTCGGTCACCTTCATGTGGCGGCTGTCCTGCGACGTGCTGAAGTTGCCCGAGAGTTCGAGGGCCTTCCAGGGCTTCAGCTCCATGTTGAACCGCCCGCCGACTCCCAGCTCGCGGGTCTCGTCGAACACCACCTTGGTGCTGTCGTCCACGAAGTTGTGCACGTTGCGCTCGAAGTCCAGGGATTCGGAGAGCTTCTCCAGCCGTCCGCCCTGGAGGCTGAGCGTGAGCTTGGTGCCTTTGCGATACTCCACCTTGAGCTGGAGACTGTCCTGGCTGCTGCGGATATCGCCCCTCAGCTTGTTGAGACGGGAATCCGTGTCCACGAGAGAGCCCGAGTATCCCGCGACGAGCTTGAAGCCCTCGATGGGCGTCAGGTCCACGTGCCCCGCCAGGGCGCGGTTGATGGTGTGCGCGGTCCGGGTCAGGCCCTGGTTTCCCTGGTTGTTCTGCTCGGAGGCGCCGGCGGTGGTCTTCATGTTCGCCCCCAGCCACGAGGTGAACTGCCTGCCGCCGCCGAGGTTGAGGGTCATCCGGTCGCTGCTCGTCTCGGCAAGGCGGTAGTTGGCCTCGCCCTTGTTCTGCTCCTCACGCTTGAAGCTGCGATCGGCGTTGAGGCTCAGCGGCAGTTTGCCCAGGAGCTGCTTGCCCGTGTTCATCGAGAAACCGGTGTCCAGGCTCTCGCGCGTGAGCTCTCGGGGCAGCGAGCGATTGTAGTAGATCCGCCCCCCGACCGCCCAGGTGCTGGGGTAGGCAACGCTGAAGCTCATGTCGTTGGTCAGATCGACCCGCTTGTCCAGGACCTTGGTCTCGCTCTTGAAGGCGGGGTGGATGCCGCGGGATTCCGTCGGGTTTTGGTCGCGCGGATCCTCGTCCTCGGTCGGGTCGGGCAGATTGGCCAGGGCGAGGATGCTGTCGGCCTCGGCCACGGTAATCGTGTCGCCGGAGGCCGCCTTGGCCTCCATGATGAGCGTCCTGAGGCTGTCCGTCGAGACGGCGCCCGATCCGTCGCCCCCCTCGGCATGGGACATGCCCACGCCGGCCGGCAACAGGCCGGCGAGCAGGAGAATCGGAATCAGGCGACGAAGGGTCATTCCTCGACTCGCGGGAGGCGCCCGGCCAGGTCGGCCAGCTCCTCGATGGACAGGGTTTCGGGTCGACGCCGCGGCGACGGCGCCCCGGAGCGCTCCATTTCTACCAGAAAGTCATCGGCAACACCGTAGTACTTTTTGAGCAGCGATCCGAGCTGCTTGCGCCGTTCCCTGAACAGGGTCTTCACGAGCGTCCGGTAGACGGGCCACTCGGCCTCCCCCACGCGGGGCTCGGGCAGGGGTTTCAGCATGATCACCCGGCTCTTGACCTCGGGCGGGGGATAGAACGCCTTCGGCCCGGCGTCCAGCACCTTCTCCACGGAGAATCGCGCCTGGATCAGCGCGGGCAGGATGCCGTAGCGGCGGCTCCCCGGCGGCTCCAGCACCCGCTCGGCCACCTCCCGCTGCAGCATGAACACCACCCGCTCCACGCGTCGGAACCCGTCCACCGCCCCGAACAGGGCCTCGCTGCTGAGCTGATAGGGCAGGTTGCCCACCACCTTGATCCGATCGACGCCGTAGGCTTCGGCCACCTCGGCGGGCGGGAGCTTCTCGAGCCCCTCGTCCCTGAGCTCCAGACCGGCCAGCTCGGGGTCGTCCGCCAGCATGGGCAGCAGATCACGGTCGATCTCCACGCCCAGCACCCGGGCGCCGCTGGCCACCAGCGGGCGGGTCAGGGCCCCGCGGCCGCAGCCGTACTCGAGCACGAACTCCCCCGGCCGCGGATCCACCGCCGCCACGATCTTGCGGATCAGGTTGGGATCCTGGAGGAAATTCTGCCCCAGGGCCTTCTTGGGCCGGTGGATGCGGGGCGCGTCCCTCTCCTCGTGCCGGTCGCCGCTCACGTCACCTCTCGGTCGCCGCAGAAGGCGGCGAAGTTGGCGTCGAGCTGGGCATCGAGCTCCTCGGGGGAACGCCCGTGGATCTCGGCCAGCCTGTCGAGGACATGGCGCAAGTGCGCCGGTTCGTTGCGTTTACCCCGCTTCGGCACCGGGGACAGCCAGGGGCAGTCGGTCTCCAGCAGGATCCGCTCGATCGAGATCTCCTTCAGGATCCCGGGCAACGTGCTCGTGGGGAAGGTGAGGATCCCTCCGATCCCCAGCCAGAAGCCCCGGGCGATGCAGGCCGCGGCGAAGGCCATGTCGTGGCTGAAGGCGTGCAGCACGGCGCGGCGGGGGTCGCCCTCTTCATCCAGCACTCGCAGGAATTCTTGCTCGGCCGCCCGCACGTGGAAGATCACCGGCATGTCCAGCTCGGCCGCGAGGCGGAGCTGCTCCCGGAATGCGCGGTCCTGGACGTCGCGAGGGGCGTAGTTACGGAAAAAGTCGAGGCCGAGTTCCCCGAAGGCCAGCACCTTGGGGTGTTTCGCCCACCCCCGCATCGCCGCGGCGAACTCGTCATTCCAGGTGGCGGACTCGTGGGGATGGCAACCCACGGCCACGCGCAGCTCGGGATAGCGCTCGGCCAGGGCCAGCACGGTTTCGGCGCCGGGGCGGTCGATGCCCACCTCCAGCACGCGGGTGACGCCGGCTTCCCTAAGCCGTTCCACGACCGCGTCGCGGTCGCCCTCGAAGTCGCGATGGTGCAGGTGCGCATGGCTGTCGATCATTGCGGGACGAACTCCGGTGAGGGTGAGAGCTAGGCGCTGCGACGCTTCAGGCCGGCCTGCCGGAAGCTGAAGAACAGGGTGATCAGCGTGAGCTGCGCGTTCACGTTGCCCAGGATCTGCCGGCGAGCCTTCTCGCAGCGCTGGATCCGGGCCACCAGGCCCTCGGGTTCGATGCCGGCGTGGCGGCCCAGGCGGTGATCCTGATCGGGGAAGCGGCGGGGCGAGGCGCCTCCCAGTTCGCGGTGGAGTAGGTCGCGATACCAGGAGATCGCGAGTCCCAGGAAATCCGCGCGCTCACGGGACACGTTGCCCTTCGCGCCGCCCTTCACGAACTCCTGCAGGGCGTCGAGCATCTCCCGCTCGCTGCCGAGTTCGCAGATGTCGAGCAGGTCGAGCCAGGCCTCCCGGCGCTCCAGCAGGGGATTGATCGCCTCGTCACCCTCGAGGTCGGGCCCGGGTTCCGCGGCCGCGAATCGGATCGCCTGCTCGAGGTTGCCGTCGGAGAGGGCGGCCAGGAACGCGGCGCGTTCGCCGTCCAGGCCTCGCGCCTCGAGCAGTTCGAGAATCCGCTCCTCGGGCACCGGATCGAAGGGAATGCGCTGGCAGCGGCTGAGCACCGTGGGCCGCAGGGCCTCGGGCCGCTCGCTGAGCAGGACGATCACCCTCCCCGGCGGCGGCTCCTCCAGGGTCTTGAGCAGCGTGTCCTGGCCGGCGTTGTCGATGAGATCCGCGTCGCGGATGATCAGCGCCTTGCCCTTGCCCTCGTAGGGCTTGGTGCTGAGAACCCCGAGCAGCTCGCGCAGGGCGCGGATCGGGATGATCGGCTTCTTCTCGTAGGTGGGGAGGTGGTAGGGATCCTCGGTCTTGCGGCCCTGCTCCTCGCGGAACAACCCGAAGATCTCCTCCACGGACATCTCCGCCCAGGAGCGGCTGCCCGGCTTCACCACCGGCAGGACGTAGTGCAGATCGGGATGCGCATAGCGGCGCACGCGGCGGGCGTCGGGGTTGTCCGGATCGGTGTCCCCCACGATCAGGCCGGCGGCCAGCTCGATCGCCGCCTGCTCCTGGCCGGCGCCCGGAGCCCCCTCGAAGAGGTAGCTGCCGGCCAGCCGGCCGCGCTCGAGCGCCGACTCGAGCTGTCGACGCACGCGCTCGTTTCCGGGTATCCGCAGTGTGAAGGGCATGGGCGACACAGTAGCACGGGGCGATGAACCCCGCAACGCGGCGAGGGCCTACCAGGTGATGTCGTAGGTGCAGCTCCCCCCGTCGCTGCGGCGGCAGGGCAGCTTCTCGTCGTGATTCACGTACACGCGGTCCAGGCCCGCGGGCCGCGCCAGGGCCGAGAAGCCGTGCACGACGCCGCGGTCGAACTCGCAGGGGTAGAGGCTCGTGGAGATGATGCGGGCGCGGTTTCCGGCAATCCGCTCGAACCGGTAGTGGCCGATCTCGCCGCCACGGTGGTTCATGTGATAGGCCTCGTCGATGCGGGCCAACGACTCGAGGAAATCGTCGATGTCCGTGGGCACCACGGCGTTGCGATGGATCTTGTGGCCGATGTTGAAGAGGATGGTGTCGGTCTTCCCCTCCTCGATCTCCCGGAACGCGGCCAAGAGGCCGGCGAGAGGGTGCCAGGTACCGGTCTCGGGACCGGTGACGCCGTTTCGCCCAAGAATCCGCAGAGCCTCGGCGCCGAGACCGAGCATGCTCTCGAGGATGGCGAGGACCACCTCGCCGCGAACCTCGATGTTCGTGATTCTGGATCGGGACTCGTTGTTTCCACACATGCTCGAGCTCCCTGGCGCTGGGTTCCATCCGAACCCGTGGCCATCAAGGGAAAACCTCACCCTTCCCAAGCACGTCGATAGATAGGATAGACCCGGAGGCGAAAGCGTCAAGGAAATTAGATATTCAAGAGCCAGCTATCGAAATCAGCCACCGTCGGCCGTGGATCGGTCGTCGAATCTCACGAACCGCTCCAGCGTGGCCGCGCCGACCGCGTCGCCCCAGACATTCACGGTGGTGCGGCAGCGGTCGAGGAACCAGTCGATGGCCAGGATCATGCCGATCCCCTCCACGGGCAGGCCGGCGGTCTGCAGCACCATCACCATGGTCACGAGCCCCGCCTCGGGAATCCCCGCGGCGCCGATGGCGGCCAGGGTGGCCGTGAAGATGATGACGAGCTGCACGGGCAAGGTGAGGTCGACCCCGTAGCACTGGGCGATGAACACCGCGGCGATGGCCTCGTAGAGCGCGGTGCCGTCCATGTTCACCGTCGCGCCCAGCGGCAGCACGAAGTTGCCGACGCGCTGGTCGACCTTCGCGCGCTTGCGCAGGCTCTCCATGGTGACCGGCAGGGTCGCGCTGGAGCTGCCCGTCGAGAAGGCGACGACGATCGGCTCCATCATCTGCTTGACGAAGACCAGGGGCGAGCGGCGCCCGACCGTCGCCAGCACGGTCGACAGCGTGATGCCGCCGTGGATGAGAAGGCCCAGGATCACGGCGAGGGCGTAGAGCCCGAGGGCCTGGAGTTCGGCCGCGAAGGCGTCCCAGCCTCCCGCCTTGCCGAGGCGCGTGGCCACCAGCGCGAACACGCCCACCGGGGCCGTCGCGACGACCACCCGCACCATCTTGATGCTCACGTGGAAGACGCCCTCGAAGAAACCCAGCACCGGCTTCCCCATCTCGCCCAGGGTCGACAGCGCCGCGCCGAAGAACAGGGAGAAGAAGATCAGGGGCAGCATCTGCCCATCGCCCAGGGCCTGGAAGAGGTTGGCGGGCACGATGCCGCGGATCACGTCGAGGAAGGAGTAGTCGGCCACGTCGCGGGTCAGTTCGCCGGAAACCTCGACGCCCGCTCCCGGGGAGATGAGATTCACGAGTACGAGTCCCAGCGCGGCCGCCAGGAGGGTCGTGCTCAGGTAGTAGGTGAGCGTGAGGCCGCCCAGGCGCCCCAGCTTGCGCACGTCGCCGAGCGACGCCACGCCCATGATCATGCTCGAGCCCACCAGCGGGACGATCATCATCTTGAGGCCGGCCAGGAAGAGGTCGCCCACGAGGGTGACGAAGGCCACCTCGCGACCCACGATGGCGCCGAACACGCCGCCCAGCAGCATGCCCACGAAGATGGCGATGATGAAGAGCGTGTTTCCGCGGGGTCGGGTGCTGCTGGGCATGGCGCTCCTTCCGAACGGTCGGGGTCGGAACCCATGCTAGCGCGTAACGGACATGGGGACAACGAAGAAGGACGGCCCGGGAGCCGTCCTTCCTCTGTCGCGTCTGGTTGTCGAGTGCCTAGTCCTCGCGGGCGACGATGCTCACGTCGCCGCTGCCCGTGTCCACCTGGATGACGCCCTTGCCGCGCCCCACCGTCAACGCGCGGATCTTGCCCCGCTGCATGTTGACGTCGGAGGTGGCGAGCTGGCAGTCCACCTCGCCGCTCGAGGTATCCACCTCGAGGCGGAAGGAGGCGCCCGAGCTCGGCAGCACGAAGATCACGTCGCCGCTGCCCGTGTCCACCTTCCAGCGCTCGGGCGTGGTGGTGAGGGCGCTCACCTTCACGTCGCCGCTGCCCGTGTCGATGCCGAGCTGGGGATAGTCCGTGTCCTTCACGACCACGTCGCCGCTGCCCGTGTCGGCATGGAAGCGGTCGCCCGTGGCGTCGCGCAGCATGATGTCGCCGCTGCCGGTGTCGGCGTGGAAGTCGCCGTTCAGGGCGGACACCTTGATGTCGCCGCTGCCGGTGTCCAGGTTCATGGCGCCTTCCAGCTTCTCCACCCGGATATCGCCGCTGCCGCTGTCCACGAGCAGGTCGCCCTTGAGCTTCTGGACGCTGATGTTCGCGCTGGCGCAGTCCAGGTTGTAGTCGCCCTCGAGATCCTCGAGCTTCACCTGGCCGACGTAGTGCTTGAGGGCGCAATCCAGGCCCTTCGGCACGCGCACCTGGAAGTCCACCCAGAGAGGCAGTCCGCTGCCCTTGCGGCCGGTGGTGATCTTCACCTTCTGCCGATTCATCCGGATGGTGGTGTTGCCGGTGAACAGGCCACCGTCGGCGGCGGCATAGTGGATGCGGGAGTAGTGCTTGAGGGGGTACTTCGCCCGGACGAGGATCATCTCCCCGTCGCGCACGATCTCGAGATCGAGAAGCTGGGCGACCTCGCGAGCCTCCATGCCGTCGTGTCCATTGGCGTGCACGCGGGCCCGGAGCTCGAGTTCATCGCCGCCGGAGGGTTCGATGAGAATCCGGCCGGCCAGGTTCTCGAGTTTCAGCGCGGAGACGCTGCCGGGCTCGAATTGACGGACCACTTCCTTGTCGTACTCGGATCCCGCCAGGGCGGGAGCGGCGACCAGGAGGGCGAGGCTGAAGAGGGCGATGGAACGTTTCATCTCGGCACCTTTGTCACGGTTCTGCAAGATAACGCCTATTTCGGCATGGATCCTGTACGGAGAAGGCCGGGGTCGGTTTCAATCGGGAGTCCCCAGGACAATCCCTTGACGAGATTTCGCCCCCAACATACCCTGTGGAGGTAGGTCCGTCCACATATCTTGAAACCACTTAACGGCTTAGGCACACCGGACCTATTCAAGTCCTGAGTCCATTCATAAGGAGACGGCATGCGGAGTATCCGCCTTCGTGGCGTTGCGCTGATCGGCATCTTTGCGCTCGCCCTGGCCGGATTGGGTGCGCTGGACATGATCCAGCCCCAGGCCGCCCCCGCCGTGCAAGAGATGCACGGCCAGGGAGATGCGGCCATCGCGCCCTCCGGAAACCACGGCGAGGACGCCCTCGACGGCCACCAGGCCTCGGGCGATACCGCCGCCGGACACGGCGCCCCGGGCGATGCCGCCCACGGCGAGGACCACGGTGCGGGGCACGGCAGCCCGATCGCCCCGGTTCTCATCCTGCTACTGATCGTGATTCTGGCCGCCAAGCTCGGCGGCGCGGCGATGGAAAAGATCGGCCAGCCCGGCGTGCTGGGCGAGCTGATGGTCGGCGTCCTGCTGGGCAACCTGGCCTGGATGGGATTCAGCGGCGTCGAGCAGCTCTTCAACATCACCGTGTTCGGTGCGATCCCCGCGGAGAAGATGATTCTCTTCCTCGGCGAGGTCGGCGTCCTCCTCCTGCTGTTCGAGGTGGGCCTGGAGAGCAACATCAAGGAAATGATGAGCGTCGGGGTCTCCAGCCTCCTGGTGGCGATCCTGGGCGTGGTGGCGCCCTTCTTCCTCGGCTGGGGCATCGGAGTCGCCTTCGGCCTCGGCACCTACGTTTCCGTGTTCCTGGGCGCCACGCTCTGCGCGACCAGCGTGGGCATCACCGCCCGCGTGCTGAAGGATCTGGGAAAGATCCAGCTGCGGGAGAGCAAGATCATCCTGGGCGCGGCCGTGATCGACGACGTCATGGGCCTCGTGATCCTGGCCGTGGTGTCGGGCATCATCGTGGCGGCGAACTCCGGCGGCGGCGGTGGACTGAATCCCCTGTCGGTGGCCTGGATCGTCGGCAAGTCCCTGCTCTTCCTGGTGGGCGCCATCGTCATCGGACAGTGGGCCTCCCCGCGCATCTTCAAGATCGCCAGCAAGCTGCGAGGCCAGCACATGCTCCTGGCCACCAGCCTGCTGATTCTGTTCACGCTGAGCTGGGTGGCAGACAAGATCGGTCTGGCCGCCATCGTCGGCGCCTTCGCCGCGGGTTTGATCCTGGACGAAGTGCACTACGTGGAGAGATTCAAGGACCGCGAGAAGCACACCCTGGAGGAGCTGCTGCATCCTCTGGCCGGCTTCCTGGTGCCGATCTTCTTCGTCTACATGGGCTACCAGGTGAATCTGCAGGCCTTCGCCGACACGGCGATCCTGGGCCTGGCCGCCGCCCTCACGGTGGCCGCCATCATCGGCAAGCAGGTCTGCTCCTTCGGCGTCATCGAGAAGGGCCTGGACAAGATCTCGGTGGGCATCGGCATGGTGCCTCGAGGCGAGGTGGGCCTGATCTTCGCGGGCATCGGCATGACCCTGGTCTACGCGGGCCAGCCGATCATCAACGAGGCCACCTACGGCGCGGTAGTGATCATGGTCATCGTGACCACGCTCATCACACCGCCGGCGCTGAAGTGGTCCCTGGGTCGCAGCCGCGGCTACGAGGGCGCTTCGGACGAGGAGATGAAACGCATCGCCAACGAGCGGCGCGAGCGTCGCAAGGAATACTACCGCCAGCGCGCCCGTGAAGAGGGCGAGGGCGGCGGCGAGCGCAGGCGCGGTCGCGGTGAGCGCGGCGGACGCGGTGGACGCGGACGTGGCGGCGGCGGCGGACGCGGACGCGGCGGACGCAACGACGAACAGGCCGCCCGCAAGCAGAAGCCGGCCCGCGCCGAAGGCGAGCGCGACGGCTCCCGCTCCGAGTCGCAGGGCACCGGCGAGGGCGGCCAGCGCCGTCGGCGGCGACGCCCGCGCAGGCGTCGTGGTCGTGGTGGCGGCGGCGGCGGCGGTGGCGGTGGCCAGGGTGGCGGCGGCGGCCAGACCAACCGCGAGGGCGGCAATCACGGCTCCACCGACAAGCCGGTCGAGGCCAAGTCCGGAGGCGAGCGGGAGAAGAAATCGTCGCCCGACTACGTGGACAGCACCTGATCGGCATCACTCCATTGAAAACGAAGAAGCCGGGGCTCCATAGCCCCGGCTTCTCTTTAACTCGCCGATGTCGTTTTCTCAGGGAGCCGCGAGGCGATCCTCGAGCACCTCGTAGTAGAGGCCGGCGTCCTTGCGGGCCACGTTCCCCGTGGGGATCTCCCGCACACGGATGAGCAGCTCACGGTTCGCCAGCCTGAGCGTGATCTCCTCGCCGGGGTGCAGCTCGTGACTCTCCTTCACGGGCAGTCCGTCCAGAAGGATCCGACCGCCCTGGCAACCGTTCTTGGCCTGGCTGCGGCTCTTGAGCAGGCAGACCTTGCTGAGCCAGACGTCGATCCGCATCAGGGCGTCCCCTGGGCGCCGCCCAGCGCGGCGATGGTCTCCAGCGCGGGAATCTCCTGGCGCACCACGATCACCTCGTCCTCCAGGCCGCCCAGGTAGGCCTCGATGGCCTGGTTGCGCTTGCGGCCGAGCAGGTCGGCGCGGAGCTGGTCGGCGATCTCGTCGAACTCGAAGGGGCGCGCGGCTTCCCGCGACTCGAGCCGCAGGATCTGATAGCCGTGCAGTCCGAGGAACACGCCGCTGTACTCGCCCGGCTCGAGCATCTCCACCACGTTGCGATAGCGTTCGTCGAGCTGTTCCTCGGGAATCGTGGAGAGGCGTCCGCCGCTCTCGCGCGTGGGCTCGTCCTCGCTGTACTCCATCACCACCGTGTCCCAGTCGGCGCCCTCCTGCAGGCGCTTCCAGGCCTCGCGGGCGCGGTCGCGGGCGGCCTGGCGCTGCTCTTCGCCGATCGGCAGGAGCAGGAGGATCTGCCGGAAATGAACCCGGTCGCCTTCGCGCTCGATCATCTCGACGATATGCAGGCCCTGGTCGCTGGGAACTTCGGTGCGCGCGCCGGGGGCCAGGTTGGCGATGCCGTAGGCCAGCTCGGTCACGGCGATCTCCTCCAGCTTCCACCAGCCCAGGTCGCCGCCGCGGGCAGCGGCGGGGCCCTCGCTCATCGCGCGGGCGACCTCCGCGAAATCCTCGCCCGACTCCAGCCGCGCGCGGATCGTCTCGTGCTTCGCCTCGATCGCCTTCTCCTGCTCGGGCGCGGGCCGCGGCATCACGACGATGTGGGAGAGCTCGGCCGCGCGCGGGCGCGTGGGAATGCGATCGGGGTCGCCGACGTGCTGGTCGTAGTAGCCGCGCAGCTCCTCGTCGTTCACCTCGAGTCCGTAGCCGACCCGCTCGATGACCCGCTGGGCCAGAAGCTGATCGCGCAGGGGCTTCTCGAGGTCGCGCCTGAGGTCGCGCTCGTTCATGTCCTCGCGCTCGAGCTGCATCTGGAAGCGCATCTCGCCGCCGGCCTGCTCCTTGAGGTGGTCGATGTGGCGGTCCATCGCCATCTCGATCTCCTCCTCGCCCACCTGGACCTCGTCGCGCTGGGCCTTGGCGATGAGGAGCTTCTCCTTGATGCGCGACTCGCGGGCCTCCTCCAGGAGTCCTCGCTGCTGCTCGGGCGGAGGGAACTGGCCGCTCTGCATGGCGAAGTACTGCAGGTCGGCGACGAGTTCGCCGAGTAGGACCACCTCGTCGTCCACGGTGGCGACGATCTGCTCCAGCACGACCATGTCGTCCGCGTCCTGCGCCGCCGCGGGCGAAACCGGCGCGAAGGTGACCAGCAGGGCGAGTCCGGCCGGGAGCGAACGGAAAAGGGATGAGCGCGACATGTCGGGAGTCCTCCTGGAGGGATGGGCCTGCGGCTAGCGTCCGCCGGGCCCTGGATCGGAAACGAATTCGTCGCTGCGGAGACGCTGCTCCAGCGAGGGATGGTAGCGCACCGGATAGCTCTCCTGGACCTCCTCCAGGAACTCGGCGTAGACGCGACGGCGGCGCTCCATGGTGAGGAAGCGGAGGATCTCGTCCTTCACTTCCTGCAGGTCGAGGGCGTTCTCGGCCTGGCGGCGGTCGCGGAACTGGATGAGCGTCCAGCCCCAGGCCGTCTCGAAGGGCTGGGAGATCTCCTGGGGTTTCATCTTGACGATGCGTTCCTCCACCTCGGGCGGCATGGCGCCCTTGGCGAGCCAGCCCATGTCGCCGCCGGTGCGGGACGAGGCGGAGAGGGAGTTGCGCTCGGCGGCGCGCGTGAAGGAGATGCGCTTGGCCTTCAGCTTGTCGTGGAGATCCTGCGCATCCTGCTGGGTGCGCACGACGATCTCGCGATAGCGGTACTCCGACGAGTACTCCTCCAGATGTTCGGAATAGTAGTCGGCGATCTCGCCGTCGGTCACCAGCACGCGCTCCTCGAGCATCTTCTGGAGAAGATGGTTGGCGATGAACTCGCGCCGTTGCTGCTCGAGACGGCGGACGAGCTCGGGATCCTCGAGGAGGCCCCGGTCCTCGGCGGCCCGGTAGAGCAGTTCCGTGTCCACCCAGCGGTCGACGTAGCCGCGCTTCTCCGCAATGGTGAGCAGGCCGCGGAACTCGGCGGGGATGCTGGCGGCGAAGGCCGACTCGCTCAGCCGGGAGTCGCCCACCTCGACCAGGTAATCCAGGGGCGCCGACACCACCGGAGCTTCCGCCTGGGTGCCGGGGGGAGGAGCCTCCTCCCCCCGGCCGCAGGCGAATGCGGTCAGGGCCATGGCGGCCAGCAGGGCCGGCGCGAGACGCATGCTAGAAGCGTCCCCGGTTCGGATTGGGCGCAGGGCCCTTCTCGGTCTTGGCCAGCACCTTCTCGTTGATCTCGATCTCGACGTCCTGACGCCACTCGTCGAGCAGCATGTCGAGGCGCTCGCCTTCCCTGCGGGCGCGCAGATCCTTGTCGACTCGGTCGCGGGCCTCCTCGAACTCCATCAGGCGGGCGGCCTCGGACTCGAAGAGGTGCATGATGCCCCAGTAGCCCTGGTAGTAGAAGGGCTGCGTGTAGTCGCCGAGCTCGACGAGGCGCGCGATGTGACGGATCGCGTCGTTCTCCGGAGCCGCGATCGAATCCGGCATGAACCAGTCGGTGACCCACTGACGGTTGAAGACGATCGAGAGATCGCTGCCGATGGCGTCGACCTCTTCGCCCTTCTCCAGACGGTTCCAGGCCTCGCGGATCTTCTCCTCCTCGGAGTTGATGATCTGCTTGCAGCGCACGCGCGGCTTGAGGGTGTAGTAGAGGGGGTTCTCCTCGTAGAAGGCCAGGAGCTCCTCCTCGGTCAGGGTGATGGCCTGGCTCACCAGCACCTTGCGCACCGCGCCGATGCAGGCCTGCTCCTCGAACTCCTTGAGGCCGAGGACCAGCTCGGGATCCTTCTCCAGGCCGATGGAGATCGCCTCCATGGGCATCACCACACCCACGGCCTCCTTGTGCACGTAGTTGTAGATGCCCTGGAGCCTCGCGGCCTTCTGCGGGCGCGCGAAGGGGTGCAGGCGGTCGTACTCGTCGGAGAACATCTGCAGGGTCATCTGCTCGCCGTTCAGCTCGTAGAGCACCTTCTCGAGCTCCTCGGGAGTGAACTTGAGAAGAGGCTTCTCTTCCGTGCGGCTGCGGGCCTGGGAGGCCTGCGAGGGCGTCATGTCGTCGGGCATGTGCGGAAGAATGAGCTCGGCGACGTCCCAGTCGAACTTGAAGCCGTACTTCTTGAGCACCCGCTCGGCGTGCTCGCCGCCGATCTCCCGCATGGCGCGCGTCTCCAGGCGATTCTTGATCGACTCGCGGACGGACGCGTACTCGTCCTGCTTGTTCCTCTTGAAATCGTCGACGATGAAGATGCTCCAGCCGTAGGGCGTCTTCACGGGATCGCTGACGTCGCCGACTTCCATGGCGAACAGCGTCTCCTCCACCGGCTTGATGTTGTTGCCGAACTGCACGACGCCGAGATGGCCGCCGGCCTGCCGGTCCTGGTGGGTGGAGTACTTGGTCACGGCGTCGCCGAAGGTGATCTCGCCGCCGCGGATCATGGCCACCACTGCCTTCGCCTCGTCCTCCATGTCGATGTCGATATGCCGCGCGGTCACCGCGAGCCCCACGTACTGATAGTGCTCCAGCAGCTCGTCCTCGCTGAAGGTCGGAATCAGATCCACGACCTGCTTGTTCTTGAGGAGCTCGATGAGCCGGTAGTTCTTCTGGTTCTCGTAGGCCTCGAGGTAGACCGGATCATCGATGTAGTTCTCCTTCTTGGCGCGATCGACCATCAACTCCTTCTTGATGAGGATGTCGAGCACCGCGCTCCGGAGGGAGTCGATGTTGGCCGGTGTCGGTTCGAACTGGGAATCGCCGTCCGCCAACTTGCCCCACTTCGCCTCGAAGTAGCCCAGAGTGATGGTGGCGTCGTTCACCGTCGCCACGATGTCTTCATTGCTCTTACCGCCTCCGCAACCGACGAGCAGTCCCGTCAGAAGCAGGCCGATTCCCAGGGCGCAGGCCGCCCGCGGGTACGCCTTGGCCATCGTTCACCTCGCTTGATATGAAAATTCGAACTGGGCGCGTCACGGACCGTCTCGGCCCCGTCGCGAAGACACCGCCGCTGCGGCATCCTAAACGCCAAGTTTTCAGGCATTTGAAGTCAATTGAGTAGCACAGCCCTCCATCGACTTCAATAGCTTTCGGGTTTTCTCGATCCGAGTGCCGGTCGCCGTACGCAATTCCAGGACCAGGGGATCGCCGCCCTTGAAGAGGATTTCCCGCCCGAAGTTCCTGGCCAATTCGCCCAGGGCCGATTTCGGCAGGGTTGCCCCCGACTGCAACTCCACCCGCGTGGGGTCGCCCAGATCCACCCGGGTCACCCCCGCGGCCTGGGCCCGGATCTTCAACTCCAAGAGAAGAAACAGGTTTTCGACGGGGCCGGGCAGTTCGCCGAAGCGGTCGCGCACCTCCGAGGCGAACTCCTCGGCGGCATCGAGGCGGTCGATGTGCCCCATCTTCTGGTACAGGGCCATCTTCTGCTCCGGGTCGGAGACGTAGCTGTCGGGGATCCGGGCGTTCACACGGCCCTCCACCCGCACCTCCTGGCTGTAGCTCTTGCCCTCGCGCAGCTCGCGCACGGCCTGGGCCACGAGGCGCAGGTAGAGGTCGAAGCCCACGGCGGCCACGTGGCCGTGCTGCTGGGCGCCGAGCATGTTGCCGGCGCCGCGGATCTCCAGGTCGCGCAGGGCCAGCTTGTAGCCCGCGCCGAGCTCGTCGTGCTCCACCAGGGCCTCCAGGCGCAGGCGGCTCTCCTCGGTGATGGTCCGGTCGCGGGGCACGAGCAGATAGCAGTAGGCGCGCTGACGGCTGCGGCCCACGCGTCCGCGCAGCTGGTGCAGCTGCGCCAGGCCGAAGCGGTCGGCCCGGTTCACGAGGATCGTGTTCACCCGGGGAATGTCCAGGCCGCTCTCGATGATCATCGTGCTCACCAGGATGTCGTACTCGCCCTCGATGAAGTCCACCATCACGCGCTCGAGCTGCTTCTCGCCCATCTGGCCGTGGCCGATGGCGATCTTCAGGTCGGGCAGCAGCCCCTGCAGGTGGGCGGCCATGGCGGTGATGGTCTCCACGCGGTTGTGCACGAAGAACACCTGTCCGCCGCGATCGACCTCGCGGAGAATCGCCTCGCGCATGATCTCGTCGTCGAAGGCGGCGATCTCGGTGTGCACCGGCAGGCGGTCCAGCGGCGGCGTGCGGATGAGCGACACGTCGCGGATGCCGCCCAGCGCCATGTGCAGCGTTCGCGGAATGGGCGTGGCGGTGAGCGTGAGCACGTCCACCGCCGCCCGCGCCCGCTTCAGCTTCTCCTTGTGAGCCACGCCGAAGCGGTGCTCCTCGTCCACGACGATCAGGCCCAGATCCTTGAACGCCACGTCGGCCGAGAGCAGGCGGTGCGTGCCCACGATGATGTCCAGTTCGCCGGCCTTCAGCTTGACCAGCGCCTCCTTGATCTGCGCGCTGGTGCGGAAGCGGCTCACCATGTCCATGCGCACGGGGTATTCGCGCAGGCGCTCGGAGAAGGTCTGCAGGTGCTGCTGGGCCAGGATGGTCGTGGGCACGAGCACGGCCACCTGCTTGCCCGCCTGCACCGCCTTGAACGCGGCGCGAATCGCCACCTCGGTCTTGCCGAAGCCCACGTCGCCGCAGACCAGGCGGTCCATGGGCTTGGCCTGCTCCATGTCCTGCTTGGTCTCGGAGGCGGCCACGGCCTGGTCGGGCGTGTCCTGGTAGAGAAAGCTCGCCTCGAGTTCCTGCTGCCAGGGCGTGTCGGGGCCGAAACCGTGGCCCTTGGCGGCCTGGCGCTGAGCGTAGAGCTTCAGCAGATCCGCGGCCATCTCGCGCACGGCCTTCTCGGCCTTCTTGCGCGTGCGCGTCCAGGCCTTGTCGCCCAGGCGGCCGAGGCGCGGCGTGGCGTCGTCCTGGCTGGCGTAGCGCTCGACCAGGTTGATCTGGTCCACCGGCACGTAGAGCTGCTGCTCGTCGGCGTAGCTCAGGTGCAGCACCTCGCGCTCCTCGCCGAGCACCTCGAGCTTCTTCATGCCCTGGTAGCGCGCGATCCCGTGCTGGATATGCACCACGTAGTCGCCGGTGCGCAGGCTCGCGCGGTCGCGGATCGGGCCGGCGCCCTTGTAGAGGCGGCGACGACGGCGGATCCGCTTGTAGCGGTCGAAGATCTCGTGATCGGTGTAGACGGCCAACTTCTCGTCCGGCAGCAGGAAGCCGTGCTGGAGGTCGCCCACCGGCAGGTGGACGGACTCGAGCGTCGGCCCCAGGATCTCGGCGAGGCGCTCGGCCTGCCCCTTGTTGTCGCAGAAAACCGTGACGCCGTAGCCCTTCTCCACGAGACGCGCGAGGTCCGCGCGCAGCTCCTTCAGGCTGCTGCCGAATGACGGCTGCCCCTTGCCGGCGAGTTTCGTGAGCGGCGCGCGCGGGCTGGCCAGGGCCTCGGCGAGCTCGTCCTCGACGAACAGGATCTCGGGGGCGTCCATCATCGCGCGCAGGGCCGAGACGTCGAGGTAGGCCGCGGCGGCTTCCGGCGGGAAGTCGTCGCCCTCGATCGCCTTGGCGTGGCGGCGGGCGACCTCGTCGTCCATGTGCTCCCAGCGCTCGATGAGCGCGGCCTCGTCGATCAGGACGGGCCGGAATCCCCGCGGGAAGTAGCGCGCGAAGGGGACCTCGGGCACGAAGAAGGCGCTGTAGCGGTCGATCCCCTCGAAGGGGATCCCCTCGAGAAAGCTGGAGGCGAGGTCCTCCACCAGGAGGGACTCGGCCGGGTGGAGCTTGTGCATCTCGCGCACGGCGCGCTCGCGGTCCGCCGCGCCCAGCAACACCTGGCTGCAGGGCAGCACGGTCATGGAATCGACGCGGCCGCTGCTGCGCTGGGTCGCGGGATCGAAGCCGCGCAGACTCTCGATCTCGTCGCCGAACAGCTCCAGGCGGAAGGGCTCGTCGTGGGTCGGCGTGAAGATGTCGACGATGCCGCCCTTCACGGCGAAATCTCCCGGCTCGGTGACCATGCCCACCTTGCGGTAGCCCAGGGCGGCCAGGCGCTCGTCGAACTCGTCCAGATCGATCTCGTCGCCGGCGCTCAGGGAGAAGCGGCGTTCGGCGAGGAGCTCGGGCGGCATCACGCGGCGCAGCCAGGCGCGCACGCTGGTGCAGAGGAATCTCACCTCGCCGCGCTCGAGGGCGTCGAGCACCTCGATGCGCTGGGAAACGATGTTGCGGTCGGCGCTGTGGCGGTCGAAGGGGAGAATCTCCAGCTCCGGGTAGTGCTCCACGCCCTCGGCGCCGAAGGTGCGCAGGTCTTCGGCGATCCCCTCGGCCTCGTTCGCCTGGTTGGTGAGGATGAGCCAGGGCCGCGCGTCCCCCTGGAGCTCGCGATCCAGGCGGGCGAGGAGAAGGGGCAGACTCGAGCCCTTGAGTCCGGTGAGCACGCGCCGAGCCGGACCGGCGGCGAGTTCGGCGCGCAGGGAGGCGGCGGCTCCGGACAGCGGGGTGAGATTCTCGATGAAGGGCATGGGGCGGGCCTTTCCGGAGGGCGGGGGCAAGCACGACAAGCCCCGGCCGGTCTTCACCGGGGGGGCTCATCCAACGAGCGGGAAGGTAGCAGGGGGCCGGGGGCAGGTCAACGCGGCATCCCGGCGCTCCCTCGCTCGAAATCCCGGAGTTCCGGGCTCCGAGCGCCAGGCATTGCACTAAAGATCATAAGCATTTCCGCCGATCCCCCTACCAGTAGTCCCGTCGATTCGAACCCCGATTCCGGGTGAAGTCCCCTGGAGGTCCCCCATGAAACGCGGACTGTTGTTCTGTCTCGCCCTCTTGATCCTGAGCCCGGCGGCGGCGCCCTGTCTCGAACGATTCCCCGTGATATCCACCATGGAGCTCGTGACGCTCCTGGCCGAGCGGGAAGCGGGAGCTGCCGACTTCGTGTTGGTCAACACGCTGGATCGCATCATCGCCGACGACGCCACCATTCCCGGCTCGATCAACATCCCCGTCCACACCATCCCCACCACCGACGCGCTCCCCGAGGACATGTCGAAGTACCTCGTCTTCTACTGAATGGGCCAGAGGTGAGTATTCGCCTACAACGCGGCGGTCGCCGCGAGCGAAAGAGGATATTCGAACATCGCCATCTTCAACGGCGGACTGCGGTCCTGGCGCCGCTCCCATGAGGTCGTCACCAAGCGAGCCCTGCCCGTGCTCGAGTCATTCGAGTTCATGGAGAACGCGCGGCTCTGGGAGATGGTCAAGGCCGGGGAGGCGGTGACCGTCGTGGACTTCAGGGTCACGGAGGTCGAGCTGGCCAAGGGGCGCATCCCCTCCCCCGCCTTCCTGTCCATGCCCCTCGACGACCTCCGGCTGGAGGAGATCCGCGCGCTGCTGCCCCGGGACGGGCTGATCGTGACCGTCACCGAAACCGGTAACCGGGACAAGATCGTGCAGCGCTATCTCTCCCAGCACGGCTACGACAACGTCATCGGACTGAAGGAGGGCTTCCGGGGCTGGGTGAAGGCGGGCCTTCCGCTGGAGAAGGCGGCTCAGTAATGCCCAGGCTGACGTCCATCGGCATCAAGCTCGCGTGCCTGCTGGTCACGTTGCTTGTCTTGATATGGACGATCGGCTCGATCCATGGAGATTTCCAGAGAATCCACGGTCTCGACGACTTCGTGCTCCGCATCAGCGATCTCAACGCCGGCCTCGCCCACCTGCGCCTCGCCGGCGAGAGGTCGCCCGCCGAATCGGACGCAGGGATTCCGATGAAGACGCAGGAGCAGCAGCTGGATGCCCTCGACCGGGAACTCGACCTGCTCACCGCCAGCGACGGATCCACCTCTCTCCCCGGCAGCGCGTCGGCCATCTCCCAGACGAAGGCCGCCATCGAGGACTATCGCGCCTACCTGTCGACCCGTCACGGGATCGAGGAGAACATCGAAACCCTGCGGCTGCGCATCACCGAGGGCCTCGGCGTCCTCCTGGGCAACGTGGCCTACCTTCACGGCTACCACCTGACCCTGCTCGAGAACTTCATCACCTACGGCGGTCCGGCCCTGGCCGACTACAGCGACGAGGACAAACAGGACGCACAGACGGAGCTGAAGCTGGTGGGCCTGTCGGTCGAGATCTACGACATCGTCTACCGCATGGACAAGGAGCTCATCCGCTTCACCCACGGCGAGGTGGACGGCTCCGATCTCCTCTCCGAACTCCTCGGCAAGCTCACCGTGACGCTCGCGGAGTTCGAGGAGAACTCGCTCGACCCGCAGGACGGCATCATGGTGGAGGAGGTCCTGCTGGCCTCGAACGAGATCGTTCCCCACCTGGATCGGCACGAGAGGCTTCGCGCCGACCACGAACGCGTGCTCGCGCGGCTGGATCAGGAGAACCGGTCGATCCAGGAGACCCTGGCCGGTCTCAGAATCGCCGCGTCAGAGGTCGACCACGCCTTCCTCCTGAAGACGCGGATCAAGACCAGCGTCGTCAGCGTGACCATACTCCTGATTCTCGTGTTCGCGCTGACCAACGGAATCAGCGTGATCCGGCGCATCAAGACGCTGGCCACCGGCGCCGAGCAGTTCATGAACGAGAACTTCCGGCACCGCATCGACATCTCGGGCCGGGACGAGCTCTCCGACCTGGCCGGTGGCTTCAACGTGATGGCCGGAGAGATCGACAGCGTGATCGACGATCTCAACCAGTCGCGGAGCGACCTGGAGGTGGCCGCGGAGGAGGCGCGGGCGGCCAACAGGGCGAAGAGCGATTTCCTGGCCAACATGAGCCACGAGATCCGCACGCCCATGAACGGTATCCTCGGCATGGCGGAGCTCACGCTCGACTCCGATCTCACGGAGGAGCAGCGGGACAATCTGGAGACGCTGGAGTCATCGGCCCGCGTGCTCCTGAGCATCATCAACGACATCCTGGACTTCTCCAAGATCGAGGCTCTGAGCCTGGTCCTGGAGCGGAGCCGCTTCACCTTGCGTCAGACCGTCTCGAACTCGATCAAACCCCTGCGCGCCCAGGCCGAGCGGAAGGGTCTTGGCCTGACCTGCGATTTCGCGCCGGACTTGCCCGACCAGTTCGTCGGCGATTCCACGCGCGTGACCCAGGTGCTGACGAACATCGTCGGCAACGCGGTGAAGTTCACCGACGAGGGCCGCATCGACCTGAAGGTCGAGCGGACGCCGGAGCCGGTGCCGGTGGGGGATCCCTCGGCCATCATGATCAGGTTCACCGTATCGGACACCGGCATCGGCATCTCCGAGGAGCAGCAGAAGACCATCTTCGCCCGTTTCACCCAGGCCGACACCTCGATCACCCGGAACTACGGCGGCACCGGCCTGGGCATGGCCATCAGCAAGCAGCTCATCGCGCTCATGGGCGGGAAGATCCGCCTGAGGAGCACGCTCGGCAAGGGCACCACCGTCACCTTCACGCTGCCTTTCGGCGAGGCCGAACCCGCGCTCGACGCCCCGAGCGCGCCGACGGAACCGCGAGCCACGGGAGCGGGCCGCCCGGCGAGTACCCGCGTGCTGGTGGTGGAGGACAACCGCGTCAACCAGAAGGTCATCGCGAAGATGCTCGAGGGGCTGGGCTGCGAGGTCGAGGTGGTCGAGAACGGGCTCGAGGGAACACGCGCCGCCGCCCGCCCATTCGATCTGATCCTGATGGACCAGCAGATGCCGGTGATGGACGGACTCGAGGCCACCCGGGTCATCCGCGAGACGGAAACGGGCCACACTCCGATCGTGGCCCTGACCGCCAACGCCCAGAGGCAGGGTCGCGATGCCTGCCTTGCCGCGGGCATGGACGACCATCTCACCAAGCCCATCTGCAAGGACAAGCTCGTGGCGACTCTCGAACGCTGGGTCTGGGATCGATCGGAGCTGGTCGAGCGGTGAACCGGCGAGCGCCCGCGCCGCGATCGCTCCGTTGACAACCCCCACGATCACCGATATCGTTTTTCCGCAACAGCTCCATTCCCGGGAGGTTCGACGTGCTGATCGCCCCCGCCCTGATCTTCGGGATCCTCATCGTTCTCGCGATCCTGCTCACCGCCATCTACAACCGGCTCGTGAAGAACCGGAACCTGTACAAGAACGCGTACGCGCAGATCGACGTGCAGCTCAAGCGCCGCTACGACCTCATTCCCAACCTCGTCGAGACGGCCAAGGGCTACCTCGCCCACGAGCGCGAGACGCTGGAGAACGTGATCAAGGCGCGCGGCACGGCGGTGGACGCCGCCGGCGGCGCGGCGAAGGCGCCCGGCGACCCCGAGGCCATGAAGAAGCTCGGCGAGGCCGAGGGCGCGCTCGGCATGGCTCTCGGTCGGCTCTTCGCCCTGAGCGAGCAGTACCCGAACCTCAAGGCCGACCAGACCATGCTCACCCTCATGGAGGACCTGCGCAGCACCGAGAACCGCATCGCCTTCGCGCGGCAGGCCTTCAACGACGCGGTGAACGCCTACAACATCGCCCGCGAGTCCTTTCCCGCCATTCTCTTCGCGGGCACCTTCGGTTTCGCGCCGGCCGAGCTGCTGACCGCCACCGAGAGCGACGAGGAGCGCCAGGCGCCGAAGGTGGAGTTCTAGCGGCGGAGGGTTTCGTCCATGCGGGACTTCTTCCGACAGCAGGAACGCGCCCGGGGACACAGCGCCCGGCTCGTGGCGCTGTTCGTCCTGGCCATCGCCGTCGTGGTGGCGGGCACCTACCCCGTGGCCCTGCTGGTGCAGGATTCCTCCCGGCTCTTCGGCAACCTGAGCGCGTTCACGCAGGGCCGGAGCGTGGATCTGCGCTTCTGGCGGCCGGGGCTCTTCGCCGTCGACCTGCTCGTCGTGCTCGCCGTCACCGGCATCGCGGCCTGGTGGCGCCTGCATTCGCTGCGCGGAGGCGGCGGCGCGGTGGCGGCCGAACTCGGCGGACGCATCGTGCCGCAGGGCAGCCGGGATCCGGCCGAGCGGCGGCTGCTGAACGTGGTGGAGGAGATGGCCATCGCCTCCGGGACGCCGGTGCCGCTGGTCTACGTGCTGGACGACGAGCCGGGCATCAACGCCTTCGCCGCCGGCTACGCAATGGAGGACGCCACCGTCGCCGTCACGCGCGGGCTGATCGAGCGCCTCGACCGCGACGAGATGCAGGGCGTCGTGGCCCACGAGTTCAGCCACATCTTCCGGGGCGACATGCGCCTGAACATCCACCTGCTGGCGGCGCTCTTCGGTGTGGCGGCGCTGGGCATCATCGGGCGGACGATGCTGCGGATGATCCCCGAAACCCGGACGGGCCGCGGCGAAGGCGGCGGCATCAGCTTCGTGCTGCTGCTGGCCGGTGCGCTGCTGGTGCTCCTGGGCGCGCTCGGCCTGTTCATGGGCCGCGTGATCAAGGCCGCCGTGAGCCGCCAGCGCGAGTACCTGGCCGACGCCGCCGCCGTGCAGTACACGCGCAATCCGGGCGGCCTGGCCGGCGCGCTGCGCAAGATCGCCGGCCACGGTTCGGTGGTGACGAGCCGCCGCGGCGGCGAGTTCAGCCACCTGTTCATCGCCGACGGCGCGAAGTGGGGCTTCACGCGCATCCTCGCCACCCATCCGCCGATCGACGAGCGGATCGCGCGCCTCGATCCTCACGGCCGCTACCGACAAGGGGCCGAAGCCGCGCAAACTCCCGCTCCCGGGCCGCGACTCGGCGAGCAGCTTTCCGCGGGCAACGGCACGGCGCCCCTCGCGGCCTCGTCCCTGGTGGACCTGCCGTCCCTGCTCAGGGACGCGCTCGCCCACCCCCTCTCCGCGACGGCCGCCGTCTACGCCATGCTGCTCTCGACCGATCTCGCCCGGCGCGAGAAGCAGTACGCGCTCATCGGGGAGCGCGCCGGCGAGCCGACTCTTCAGGAGACCTTGCGCCTGGAAGCCGCGGTGGAAGCGCTGGACGAGAGGCGGCACCTTCCGGTCGCCGGCCTCGCCATGCCGGCCCTGCGCGATCTCGACGAGACCCGGCGCCAGGCCTTCGCCGTCACGGTGAACCGTCTGATCGAGGCGGACGGGGAGATCACGGTGCGCGAGTTCGCGCTGGCCCGCATGCTGCTGCGACGGCTCGAGGCGAGTTCCATCCGGCGCAGACCGCCCAGGCCGGTTCGATCGCGGGAGGTCATCCGCCGGGACGCCGCGTTGTTGATGAGCGCCTTGGCCCGCCACGGGGCGGGGCGGGAGGAGGCGATCGATGCCGCCTTCACCGCGGGTCGCGATCGTTTCGCGCCGGTGGAAGCCGATCTCGCGCTGCTGGACGCGGAGGCCTGTGGTCTCGAGGCTCTGGGGCCCGCCCTCGATCGTCTCGCGCGCACCCATGCGAGAGTACGAAGCGAACTCATCCACGCCTGCACCGACGTGATGACGAGCGACCATCAAGTGACGGTGGCCGAGGAAGAGCTTCTGCGCACGATAGGCCAGGCCCTCGGTATTGCGTCCCCCTCGCATTCATGAGACCCGACACCTTCGCGAAACGGAGGCCTACCGGGCGGCATCCGCCGTTCTGACGGGCCGGAAACCGAGGAGCTCGTTGCTCTTGTTCGGCAGAAAGGTGAACCGGATGGCGGACCGGCAGAACTGAGCGTGATTGAACCAGTAACCGCCGCGATACACCCGATGGGAGCCGACCGGACCACCCACCGGATCGGTCGCGTCGCCGCCGTACTCGCCCCACCAATCGTTGCACCATTCCATGAGATTGCCGTGGGTGTCGTGGAGGTCCCAGGAGTTCGCGGGGTAGCTGGCTACCTCCACCGTCCATCCCTCGCTCGGGCCCGACGGGCAATCGGTGTAGGGGTAGCTCCCGTCATAGTTCGCCTCGGTGCCCGCGTCCAGGCAGTCGCCCGTGTTGAACGGGGTCTGCGTGCCGGCGCGGCAGGCATACTCCCACTCCGCCTCGGTCGGCAGACGGTACCCCTGGGCGGAATAGGGATCACCGCCGTTGCACTGCCAGCTGCCATGATCGTAGGCGCGGTCCAGTTCGGCTTGCATGCTCAACCAGTCGCAATAGGCCGCCGCGCCGAACCACGACACCTCCTTCACGGGGTGATCGGCTCGGTCGATGTCCACGACGAAAGCGCCATCGGCGAATGCGATCTCGCATGCGGTCCCGTTCAGGTCGAGCAGCTCCTGCGTCGAACCATCCAGGGCATCGCGGACGGTGGTGTCGTTGGCCGTGCAGTAGCCCAAGTCGTAGGCCCACTGGACCATCTCGCGATACTGATGATTCGTCACCTCCGTCTTCAGCATCTGGAACGACCTCGTCAGCGTGACCGTGTGCTGAGGCTCGTCGAGGCGTCGCTCCGCTTCCAGCGACGGAGAGCCCATGACGAATGTGCCCGCGGCGATCGTCACGAACTCGGGATCCGCCGGGCTCTCCACATACTCGCCCGAGAAGGCGATCGTCCCGCCGGGATCCAGGGTCAGTGCCGTGGCCGCCGGGGTGATGTACTCCGCGACATCGCCCCAGGTCAGAACGTAGTCGCCGGTCGGCATGGCGGGCAGGGTCGCGTCACCTGAGCCGGAATCGTTCTGCGGCCCCGAGAGCGTCCAGCTCGCTCCCGGCAGGGCGTCCGGGGTCTGATCGATCGTGATGGTTCCCAGTTCGAGATAGCTGCCGCTGAAGGTGATCGTCTCACCGTCTTCCAGCGTCTGCGTGTCTTGAGGAGGTGTCGTGTAGCCGGTCGCATCGTCCCAGACCAGGGTGTACTCGCCGATCGGCATTTCGGACAGGGTCAGGTCGCCCGCGCCCGATTCGTCCTGGGGGCCCGTCAGTGTCCAGCCGGCCTCGGCGAGCTCGTCGGGCGTCTGATCGACGGCGACGGTTCCAACCGCCTCCGGAACCGCCGGATCGTCCTTGCCGCAACCGGTGACCACCAATGTCATCGCCGCCAGCACCACCACCGAGAAATTGACAGGTTTCAGCTTGATTCCCATGACTGACCTCCGAGGATATTGAAACTGGAAACCGGACAATACCATGAGGAATCCCGCCAAGGAGGATTATCTGACGGGCCGCAGCAGATTAATGACGTGTGAGTCGATCGCCCGGATCCCGGGATCGGTTCCGTCTACTCGAAGTGAGCCCGATACTCCCGAAGCAGCGTGGCGATCTCCAGGCGGGTCTTCTCGGCCTCGCCGACATCCGTAACCTTGCCCAGCGCGCTCACCCGCGGCATGAACTCGGTAAGGTACACGTGGAGCTGATCGTGGTCGGGGCCGACCATGGTGCAGCCGCCGACGAGCACCTGGAGTTCACCGGTGAGGACGCGGCCGAGCTCGTGGTAGCCCTCGATCGCGTCGGGCTTGCCCGCGGCGCCGAACCAGTCCTGCATGCGGCCGAAGGAGCCGCGCGTGTGGTCGTCCACCTGCCATTTCGCGCCCTCGTTCAAGGTGAGAGGAGCGATGGCCGCCGGCTCTTCGATGGTCTCTTCGGCGGCGCAGGCGGCCATGAGGGTGAGGGCGATCAGCAGCAGGGCGAGGCGTGCGAAGGTCATCGGGACTCCTTGTCGTTCCGGGTCGATCGAGTGTGGGCGCGGGTCATCTTCGAACAAGGTAAGACCGGCGGCCGTGTTCGATCGCCGCGTCGCCCACGGTTCAGACCATGATCCCCAGTCGTTTCAGTTCGAAGTAGCAGCGCGCGCAGGCGCGCACGTCCACGAGCGCATCGTGGGCCCCCGCGAAGGTCTCGCCGAACAGCTTCTCGTGCAGCTCCTGGAGCTTGGGCCACTTGAAGCCGTAGTTGCCCGGCAGCGCGCAGTGGTCCGTGGATTCCCGCATGGTGCAGCGCCTCGGCTTCGCGGCCGGTAGATCGGCGTAGCCCGCGCGCAGCAGCTCGGCGCCGAGAATCTTCTCGTCGAACCGGATGTTGTGGGCCACCAGGAGCTCGGCCCTCTCGAGGTCGGGCACGATCGCCGCGAGGACGTCGGCGAGGGCGGCGCCCTCGCGCAGCGCCTGCTCCGTGCTGATGCCGTGCACCCGCGCGGCGCCCTCGGGAATCGTGAACCCCTCGGGCTTCACGATGTGCTCGGCGCTCGCGATCTCCTCGCCGGCATCGTCGGTGATCAGCCAGGCGATCTGCACGAGGCGCGGCCAGTTGGCGAGGTCCGACGTCGGCGCGTTGTAGTTGCGCGGAACGCCGGTGGTCTCGGTGTCGAAGAACAGGGGCATGAGATCTCCCTACTTGTCGACGCGACGGTCCCGTCGATCGCGCGGTTTCGCGAACCCACGACCCGGGACACCTCGTGACAGTAGCGGATGCATCGCAGACCGGCACGCACAATTCGGATAGGCGCAAACGAGTAAACCCGAGACGCCGGGGGAGCATCTCGGGTCGATGCGCCGGGCAACGGCATCCATACCGTGGAGCGCACTGCCCCCCGAAACGCGGTCCGCCAGAGAAAGGGGACATCACGGGGAGATTCCGGGGCTTGTGAGAGAAAACCCGAGACGCCGGGGTAGCGTCTCGGGTCAATGCGCCGGGCAACGGCATCCATGCCGCGGAGCGCATCATCACTGGAATCGGAGTTCGTGGTCACATCTCACGATCGCCGCCATTGCCGTCGTGTAGGAACCCCGAGCGGGCAGAAAATCACCCGCCGAGCGTAAAAAGATGGAGCAAGAGGGCCGAACCCGGCTCAGCCACCACGCCGAGCGCCACGAAGCGCCAGCATCACCAGCCCGAGCCCGAGCAGCAGCAGCCCCGCCCGCTTGCCCTCGCGGTCGAGCAGCGACCTCTTCTCCAGAGCCAGGCCGGGTTCGCCGTCGCCCACGAGCACGAAACCCGCCCAGAAGAAGGGATGGCTCATGCCGGGCTCGGAGCGCAGAAGTTCCTGGGCCAGACGCAGGGATTCGCCCGAGCCGTGGCCCTCGGCCAGTGCGGCGTAGAAGAGCTCGCTGAAATGGGCGGTCGCCCGGTCGTCCACGGCCCAGAGCGTGGCCACCACGGCGGGGACGCCCGCGGCCAGGAAGGCGCTGGTCAGGCCCAGCACGCCTTCGCCGGTGTTCATGCGTCCCGAGGCCGACGCGCAGGCCGCCAGCACGACGAGCCGGGCGTCGAAGCTCGAACGCGCGATGTCGGCGGCGGGCATCCAGCCCGCGGAACCGAGGTGCAGCCCGGATTGCCAGGGATTCTGATCGTCGATCCGGGCATGGGTCGCGAGGTGGAGGAAACCCCCGGGTTCGGGCAACAGATGAGTGATCTCCGTGGAGTCCAGGGTCGACAGCGCTCTGGAGTCGACCCCGCGGTACCGATGCGCGAGGTGGCTCACCTCGCTGCGGGCGCCCGGCAGTTCCTCCAGGCCGGAGGGATCGGAACCGTCGAGGGCGAGTCCACCGACCGCCTCGCTCTTCGAACCGCCGTCGTTCGAACGGATGCCGGCCAGCAAGGTCGCCGAGGGAACTCGCGTCCAGAGAGGCACCCGGCCCTCGCCGCCGAGCAGCGCCGTCACGAGCAGGTTGGTGGATCCGTCGGGTATCAGCACCACGCTGGGGCTGGCGGCGATCAGATCCTCGATCTCCCCGAAGAGCTGATCGTGAAGCGCCCTGGTGGAAGAGAGGATCACGGCTTCGTCCGACGAGGAGGATCGATCGAGGGGCGGACGGGAGACGAGGGTGTGGAGCGCCCTCAACCGACTCGCGAGATCCTCCCTGGCCGGCAGCCCGACCGCCTCGCAGCGGTTCCTGGTGACGGCGAAGAGGGTGGACTCCTCCTCGCCCAGGTAGAGGTCGAGCAGGAGCTCGCCCTCGAACAGCACCTCCGACTGCAGCCGCTCCAGGGTGACCACCTCGACGGCCTCGCCGCCGCCGAGCATCCGCTCGAGCAGCGTGCGTGCCTTGAAGCGCTGGACCTCGTCGAAGATCGCGCCCGCGTCCTCCCCGGCCGCGAGCAGCGCCTGGGCCAGCCGGGTGGAAAGGGAGCGGCCGAAGCTTCCGAAGTGCTCGCGCCACTCGGGGTCGCGCGGGATGTCGCGCAGGGAGTCCCACACCGACACGCCCAGGCGAAGGCTCGCGAGTTCCTCGTCCAAGCGGCCGAGCCGTTTCTGGGCAGTGGCGACGCCGATGAGCGCGGGCACCTGCTCGATCGTCTGGTTTGCTTCCCGGGCCAAGGTCTCGGTCCTACGGAAGCGCGTCAGAGCCTCCTCGTCCTCGCCGAGCGCCAGATAGACCTTGCCGAGATTGATCTCCATCTGGATTCCGAGACCGATATCGGAGGTGTCGGCGAGCATCCCCTCACCCTCGAGGAGGACGGCGAGCGCCTCGTCCGCTCGGCCGGCCTGCGTCAGCGCCTGGGCCAGCCCCTGTCGCAACTCCATCGAGGTCTTGAGGGGAACGAGCGACTCCTTCTCCAGCCCCTCGCGGTACACCGACGCGGCGAGCTGCAGCCGCCCGCGATACATCTCCAGGGTCGCGATCTGCTTGAGCGTCAGGGCCTCGATGTCGGGCCAGCCGAACTCCCGCGCCTGATCCAGCAGATCCGAGGCGGCGGCCTGGGCCTCGTCGAACCGGTCCATGACCGTGAGACAGAACACCACGTTGAAGGCCGGACTGGCGGCCGCCTTGCGTGAACCCAGCTCCAGGTGGAGGTCGCGAGCGCGACGGAAACACGGCAGGGCCAGATCCACCGCGCCCCGCTCGTAGGCCAGAACGCCGGTGTTGTTCTCCGCCTGGGCCTCCATGTAACGATCTCCCAGCATGCGCGCCGTCGTCACCACCTCCCGGTGCGCGGCCTCGGCCTCCCGCACCTTCCCCTGCTTCGCGAGGCACATTGCCAGGCCGTTGAGGGCCCAGACCTTCGCGGACATCTCGCCCGCCTGCTCGAAGAGGTCGATCGCGCTCCGGTAGCGCTCGGCGGATTCGACGGCCCTGCCCGTGACCAGGTGTCGCCAGGCCAGACCCACGTTGCCCCAGCCCTCGTGGTGGATATCGCCCTGCGCCCGCGCTGCGGCGATCAGCTCATGGTAGATCTCGGTGGCCTCGTCGGCGCGTCCCTGGTTGTCAACGGCCACGCCCAGCCAGCGCAGGATCCGGCAGAGCCGGCTGCTGTCCCCCGCGGCTTCCGTGAGGGCCAGGGCCTCGCGCAGGGAATCCTCCGCGCGCCGGGACCGATTGAGGAAGGCGACCTCGCACCAGCCGCGATGGGTCAGGAGGATCCGGATCGTCGCGGAATCGCCCCGAGCTCTCGCGCCGGGCATCAGGGAGTCGACGATCTCGGCGGTGCGCGGTCCGGGCGCGGCGGTGAGGAGAGAGTCGAGCCGGACGATCCCGTCGGCGCGAACGCCTCCCACCGAACTCGCGGTCAGGAGGAGAGCGATGAGCGCGAGCCAGGTTCGTCTCATCGTTGCGATCGATCTCCTCCGTCGAGCAGGCAGCTCTCGGGCTGGGATTCCGTGAGGGGGTCGCCGCCGGCCAGGGCGCGCACGCGCCAGACGAACAGGCGCCCCGAGTCGAGCAGACGCTCGAGAACTTGGGCCTCCACGAGCATCTCCGTTTCGCCCGCGGTCGTCAGGGTCTCCAGCAGCGTCAGGTCCGGGGCGAGAAGCAGGAGCTCGTAGTCGTCGGCGGCGGGGTGCGCCGTCCAGGACAGACGAACGCCGCCAGTGGCCAGGAACTCGGCGGGATTCAGCGTAAGGCCCGCCGCGGCGTGTTCGTCCTCGGGCGCGCGCAGCCGGATCTCGTCCCGGCGCGGTCGCTCCCAGAGGTCGCTCAGGGCGATGACGATGAGCAGCAGAGCCGCAAGAGCCAGGGCGCCTCTCACGACGGGCCTCGCTAGAAAGGGACGCCTCGGCGGCAACGCGGTCACGTTGGGGTGGATCTCCGCGTCGAGGGCGGCCTTCAGGCTGCCCATGGCGGCGTCCAGCCGGTCGGGCGGCACCGCAGTGCCTCCGGCCATGAAGTCCAGGTAGTCGGCCGCGCGGGCCTGGCATCGAGGGCAGTCGTCCAGATGCGCGCGCCGGGGATCGCCCGGCGGCAGGCCGGCGACCTCGGTGAGGATCTCGATGGATGGGCACTTGTCAGTCACGGACCGCGTCTCCTTCCTCGGCCTCGCCGTTCTCCCGGGCCTCCAGGGCCGCTCGCAGGCGGCGTCGCGCGCGCTGCAGCACGCCGCGCGCGCCGCTCGCGTCCTCGATGCCCAGCATGCGCGTGATCCCGTCCACGGGAACCTTCTCGAAACAGCGCAGCCAGAGCACCTGGCGGTCCAGGGGGGGAAGCGTTTCCCGGATCAGGGCGAGGAGCCGTTCCTCGTCCTCCTCCTCGCCGAGCACGTCGTCCTGACGGCGCCGGCGATCGGGGAAGCGTTCCATCTCCAGGCCATCCTCGAAGAGCGACGGACGACGCAGCGCGTTGAGGCAGCGGTTCCGCGCGATCGAGAAGAGCCAGGAGGAGAAGCGGGCCCGCCCGTCGAAGCCGTGCAGGCCGCGATAGGCGCCGAGCAGGACCTCCTGGGCGATATCCAGGGCCTGCTCGTGATTCCGGACGCGTCCGTAGCACCAGCGATAGACGCGTTCCCGGTAGCGGTCGAGCAGCGTCGATGCGGCCTCGCGGGCCTCCTCGCCGGAGTCCCCGCGAGCACGAGCCAGAAGCTGCTCGTCGCTGAGCTCGCCTCTCGATTCCCTCGTTCTCGGTTCCTTGGACACATCGACTCCGCACGAATCACAGGACGATCGAGATAACCACCCTGGAATTATCGGGATAGTGGCCGTCAAAGTCGAGCGGCCTTTTCGGATCCTGCGCTCGGTCAAGAAATATGACAGCGGCATCACAATGTATGTCCAACCTGTCACGAGGTGTCGCCCTTGCCTCCCTTCTCGATCGGAGGGAGCGCGAAAAGGCCCGGGCCGCGATCGCGGCCCGGGCCATGAGCAGGCGCCGGCTCGACGCCGACGGCTCGAATCACTTGAGCAGGATCAGCTTGCGGGACCTGACCTCCTCGTCCGCCCTGATCCTCGCGAAGTAGGTGCCGGAGGGCAGGGCGTTGCCCTGGTCATCGCGGCCGTCCCAGACCACCTCGCGCCGGCCGGCATCCTGCATGGCGTCGACGAGCACGTGCAGCAGTCGTCCCTGTACGTCGTGGATGCTCACGCGCACCGGCACGCGCTCGGCCAGGGTATAGGCGAGCGTGGTCGTCGGGTTGAAGGGGTTCGGGTAGTTGACGAGCCGCAGTGAAACGGCGACCGGGCTCTCCTGGGCCGGCGTGCCGGAGCTCTTCGTCCGGAAGCAGGACTCCGACCAGGGCCTGCCGCCCAGGCCCATCCAGGGCGTACCCGGGAAGTAGGGGTTCTTCGACTCGAGGCGCATGCGCCAGTGGTAGAGCGTGTCCTCGGTGAGGCCTTCCACGATGCGCAGGTTCATGTCGTTCACGCTGCCGCCGATGGCCGTGGGATAGCTCGTGTCCTCGTAGGAGCTGTAGGTCAGCCCCGTGCCGTCGAAGGGCGTTCCGAACGGCTTCACCTCGAAGACCTGGCGGACGGTGCTCCGGCCCGCGGCGCTGCGGCCGCGGCTGCTCAGGGCGACGGTGGTCTCGGTTCCGCTGATGCCCAGCGGCGCGAGACGGCCGACGGTGTCGGGCCGCCACTGCCGCGGCGTGCGGGCCAGACCGCGGCCGCCGTTGCCGTAGAACAGGTACGCCACGCCCTCCTCGCTCTGGCCGTAGCTGGAGTGCGGAGCGCCGAGGGCGACGTCGTCGAAGCCGTCGCCGTCGAAGTCGCCGCAGGCGGACGCGAAGCCGAGACGGGAGCCGTCCTGTACGCCCCACACATACCAGGAAGCGGGCCCCGCGATGATGCCGTCCTCGTCGCAGAGATACAGGTAGGCGAGGCCGGCCTCGCCCGTGCCGCCGCCGAGCATCGGAGCGCCGATGACCAGGTCGGAGATGCCGTTGCCGTCCACGTCGCCCGTGGAGAGGCCATAGCCCGTGTAGGATTCGGTGATGCCGCTGCTGGACGAGAAGTGGGCCGTGCTCGGGTTGCCGGGCAGCGGCGCCGTGCCCCCCATCCAGATGTAGACGACGCCCGAGTTGGTCCAGGAGCTCAGGTCGTACCAGGGCGCGCCCGCGACGATGTCGCTGTAGCCGTCGCCGTTGAGATCGCCCGAAGCCAGGCCCCAGCCGAGCTGAGCGCCGACCTGGGTTATCTCGGCGGTCCACCAGGGTCCCGTCATCTCCAGACCGCCCTCCCCGCCCAGGTGAACGAAGATCGCGCCCGCGTTCAGGGCGTTCTCGTCGTACAGGGGCGCGCCGACGAGCAGGTCGCTGTAGCCGTCGCCGTTCATGTCGCCGGCGCTCGCCACGGTGGAGCCGTAGCCCGCGCCTTCGCTGTCCGGGTGCCAGGACCAGTTGGGATACGCGGTCGGACCCGTCTCGGAACCGTAGAAGCCCCAGACGATCCCCTCGTCGACGGCGTCGACATCGAAGAAGGGCGCGCCGACGGCCACGTCCGCGTAGCCGTCGCCGTTCGCGTCGCCGATGCCGCAGACGCTCCGGCCGAGCTGCGCGCCGCCCTGCGAACCCCAGGTCTGCCAGTCGGCGTTGGTGGGATTGCCGTAGGGCTGAGTTTCGAGAGAGCCGTACCAGATGAAGGCCCTGCCGTTCAGGCCGCTGCCCGAGTCGGATTCGGGCGCGCCTACGATGAGATCCTCGAGGCCGTCGCCGTTCACGTCGCCCGCGTTGTCGATGGAGTAGCCGAAGTGGGCGCCGGCCTCGTCGCTCTCGGCCCACCAGGTGGACACGTAGGAGAGGCCCTGAAGCCCGCCGAGGAACAGGAACACCGCGCCCTCGTCGACCTCGCCGCTGTCGTAGTTGGGCGCGGCGACCCAGAGGTCGTCGAAGCCGTCGCCGTTCACGTCGCCGGCATTCGCCAGCCGGAATCCGGCCCAGGCCTCGACCTGCTCGCCCTGCGCGAACCAGCCGCTCGTGGTCTTGGGAACGTCGGGCGCGCCGCGGAAGGCGTAGACGGCGCCGCCGCTGGGATGGAGATCCGACATCTCGTGCGCGCCCACCAGGAAGTCGCTGTAGCCGTCGCCGTCCACGTCGCCCGCAGTCGCGACCTCGCCGAACGCATCGCCCGCCGCGTTGCCGTGAGCCTCCCAGGCCGGTGTCGCGGCGAGTCCGTTGCGGTCGCCCAGGAAGAGCCAGGCGCTGCCCGCGTCGGTGTCGCCGAGATCGCTCGTGGGGCTGCCCACGATCACGTCGGCCAGGCCGTCGCCGTTCACGTCGCCCGCCGTCGAGAACTCGGTGCCCACGTAGGCGCCGAGGTCGGTCTCGTCGACCTCCCAGACGGGCGTCGTCTCGAGGCCCGTGGACGAACCGCCGTACAGGCGCACGCTCTCGCTCGAACTGCCCACGAGGATGTCGGCGTAGCCGTCGCCGTCCACGTCGCCCGCCAGGGAGACGGCGATGCCGAGGCGATGGTAGTCGGAGTCGCCCGCGACGGAGAGATCCGGGTCGGCGGGCAGGCCGCCGGAGCTGCCGTAGTAGACGTGGAACGCGCCCTGCTGCGTGAAGCCGTCCTCGAAGTAGGGCGAGCCCACGACGATGTCGCCGTAGCCGTCGCCGTCCACGTCGCCCGCCGTTGAAACGCTGTGGGCCAGACGGGGATAGCCGTAGCCGAGCATGTTCGTGGTCCAGTCGACGCCGTAGGGCGGCCCGTAGGCGCCGCCGTGGAAGATCATGGCGCGCCCGCGGTTGCCGCCGCTGCCCCAGTTGGGGTCGCCCACGAGGATGTCGTCGTAGCCGTCGCCGTTCACGTCGCCGGCGGTGGAGATGGAGGCGCCGACATCGTTGTAGAGCTGGCCGGGAGGTCCGTTGAGGCGCTGATCGTGCGCGGTGTCGAGCCCGGAGGCGGAACCCAGCCACACGAAGATGGCGCCGTCCTCGTCGCTGCCGTACGGCGCGCCATGAGGCGTGTAGTCCGGAGCGCCGACGGCGATGTCGTCATAGCCGTCGGCGTTCACGTCGCCCACGCAGGCCACGGCGGCGCCGAAGCCGGCGCCGTTCTCGCTGCCGGCCACCTCCCAGTGCGGCGTGGTCGCCAGGCCGCCCGCGCCGCCCAGGAACAGCCAGGCGCGTCCGTAGAAGGTCCAGCCGTCGGCGGTGTAGTCGTGGGAGCCTACGATCACGTCGCCGTAGCCGTCGCCGTTCACGTCGCCCGCGGGCGCCACGTGCTGGCCGAAGTGGGCGTTCATGATCTCGCCCTCCAGCGTCCACTCGGGCGAGGTGATCAGGGGGTCGACCGTCACGGGGTAGATCGCGTCATGGTCGTCGATGCGCAGCGTGATGTCGCCCGCCGCCAGTTCCATACGGCCGGGCAGTTCGCGGCCGGACGCGTCCCAGGCGATCAGCTTGTCGTAGCGCAGGCGCAGGACACCGTCGGCGTCGCGGAAGCAGATCGCGTCGCCGTCCCGCACGAGGCGACCGTCGAGGTCGCCGCCCAGGGCGCCGCGCAGCAGCAGATCGCCGTCGCCGGCCGGGCGCTCGTTCAGCGTGAAGCCCTGCTCCAGGCCGGACGCGCCGTTCTCGTACCATTCGACGATCCCTCCGCGATCGTAGCTCACGCGGAAGCAGTCGACCGACGGCTCCACGCGAACCGGCGGATTCAGACGCTCGCCACGCCCCCACTCCGCCAGCCGCCAGTGCCATCGCCAGTCCTGCCCCTCGACGCGAGGCGAGAGGGCGAGGCCGTCCGCGTTCCATTCCATGCGCAGGTTGTGGGCCCGGTTCGGGGCGCGCAGCGTGCCCGCCTCGCTCCGTTCCGGGGCGTACTCACCGGCGACGAGCTCCTCGCGCACACGGGACCACCAGTCCGCGTCGACACCTTCGACCGTGTCGGAAACGGGGGTGGGCACCGGCGCCGCAATCAGCAGGCAGGACAGGAGAAGCAGGACGGAGAGGGCTCGCGAGGGCCAGGCGCCCAGGCTGCTCGAGTGATGTCGATGACTCATGATTCGCCTCCCGGAGGATCGTTCTGGGGACCGACGGGGTCGGGATGGAGGTGGTCCACGAGCGCGAAACACGCGCGAGGGACACCTTGCACCTTGGACACGACGCCCTCTCGCGAATCACAGAACGCGGCCGGAAACGGGCGAAAAGCATGCTGCGGGCGTTCCTGCGTACCGGAAATCCGACATCCAACATTCTTGACGGCAACTCCGAGCCCCGGTAGGTTTTCCGGACACCTGAATCGGGAGGATCGCATGAGCCAGAAACGTGGCCAGTGGAGCGGACGCATGGGATTCGTCCTGGCGGCGGCGGGCAGCGCCGTGGGCCTGGGCAATCTCTGGAAGTTCCCCTACATCACCTTGGAGAACAAGGGCGGCGCGTTCGTGCTGGTCTACATCGCGGCGATCGCGCTGGTGGGCCTGCCGATCATGGTGGCGGAGATCCTCCTGGGCCGGCGCGGGCAGAAGGATCCCGTGGGTTCCTTCCGCGTGCAGGCCGAAGGCAAGCCGGGCGCCGGGCTCTGGCCGGGCGTGGGCATCCTCGGGGTCGTCACCGGCTTCGTGATTCTCTCCTACTACAGCGTCGTGGCCGGCTGGACGATCCGCTACATCATCATGGCGCTCAGCGGTCAGCTCAACTCGCTGGCCTCCCATCCGGGCGCGCTGGAGGGTTTCTTCGGCGAGTTCCTCGGCAACGGCGGCCAGCAGGTGTTCTACCACGTGCTGTTCATGGCGGCGACGATCGGCGTCGTGTTCTTCGGCGTGGCCAAGGGGATCGAGCGCGCGGCCAAGGTGCTGGTGCCGATCCTGTTCGCCATACTGGTGGCGCTGGCGATCTACTCCACCACCACGCCGGGCTTCTCCAAGGCGGTGAGCTTCCTGTTCCAGCCGAACTTCGCTGACCTGACCCGCGGCGCGATCCTGGAGGCGCTGGGGCACAGCTTCTTCACCCTGAGCCTGGGCATGGGCGCCATGCTCACCTACGGCTCCTACATGCGCAAGCAGGACAGCGTGCCGCGCGCGGCCCTCACGATCACGGTACTGGACACCCTGATCGCGATCTTCGCCTGCATCATCATGTTCTCGATCATCTTCAGCTTCGACTTCGAGCCGCGCAAGAGCGCCACGATTCTCTTCACGACCCTGCCGGTGGTGTTCTTCAAGATGCCGGGCGGCCAGTTGATCAGCGGCATCTTCTACCTGCTCGTGGCCTTCGCGGCGCTCACCAGCACGATCAGCCTGATGGAGGTGGTGAGCAGCTTCGCCATCGACGAGCTCAAGTGGCCCCGCAAGCGCGCGGTGCTGACCATGGGCGGCGCCATCACGGTGTTCGGCGTGCTGAGCGCGCTCAGCCTCGGCGGCAACACGACGCTGTCGAGCATCAACCTGATCGGGCGCGAGTCCACCGCGGGAATCTTCGGCACCCTCGACTATCTCGCCAGCAACTGGTTCCTGCCGGTGGGCGGCTTCTTCATCGCGCTGTTCGCGGGGTGGGCGCTGAGCCGCAAGGAGACGCTGACCGAGCTCGAGGAAGGCCACGACGGCGAGGTCGTGACCTACGGCGCCTGGCGCTTCCTGATCCGATTCGCGGCGCCGCTGGCGGTGGGCGCGATCATCGTTAGCGTGATCCTGGGCGCGGAGTACCAGTAGGGATGCGATGATGATCGAGAATCCCGGCTTCGCCGCCGCCGCGCTTCTTTCCCTCGCCACCTGGGGCATCCACACCTTCGTCGGAGGTCCCTTCGCGGCGAAGCCGCTGCTCGCGTCGGACATGAAGACGGCGCCCAAACTCACCAACTACTACTGCTGGCATCTGGTCACGCTGACGCTGCTCGCCATGAGCGGCGGGTTCGCCCATGCCGCAACGACAGAAGGCGCCCACGACCTGGGCGCCTTCCTCGCGATTCTCGCCAGCGCCTTCTGTTTGTGGAGCGTCGCGCTGTTCGTCTGGAAGCGGAGGCATCCGATCGAACTGCCCCAGTGGATCCTCTTCGCCGCCATCTCCGCCGCCGCGCTCTGGGGCGTGTTCCGGTAGCCCTCCCAAGTCCGCCCCGTGCGAGATCAGTAAAGGGACTTGATCCGTGACATCGTGATCCAACCCTCGGGCAGTTCGTCCTGGGTCGGAATACCGGTCACGAAATCAACGTCGAAGATCAGGATCGCCTCGCTGATGATTCCCGTGGGCCAGGTGATCAGGATCGTTTCGGGAAACCACCCGCAGGGGACGAACTCGAAGGTGAGCGTTCCCGCCCCGTCCAGCAGCCAATCCCAGGTGGCGCCGAGGAGGTCGTTGAACGGAATCGTCTCGTCGAAAGGTCCTTCGGAGTTCAAGCCCGCCATCCAGAAGCCGGGACCCTGATCCAGGATGCTCCCGATGAACTCAGCGCACCAGGGGTACTCGACGCCCTCGTACTCCTGAACACCGGGAAAGACCTCCCCCACAAGCCTCAGGCTGAGACCGTTCACCACATCGACGGGCCCTCCCAGATCGAAATCGACGTGCTCGGCTGGACTGTACCGATCGTAGGCATGGACGAGTTCGGGAACTGGGATCTCGATGATATGGGCCGGCGAGCCGGTGGAGAACGCGACAAGCAGTAACCAGCCAACCACCACCACGAGCACCTTGCGACTCATGAGCACACACCTCCAGCAAGGGTAATCGTCGTCTGACGGGAATTGGAGTCACATCAATGATAATGGATGGTGGAGGTCAGGGCAAACTCGGCCCGGAGCAATCAACGCTGTTGGGAATCTGCCGACATGGGGACGATGGCGTAGATCCCACTCGCCTCGCCCTGGAGCGCACTCAACTGAGATTCGCGGATGCGATGAGCGACTAGCGGGAACTCAAAACCAGGCTCTCCAGGAACCGATCACAGGACGCATCGAGCAGTCGCGCGTCGTCGAGGGACTTCATGGTGACCAGGTAGGCGCCGCTGCCGGCGTCGAGGAACACCATGCGGCTGTGCTCCTCCCGCGGACAGCTCCTCCTGCCGTGCAACCCGATCACATCCACCAGCTCCGGGTCGATCTGCCAGGGACGCCAGCGATCCAGCTCGAAGGTGAAGTCGCGGCCCCGAAGGCCGGCCAGGTACTCCACGGCCACCGTGTTCAGGGGATCGGCCACTTCCTCGCCGCGGGGATAGGGCAGGTAGGCGATCTCCACGCAGAGGTTCTCCTCCCTCAGCCGGGTGAGCAGGCCGTCGGCCTCCGCGCCTTCGGCATCCTCGCTCCAGCTCTCGGGAATCGCGTAGCCGAGCCGGGCGGGCGACGGCGTCCGGGTGGCGCAGGCGGTGGGAAGCAGCGCGGCCAGAACCAGGGCACTCAGGACGAACCTTCTCATGATCAGCCTCCTCGATCTGTTTTCGGGAACGAGGGGATCTAATCATCGATGGAGAGATTATTCGGGCGGAGCGATATTATTTTTCGCTCGTGAGGGCCGCCTCGAGTTCGGCGAGATCCTTGGCGTGAGCGGCGTCGGTAACGCGGGCGTCGACCATCGTGGAGGCGAGGCGCAGGTCGAGCTTGCGTCCGCTCTCGTCCGTGACGCTCACCAGCAGGTTCAGCCCACCCTCGCTTCGCTCCAGGGTCACTTCGCCGACGCCTTCTCGCGGCACCTTGAACCAGGCCAGCTCCGGGAGCAGGGGGACGAGCAGCCAGCCCCCCTCGAGTTCGTAGAACACGAGGAGGCCGCCGGCCTGGAGCTCGTTCATGCCCTCGAGGTGGTAGACGCGGTGCTCGCTGCGGATCGCCTCATCCGTCACGCTGGCGATGCGCGAGCGCAGGGCCGTCAGGGCCTCCTCGCCCCGGCGACCGAGACGATTGAGGTAGATGCCGAGCAGGTAGGCGAGAAGCGCTAGGAAGGTGGCGGCCGCCCCGAGTCCGTTCGAAAGACCGCTGTCGGGCCCCCAGAACAACAGGATGACCGCGAGGAGCAGACAGAGCAGCGCAAGGATATAGAGGCGTGCCGGTGTCATGCGGACACCGTGGCAGGCCGGGACGAAACCGTCAAGGGATTCAACCCTCCCTTTCGGCCCGCTGAGCGAACCAGAGCTCCGCGGCCATCAGCAGCGCGGCGAGCAGCAGCAGGGGACGCGCCAGCTCCTTGCCGAAGCGCCCCGCCGCCAGGGCCTCCGAGAACACCTCGCCCGGTCGAATCACTTCGAGTCCCGGCAGACCCAGCGCGGCCCCCAGGCTGTCGGGCGGCAAGGGCGTGAGGTCGCCCTCGATCGCCGGCACGCGCACCGCGGCAAGACCCAGATCGAGGGGCTCTCCTCCGCCCTCCCGGCGCATCTGAAGTCGGTAGATCCCCGCCCGCTCCGCGCGATCGAGGCGCGCGCGCGGCGGAATCACCGATGCATCGAGCCGCGCCGGCACCTGCTCGCCGGCCGGAGTCAGCACCTGCAGAAGCTCCTCGCGCTCGGGCGGAGCGCGCAGCGGCCACTGCAGCGGCTGCCCCGCCTCGACGAGCAGAGGGCGCGACGCCCCCACGGCCTCCTGCGCCAGTTCCTGAAGGAAGGGCAGGAACATGGACGAGTAGGGCAGCTCGCCCCCCTCGGGCCCCGCCTCGAAGAGCAGCAGGCGCACGCGGCCGGCGCCGTGCTCCCAGGCGAGAAGGGCGGGACGTCCGCTGCGGAAACGGGCCGGGATCTCCCGATCGCCGGGCCGCGTCCTGAAGCTGCGCCAGAGGGGCTGCTCCCCCAGCACCGCGAGGTGCTCCTTCTCGAAGTCCGTGAAGGCCGGATGCTCGGGATCCAGCTCGGCGAGGTACTCCTCGGCGCCCTCGACGACCTCCAGGGCGCGAGGACCGCCGAGCCGGGGCAGCAGGTGACGGGCCAGTTCGTCCAGGCCCTCCCGGTCGGGACAGATCAGCAGCCCGCCGCCCGCCTCGACGTAGTCGGCCAGGAGCCGGCCGCGGCTGCGGTCCAGCCCCTCGCCGCCGCAGAGCACGGCGAGGTGGGGCGATGCGCCGGTGAGCCGGTCGCTCACCAGCTCCGCGACGGGCAGCCGCTCCAGGTCCAGGGCGATCTTGCCCGGCGCCGCGCCACGGAAGGGGTCGAGGGCGCGGGCCACGTGCTCGGCCAGGCCGAGGCGCGCGCCGCGACGTTCCGCGCTCGCATCCGGCGAGGTCAGCAGCACGCGGAGGCGAGGCGCCACGGGCAGCGTGAAGGGCAGGGCGTCGTCCGGCGCGAATCGATCCCGCTGCTTCCGCCAGACCCCGACCAGCTCCCTTTCGCCCGTAATGCTCACCTGCATGCTGCGCCACTGTTCCCTGCCGACGGCGGGCTCCATCTGCAACCCGCCGCGGTGTTCGCCGGCCAGCTCCAGCTCGACGGGGAAGGGCTCCGTCTCCGACACACCCCACGCGCGGCCGGCCACGCCCAGTTCGAAGGAACGTCCGGGCAGCACGGGTCGCGCGGGCAGGCGGATCTGCGTGAGCGAGGTGTTGGGCGGCGGATTCTCCGATTGCGGCAGAGCGACGACGCGAATCTCCCCGATCCCCGCGGGCAGGGTCTGGCTCACGCTGTCGGCCAGAAGGGTGGCCGCGGCGAAATCGCTCAGCAGGAAGAGCTCGCGGCGGGGCTGGGGCATCATGGACAGCTCGGACAGCGCGCGGCGGAGGGCCGGCGCGAAGGCGGCGCCGCCCTCGGCGTCACGCCATTCGTCGAGGAGACGCAGGGCGGTCGGGGCGGGCAGGGGGCCGCCGCCCAGGTCGCGGGGCGTCGTCTCGACGGAGTAGAGCAGCACCTCGTCGCGCTCGGGATCGAGCTCGGCCAGGATTGCGCGTGCCCGTCGACGAGCCTGCTCGGCGAGCGTGCCGGTTTCGCTCTCGAGCAACATGCTGGCGCTGTTGTCAATGAGCAGGGCGACGGCCCTCGGCGCGTCCTCGGGAAAGAGGGCGGCCAGAGGACCCAGCAGCGTGGGCCGCGCCAGCGCGAAGGCGATGAGCGCCACGAGGAGCATTCTCAGGATGAGGATGAGCAGGCGCTGCAGGTTGAGGCGGCGCATCTGCCGGCGGTTGAGCTCGCGCAGGAAGCGGAGGCTGGGAAACTCGAGGCGCGGGAGCTTGCGCCGCTCCAGCAGATGGATCACCAGGGGAACCAGGCTGCCCAGGAGGCCGAACAGAAGCAAACCGTTGAGGAAGCCCAAGGGTACCGTCCCGGTGAAGAGTCGCGAGTGAGGTTGGAAACTAGCAGCCCGCGGGGATACGCGGCAACGTCGGCTTTTCGCCCGGCCCGGGCATCAGGCTTCGATGAGCTTCAGGCAGAACTGCCGGATCTCCGGCCCGCGCAGGGGCAGCCGCGGTCCCACCGCGCCCGGCTCGCTTCGGCGAAGGATTCCCTGGAGCAGCGCGATCCAGCTCGCGGCCACCAGGCGCGGGGCGAGGCCTCGCCTTCTCGCCCCATCGGCTTCGATCAGGGTAGCCACGCGACCGGTCAACACCCCCTCCAGCGAAGCGAGCGCCCGCCGGGCCGGCTCGGACAGCGCGAACTCCTCGCGCAGAAGATGACCGTACAGGGTCTCCACCTCGCCGAGGTGGCGGAGCTGGGCGGCGAGCTCATCGTCCAGGGACGAAGCGGCGGGTCCGAGGCGTTCGAGCAGTTCGTCGACGAAACGGCGGACCACGGCCTCGATCAGGGATTCCCGGCTGGGGTAGTGGAGAAAGATCGTCCCATGGGAAACACCGGCGGCCACGGACACCGCCTGGGTGCTCGTGGCCGCCGGCCCCTCTCGGGAAAAACACTCCCGGGCGGACTCAAGGATGGCCTCGCGGGTGCGGGCCTTTCTCTCTTCCCTCCTGCTGCGCAATGCGCACCACCCGTTACTGAGTTTTAACTCAGTGAGTGTATGCTCAGTATACGGATCGGTCAAGGGAAGTCAATGGGGGCAGGCAAGAAAAAACCCGCCCTCGGCGGGCGGGCCCAAACAGGCGTAAAGGATGGAAAAACCTATCGTTAGAGCTGCTTTCCCATCACCGTGGCCGAGTCGCAGCAGTGGATTTCGAACTCGCGCGACGCCCCCACCAGCCCGGGCACCGCCTCTCGGGCGGCCTCCTCGAAACCCAGTCCGGCGAAGAACGCCTGGGCGTCCAGGGTCAGCAGATACACCCGCTCCACGCCCGCGTCGGCCAGCTCCCCGAGCAGGCCGGTCACGAGCGCGCGACCGCGACCGGCGCCCCGCGCGCCCTCGGCCACAGCCACCGACCGCAGCAGGGCGGCCTCGCCCGCCCGCTCGAAACCGGCGCAGGCCAGGACCTCGCCGCCCTCCCGCAGCACGCGCATCTGCACGGGACGGTCTTCGGTGCCCGGCACCGGCAGGCCCGCGGCCGTGAGCAGGTCGGCCACGGCGGCGTCGTTGTAGTCGGCCGGCTCGGGCCGGGGCCCGGCGAGCAGCGCGTCCGCCTCGATCTCCACGACATAGCGGTCCTCGATGAGCCGACTCACCTCGATCATGCTCGTGGCGGGCATCACCTCGCCGAGCAGTTCGCGGTGGGCGCGGCCGATCGCCTCCCAGTCGCGTCGTATGTCGGTGACGAAGATCCGCGTGCGCACCACGTCGGCCAGGGAGCCGCCCGCCTGCCGCAGCACGGCATCGATCTTCGCAAGTGCGTCGCGGGCCTGGGCGTGGGCGTCGTCGCCCTCGCCCACCGTGCCGGTGACCGCCACATTCCGCCCCACCTTCACCGCGCGCGAGTAGCCGACGATCGCCTCCCACTTCGCCCCGCTGCCGTAGTTGCTCCGCCGCGCCATCACTCGGGCTTCCTCGCCCTGAACTGCGCGCTCCACACCTTGCCGCTGACCTCGGTGAGCAGGTCCCCCGCCGGGTCGCCCCCGCCGCAGCAGCAGCTCGAGGCCTGCGGCACCTCGACACCGAGTTCGCCGGCCATGGCGACGAGCTGGCTGTCCTCGTAGACGAGCCGCTCGGGCACCTCGACGTCGGTGAGTCCCGCGGCGCGGAGGCCGTCGCAGTACTCCGACTCGCTGATCGCCCCGCCCAGGCAGGCGCTGTGGGCCGCCGCGCTGTCGCGCAGGGAAGCCGGCAGGTGTTCCGCGACGATGTCGCTCACCTGCACCCGCCCGCCGGGCTTGAGCACGCGCGCGATCTCGGCGAACACGCGCTCCTTCTCGGGCGACAGGTTGATGACGCAGTTGGAGATGACCCAGTCGACCGAGGCGTCCGACACCGGCAGCTCCTCGATGATGCCCTTGCGCAGCTCGACGTTGTCGAGGCCGGCGGCGGCCACGTTCGCGCGGGCCGCGTCGATCATGTCGTCGGTCATGTCCACCCCGATGACCCGGCCCGATGGCCCGACCCGGCGACTTGCGATGATCAGGTCGATGCCCGCGCCGGAGCCGAGGTCGAGCACGGTCTCGCCCTCGCCCACGCGGCTGAAGGCGAGCGGGTTGCCGCAGCCGAAGCTGCTGGCCAGGGCGTCGTCGGGCAGGTCGGCGATGTCCTGGGCCGAGTAGCCGGCCAGACTCGCCACCGTGGGCGCGATGCTCGCCTCGCCGCAGCAGGACCCGCTGCTCTTCACGGCCTCGGCGTAGTCCTGCGACACGCGTTCGCGGATCTCGTCATTCTTCTGCATGGGGTTCGCACTCCTTGTTGGACTTCGGGGGGCAGCAGGCCTCCAGGGCATCGGCGATGGAACGGAGGATGCCGGGCAGACCGTTCGTGAGCTGGTAGTGGACTTCCTTGCCGCGCCGCTCGGCGCTCAGGATACCCACGGACTTCAGATGGCTCAGATGACGGGACACGGTGGACACGTCCCGCGCGCAGCAACCGGTGAGCTCCCCCACCCGCGCCGGGCGCCGCAGGGCGGCCAGACGGAGCAGCAGGGCCAGGCGGCTGGGATCGGCCAGAGCTTTGAAGAGCTCGGGTTTGAGCAGCCCGTCCAGTCGGGTGGGGCTGCAGCAGGCTCGGGTGTTGGTGTTTTTCATTTGCATGACGATGCAAATATAAACCAAGTGGCACGCCCCGTCAAGACCCCGATCTGCATAATCCCGCGGAGTCCCCCCGGGGGGACGGATCAGAAGTAGAAGCGCAGTTCCGCGAACACCGTGTCCGGCATCATCCCGAACTCGCTGCCCGGGTCGGGCGGGCTCACGAAGTCCCAGCGGAGCTCATCGCCGAAGCCGTAAGCGGCGCCGAGTCCCACCGCGGCCTCCTGGGCGAAGTCCCAGAGCAGGGCCGGCTGCAGCAGGGTGGAGCGGTCGTCGAGGTTGCGCAGGGCGAAGGCGGAGAGCCGCAGCAGCGGCCGCGCCTGCCAGCTCGTATTGAGGGCCAGGTAGTGGCGTCCCACCAGGAACAGCTCGCCGCGCAGGAACGCGTCGGACGCGAGCACCGAGGGGTAGGCCATCGGCGTCTCGCCGCCGTAGGCGCTGTAGTGGTATTCCAGGCCGGCGTCGAGGTCGGTCATCAGCCGGCGCTGCAGGCCGGCGGTGAGGCGCAGGGTCTCGTTTGCGCCCTCGGCCGTGCGCGCCATCGCCTCCAGGTAGCCGGTCGCGCCGAACAGGTCCCCCGCCAGCGCGCCGCCCACGAAGGGCTCGGTGTAGCCCACGCCGCCGAGCAGCGTCACGCTGAAGCCGCGCGCGTCGCCGCGCAGCATCGCCAACAGAGTGCCGGCCTTCAGGCTGTCCTCGTGAGCGACGGCCATCAGGTCCAGCTCGCCGGTGAGGCCGTAGGGAATGCCGACTCGCAGCGCGTCGACGCCGCGGCGGAACTCGGTGTCGAGGGCGCCGGGCGGGAAGGGAGCGAACAGATCGAAGGCGGGCAGGATCCACGCGCCGCCCAGGGAGATCGCCTGCCGACCGAGATCGACGCTGAAGCGCGGATGCTCGTAGGTGAGGCGGCAGCGGTCGAGGTCGGCGAGGAGGGCGTAGCCGTCGCCGGTCTCGAGTTCGCCATCGAAATCGCGCCAGCGCAGGGGCGTGCCGGGAGCCCGGGCCAGCACCTCCGTGCCGCTCGGCCCGATCAGCGACGACAGATCGGCGCCCAGCTCGAAGCTCCAACCCTCGCCGAGCCAGAGGCGGCCCTCCAGGCGCAGGCGCTGGAAGCTCACGGCCTGGCGCTCGTCACCGTTCATGGGGTCCCCGCGTGTGAAGAAGCTGAAGGCGCGGCCGCTGCCGTCGAGCTCCCACAGGGCCGCCATCGAGGCCGTCGGCGCCAGAAGCAGCAGGGCCAGCAGGAACGCGCGCATCTTCATGACACCTTCTCCCGCACGTCGTCGCTCGCGAGACGGCCGTCGCGCAGGGTCAGCAGGCGGCTGGCCCGCTCCATGATGCGCTCGTCGTGGGTGGAGAACAGGAAGGTCGTGCCGTGGCGACGGTTCAGCTCGGCCATGATGTCCAGCAGCGCCTCGCCCGTGGCGGAGTCGAGGTTGGCGGTGGGTTCGTCGGCCAGTACGATGGCCGGACCGGCGGCGATGGCCCGCGCAATCGCCACACGCTGCTGCTGACCGCCCGACAGCTCGGAGGGGCGCCGGTTCTCGAGGCCCTCGAGGCCTACCTCCTCCAGCATCGCCATGGCGCGCTCGCGCCTCTCGGCGGCGGGGCGGCCCTGGATCAGCATCACGTACTCCACGTTCTCGAACGCGCTGAGCACCGGCACCAGGTTGTAGGACTGGAAGACGAAACCCAGCCGGTCGCGACGCATCTCGGCAAGCTCCTTGCCGGACAGCGTGGCCAGGTCCCGACCCTCCACCATCACGCTACCGTCCGTCGGACGGTCGAGGCCACCCACGATGTTGAGCAGGGTCGACTTGCCGGAGCCGGAGGGCCCGGCCAGGGCGAGGAACTCTCCGCCGGCGATCGAGAGGCTCACTCCGTCGAGGGCGCGAACCGTCTCGCCCTCGCTCACGTAGTGGCGACTGAGATCCTTGAGTTCGACGACGCTATCCACGATGCCTCCCGTCAGTAATGTCTGAGTGATTCGGCGGGCTTCACCCGCGCCGCCCGCACCGCCGTGCTCAGGCCGGTCAGGGTGCTCAGGCCGATGAACACCAGCGCCACCAGCAGGGCCATCGGCAGGTCCATCTCGCTGAAGATCCTCGATTCGAAATCGACGCCGGCCACCTGGAAGCCGCCCATCCAGAGGCCGTAGCGCGCCGTGAGGGCATGGGCCACGCCTCCCAGCGCGAGGCCGAGCAGGGCGCCCAGCGCGCCCAGGCTGGCCGCCTCCGCGAAGATCATGGTCGCCAGGCGTCCGGGACTCGTGCCGATGGCGCGCAGCACGCCGAACTCCCAGCGTCGTTCGGCCAGGCTCATGGCCAGCGTGTTCACGATACCCAGCGCGATGATGCCGAAGATGATGAGCAGGGTGATCCAGTACCAGAAGTCCCCGAGCTCGCGCATGCTGGCGAGCCCCGGCGCGAGCTCGAGCCAGTGTTCGACGTCGATCCCCGGCTCGCGCAGGGGGTCGAGGGCCGCGGCCATCGGAGCGGCGAGTTCGGTGTCGACGTCCAGGCGCAGCACGATCTCGTGGAAGCGCCCCGGCAGGCCCATGGCGCCCGCGAGCGTGCGGCGGTCGAGGATCGCCGCGCGCCGGTCGAGCATGGGATTGCCCGCGAAGACCACGCCGGACACCGTCAGCAGCAGGCTGTTCAGTTCGCCGGTGGTCTCGTCGGCGAGGGTCAGCACGAGGCGGCCGCCGGGCTCGATCTCCAGCTTCTCGGCCAGGTCGCGGCCGAGCAGCAGGTGCGTGGACTCGCTGGGGTAGTCGCCGGCGATGAGGCGGTCGTCCCAGTTGCTGATGTGCCGCTCGCGCTCGGGATCGATGCCGATCAGCTCGACGCCGGAGGCGCGGTCGCCCATCGCGAGAAGGCCCGTGCCGAGCAGGCGGGGGGCGGCGGCGCGCACGTCGGCGAGCGCGTCGGCCTTCGCGAGCAGGGCTTCGCCGTCCGGCAACAGCAGCTCGGTCTCGCGGGTCTGCCGGTAATCTTCCAGGTGGATCTGAGCGTCGCCCAGGTAGGAGCCGGTAATGGAGCTCTGCATGTAGCTTCTCATGCCGCCCTGAAGGCCCAGCCAGAAGATCATGGTGCCCAGACCCAGGCCGATGGCGCTGCCCGTGATGAGCGTGCGCCGGCCGTTGCGCCAGATGTTCCGCCATGCCATGCGTAGTGTCTGCACGCTTCCTCCTCAGTGCCGGCTCAGGGCTTCGGCCGGCGACAGTCGCGCCGCGCGCATGGCGGGCAGCAGCCCCGCCACGAGACCGGCGACCAGGATGATGAGCGGGAACCACACCACGCCCACCACCGTGTTGGCGCCGTGCATCTCGGTGAGAACGACGCCGCCGAAGTCGATCGGCTCGTCGCCCATGGATACCGGGATCTTGCTCACGAGGATGCTCCCCGCGGCCACGCCGGCCAGCACGCCCGAGATCGAGAGCCAGAACGCCTCCCACAGCACGGCGCGCACGATGCCGCCCGGCTCCGTGCCGAGGGCCAGCATCACGCCGAACTCGCGGGTGCGCTCGAACACCGACATGATCATGGTGTTGCTCACGCCCAGCAGGGCCATGAGCATGATGATCGCCAGGGAGATGCGGCCGCTGTTGCGGTCGGCCTCGATGCTGTCGTGGAGGCTGGGCAGCAGTTCCGGCCAGCCCATGAGCACGCGGCCGCCGCCGGCCTGCACGGTGTCCAGCAGGCCATCCAGCTCTCCCACGCGCTCCAACCGCCCCACCATGCGATGCACGCGACCCTCGAGCGCGAGCAGGGTCTGCAGGTCGCTCATGCGCGCCAGGGCGATGGCGGCGTCGGCCTCCTCGCTGCCGGACTTCAGCAGTCCCTCGAGGACGAAGAGCTCGGCGGCGATGGAGCCGTCGGCGGCCTGCCCGACGAAGCTCACCGTGTCGGCCGGCGCGACGCCTAGCCGGCGGGCCAGCCCTGCTCCGAGCAGGAGGCGCGGCAGGGCGTCGGGGTCGTCGACGGGCGCGAACCAGCTCCCCTCGCTCAGCGTGCCGGCCATCGTGCTCACCTCGGCCTCGCGTTCGGGGTCGATGCCCACGAGCAGCGAGCCGGTGCTGCGCGTGCCCGCGGCGAGCAGGCCCGCGGTCTCGACGCGCGGCGCCAGGGCCACCACCGCGGGATGGCCCGCCAGCGCGGTCGCCAGGGAGTCGGACTCGGAGAGGTTGCGGAAGAGCGAGGGCCTGTCGTGGTAGTCGGGCGCGAGCACCTGGAAGTGGCCGGTACTGCTGCGCGTCGCGAGCTCGATCATGTCGCGGTAGGTGCCCTCGGCCAGGCCGACGCTCCACACCACGAGGGTCGTGCCCGCGGCGATCATGAGCCAGGTGAGGATGCTGCGCCGGCGGCGGCGCCAGAGGTTGCGCAGTCCCAGCTTGTTGGCGATGGAGAGCATGGCGCCTCCTAGCGCATCTGCCTGAGTCGATGCTGGGAGAAGGTCTCCAGCGGCATCGGAATGTCGAACTCGATCTCGTCGTAGCGCATCACCGTGCGGTGCCCGCGCTTGTCCTCGGCGTAGGGAATCAGGGTCATCACCGTGGGCAGGCGGCGTCCGCCCATCTCGCGCAGCTCGCCGAAGGCGATGCGGCGGGCGAGACGGCCCTTCTCGTCGAAGAAGTCCTGGTGGTAGGGGAGGCGGGATTCGGCGTTGAACGCGGCCTCGACGCGCGCCCAGGTGACGGCCGCGCCCTCCCGCGGCCGGTAGACGAGCAGCAGCGTGTCGCCGCCGGCCTCGCCCCACTCGACGCTGTAGTCCGATTCCCAGCTCGTCTCGCGCATGAGGTCGTCGTTGGTGAAATCCGAGCCCATCCAGGAGCCCATCATCATGGAGGGCGGCACGCGCAGGGTCTTCTTGATGCGGGGGATGTAGTTCCACATCTCGCTGACGCGCTTCAGGCTGGCCACGCCCTTCTCCTTCTTGGGCGCCAGGATACGCACGAGGGTGTAGTCCAGCCCCTTGCTCCAGAACTCCATCGTGAGCGTGCGCGAGTAGTGGGGGGTCACCACCTCCATGGTCATCGTGCCGTGGCTCGAGTCGGAGCGGTAGAGGTCGTCGAGCTCGCGGCTGAGGGCCGCGGCGTCGGGCCGCGAGTCGGCGAGTGCGACCGCGGCGACGAGCAGGATCATCAGGGCGAGGCTAGTGCGCATGGTCGGTCTCCTCG
>CAYNQX010000014.1:80644-85402 GCA_964399495.1 uncultured bacterium
GCGGCGACGAGCAGGATCATCAGGGCGAGGCTAGTGCGCATGGTCGGTCTCCTCGGTTTGCTTGACGCTCATGCCGCGGATCAGGCTGGGCAGGAAGCCGTGGAGGGCGGCCACGGGATCGAAGGCGTCGTCGAAGATCGCCTGCAGCATGACGCCGTCCAGGGCGCCGGCGATCATGGCGGTGTGGGCGGGCACGTCGAGATCGGCCCTCAGCTCGCCGGTGGCCTGGCCGTCGCGAATCATGTCGGCGAGCAGCGCGCGCACCTCGACGTAGAGCTCGCGGAACTCGCTGGCGAGGCGCTCCCGCAGCTCGCCGCTGCCCGCGGCGGCCCAGAACTCCATCCACAGGGGGATGAGCTCGAGGAAGGCCTCGTCCCAGTCGAAGAGATTGTGAAGCAGACCCGGCAGACGCATCGCGAAGGGGGCGTCGGCGAACTCCTCGGTGGCCATGAGCGCGGCGCCCTCGGCGATGAGCTGACGGCCGAAGGCGTCGAAGACCGCGAGAAAGAGCTCCTGTTTGCTCGGGAAATACAGGTACAGGGTGCCCTTGGCCACGCCGGCCTCGCGGGCGATCTCCTCCATGGTGCAGGACTCGAGGCCCCGCCGGGCGAAGACGCGCGCGGCCGCGGCGAGAATCGCCTGGGCGCGGGCTTCCCTGTTCGGGGTCGGCGAGGTCACGGATTCAGGCTCCTGACAAAGGGTGACTGACCGGTCAGTCATCACAGGATAGCCCTCTGATCGATCCGGCGCAAGGGGCTTTCCGCAATTCCCCCCGGGTGGACTCCAAAAAAAACGACGGCGACCCTTTCGAGTCGCCGCCGATACGGAGTGCTCCGAATCCCCGCGTAGAAACCGACGCGCTCCGTCTTTCGGGAGTCTAGAGCGCCACGGCCTCGCGCTTGCCGTTCCGGCCCGTGAGCGCCAGGACGATGCCGCCCAGGCCCGCCACCAGCATGATCAATTTCACCAGGAAGCCGAGGTAGGGAATCATTCCCAGCAGCCAGAGCGCCGCGAGGCCGAGAGCCAGCGCGCCGTAGCCCGGCTCGCCCGGCTTGCCCATCCAGCCCAGCAGCCGTCCACCGAGCCAGAGAGCCACGACCAGGCCGGCCAGCAGGAGCCCGGTGACGTAGAGCAGCAGCCCCACGAAGCCCAGGGGCATGGGCAGGATGAGCGCGATCGAGATCACCGCCGCCACCGGCGTCACGATGAACACCAGGAAGCCCACGCCCAGGGTGAGGCCCGGCTGACGGTTCAGCACCTCGCTGGGCTTGCGGGCGTGACGCCGCAGGACGGCCAGCAGCACGACACCCAGGACGAGCACGCCGAGGTAGGAAGCGATGATCTGAAGGAACCCGAACCAGCCGAAGCCCTTCTTCTCCTCTCGCTCGATCTCGGCCACGGAGTCATCCACCACGTGGATGTCCTCGTGGAACGTGATGTCACCCTCGATCCGCGCGCCCTCGGCCACGTCGGCCTCCTGGGCGGCGGTGTAGGTGAGATCACCGACGATGTGCGCCTCGGGGCCGATCTCGAGACGGCCGACGCCGAGGTCGGAGGGGCCGAGCAGCTCACCCAGGATGATGACCTCGCCACCGCCGCCCTTGATCTCGCCCGCGATCTTGCCCTCGACGGTGAGGATGCCCGCGCCGAACACCACGTTGCCGTGCACCACCGCCTCGGGATCGATCTCGATCTCGCCGCCCCAGCAGTAGATATCGCCACCGATATCGCCGGTCACGATGAGGTGCTGGCAGAACACGTGGAGGTCGCCGAGCACGGAACCGGTCACCTCGAGGGTCTGGGCGAAGAAGTAGGCGTTGTCCTCCACCACGCCGGACACGGTGGCGTGCTGGGCGAAGCCCCAGAGGTCGTTGACGCGGCCGGCCATCACGGCGCGCTGGTCGGCGAGGATGGCGGGCAGGCTGAAGACCTCGTCCTTCTCGATGCGGCAGCCGCTCTCCTTGTTGGCGTAGGCGTGCCGCGAGGGCTGGGCGGACGCGACTACGGCGAAGGCGACTAGCAGCAACAAGGTCAGCAGGATCGTGTGGCGGGTTCTCATGGTATTCCTCCCGTAGCGGGTAAGTGCTTACGGGAGAGAGAATAGGCAGCTTTTCGCGGTCTCGCGATCGGATTGCCGCGAACGGTCGGGATTGCCTTTGAGCGGTCGCCGGACGGCGGCGAACGGGGTCGCCTCAGTAGCCCAGCAGCTCCTTGATGCGCTTCGCGCGGCGTCGCGACACGTCCAGCTTCTCCCCCACCGGCGCCTTCAGGGTGGCGAGATAGCGCCCCTGGAAGAGCGGCTCGAGCTGCGCCACCCAGTCCATGCTCACCATGGCCGCGCGGGAGATCCGCTGGAAGGGCGGCGAGGGCAGGCGGGTTTCGAGCTCGCCCAGGCTCTGCTTCAGGCGGAAGCGGCCGGCGGGCGTGAGCGCGTAGCAGATCGTGTCCTCGATCACCAGGGCGGCCACCTGGCTCAGGTCGAGACGGAGGATCTTCTCGCCGTGCAGGGCCGCGAGATACCGGAGCTCCTCGCCCCCGGGGGCGGGATCGGGCGGCGGCGGCGCGGGCGCGGCCGCGGGCGGAGCTTCGGCCAGACGGCTCCGCGCCCGCCGCAGCGCCCGCGCCAGCGTTTCCGCCTCCACCGGCTTCACCAGGTAGTCGAGCCCCTCGAGCTCGATGGCTCGCAGGGCGTGCTCCTCGTGGGCCGTCGTGAACACGGTGAGCGGACGCTGATCGGCCGGCAGCAGGTCGACGATGCGCTCCAGGCAGGTCACGCCGTCGAGGCCGGGCATGTCGACGTCGAGAAAGAGCAGGTCGGGGCGCAGGGCGAGCACCTGCTCCAGGGCGGCCCGGCCGTCGGCGGCCTCGCCGAGGAGCTCCAGGTCGGGGTGCTCGGCGAGCAGGCGGGTCAGACGCCGGCGGGCCAGCGGCTCGTCGTCGGCCAGGAAGGCGCGGATGCTCATGCTGGCGTTTCCTCCTCGAGCGGCAGGGCCGGCAGGCGCAGGGTGATGCGCGCGCCGCCGCCATCGGCCTCATTATAGTTGAAGCCTCCACGGCGGCGATAGGCCAGCGTGACGCGCCGCAGCGCGTTGGCCAGGCCACCGCCGGCGCCTTCGGTGCCGCCGCCCGTGGCCGCGGCGAACTCCCCCGCCAGCAGGCGGCGCTGCGCATCGGGCAGGCCGGGGGCGATGTCGCGGCTCACGCGCAGGCGGTCGCCGAGACGGGCCTGTTCGATGCGGAGGTAGCGGTCGACCGTCTCGAGCTCCTGGCCCAGGGTCACCCGCGGACGGGCGGCCGCCCGCAGGCTGTAGCGCAGCAGGTGGGCGAGATCCTGCACCAGGGTCTCGGCCGCCTCGGCGTCGGAGCGGGTGAGCTCGGCCAGGGCGCCCAGGGCGTTGAAGAGGAAGTGGGGATTGATCTGCGACTGCAGCGCGCGCAGCTCGGCGCGCAGGGTCTCCTCGCGGAGGGCGTCGGCGTGGTCGCGATGCTCGGTGAGCACGCGCTCGTAGCGGATCTGCTGACGGAACATCGCCGCCAGCGCCAGCCCCAGCAGCGCGGCCGCCACCGGCAGGGCCACGGCGGGCCGCCAGCGGAACACCCAGTAGGCGGTGGGGTGCAGCGCGAGCGTGGCCCAGCTCGCCAGCAGCACGCCCACCGTGGCGATGCCCAGCTCGAAGTTCAGGCGCAGGAAGCCGGGGAAGCGCGCGAGCAGCGCGCCGGTGAGGCGGCGCGGCAGCACCGCGCCCAGGAAGCCCGCAAGCAGCGCGAGGTCGGGCTGCCAGGATTCGTGCAGGTAGAAGAGAAGGAGAAGGCTGAGGAGCGATCCGCCCAGGAGCCAGGGGATCTCGCGGATCAGGAAGGTCCCGAGACGGGAGGCGGCGCCGCCTCTCAGTCCCATTGCTGCCCGCGTTCGAGGTAGATCTTGAGCAGGCAGAGAAAGCCCGCCCAGCCCTGCTTGTAGTCGGTGGAGTCGCGCTCGTCGGGAAAGCCCTCGTGCTGGAGCGTCACGAGCGAGCCGGTCTCGGCGGGCTCCAGGTGCCAGGTTACCGAGGTCTGGGTCTTCTCGCCGGGCCAGCGCCAGTTGTAGGCGATGAGACGGTCCTGCTCCAGCTCGGTGATGACCGTGGGGCCGGCGGGTTGAGCGGCGCCGTCCGCGACCTCGCTCCAGCCGAAATCCATGAGGCCGCCCTCGCGCAGCTCCACCTTGGCGCGGCGGGAGAGCCAGGCGTCCATGCGGGCGGGCAGGGTGAGGCTCTGGAACACCTGCGGCGGCGGGGCGGCCAGGTGGATCTGCAGCTCGACGTCCCCCATGACCTCGGTGTAGTCCAGGCGCATCATCGGGCCGCCGGTCTCGAGATACCAGCCCAGGTTGAGCAGGGCCAGTCGCCAGAAGTCGGCGAACATCTCGCGGACGCCGGGTTCGACCTCGCCCTCGACGAGCAGGTGGCGCAGGCGCAGGCGGCACTGGCGGTCGTTGCCCTGCAGGTCGAAGCGCACCTCGCTGACCATGTCCTCCATCTCCCAGCGGAACGCCAGGATACGCGGCTCCTCGTAGGCCGTGATGAACTGCCCCTCGCTCAGGGTCTCGTCGCTCCACAGGGTGTTGCGTCCCCAGAAGGTGAAGCTTCCGTGCAGACGCGGGGCGACCTCCACTTCTTCCGCGAACCAGGTGCGCAGCTCGCCGGCGTCGCAGATCGCCGCGAAGACGCGTTCCGGGCGGAACTCGAGATGCAAGGTCTTCTCGTAGAGGAGGGGATC
>CAYNQX010000015.1:0-83381 GCA_964399495.1 uncultured bacterium
GTGGGCGGATTCCTCAGGCTCTGTTCAGGCTCGTCAACAGCCACGACAGCCACTCCAACCCCTCAACCCCGGCACGACGGTGGTGAGCAGGCAGCAGTACAACTGGAACGGCCCTCGGAAACCATGAAAAAGGCGGCCTGCTTTCGAGCTGGCCGCCAATCTCCGCTCTTGTCTTGACGGATTTCGCTAGATATACAGCCCGTCCGGATCGATCTCCTCACGCAGCACCTTGAGTTCCTCGTCGGTGGGCTCGTCGTTGCGCCCCACCTCGTCCGGAATCACCAGCTCGAAGCCCGTGTTCTCGACCACGTCCTCGACGGCCACCCCAGGATTGAGGGCCAGCAGCAGCATCCGCTTGCTCTCCTCCTCGTAGCCTAGCGTGGCGAGGTTGGTCACCACGCGATAGGGCCCGGTGTCGGGATAGAGCCCGGCCTCCTCGCGGGCGCCGGGGCCGCTCAGGTAGCCGGGCGTCGTGACGAAGTCGATCTTCGGGATGAAGCGCATCGGTTCGTGACGCATGATCGCGATGGTGCGCCAGCAGAAGCTGCCGACGTCGTTGCCGCCGCCGCTGCCCGGCAGCCTCACCTTGGGGTGCTCGTAGTCGCCGATCACCGTCGAATTGAGATTCCCGTACATGTCGATCTGCGCGCCGCCGAGGAAACCGTAGGTGACGAAGCCGCGCGCGGCCGTCTCCATGACATCGCAGATGCCGGTGGCCACGAGCGCCTTGTAGAAGGTCTTCGACTCGCCGACGCCGCGGGGCAGATAGTCAAGGCTCGAGCCGATGCCGCCGAACTCGAACACGCTCACGAGGTCGGGCGCGTAGAGCCGCTTGGCGAGGGCCGCGGCCAGCATGGGCACGCCGGTGCCGATGAAGGCGCTGGAGCGGTCTTCCATGACGCGGGCGGAGAGGCAGATCAGCAGTTCGGTTCCGTTGTATCGCTCGCTCATGCCATTACCTCCCCACCGCAAGTTCACGCAGCTCGGCCATCTTGGCCTCGCCGCCGATCAGTTCCAGGTAGGCCTCGTGGTTCGGCACGTCTCTCATGTACCGGTCCAGGTGCGCCTGGGTGCTCTCCTCGGTCTTGGAGTCCTTCAGGAACTCCATGATGCCCGGCTCGTCGCGGCCGTAGAGGTAGGGCATCTCGCCGGGGTGGCTGCCGAAGGGGGCGTGCACGACGGCGTCCACGCTGAAGTAGGGAATCACGTTGCGCTCGGGGTAGCGGCGGATCTCGTCGGTGTCCACGATCTCCTCGGCGCTGATCAGCACCTTCTTGCTGGCGCGGGCGATCTCGAGCGCGAAGCCGCTGATGCCGTCGAGCTGGCAGTTGCCGAACCGGTCGGCGCGGTGCACGTGGATGATCGCGCAGTCCACCACCAGGGCGGGCAGCAGCATCACCTTGCCGTTTCCGAACGGGTCCTCCACCACCTTGCCCGCCGAGCGGGTGAAGGTGTCGGTGCCCAGCATGCTCTTGATCGGCAGGAAGGGCAGGCCCATCGCCGCGGCCTTGAAGCGCCAGGCTATCCCTGCGTTGCTCCACTCCACGAGCTTCAGGCCCTTCTTCTCCACGGCGCGCCGCAGCACGTTCGAGAGGCCGTGCACCTCGTAGGCGTTGTAGGTGATATCCATCGCGTCCACCATGCCGGCGGCCACGAGGAAGTCGACGTCCTGCAGACCCTGGCCCACGAGCCGCAGGTTGTCGCGACCCTGGCGCACGATCTCGCGCACGATGCTCATCGGCGCGCGACAGGTACCGTATAGCTCGAAGCCGATGTAGTCGCCGTCGTCGATGCATCGCCGCACAGCTTCGCTCTCACTACAGAGCTTGGTCTCCAACGCCATGGACTTGTGATCGCGATTCCAGCGGCGCAGGCTGTCGATGTCGGGCGCCTGCAGCAGCTCGCCCAGTCCGCTTTCCAGTACTTCCATCGTGTCTCCCCCAAATCGAGATCCCACCGGCTTCGGCGCACGGAGAGTGCGTTCAGGACCGGCAACTCCCCATGGTGCCGATCCCCATGCGCGGCGTCAAGCATTGGGTGGAAATGTACGCAATATCGTTAGGTATTCCGCCTTGATTCCTAATTTCGTTCGGCATAGGCCACGGGCGACCGTATTTTGTGGCGTCGGGGCTTGCCTTTCCCGAATCGCGCTGGTTTACTGATATCGACCATCCCATCCGGCAGGAGGCGAACATGTCCACCGACACCACCCAGTACAACTCCGGCGTCATGGCCTACGTGGAGCGCGGCAAGGAGATCATGGCGGAGCGCGCCGAGGCGATCGAGCGCATGAAGAACTGCCGCTTCGACACCATCTCCGTGCACGGCCTCTACACGATGAAGGAGGCCCTCGAGCGCAACCAGGGCTCCATCATCGAACCGGCCTACCTCTCCACGAGCCAGCACTACGCCGACTCGGACGAGATGGAGGCGGGGCTCGCCTACCTGATTCCCAACTGGTGTTACGCGCGCATCGCAAATCCCACCACCTACTACCTGGAGTGGATGCTCGCGCTGCTGGAGAGCTACAAGACGGGCGTGGACGCCAGCGCGGTCGTGACCTCGAGCGGCATGGCGGCGATCATGGCGGCGGTGGATCCCTTCCTCGTGAAGCGCACGAGCGACCCCGCCGAGAAGATGAACTTCGTCTCCTCCTGCCACGTCTACGGCGGCACCTTCCAGCAGTTCTCGATTCGCCGCGACAAGGACCGCGGCCACGAGGTGCGCTGGATCTCGGACGTCGCGAACATCGAGGCCTGGGCCGACCGCATCGACGCGGACACGCGCTTCCTCTACGTCGAGCTGCCCAGCAATCCGACGATCAGCTTCGTGGACCTGCAGTCGCTCGCCGACCTCGCGCACTCCCACGGCATCCCGCTCATCGTGGACGCCACCGTCGCCACGCCGGCGCTCATGCGGCCGCTGGCCCACGGCGCGGACATCGTCGTGCACTCGGTGAGCAAGACCATGACCTCGAGCGGCATGGGCGTGGGCGGCGTGCTGGTGGCCCGCAAGGACATCGTGTCGAACATCGACGACCCGGACATGAACGCCGACTTCGCCACCTGGGTGAAGTTCCTGCCCTACCGCGACAACGGGCCCAGCATGAACCCGCTGCACGCGAGCATGATCCTGAACGACATGCGCACCCTGCGCAGCAAGGTGGACCTGGTGAGCCAGACCAGCCAGAAGGTGGCCGAGTTCCTCGAGAGCCATCCCAAGATCGAGCGCGTGGACTACCTGGGCCTGCCGAGCAATCCCCGCCATACCGTGGCGAGCAAGTACATGAAGCTGGTGGACTCGGAGCTAGAAACCGGCGGCGAGCCGGTGAACCGCTACGGCCACCTCATGAGCTTCCGCGTGAAGGGCGGCGGCGACGAGGCGCGCAGGATGTTCGACGCCTTCGAGATGATCTGGCGCGCCACCGACCTCGGGCGCATCAAGTCCGTGGCCACGATCCCCGCCATCAGCACCCACCAGCAGCAGGGCGAACAGGCGCGCGCCATGGCCGACGTGCCGCCGAACCTGATCCGCCTGAACGTGGGCGGGGAGCACCCGGACGACATCATCGCCGACCTGGAGCGAGGGCTCAAAAAGGTCTAACTCGGGATTTTTCAGGGATCTACGAAGCCAGGTCGACGTTTCGCGCGGCCTGGCTTCTTCTTTCCCGGGCCATGCCCAAAATCAGGACCCTCTACTCTTGCATAACCCGGATCTTCTCCCTTACTTCCTTCGTTGCCGGGGTATCCCGGAACCAACCAACCACAGCCCTTAGACGTCAAAAAAAGGAGATCGCGATGTCCGTCGATCGTTTCATGGAAGGCGTCATCGCCAAGAATCCCGAGCAGAAGGAATTCCACCAGGCCGTTCGCGAGGTCGTGGAGTCCGTTTGGGAATTCATCGAAGAGAACCCTCAGTACAAGGAAGCGAAGATCCTTGAGCGCATGGTGGAGCCCGAGCGCGTGCTCATGTTCCGTGTGCCCTGGCTGGACGACAAGGGCGAGGTTCAGGTGAACCGCGGCTTCCGCATCGAGATGAACAGCGCCATCGGCCCCTACAAGGGCGGCCTGCGCTTCCACCCCACCGTGAACCTGGGCATCCTGAAGTTCCTGGCCTTCGAGCAGGTCTACAAGAACAGCCTCACCACCCTGCCCATGGGCGGCGGCAAGGGCGGTTCGGACTTCGATCCCAAGGGCAAGAGCGACAATGAAGTGATGCGCTTCTGCCAGAGCTTCATGACCGAGCTCCAGCGCCACATCGGCCCGAACACCGACGTGCCCGCGGGCGACATCGGCGTGGGCGGCCGCGAGATCGGCTTCCTGTTCGGCCAGTACAAGCGTCTGCGCAACGAGTTCACCGGCGTTCTCACCGGTAAGGGCATGAACTGGGGCGGCAGCCTCATCCGTCCCGAGGCCACCGGTTACGGCCAGGTGTACTTCGCCGAAGAGATGCTGAACCACAAGGGCGACAGCCTCAAGGGCAAGATCTGCACCGTGTCCGGTTCCGGCAACGTGGCCCAGTACGCCACCGAGAAGGTCCTGGACCTGGGCGGCAAGGTCGTCACCCTGTCCGACTCCGGCGGCTACATCCACGATCCCGAGGGCATCGACCGCGAGAAGCTGTCCTGGGTGATGGAGCTCAAGAACGTGAAGCGCGGCCGCATCAGCGAGTACGTCGACAAGTTCGGCGGCGAGTACGTCGAGGGCAAGCGTCCCTGGGACGTCAAGTGCGACGTGGCCCTGCCCAGCGCGACCCAGAACGAGATCAACGCCGAGGAGGCGAAGATCCTGGTGGACAACGGCTGCATCTGCGTCAGCGAGGGCGCGAACATGCCGAGCGAGCCGGGCGCCATCGACGTGTTCCAGAACGCCAAGATCCTCTACGGTCTGGGCAAGGCGGCCAACGCCGGCGGCGTGGCCACCAGCGGCCTGGAGATGAGCCAGAACTCCATGCGGATCAACTGGACCCGCGACGAGGTCGACGGCCGTCTCCATCAGATCATGAAGGACATCCACTCCGCCTGCGTGAAGTACGGCACCGAGGGTGACCACGTCGACTACGTGAAGGGCGCGAACATCGCGGGCTTCATCAAGGTCGCCGACGCCATGCTCGACCAGGGCGTGGTGTAGGTTTCCGAATCGGCGCTTCGGCGCCGCGACATCAGACGTTCGAGCCGGGATGCCTTCGCATCCCGGCTTTTTTCGTGCCCCCTTCCAGCCCGTTCTCCACAAAAAACACGGGGAGTGCTATGGTGTGACGCTTCGGGGTCGCCGCGCGATCGCTCGGAATCCGGATCGGGAAAGGAGCTCCCTTGGCCGAACAACCCACCTCCCTGCGCTTCGGCCTGCTCTGCGACGGCCTGACCCTGGCACGGTGGCAGGTCCGCTGCCTCGAGCAGCTCATGGCCGTGGACGGCGTGTCGCTGGAGCTCGTGGTCCTCAACGAGGAGCCGCCTCCGCCCACCGGCTGGCGCACCAAGCTCCGCACCCTGCGCAACGGGCACTTTCTCTGGGGCCTCTTCCGTCGCCTGGGCGCGCGCAGGCCCGCGCCGGCCTTCGTGGTGGAGGACGTCTCCGAGCGACTGGCGAACATTCCCAAACTGAACTGCCGCCCCGAACGTCGCGGCCGGTTCTCCCAGCACTTTCCCGCCGCCGACCTCGAGGCCGTGCGCGCCTCCGGCGTCGACTTTCTCCTGCGCTTCGGCTTCGGCATCCTGCGGGGCGAGATCCTCAAGACCCCGCGCTACGGCGTCTGGTCCTTCCATCACGACGACGTCGACAGGTATCGCGGCATGCCCCCCGGCTTCTGGGAGATCTTTCACGGCGACAAGATCAGCGGCGCCGTACTGCAACGGCTCACCAATCGGCTCGACGGCGGAGTCATCCTGCAGCGGGGCTTCTTCCGCACCATCCGCACATCCTATCCGGAGAACATCAACGCGGTGCTGATGGGCAGCACCGACTGGCCGGCGAAGGTGTGCGGAGATCTGCTCGCGGGCGCGGCCGATTACGTCGACGACCCGCCCACCCGATCGACCGCTCCCATCGTGTATCGACCCAGGGATCATCAGATGATCCGCTTCCTGCTCCTGATGCTGCGCAACCGTCTCGTCAAGCAGTGGGAGAACCTGTTCCGGGCGGAACAGTGGAATGTGGGCATCGTCGACGCGCCCATCGCCTCGTTCCTCCACCGCGACCGGGTCGGCGAGGTGCGGTGGTTGACGCCCCGGAATCGCCGCTGGTTCAGCGCCGACGCCTTCGCCCTGGAGCGCGAGGGGCGGACGACCATCCTGCTCGAGGACTACGACCACGCCCGGCGCAACGGCACCATCTCCTGCTGCGAGAGCGACGACGCCGGCGGCTTCGGCCCCCTGCGCCCCTGCCTGGACCTCGGCGTGCACATGTCCTATCCCTACCTCTTCGAGCACGACGGCGAGATCTACTGCATCCCGGAAACCCACCGCCTGCGCCAGGTGCGCCTGCTCCGGGCCGTGGAGTTCCCCGACCGCTGGGAGCACGTGGAGACGCTGATCGACGATTTCGCCGCACTGGACGCCACCGTCCTGGAGCACGACGGCAAGTGGTGGATGTTCTGCACGGACGCCGACCACGGCTCCCTGACCAAGCTCCACATCTTCTGGGCGCCCGAGCTCATCGGCCCCTGGCGCGCCCACGCGGGCAATCCGGTCAAGTGCGACGTCCGCTCCAGCCGTCCGGCGGGCACCCCCTTCATGCACGAGGGCACGCTCATCCGCCCCGGGCAGGACAGCACGAACACCTACGGTGGCGCGATCGCGTTCCATCGAGTTCTGCGGCTCACGGAAACGCAGTTCGAGGAAGAGAAGGTGAGCACGCTCGCCCCCGACCCGGACGGGCCCTTCTCCGAGGGTCTGCATACGATCTGCAAGCTGGGAGACCGCGTCGTCGTGGACGGCAAGCGGCACGTGTTCATCCGCGATTCCTACCGCCACGCGCTGCGGAGAAAGCTGCGGAGGGCCGCCGGCAAGCCGTCCCGCTGAGTTGCCCGCGCGGGTCGATCAGGGCCGCAGCACCGCCCCGCGGCCGTCGCGGCCGTCCATGTAGATCCGCAGGGGCCTGGCAAGACGCACGTGGCGCAGGTACTCGGTCTCCTCGGCGTGGGGCTGCGCGAGCAGCCAGTCCCAGTCCACCTTCGCGCCCGTCTTGCCCGCGTGCGCGGTGAAGTAGCCCACCTCGTAGCTCATGAGGTTGTGGAAGAAGTGGCTGCCCTGGCTGGGCTCCACCACGATGTCCTCCATCTCCGTCTCCACGATCATGCGCGCCCAGTTGATGTCCGCCCAGTCCACGGGAATCCCCAGCCAGCGGTCGCGGGAACCCCAGCGCCCGGGGCCGATGAGCAGGTAGTGCGTGCCCTCGCGCTGAAGTCGCTCGTTGAGGTAGCGCAGCTCCAGGGCCACCTCGGGCGTGTAGCCGCGGTCGAAGGTGTCGGGCCTCACGTACACGATGTCCGTCAGGTTCTCCACGGCGCCGTTGCCCAGCACCGATTCGGAGTAGACGATCACGCGCTCGGGGTCGTCCACCCGCCTGTCGAGGTCGATCTCCTCGCGCCCCACCACCATGGGCCGGATCTGCAGCACTGCGAACTCCGCCGGCCGGCCCTCCCGCGCCTTGGGCCCGGCCGCGAACTCGATCTCCACCGGCGCGGCCATGCCGCGGCTGCCCAGCTCGAGGATGTCCTGCAGGAGCTCCGGCAAGGGGAACATGCTCGTCTTGAGCACGCCGGCCATGGTCACCAGACGCACGCCGGGCCGCGAGATGCCGTCGTACACCGCGTCGTTGTCGGGCATGTAGGTGGAGGCCACGGCGGCCAGGGTGCCGTCGGCCTCGGCGCGCTCGAGATCCATGCAGACGAGGCCCGCGTTGCCGTCGGCCCGCGCGAACACCTCCGGACGGCTCAGGTCGAGGGCCCAGAACTCGCGCTGGGAGAAGCGCAGGTAGTCGTCGGTCGTGCCGAACTGGGGCAGGTGGCGCGGGTGTTTCGGCGAGAACCACAGCGAGCGCCCGCCCTCCACCACGCTCTTGCCCAGACCCAGCACCACCGAGGCGGAGCCCTCCTCGGGCTTCTCGCCGTAGACCGGATAGAAATTGTAGGACTGAGCCACGCCGGCCACGCAGGGGTAGAGGATATCCCCGTGCGCGTCGCCCACCATCCGCTGGATGATCACCGCCATCTTCTCCTCCTCGATGCGGTTGGGCGTGCCGCGCAGGTAGGCCTTGGCGTTGCGGAAGTAGGTGGAGGCGTAGACCAGCTTCACGGCGTGGCAGAGCTGCTCCAGGCGCACGTCGTCGTCGGGATGGTTGTTCGGCAGCATGTGGCTCGTGTAGACGCCGGCGAAGGGCTGGTGCTGGCTGTCCTCGAGCAGGCTCGAGGAGCGGACGGCCAGGGGGTAGCGCACCTCGTCGAGGAAGGCCACGAGGTCGTCCACCACGTCCAGGGGCAGACGCGAGCGCACGAAGGCCTCGGCGATCTCCTCGTCCGGCAGGTCGCCGAGCGCCTTGCCCAGAAGGCCGTTCTCGTCCATGAACTCGTCGAAGACGCCGGTGGCCAGCACGGCGCTCTCGGGCACGAACACGCGCAGGTCGGGAAAGCGCTCCTTGAAGTCGTAGCGGGTGAGCAGGGCGTTCACGAAGGCGAGGCCGCGGCCCTTGCCCCCGAGCGATCCCTCGCCGATGCGCACGAAGCTGCTGCTCGTGTCGAAGTGGGCGCGGGAAAAGTCCGCCACCCGCCCGCGGCGCACCAGCTCGCGGTACTCCCGCAGCGTGTCGCGCAGGTAGCTGCGCAGGGCCTCGCTGTCGGCGAACTGGCTCACCTTCACCGGCCGCAGGCGCATGGCCAGCTCGAACTCCGTGCGCGCCATGAACCAGTTGGAGAAATGGTTGCGCCGCGCGTGGTAGTGGATCGAGTCGGCCGGCACCTCCTTCAGCAGGCGGCTCATGGCGGTGAGGTCGCTCGCGCGCCCCACCTCGGTGCCGTTGGGCAGCATGAAGATGAACTCGCCGAAGCCGAGGCTCGCCTTCATGAACCTGCGCAGGTCGTTGAGCAGGGTCGGCGAGCCCTTGTGCAGAAATCCCACGCCGAGGGCGTGCGCCTCGCGCGCGCGGCTCTCGTCGGACGACTGCATGAGCACCGGCAGGTCGGGGTCTTCCCGCTTCACGTGGCGAATCAGCTCCACGCCGGCCATGGGGTCGAGCTCGCCCCCGCGATTGAAGCCCGCGTCGGTGATCATACAGAGCATGTAGTCGTTGTAGGATTCGTAGAGCTGCAGCGCTTCCTCGTAGGTCTCGGCCAGCAGGATCTTCGGCCGCGCGCGCATGCGCAGCAGCTTGTCCATGACGTCGATGCCGTCGGCCATCAGGTTCTGGGTCTGGCGCATCAGCTCGGTGTAGATGATCGGCAGGTAGGCCGAGAAGAAGCGCACCGAGTTCTCCACCAGCAGGATACAGCGCACCGACCCCTCGAAGGTGTCGGCCGCCGCGTTCATCTGATCCTCGATGCACTTGATGATGGCCAGCAGGATCCGCGAGTCGCCGCGCCAGGCGAACACGCGCTCGATGTCCGGCTTGAGCTCCTGCTCGCCGATCAGCGCGATCTCCCGCGTGTTGTAGACGAGACAGGCCACGGGCAGATCGGGGTGCAGCTTCTTGATCCGGCGGCCGAAGTCGCGCACTTCCATGTCGCCGAGGCGGGTCATGGTGATGACCAGGTCGAAGCGCCCGTCCTGGAGACGGGCCAGGGCCTGCTCGCCCGAGGAGACCCGCGTGACCAGCGGGGCGTAGCTCAGGTTGAGCTGGGCGTACTCGCCGAGCAGCAGTTCCGTGAGCCGCCCGTCCTGCTCGATGACGAAGGAATCATAGAGGCTGGAGACCAGGAGGATGTCGCGAATGCGAAAGGGCATGAGCCGGTCGAAACCGGAGAAGCTGAATGCGCTGGGCAGGACATCCTTGGCCATCGGGGGCTCCCCTCACGTACCGGATACTCCCGAGATCCTAATCGCGCAGCCGGGGATGATAAAGGACGAAAGCCGCCGGACTTGCCGACTTCACGACCGCGATTAAACTCAAGGTAAGGCCAGGAGGACGCAATGAAGAGCTACCGCAGTCCGAATCTCGACAAGATCGTCGGCAAGCACCTGCAAATGTGGGAGATCCGGAAGGAGGTCAACGTACGGCGGAGTCGCGAGGAGAGCGCCGGAATCGAGGAACTCGGCCCCTACCTCAGCATCAGCCGCCTGCCCTTCAGCAGGGGCGACGAGGTCGCGCAGCTCTGCGCCGAGCGCCTGGGCTGGGTGCTCTTCGATCGCGAGATCGTGGACTTCATCGCCCAGGACGCCAAGACCCTCGGCAAGTTCGTGTCCAGCCTCGACGAGCGCGTCCAGAACACCATGAACGACTGGATCCAGACCGCCCTGGACACCAGCTCCATGGGGCACATGGCCTACCTGCGCCATCTCAAGCGGGTGCTGATGACCATCGCCCTCCACGGCAACGCCGTGATCCTGGGCCGCGGGGCCAACTTCATCCTGCCGCCCGAGGCCGGGCTGCGGGTGCTGGTGAACGCCCCCAGCTCGCACCGCATCTCCAACCTGGGCGAGGCTCACGAGCTGTCGGTGAGCGAGGCCAGCCGCGAGCTGCGCCGCCTCGACGAGCAGCGGCGCGACTTCCTGCGCACCCACTTCCTCGCCGCGGGACAGGAGATGGAGCACTACGACCTCATCGTGAACATCGAGCGGATGAAGCCCGAGCAGGCCGCCACCCTGATCGTGGACAGCTTCTACACGCTCGACCGGCGCAGCGCCGCGAACAAGACCGTCTGAAGCGCGCGGCGCGAACTGCGCGCAAAATCCCTTGCGGCCCCCCGGGCAGCGGCTACACTGCGCCTGTCGCAGCAATCACCTCGCAATTCAGGGAACTCCGTCCGCATGCCCGACTCCCGACCCAATCGCGTCCTGCACGTCATCACCCAGCTCATCGTCGGCGGGGCGGAACGGCAGCTCTTCAACCTGTGCCGACTCATGCCGCGAGATCGCTTCGAGAACGCCGTCGTCAGCCTGATCGCCGGCGGCGTGCTGATTCCGGATTTCCGGGAGATCGGCTGCACGGTGTTCGAGGTGGACCGAAGGCACACGGGCGGCGCCGCCGGCCAGCTCCTGGAGATCACGCGCCTGATCCGCGAGTGGCGTCCGGATCTCATCCAGACCTGGCTCCTCAAGGGCAACCATGTCGGCCGTCTGGCCGGCGCGCTGAGCGCGAACGCGCCGATGGTGGCGGGTTTCCGCGACATGGGTTTCGGGGCCGGCCCCGGCGATACCTTCGTCGACCGTCTGCTCTCCCCGGCCACGACGCTGATCCTCCACAACTCCAGAGGCGGTCGGCGCGCGCACCTGGGGCGGCTGCACGAGTGCGGGGGCGCCCGCCACGGGCTACTGCCGAACGGGGTCGACGAGAACCTGTTCGGGGCCGACGCCGAGGCCAGAGCCGAGATCCGCGCCGAGCGGGGCCTCGCGGCGGACACGCCGGTGGTGATCATGGTGGCGAGGCTGCAGCCGATCAAGAATCCCGACCTCTTCATCGATGTGGCCCGACGCGTGCGCGGACAACGGCCCGACGCGCAGTTCTGGCTGGTGGGCGGCGGCCCGGAGCACGGCAGGCTGCGGGCCCTGCTCGAGACCGACCCCGACCCCGGCATCTGGCTCGCCGGCGAACGCTTCGACGTGCCGCGCCTGCTCGCCGCCGCGGATCTGGCCCTGCTCACGAGCCGCAGCGAGGGACTGTCGAACACCATCCTGGAGGCGATGGCCAGCGGGCTGCCGGTCATCGCCACCGACGTGGGCGGCAACGGCGAGCTGGTGACCGACGGTGAGAACGGCTACCTGGTTCCGGTGCAGGAGGCCGAGGCCATCGCGGCTCGGATCCATGAACTCTTGCAAAATCTTCCGCTTGCGGAAATGATGGGACGACGGGGCCGGGAGATCCTCGAGGCGCGCTACTCCATGAGCAGCCTCGTCGACCGCGCCGGCGATTACTACGAACGCGTGATTCGCGGAGGGTGATACGTATGCAGGCAGGAACGGCATCGGGGGGCAGGCCGCCCATCACTTTTTTCCGCAACGACGACGTGAACGAACTCACGCCCGAGCTCATCGCGGTGAGCGAACGGCTCTGGAGCCTGGACGTGCCGGTGATCCACGCCGTGGAGCCGGGCAACCTCACCGACGAGTGCGCGTCCTGGCTGAACGAGCGCAAGGCCGAGCACGGCCGCCTGCTCGAGATCACCCAGCACGGTTACAACCACGTGCGCCACGACCGGGGCGAGTTCGGCGGCAAGCGCAGCTCCCGCGAGCAGTACGAAGATCTCGAGCGCGGCATGCGGATCATGGACGACCGCTTCGGCGACCGATGGTTCCGCTGCATCAGCTTTCCCTACGAGCACTACAACCGCGGCACCCTGCGGGCCATCGAGGATCTGGGCTACCTGGTCATCAGCTGTCGACGGGACACCGACTTCTCCGCGGCGATGCTCCAGCACCTCGGACGCATGACGAAGCGAGGCCAGATCGGCTCCCGACACGTGAGCCATCACCTGGCCATCCACCCCGGCACGAACACCTTCGCGGTGGACTGGGCGATCGACTTCACCGAAAACCACGGCGACACGAGCGGCGAGATCCGCACCCTGAGCCGGCTCATGAACCGCTACGAGAAGACGAGCAGCCGACAGGACGTTTTCGGCTGGCGGCTCCACCACCGCTATCTCAGGTCGGAGGCGAACCTCGACCTCCTGTGCGAAGTCGTGGAGGAGCTGCGCAATCGCCGTCCTGAGATCGAGTTCCGCACCTACAAGGAGATCTTCGCGGCCTTCGGACCGCGGAAGCTCTCCCTGGCCACGCGGTAAGCGACCGTTTACCGTGCGCTACTCCATCTGACGTATTCTGCGGCCCACACGACATCATGACTTGCTTCGTCGCCGGGCTTGGCCGAAGCTTGGTGCGTTCAGAACCTGCAACCCCCAAGATTCCGTTCCGTCACATCACGGCTCGGATCTAATATCAGGAGGATCTCGAATGAAGATGACCACCTTCTTGCGCTCGCTCTTCGCGGTCGCACTCATCGGAGTTATGGCCTTCGGCAGTGTCGGCTGTCTCGGCGGCGATGACGACGACGGCGACGGCGACTCCGGTACCGCCTTCAGTGCCGAGACCGCCGTGACCATCGGTGTCCCCACCGCGACGCTGCAGAGCGAGTTCGTCATCAACTCCGCGATCGCGGCGGCCGGCGGGTTCGGCCCGGCGCGGGACGACGACTACTTCTGGGATGAGGACGAGCAGGCCTACTACCGTGATCTCGACGATGTCGACGGCGACACAACCTGGGAGGGGTTCATCCGCGCCCAGTTCTTCGACGACGGCACGCCCGTCGAGGACACCGATCTCGCGGACATGGCCAACATCATTCTCGACCTGAACATGCTCAGGAACGATAGCGGAGCAACCGTCGAGGCGGACTACGACTTCGACGTCGACGTCACGGGCATGGGCGGCGGCACCCTCACGATCGAGGGCGGCGGCGGCTTCTCCTACGAAGCCACCCTCGCGGGCCTGTCCGCAGCCACGTACATGTCCACCTGGGAGACCGTGGCGCCCGACCACGTCACCATGCCCGAGGGCGGCGGCTGCCCGACGGGTGAGATCCTGTACACGATGACTCCCTACACGATGAGCATTGTGTATGATGGCACACCCTCGGCGGACTACACCGTCTTCGACGGTTCCGGTGATCCGATCGCCAACGGCACCGGCACGATCTCGGTGGGGTGCAGCACGAACTAAAGGCTCCGCGAAGTTCCCCGCACGCTTCGCACGGACGAGAGGCGCTTTGCGGGGAACTTCGCTCCGCCGACAAACCGTCCCCCCGGGGGGACTCATAAAAACCAAAGACCCCCCGCCGAATCCGGCGGGGGGTCTTCTGCGAGGGAAGGGTTCTAAGGAGCGCCTCTGAGCCGAGTCTTCGAGGCGAAGTGAAGCGACGTGAACCCTGACCGAGCTATTTCAGGAGCAGCATCTTCCCACAAACATTCCCCGCCGCGCCGCTCACGCGCACCAGATAGACGCCGCTGCCCAGGGACTCGCCGCGGTCGTCACGACCGTCCCACTGCAGCTCGTGGCGACCGGCCGGCCACTCCTCGTTCAGCAGCACGCGCTGCAGACGTCCCTCGACGTCGTAGATCGACACGTTCCAGCGGCCCGGCTCGGGCAGATCGAAGCGGATCATGGTCGATGGGTTGAACGGGTTGGGCGCGTTGCCCACAAGGCGCAGCAGCGCCGGCGCCTCAGCGTCCCCGGCCGGCGTGGGATCGTAGACGACGTACATCGAATCGCCGCTGCTCGTGACGAAGCCGAGCGGGGTGTCGTTCACGTCCAGTACCGAGTTGCCGGTGAAGGGCAGGGCCATGGCGCCGTCCGCGGTACCGACGCCGGTGAAGTGGCAGTAGGCCACGGTGCCGGGATCGGCCACGACGCCGTCGGTGAAGCTCAGGTCGAAGTGGGCCACGGTGTCGTCGGTGGGCGTGTGGTCCGTGAAGATAAAGGTCAGGCCCGAGGTGGTGGCCCACTCGCCGGCCGTTATCGAGTCGAGGCGCACGTAGGTCTCGTCGAAGTCGAAGGTGAGATCCACGCTCTTCACGCCGCCCTGGGCGGGTGTGATGTCGACGGCCAGCACCAGTTGATCGTCGGTATTCACGGAGCTGACGGGGGGATCGATCGCCACCTGCCCCACGAGTTCCTCGGTGTCGCCCGTGCTCGCCTGCCAGACGCGCCAGCTCGTCTCGTCCTGGAGGAAGGCGGTCACGTTGAGATTGGCCTCGGTCCAGTAGGCCGGAATCGTCACCGGCACCTCGAAGCTCTGGGGGCCGACGGTCGGACTCACGACCAGGCCGGCCTCGGTGGGCAGCATGCGGCGCAGGGCCTGATGGTGCGTGTTGTGGCCATTGCCGCCGGCGAAGTAGTAGTCGTCCTCGGTGATGCAGACCTTCAGACGGTAGTCGCCCGCCGGGTTCAGCGGCTCCTTCACGTTCACGCAGGCCACGGCGGTGCTGTCGCCCGGACGCCAGGTGAGGTCGATGCAGCCGGGGCTCAGTATGCTCTTCCGCTGCTCGAACAGCGTCGTGTACTGGGCCGAGGTGGAGCCGCAGTCCTGGACGCCGTCCAGCCAGAAGTGCGGCGTGTAGTCGTAGCCCCACTGCGGCACCAGCGTCTGGTTCTGTGCGGCGTTGTGCAGGTAGAGGATGTCGCCGCCGTTGGGCCACCAGGTATGAACCCGGATCATTGCGACATCATCACCCTGCCCGGGTAGCCAAGCGTCGAAGTAGTCCTCAGCGGGCGCACAGTAGCTACATCCAGCGTTGGTGTGCATCCAGCCCAGGGGCACGTGGACCTGCGTGTAGCTGTCGCAGGTACTCTGCGCGGTGTCGTTGCTGGTGTCCATGTCCGTGGCCAGGATGGAGGTGGCCTCGAACTCGTAGTAGTTGCCGGCGGTGACGAAGAAGCCGGGCATGGCCACGGTCTGCTGCTCGCCGACGTCGAGCTGCATGTTCACTCCCTCGTTGTACACCTCGACGCCGGACTCGTGAATCGTCAGCACCAGGCCGATGTCCTCGAGGTTGGCGCCCTTGTTCTCCACGACCACCTCGGGGCCGATGAGCTGGCCGTCGACGCACTGCTCGTCGTCGGGGCTGATCGACAGCACGGCGATGTCGTGGGCGAAGGGCTCATAGATACGCACGTCGTCGATGTACCAGTCGTCGGCGTAGGAGCCGGTGTAGCGGAAGGCGACGTACACCACCGACTCCCCCACGTAGTCCAGCAGGCTCACGGTGACGGGATCCCCCGCGAAGCCCTCGTCGATGCTGTGATTGGCGGGCGTCCAGTCCACGAGTGTCGTGAAGGAGGCCGTGTCGGTCTGGCTGGTGGTGCTGACCGCGATGTAGTGATGCTCGCCGTAGCCGGGCCAGTAGGCCTGATCCTCGTAGAACTCGAGGTAGGCCGCGCCGACGGTTGAGAGGTCGATCGCCGGCAGGACGAGCCACTCGTCCTGGCTCGTGCCCTGGACTCCGTAGTTCACCCACGCGCTGTAGGTGCCGCTGTGGGCCTTGGAGCTGGTCTGCGCCCAGGTGTGGGTGTTGCCCAGATTGATCACTTCCCAGCCCGCGGGCGGAAAGCTGCCCTCGAAACCCTCGTTGAACAGGTCGGTGCGATCGGAGTCGGAGGCCGGCGCCATGGATGTTCCCAGGACGGGCGCCGGTGTGGAGCCGTTCGACTCGTGGGCGAGGACGCCGCCCGCGACCACCGTCATCAATGCGATCAGCACGAGCAGAGAAAGGATCTCCCGGATTCTCCCCTTCAGCATGTCTGCCTCCCGTTGCGAATCAAGCATTTCCGGAATTCTCACAGAATAGGGGTCCAATTATAGTATAGCAGATCATCCCTGCCATATCAGGAACTGATCAGAATTCTGTCAAAAATCGAGGGGAAGACGGCTCAGAAGCCCAGCAAAGATCCCAACTGGAATACGGCCAGCGCGAGCAGATAGGCCATGCCGGTCAGGCCCGCCCACTGCAGCAGGGCGTAGCCCCAGCGCCCCGACTCCCTGCGCGTGATCGCGAAGGTGGCCATGCAGGGCGTGGCCAGAAGCGCGAAAATCAACACGGATAACCCCTGCAGCGGCGTGTAGGCGCGTTTCAGTTCGTCGCGCAGGCCCGTGGAGTGCTCGTCGACCTCGCCCAGGGAGAAGATGATCCCGAGCTGCGCGACGAACACCTCCTTCGCCGCGAAGGCGCCCAGGAAGGCGGTGTTGATGCGCCAGTCGAAGCCCAGGGGGGCCATCACCGGCTGGAGGGCGCGACCGAGACGACCGGCGATCGAGTACTCGAGGGCTTCGCCCGCGCGGGCCGCCTCGAGTTCCTCGGCGCTCAGGCTCTGCCCGGCGGCGGCGGCTTCGCGATCCACCCGGTACTCCGCCGGCCGCGGAAAGCTCATGAGCCCCCACAGCAGCACGGAGATCACGAGAATGATCGTGCCCGCCTTGCGCAGGTACATCCAGGAGCGCTGCCACATGTGGATGCCCACGCTGCGCCCGGTGGGACGGCGATAGGGCGGCAGCTCCATGACGAAAGGCGTCTCCTGGCCGGCCAGCATGCTCGCGCTCAGGATCCGCGCCATCACGAGGCCGAGCAGGATCCCCAGCATGTAGAGCCCGAACAGCACCGGCGTATGCCAGCTCCGCGGGAAGAAGGCGGGAATCAGCAGCAGGTAGATCGGCAGCCGCGCCCCGCAGGAGATGAAGGGCAGAATCAACATGGTCACGATGCGGTCGCGGCGGCTGGGCAGCGCGCGCGTGGCCATGATGGCCGGCACGGTGCAGCCGAAGCCGATCAGCATCGGGATGAAGCTCTTGCCGTGCAGGCCGAAGCGGTGCATCACGCGGTCCATGATGAACGCGGCCCTGGCCATGTAGCCCGTGTCCTCGAGAATGCTGATGCCGAGGAACAGCAGGACGATGTTGGGCAGGAACACCAGCACGCCGCCGACGCCGCCGATGATGCCGTCCACGATGAGCGAGCGCAACCACTCGGCGCGGCCCGCGGGCCAGCCGGCGTTGGCGCCGTCGGCGAGCATGCCGAAGAGGGCGTCGATGCCGTCCATGAGGGGCGTGCCCAGGGTGAAGGTGAGCCAGAAGAGACCGTACATGAACAGCAGGAAGATCGGCAGGCCGAGAAAGCGGTGGGTGAGGACGGCGTCCACCTTCTCGCTCTCGGTGATGCGGTCGGTGCGGGGCGGCCGGCGCGTGACCTCGCGCGCGATGCCGGCGGCGAAGCCGTAGCGGCGGTCGGCGATGAGCACCGCGGGCGCATCGTTGTACTTGCGGGTGATCCGCTCGATCACATGGCTCAGGTGAGCCTGGAGCTCCTGACGATCGGCGTGCAGGCCCTCGACGGCCGCGGTCACCTCGAGATCGCCCTCCAGGAGCTTGATCGCCGCGTAGCGCGGCGAGAAGCGCAGGCCCTCGAGATCCGCGAACATCTCGGCGAGCGTGGTGATTTCCCCCTCGAGGTCGTCGCCGTAGTCCACCCGGCGGGGCTCCGAGCTGCCGGCGGCCGCCGCGCGCAGGGCCTGTTTCAGCTCGTCCACGCCGCCGCCCTTGTGCCCGACGGTCTCCACCACCGGCGCGCCGGTGAGTTCGCTCAGGCGCTGGAGGTCGAGCACCTGCCCCTGCTCCCGCGCCATGTCGGCCATGTTGAGCACGAGGGCCAGGTTGACGTCGAGCTCCATGAGCTGCACGGCCAGGTGGAGGTTGCGCTCCAGGTTGGAGCTGTCGATCACGTCCACCACCACGTCCGGCTTCTCGTCGAGCAGGAAACGGCGGGCGACGCGCTCCTCGTCGCTGAGCGCGTTCAGGCTGTAGGTGCCGGGCAGGTCGACGAGCTGCATGGGGCCGCCCGCGCCGCGCAGCTTGCCCCACTTCTTCTCCACCGTGACGCCGGGGTAGTTGCCCACGTGCTGGTGGCCGCCGGTGAGGCGGTTGAAGATGCTGGTCTTGCCGGAGTTGGGGTTGCCCGCCAGGGCCACGGTGATCTCGCGGTTGCGCAGCAGTTCGCCGGGAATGTTCGCCATGGGTCGGGGGCCTTCCTAGAGACGTTCCACGCCGATGGTGGCGGCCTCGGACTTCCTCAGGGAGAGGTGGAAGCCCTTCAGCTTGATGTCGATGGGGTCGCCCAGGGGCGCCACGCGCTGCATGATGAGCTCGACGCCGGGCAAGAGGCCCAGGTCGAGCAGGCGCTGGCGGATCTCCGACGCCGCTCGCACGCTCACCACGCGGCCGCGCTGCCCGGGCTCGAGCCTGTCCAGGGTCACGACGCCCTGGCCGCGGCTGAACATGGCGATGTTCTCGCTGGCGAAGCCCTCGGAGCAGGCGTCGGTGCGGCAGCTCAGGGTCGCGCGGTCCCCGTCGCCGTTCTGGCCTGCGGTGTAGCACTCGTGGAAACGCTGCACGATATCGCCGCCCGCTTTGGGGCAGCCCTTGAGGAACTCGACGAAGCCGGCCAGGCGATCGAGCGTCTCCAGGCTGATCACGTGCTCCACCGAGCAGGCGTCCTGCTCGGCCGTGGTGTGCGTGACGCCGAGGATCTCGGTGAAGAAGCGCGTGATGAACTCGTGGCGCTGCAGCACGCGGTTGGCGAGCTCGTGCCCCTCGGGGGTGAGGCTCACGGTCTCCCGCGCCTTGTAGTCGATCAGCTTCTCCGCGGCCAGGCGCTTCAGCGCGCCGGTGACGCTGGCCATGCGCACGGACTTGCGCTGGGCGATGTCCTTCGCCCGCGCCACGCCCTTCTCCTGGACGAGCTGGAGGATGATCTCCAGGTAGTCCTCGAGGCTCTCGCTGAGGTTGCTGATATGCGCCATAGCTGCTGCCTTTCACCGGATCGAGTGAGAAGTTAGCCCAACCTAAGTCATCGTTCAAGGGGGGAATCCGCTGAAGTCGGATTTCCGGGCGATCAGTCCAGCTGGAGGGCGAGCGCGCCGAGGTAGCGGGTCTCGGGCATGCCGGGAAGCACGGGATGGTCGGCGCCCTGTCCGCCGCGGTGGAGGATGCGCGCGCGGCGCCCCGCCTTGCGCAGGGCGCGGAGCACCGTGCCCTGCCATACATGCTCCTCCACCGGGTAGGTGCAGGAGCAGCTGATCAGGATGCCGCCCGGCGCCACGCGGCCGGCGGCCTTGCGGTTTAGGTGCAGGTAGGCGTCCAGCGCCGCCTTCGCGTCGCCGCGGCCCTTCGCGAGCGCCGGCGGATCCAGCACGACGATCTCCCAGTCGCCATGGGGCCAGCCGGGCGCGCCCTTGTCGCCGCGCATGAGGTCGAGCGCCTTGAAGCGGCAACGCTCCGCGAGGCCGTTCGCCGCGGCGCTCTCGCGGGCGAGGGCCAGGGCGGGCTCGGAGCGGTCGAGGCCCAGCACCTCGGCGGCGCCCCCGGCCGCCGCCTGCAGCGCGAAGCCGCCGGTGTGGCAGAACAGGTCGAGCACGCGCGCGCCCGCGGCCGCGCGGCGCAGCCAGGCGCGGTTGTCGCGCTGGTCCCAGAACCAGCCGCCCTTCATGCCGCCCACCGGATCCAGGGCGAAGCGCAGGCCGTTCTCCTCGGCCCATGCTTCAATTGGGGCGCTACCGCGCGTTTCCGGTTCGGCGAGGGGTAGGCCTTCCTTGCGGCGCACGGCGCCGTCGCGGCGGATGACCAGAGCTTCCATGCCCGGCAGGTCCAGGAGAAGGTCGGCGATCGGGGCGGCGTGCGCCTCGGCCACCTGGGAGTTGAGCTGGAGCACGGCGAAGGAACCGTAGCGGTCGGCGGTGAGGCCGGGCAGGCCGTCGGACTCGCCGTAGAGCAGGCGGTAATGTCCCCCCGGGTGGATTCGCTCGCGCAGGGCGTGGGCGGCGGCGATCGCCCGCGGCAGGTGCTCGGAGTAGTGGACGGGGCGCCGCGCGTAGATGCGGGCGCGGATGCGCGAGTCGGGGCTCCAGAGCGCCGCGCCCAGGAAGGCGCCGCGGGAGTCGATGAGGGCCACGCTGTCGCCGGCGGCGAGGCCGTCCGGAGCTTCGGCGATCTCGCCGTCGTAGGCCCAGCAGTGCCCGCGACGCAGGCGCCGCTCCTCGCGGGGCTTCAGGATGACGTCCGGCAGCTTGGCTTTGCTCATGGCATTCCTCGGCACGACAGGGAAGATCGGGGACAGCATAGCCCCGCCGGGATGCGCCGGGGCAGTGAAATCTGCTATAATCCACGACGAAGCAGGATAGGTCGTCCCCTGGAACGACTCCGGACAACTCGGCATTGCATCGACTCGCCACGCTCCTCTTGGCTCTGTTTCTCGTCGCCGACGCGCGGGCAGCCACCCTTCGCGTGCCCGGTGACTTCCGCACGATTCAACCCGCCATAAACGCCGCCGCCGGCGGCGACACCGTGCGTGTGGCCCCCGGCATCTACCAGGGGCCCGGCAATCGCGATCTCCTGCTCGAAGGCAAGTCCATCGTCCTGGTCGGCGCCGGCCCCGGGGCGACCCTGATCGACTGCGAGGGGGCCGGCCGCGGCTTCTTCCTGGTCGACGCGGACGCTGGCACCCTGCTGCGGGGCTTCACCGTGCTGAACGGACTCGCTCCCGAGGGCGATCTGCCGGGGAAGGGCGGCGGCGCGCTCGTTATCGGCGGGGCGCCGCGGTTCGAGCGCTGCCTGTTCCTGGGCGGGCGTGCGGATTTCGGAGGCGGATTGGCCGCCGAATGGGGCGCGCGGCTCGCGGTGCGGGACTGCTCGTTCCGCGACAACCGGGCCGGGATCGACGGCGACGACCTCCACCTGTTCGACGCCGAGCTCGTCCGATGAGCCGGTCGACCCCTGTCCTTCGCCAGGGCGCTCTGCTACAATTCCGGCGGGAGGACACCATGCGCCACACATCGAAACTCGTCGGATTGCTACTGCTGCTGATCCTGGCCGGCCCCGCCTGGGCCTGCTTTCCCGTGATGCTGTCGCTCGACACGGCCGGCGACTGCGCCGTGACCACGACGCCCTACGTGTCGAACACCCTTCAGCTCCGGGCCACCGTGCTCGCCGACCTGGACGGCGTGAGCAGCATCACCCTGAAGGCCGCCGACTGGCCCGGCAGCCCGGGATATCCCGAGGGTGAGATCTTCGAGGCCTGGTACGCGGACGATGTCGTGGGCGACATCGAGACCGCGCTCACCCTGAGCTGGGATCCCCCGCTCGCCATAGCGGCCGGCGAGGACCTGCTGCTGGGAGAGATGGAGGTGCTGTCCATGGCCGAGAGCTGGCCGGGAACGGATGCGCCGCTGTCGTTCGACGGCAGCCTCGTCGACGCCAACGCCCAGGAGTTCGACGCCCTGCGCGCGAACTTCACCTTCAACTGCACGGGCGGCGACTGCGACTGCCACCCCACCGGCGGCCCGCTGAGCTGGCTGCTGCTGCGCGACCTCACGCCGCCGGCCGGCGATTCCGTGTCGGACACCTTCCCGCTGGCCTTCACCGTCGAGAGCCACGGCTGCCTGCCCGAGGAGCCGATGGAGTTCACGGGCCTGGTGCAGGTGGAGGGCGGCCCGCAGTTCGTGATCGGCGGCACCGGCGAGACGCCGCTGCAGTTCGGCATCCATGCGGGGCACGTGTCTCCCGGCGGCGAACTGGCGGTGGATATCCTGCTGGAGAACGGGGAGATCGTGCGGGAGGCGCGGGTGGTCTATGTGGTGGAGGGTAGCGTGGGTGTGGAGGGGTCGAGCTTTTCGGTGATCAAGTCGCTGTACTGAGCCACGAAAAAGGGAAGGCTCCTCGCGGAACCTCCCCAGCCCGAAAACCGATGCGAATCTAGCCGACGTCGGCGAAGCGCCGCGACACCTCTTCCCAGTTCACCACGTTCCACCAAGCGCCGATGTAGTCGGGCCGGCGGTTCTGGTAGTTCAGGTAGTAGGCGTGCTCCCACACGTCGAGGCCGAGGATCGGCGTGCCCGAGCCTTCCATAATTGGGTTGTCCTGGTTGGCGGTGCTGCTCACCACGAGGCCGCCGTCGGTCTTGCTGAGCCAGGCCCAGCCGGAGCCGAAGCGCGTGGCCGTAGCGGCGCCCATCTTCTCCTTGAAGGCATCGAAGGAACCGAAGGCCGCGTCGATGGCGCTCGCAAGGTCGCCCGATGGCGCGCCGCCGCCGTTGCCGCTCATCACCTGCCAGAACAGGCTGTGGTTCCAGTGGCCGCCGCCGTTGTTGCGCACGGCTGTCCGCTGCGCCTCGGGCAGCTCGTTCAGGTTGCGCAGGAGGGCATCGAGGTCGCCGCCGTCAGCGCCGGCCGCGTCGAGGGCGTTGATCAGGTTGGCCACGTAGGCGGCGTGGTGCTTGCCGTGGTGGATCTCCATGGTGCGCGCATCGATGTGCGGTTCGAGGGCGCCGAAGTCGTAGGGCAGATCGGGAAGCTTGTGCATTTGACTCTCCTTGTCGCTTGCGGTGAGTGTGGCGATTTATGTGGACCAATATAGTCCCATATTGAGACAGCGCAAGGTATTTCGTTGCAAGCAAACCGGTTGCGGATTTCGGGGTTTCGAGGGTTCTAGACCTGCTGGACCGGAGAGCGGTGAGTCCAATCCGCGCTCGCGTCGGATTTATAGAATGGTGTGTACTTGAGCGACCCCCCGACTCTATACTATCAATATGTCATTCCGACTTCTCGTGATCCTTCCCATCCTGGCACTGATCGCTCCGAGTTCGGCACGGAGCGATTGGATCCACATCTTCGGCGACATCAATGCTGCGCAGTGCGCATCATCAGTGATTTCGTTCGAACCCGACACGATCTACTTCCATGCGGATCTCCCCTCTTGCCCCGATGGAATCCGAGGTCTCTCGTTTCGACTGCTGAACTCCCCGTTCGACGACACCCCAGGCGTTGTCATCACGAGCACCTGGAATTGCGATTCCGTGGTCGGGAGCCTCGCGGATCGCATCACGATGGTCTGGGATGAACCCCTGCAGCCGGGTCTCTGGTCTTACTACCAGGCTCTCGGCACCGTCGAGATCATGTCCTACCTATCGAATTGGCCAGGGGTGAATCACAGCCTCAGCATCGGCGAGATCGAGATCATCTGTGCGGATGATTCCGTCGTGCTCGGCTGGGATCCCATACCGTTCGCTTTCAATCGCACGGATGGAGTCGATTGCTGGGACTGCGATCGATACGGACCCTTCAGTGCGATCTCCGAGCATTCGCCCGTACCGGGTTCGGAAGTATCGACGCCCTCCCAAGCAACGGTCCTCGCGAAGGGCTATCACGGGTGCGGACGACCTTTGCCCTTCACTTGCGAAATCCGGTGCAACGGCACGCTCGTGGCGATCACGGAGGGCTGGGGCGAGGAACTCGTCGAGTACGAGATCCCATCGGGTGAACCCGGGGAGCTGATTGCCGTCGAGAGCATGGTACAGATCGGCTGGAGGGAGTTCACGACCGAGTGGAGCTATGAGGTCGAGGCCACGGCTGCGCGTAAGCAATCGATCTCCGAATTCAGGTCCTTCTACTAGTCGCGTGATCGGCTGTGTTCTCGACAAACCTCGAGGCAGTAAGGAGATTTCGTCATGCGATCCGCCATCTTTCTCGCGCTTCTTCTGCTCACCCTTCCATCGATTCTGTCGGCGCAAACTTCCGATGGTTTGCGGATGTTCCACCGGCGGGATTGCTATCTCGATCGTCTGCCCACCTTCACCACTGCCGAACTCGAGTTTTTGGCCGAGATCCCCGAATGCCCCAATGGAATCCTCTCGCTCTCCTTCCGAATCGCCGACTGGCCCTCGGCCTACCAGGTTCTGATCGTCGGTCAGACTTGGGATGCCGACGTCGTCGAGGGCGACCCGTTCTCAGGCCTGACGCTTCGATGGGACACCGCCAGGATGCCCGAAGTCCACTCCTGGCACGATCTCGGCGAGGTTCAGGCCATGGTAATGAACGTGGATCCGTTCTTCGATCCTCACGTCGTGTACTGCGCCGAGGTCGTCGCGGAAGGCGCGGACGGCAGCCTACATTCCATCGATGGCCCACCCTTCATCCTGCTCTACGACGATAACTCGGGCGGCTATGGTTGCTGCATGGGTGACCAGTTTAACGGTCGGATTCTGAACATCGACCCGCCCGTGGAGAGCGCAATCGCCCTGCCGGACACCTGCGCCTTCGATATTAGCTACCTGCAGTGCGATGAATGGCCGGCGGATTTCAGCTTTATGGTGTATCGGGATGGCGTCCTCGTGGACCAAGGAACGGACTTCGGAGAGAAGGGGATCCGTTTCCCGATCCTGGACACGAATCAGGACGGAATGGTCGAAGTGAGTGTCGGAATCACCAACGGTTTGGGACAGATTTGGACCTGGCAGTACTTCGTGGACGGCGTACCCGTCGAGAGCTCATCCGTATCGAAGGTCAAATCGCTCTACGAGACCCGCTACTCGAGTCCCCCCGGGGGAACACCCTCGCGAACTAGCTTTCCGACTCCTGCCGCCGCTGAAAAAACAGCCGCAGGCTCAAAGAAAGACTAGCCAGCTTCGTCAGCGCCGAATCGCCCCGGCTCGTCAGCACCACCGGAATCCCGCAGCCGACGATGGCGCCGGCCGCGCTCAGCCCGCTCGAAACCGTGAGCGACTTGTAGACGCTGTTGCCCGAGTCGATGCCGGGCATTATCAGGACGTCGGCGTTGCCCTGGATCTCCCCCCCAAAGCCCTTCTCCTCGGCGATGGCCGGGTCGACGGCCACGTCGAAACTCAAAGGCCCTTCCACCAGACAGTCCGTGCGCTCCTCGTAGAGGGCCGCGATCTCGGCGGCCTCCACCGAGCTCTCGATGCGGGGGTTCACCTTTTCGATGGCGCTGATCACGGCCACCTTCGGCCGCGGCAGGTTGAGGCTGCGCGCCACGAAGAGCGCGTTCTCGAGGATGCGCTGCTTCGCGCGCTTGTCGGGCTCGATGTTGATGCCCGCGTCGCTGAGCAGCAGCAGCTTGCCGTCCTCGGGGCGATGGAACACCGCCACGTGGCTGAACAGCGCGCCCGGCTCCAGCCGGTCGTTGGCCTTGAGCCAGCGGAAGGTGGGCGCGAGGATCTCCTCGGTCTTCACCGAGCCCTTCATCAGCACCTGGCAGCGGCCCTGCTCGTACAGATCGAGGCAGTCGGCCACGGGATCTTCGGAGGGCACGAGCTCGAAGTCCTCGTCGGGCAGGCGCAGGCCGACTTCGGCCGCCAGCTTGCGGGTGCGCGCTTCGTCCCCCACCAGCAGGAAGCGGGCGATCTTGTACTCGCCCTCCTCGGTGGCGCGGCGGGCGGCCTCGAGCGCGTCGTCGTTGTCGGAGCCCGCGATGGCGATGGTCGGACGGAAGAAGCGGTTCACCTGGCTCCGCGTCGCCTGGATCAGCTCCTCCAGGTTGCGGATCGGGCTGCCCGAGCGACGGCGCAGGATCGGCTTCTTGAAGACCGGCTGGTCGATGCGCAGGTCCTCGTGGCGCCGGTAGGCGTGGAGCATGTCGCGCTCCTCTTCATACTGACGAAGGCACGAGGGATCGAGCAGCGCGCGGGCCATGCCGGCCGCCAGGCTCTCCTGCTCGGCGCTGCCCGGCACGCGCACGATCGGCAGCAACCCGCCCACCTTGCGCTCGATCAGTTCCACCAGCTCCTCGCTGCGCGACAGGCCGCCTGTGAGCACGACGTAGTCCGGCCGGCCCCAGCCGGCGGCGCAGGAGAGCACGCCCTCGGCGATCTTCTGCGCGAAGAAGCGCAGCAGCAGGTCGATCTTGGCCGCCTGCTCCTGGGTGGCGCCGTGCTCGCGGAAGTCGAGCAGGGTCTTGAAGTCGTTGGTGCCGGCCAGCGCCAGCAGGCCGCCGTCCTTGAACACGCCGCGGTGCAGCTCGTCGAGGCCGACGCGGTGGTCCTGGAGGGAGAGGATGAGGTCGTGCACCGGCAGCGCGCCGCTGCGGTTCATCGAGGGCAGGCCGCTGAAGGCGTTGATGACCCGCACGGCCTTGCCGCGGTGGTGGCGCAGCAGCGAGATGCCGCCGCCCAGGTGGGCGCTGACCACGCTGGCCTCGTCCGGGTCGATGCCGAACTCCCAGGCGCTCAGGCGCACGACGGCGCGGTGGTTGAGGTAGTGCGCGCTGCTGCCGTCGGTCTTGAAGGCGGGCAGGCCGGTCATGCGGCTCTCGATCTCGACCTCGTCGATGACCGGCGGATCCGTGATGGTGATGGGGATGTCCCTGTCCCCCATGTCGCCGAGGTCCTTGAGGGCCTGGGCGATCGGCACGGCCATGTTGGAGGCGTGGCGCAGGCGCGGATTGGCGAGATCCTCGAGCAGGGCCTCGCTGATGGGATAGGTGCCGCCGGGCACCGGGCGCAGCAGGCCGCCGCGGGCCGCGATGCCGTCGAGGGCGTGCAGGTCGATGCCCTCGTCGGCCAGCCAGCGCAGGATCAGCCCCGCGCGCTCCTCGGCGGTGTCCTCCGCGGCCGGGTCGAGATGCACCTCGAAGTCCGAGTGCTTCTCCAGGCCCTCGAAGTAGGAGACCTTCGTGGTGGTGGAGCCCGGATTGATCACCAGGATGCGATAGCCCTCCTCGGCCAGACGCGGGGCCAGTTCGTTGCCGAGGAGGCGCCGGAACAGCTCCAGGGGGGGCATCTTGCGCAGGTGGAGGGTCTTCATGCCGACAAGGTACTCAGCCCGGTTCAGCAGGCAAGCCCAAAGGCTCCGCGAATGCCCCCGGACGCTTCGCACGGACGTGAGGCGCTATCCGGGGGCATTCGCTCCGCCGGATTGGCGAGGCCGTCCCGTCGAGTCCCCCCGGGAGGACATGAAAAACCCCCGCCAGATCGGCGGGGGCTTCGTTCTTCGAGCCCGCGGAGCAAACTCTCTCGGAAAGCGCCTCACGTCCGTGCGAAGCGTCCGAGAGAGTTTGCGGAGCACTATTTCAGGAGCACGGCCTTGCCGGCCAGTCTCGTGTCGTCGGTGACCAACCGGTAGAAGTACACACCGGAACCGACCTGCGAACCGCGGTCGTCGCGGCCGTCCCAGTCGACGGCGCTGGCGCCGGCGGGCATCGTCGCGCCGCTCAGCAGCGTGCGGACCCTGCGGCCCTGCGTGTCGTAGACCGTCAGCTCCACCATCGCCGCCGCGGGCAGCTCGAAGCGGAGCGTGGTCTTGGGGTTGAAGGGGTTGGGCGAGGCCGCCAGCAGGCGCGCCCGCGTGGGCAGGGCCTCGGGCAGTTCGGTCATGGTGGGGTCGGCGAAGCCGGCGAGTATGAACTCGTCGACGCCGGCCTCCACCACCGAGCCGCTGCCCTCGTCCGCCGCGATGAAGCGGAACTGCACGGTGCTGGTGAGCTCGATGTAGTCGTCGAGCAGGAAGCTCACGAGCTGCCAGCTACGTTCGCTCGCGCTCGTGTTCTCCAGGTCCACCCAGTTCACGCCGTCGCCCGTCACCTGCACCTGCCAGATGTCGCTGCCCGGGTTGTTGCCGGTGTCGTTGGTGTACCAGCGACGGTAGCTCGCCGTCACCGCCAGCGAGGTCGACAGGTCGAAGACCGGGCTCATCAGCGTGGTCTTGCCGCCGTCCACGTCGTCGGCGCCCTGGGCGCCCGTCTCGGCGTTGCCGGTGATGAAGCAGAGCGTGCCGTCGGTGGACGCGTCGTCCTCGGGCTGCACCTGCTCGGCACCCTCAATTACACCCACCGGGTCCACCCGCACCCAGAGGCCGGTGGTGGCGTCGTCACCCGTGTCCCCCACCGTCCAGCCGGCGGCGACTTCCATGTCCTCGTCCTCCACCGTCACGGCCATGAGCACCCAGAAGCTGTAGTACTCGTTCATGAGCATGGGGTCGCGGCTCGCGTTGCCGGCGATATCCTCGGACTCGATCCAGTAGCGCACCATCGTGTTGACCCCCTGGCCGGGAATCTCCGCGCGGCAGAGGCCGGTGAGCGAGTTCACGAGGATCAGGGGAATCTCGACGCCCGGGCCGCCGTCCAGCGCGTAGTAGCAGCGCGAGCTGGTGATGGTGGAGAAGTCGTTGATGAAGGTCTCGACCACGTAGGGTCCCATGGCGTCGTCCGTGTGGGGCAGCACCGTCGTGCTCTCGATGTAGGGGCCGAGGATGTCGTCGAGCGCGAAGTTTTGCGTGGTCGTGATGTCCTCGATCACCGAGACGCCCGGGATCGACACCGGCGCGAAGCTCTCGTGCTCGGCCGTCACCGTGTAGACGCCCTCCTGCACGGGACCGGTGTAGTTGCCGGCGCCGTCGCTGAGGAAGGTCTGACCGGTCTCCACGATACGGACGCTCACGCCCGCCACCGGCGTGCCGCCGTTGCTCACGTTGCTCACGTATCCCTGAAGGGTGCCGGCCTGGAGCACGGTCACCAGCACGTCCTCCACGTGGGTGAGACGGTTGAAGCCGCTCACCGTGAGTGTGGCGTACTGACCGGGATCGGGCAGGTCGCCTTCGATGGCGATCTCCGCCAGGCCCGTGCCGTCCGCGAAGGCGGAACCGACGAACTGGCCGCCGTTGCTCAGCGCCACGAGGTTGCCCGGCTCCGTGTTCACCGAGAAGGTGGGCAGCAACGGATCGATGAGGCCGATATGGCTGGCGCTCACCGTCGCCGGCGAGTCCGTGCGCACGCGCAGACTCGGATCGCCGAAGATGGTCCAGAACTTCATCTCGTTCTCGCCGCTGGAGCCGTACTCGTCGACCATCTGGCAGGCGCCGTTCACGCTGAGGCCGCCGAAGGTACGCTTCGCACCCGACACGAGCAGGTCGATGGTCTCGTCCTGCGCGCACATGGGCGGCGCCCAGCTCATGCTGATGGTCGAACCGTAGAATCCGATGGCGCCCGTGGGCTCGCCGCCGTTGGTCGCGCGCATCCAGGCCTCGCCGAAGCAGGTGCCGCTCTGGAACTCGCCCGTGTTGCAGGCCACGCTCGAGATGAAGGGGAGCATGTTGTCGTTGCTGAGCGCGTTCACGTGGGTGTTACTGTAGCCCGTGGAGCCCCAGCTCGTCAGCGAGCCGTGACCGCAGTAGTTGATGATGCTGCGGCCGTCGTTCAGGGCGTTCGTCACCATGGCGGCCGTGCCGCCGTTGGTGTCGTAGATCTGGTCGACCAGCGTGTAGGTGAAGGCCAGGAGCTTGCCGCGGATCACGTCCATGTGCTCCCAGTCCGCCTCGCCGTCGTCGCCGATGCCCGAGCCCTCGGCCGAGGCGATGCCGACGCCCTGGTGATACCAGGCCGCGCCGGACTGCGGATCGCGCTCGTACTCCACGCTGCGTTCGACCTGGGTCACCACCTGGGCGGCCGTCTCGGCGGAGAAGCGGCCCACGAACACTTCGGGGTAGGAATCGGCGCCGGCCAGGAAGCCGTAGCTCGGGTCCGACGCGCCGCCGTTGTTGTAGTAGGGAATCTGCGCGACGTCGCCCACCAGCACCACGAAGCACAGGCCCTCGGTGTCGTAGAGGTTCTGGATGTAGGCCTTGATCTGTGTCGCCGTGGCGCCGACCTCGCTCACGTTCACGTGAGTGGTCGGAATGCCCATCTGATTCTTCCAGTCCACGAAGGGCTGGGCCGCCGAGTAGAAGGCGTCGTAGCTGATCACCAGCATCGACCCGACCTCGGGAATGCTCACGTAGCGGTCGCCCATCGCGCCCGCGCTGTTCAGGTAATGGGTCGAGTAGATCGACTCGAACTCCTGCACCGGCGCGGCCGGCTTGTGTGTGAGCACGTTCACGCGGCCGGGACCGTCGGCGAACACCTCCACCGTGAGGCTCGTCGTCACCTCGAGGGTGCTCGTGGCCGGGTGGTAGCGGAAGGGGTTCATCGCCAGGACGACGCCGCGCGTATCGCGCATGATGTAGGGCGTGTCCAGGTTCGCCGTGCGCTCGGGATACCACGCGTCGCCGGAGTAGAACGGATCGAAGGCGTAGCTCACCATCTCCGGGTCGACGTTGCGCAAAATGTTGCCCTTGCTGGGCGCCACGTCGAGCCCTGCGAAGGAGCGGGTCTCACTGTCGATGACGCGCAGGGTCATGGCCGCGTCGTCGGGGATGCGCAGCGATTCGCGGATCGTCGGCAGGGCCGGCAGGCCGCGCTCCATGTGCAGGGCGCGGGAGCCGAGCGTCACGGCCTGGTAGCCGCGGCCGTCGATCTCGACGTCGTTCAGATCGAAGTGGTGGATCTCCAGGCGCAGCAGGGTGCGTTCGGGAGTCGACTGGAGCACTTGAATGTCGAAAGCATCCGCGTTCGCGCTCAGCTCGATCCTCTGTCCGGCGAAGGCCGGCGAAGTGGAGAGCAGGAGCAGCGCCGCGAGGAGGAGCAGCGGCAGTCTCTTCATGGGTAGTCTCCCTCGTGTCGGCGCCGCGCATTCGGCACCGAAGCCCAATTCCAGACAATTCTATCAGAAAAGGCGCTCCACACACCACTCCTCTGCGCGCAAGCTCCGCAAACTCTCCCGAACGCTTCACACGCAGACGTGAGGCGCTTTTCGGGAGAGTTTGCTCCGCCGGGTGCGAATCCACCCGGGGGGACACAAAAAACCCCCACCGGAATCGGCGGGGGTTCAATTTCGAGCTAGCGGAGGTGAGGGTCACTCGGGCGCCTCGGAGCGAGTCTTCGAGCGAGGCGAAGCCCGATGGCCCTCACCGGAGCGCTACTTCAGGAGCATCATCTTCTTAGTCTCGCTGAGCTCGTCGCTCTGGAGCTTGTAGAAGTAGATGCCGCTGCCGACGCTGTGGCCGGCGTCATCCTTGCCGTTCCAGACCACGCTGTGCTGGCCGGCGGCCATGTCGCCCGACTGCAGCGTGCGGACGTGCTGGCCGGTGGCGCTGAATACGTCCAGGGCAACCTCACCCGCGTTCGGCAGGGCGAAGTTGATCGTGGTCTTGGGGTTGAAGGGGTTCGGGAAGTTCTGACCCAGCGCGAAGGCGCTCGGAGCGAACTCGTCCACCGGCGTCAGGTCGGCGATCACCTCGACCGAGGCCAGGTAGGTGACCCGGTTGAAGTTGCTCACGACCACGTCGAGGTCGGCCTCGACGAGGCTGCGGGAGAAGGTCACCACGGCCGTGCCGCTGCCGTTCGCCACCGCGGAGCCGACGAACTCGCCGTCCTGGCTCAGGCCCACCAGGGCGCCGGCCTCGGACTGCACGGTGAAGCTGCTCGCGTCGAGCTGGATCGAGGCGTCGTGGCTCACGGCCATGGAGCCGGGCGCCGCGGTGCGGACGCGCATGCTCGGGTCGCCGAAGATCGTCCAGTTCTTGAACTCGGTGCGGCCGTTGCCGCCGTACTCGTCCATCATCTGGCAGGAGCCGTTGAAGAAGAGACCGCCGATGGTGCGCTTCTCCTCGGCCACGAGCAGGTCGGTGATCTCGTCCTGGCCGCACATGGGCGGCGCCCACTGCTGGTTCACGGTGGAGGCGTACATGGCGACGGCGCCCGAGGGCTCGCCGCCGTTGCTGGCGCGCAGCCAGGCCTCGGCGAAGCAGGTCGCGCTCGGGAAGTTGCCGTTCACGCAGGCCACCGACACGATGAAGGGCAGCATGTTGTCGTTGGTGAGCTGGTTCACGTTGGTGTTGTTGAAGCCGCTCGTCGACCAGGCCTGGGTGCTGCCGTGGCCGGTGTAGTTCATGAAGCCGCGACCCTCGTTCACCGCGTTGCGCACGGCAGTGGCGGAAACGCCGGTGTTCGGGTAGAAGCGATCCACCTCGGTGTAGGTGAAGCCGAGCAGATCCAGACGGATGTTGTCCTGGTGCTGCCAGTCGGCCTCGCCGTCGTCCCCGTAACCGGCGCCCTCGCTGGAGCCGATGCCGGAGCCCTTGGCGAACCAGTCGGAGCCGGCGACCGCGTCGCGCTCGTACTCGATCGCCTTGGTCACCTGGTTGGTGACCTCGCTCGTGTTGGTGGCGCTCATGCGGCCCACGAAGGCCTCGGGGTAGTCGTCGCTGCCGGCCAGGAGGCCCAGCATCGGATCGGACGCGCCGCCGTCGTTCATGTTGTAGGGAACCTGGGGGCCGTCGCCGATGAGCAGTACGTAGCAGACGCCCTCGGTGTCGTAGGCGTTCTGCACGTAGCTCTTGAGCTGGCCGCCGGTGGAGCCGGCGGTGCTCACGGGAACCATGGTCGTGGGCACGCCCATCTGGTTCTTCCAGTCCACCAGGGGCTGCGTGGCGCCCATGAAGGCGTCGTAGCAGATCACCAGCATGCTGCCGCCCTCGGGAACGCTCGCGTAGCGGTCGCCGGCCGCGGACGCGGCGCCGTAGTTCAGATAGTGACGGTCGAAGATGCGCTCGAACTCGTCCACGCGCTTGGCGGGACGCTGCGTGAGCACGTTCACCTGGCCGGCGCCCGCATCGAACACCTCGACGGTGATCGAGGTGTAGACGCGCAGGGTCCGGCTGGCCGGGTTGTAGCGGAAGGGATTCACCTCGACCACCATGCCGCGGGTATCGCGCATGATGTAGGGCGCGTCCAGGGCGGCCACGTCGGCCGGGTACCACTGGTCGCCGCCGTAGAAGGCGTCGAAGCTGTGGCGCACCAGCGCGGGATCCACGTTGCGGGTGAGGCTGCCCTTGGAGGGCGCCACGTCGATGCCCGAGAGCTCGACGTAATCCGCGTCGACGATCCTCACGCCCATGGCGCGGTCGTCGGGAATCACGATGGATTCGCGCAGGGTGGGCAGCGCCGGCAGGCCGAGCTCCATGCTCTTGGCGCGGCGGCCCAGGGTGACCGTGCTGTACTGGGCGCCGTCGATGAAGACGGACTCCAGCATGAAGTCGTTCACCTGATAGTGGATAACGGTGTTGTGCAGGTCGGACTGCAGGACACGGATGTCGTACTGGCTGTCGCTCTTCTGGAGTACCACTTGCTGACCGGCAAAGGCCGAACCGGCAACAAGAGACAGCATAGCCAGGAGCAGAAACAGTTTTCTCATTCCATCCCCCTTCCAAAGGGCTGAGAAAGAGTAGGTCGACCGAAATTCTGTAAGTGGAAACAGACAGAGATCAGCGGGTCTATGGGGAAAGCTCAATTATACCAGATCGCGCGCGATGGAACAACGGCATTACGAGGAAGCCAACTCCCTCATAAGGAAGGAGTTGGCTTCTATTTCTGGTGATTGTGAAAGGAATCTCTTGCGAGGCGACCTTAGCAGCCGAGGTAGAGGGCGAGGATCGAGCCCAGGTAGCTGTCCTCAGTCCCCCGCAACAAGGAGATGATGTCCCGCATCTTCCAGATGCGATACTCGGTGCCGCCGGCGGTCTGCACCGGGATCATGTGGATCCTAACTCGATCCTGCACCAGCCAGGCGTTGATGTTCGAATCGCCGATGTTGGACTGCAGCGAAAAGTTCATGTACGTCTGGTAGAAGCGTACCTGGGTGCCCTCGGGGTAGGGATCGCCCTCGACGTGCTGCTCGTCCGCGGGGACCGCCCAGGTTCCCTCCGCCGTGAGATCCAACGAGACGGATTGCACGCCCGGCACCTCGGAAGCGTCGATGGGATTCGCTCCAGGTTGCCCGGTGAGGAAGTTCTGCATCGTGCCCACCATGCAATCGTAATCGATGGACAACGGGAAGGTCTGCCCCGGTTCGGCGCCCGACTGATCGAAGTAGAACTTGAAAGGCTCGTAGGTCATCCGGTCATCCGACTCCAGCACGCCGTCGTAGAGGATCTCGTCGCGCAGGGCGATCCAGTCCTGGGCTTCCATCGCAAGAGGAAGTTCGCCACCACGTTGTCGGGAGTGTCGGCGGAGAGATACTCCACGCCGGGGTCGGTGATGCCGTTCTTCTTGTCTTCGAGACAGCCCGTGCTCAGCAGCGAAACCAGAAGCAACGAGACGATCAACCACCGCATGCGTGTATCCTTCCGTTCCGATGAGAGCCTGGACCCGGAGGGCCCAGGGCTGGGAGTTCTCTGATTGGCGGGCAGCCTAACACGGTGTGATGCCGACATCAACAAAGATCACACAACCCGACATCAGCAGCATCCCCAGAGCCAGCAAAGCCGTCGGCCGCCACATTCGAACCACCTTCCTCGATCGACAGGGAGTGCATGACCCGGAAAACGGCCATGCTTTGAATTCTCACATCGAACCAGGCCTGCGAGCACCGGTTCCAGACGATCAACAGGGTGTTCGAATCGAACGGACGGCCTACCGAAGCAGCACCAGCTTCTCCGAACTCGAAACGCCCCCACTCACCAGACGCAGCAGGTAGAGCCCGCTCGGCAGGGTGTGCCCCGCTTCGTCCGTACCGTCCCATGTGAACTCGTGCCGACCCTCCCCCAGTAGCCCCGACTGGAACACTCGCAGCAAGCGACCGTCGACGCCATGCACACTCAGGCGCGCTCGGCCCGCGGCCGGCATGGTCACGGGGATCACGGTGTGCGGATTGAAGGGGTTCGGATGGGCGGCGAGCAGCCGCGGCTCCGCGATCGGCAGCTCTCCTGCCGCCACGGCGCCGAGTTCCGTCACGCCGACCCCCGCGCACTGCAGCGCCAGGTGATCGTCGGGCGTGTCCGGGGCGTCGAGCTGCAGCCAGGCGATTACGCGGCAGTGATCCGGATCGAAGTTGAAGGGTCCCTCCGGGTCTGGCAGCACCGCGGACAGCAGGACCGAAGCTGTCTGGGGCGGCGCTCCGGCGAGATCCACCACGGTCCCCGCCCCGTCGGGCAGCATGTCGAAGAGCTGGTGGTCGTGCCAGTCGACGCCGTTGATCGGGTAGTAGATCTCCGACTCGGTGAGGGCCACGTAGAGCCTGACGAGTCCGGGCGGCGGCTCCGTATCGGTGACCGCGGTCACCTGCAGTGTCAGCTCGCGCGACGAGGGATCCCAGGTGCCCCGGATCGACAGCGTGGCCGGCGAGGGCCAGCCCTTGTGCTGGTCGTATCGCCAGGCGAGGGTGGAATGATCCCCCATCCACAGGCCATCCATGCGGAAGGTCGGCGTGGCCAGGACGTCGTAGAACTCCTGGCGCAGCAGCACGTCTTCCGGGTCGATCAGGTTGAAGGGATCGAGGGGATAGGTCCAGCCGACGTGGTACTCCACGGCCTCCACGTCCGCATGGGCGGCAGCGAACTCCGCCAGCGCCGTCTCCGACGACGGGCAGGTGTGTCAGGCGGTATGGGAGAACAGCTCCACGAACACGTTGCGCTCCGCCGCCTTCGCGGAGATCGACGCGGCGAGCAGGGCCGCGACGATCAGGACACGACGCATGATGAGCCCCTTTCGTCCCCCACAGTCTAGACGGCGACGGCGGGCAGGTCTAGCGATGGCCCCGATCCCGGCTCGAGCCCGGGCAGGCGCCGTCACCCGATGGGCGGGAAAAACGCGCCATCAGGTCGATTTCGACCACGATTGCCGTTGTCCAAACCCCCGGAAAGGAGTATCTTCGCCGCAGCAAGGCAACATTGTTCGGTCGCCGAACAATCGTCCCTTTCCACTCAGCCAGAGAGGACAACCATGTCACTCCGAGTCGGAATCATGGGCTTCGGCCGCATCGGCCGCAATCTCTTCCGACAGGCCCACGAGCGTGAGGATATCGACATCGTCGCCATCAGCGACCTCGGCACGCCCGAATCCATGGCCTATCTGCTCGAATTCGACACGATCTACGGGCACTTCCCCAACGAGGTCACCCTGGACGGCAAGTACCTCCGCGCGGGCCGCCAGAGCGCTCGCCTGCTCAAGGGCGTCACGCCCGAGGACATGCCCTGGGACGCCTACAACGTCGACGTCGTCGTCGAGTCCACCGGCGCCTACCGCGAGCGCGCCCAGCTCGAAGGTCACCTGCGATCCGGCGCCAAGAGGGTCATCCTGACGACGCCCGCCACGGACGAGATCGACCGCACGATCGTGCACGGCGTGAACGACGAGACCCTTCGTCCCGAGGACTGCATCATCTCCTGCGCCAGCACCACCACCCACGCCCTCGGCCTCACCCTGAAGGTGCTGGACGAGGCGGTCGGCGTGGAGCGCGCGATGATGACCAGCGTCCACGCCTACTCCAGCGATCAGAAACTCTCGGACACCATCACGCCGAACCTGCGCCGCAGCCGCAGCGCCGCCGAGAACCTGATCCCCAACTGGACATGGTCGCCCGGCGTCATCGAGTGCATGATGCCCCACCTCAAGGGTCACATCGACGGCATGGCCGTGAACGTGCCGGTGCCCAACGGCTCGAATCTCGACCTCAGCCTCCAGCTGAGGAAGAGCCTGAGCGCCGAAGAGGTGAACGCCATCGTGCGCGAGGCCGCCGCCGGCGAGCTCGGCCGCTACCTGGAGTACTCGGACGAGCCCATCGTCTCCAGCGACGTGATCGGCAACGACCACTCCGCCGTCTTCGACTCCCTGGCCACGCTGGCCCTGCCCGGCGGCCTCGTGAAGACCATCACCTGGTACGACAACGGCTGGGGCTACGCGGCCCGCATCCTGGACACCGCCGTCACGCTCGGCGGCTACCTGGCAGAGGAGGTGCAGCGATGAAAGTCGCCATCAACGGCTTCGGCCGCATCGGACGCAGCGTCTTCCGTATCCTCGACCAGAAGGACGGCATCGACGTCGTGGCCATCAACGACATCACCGACAACGACGCGCTGGCCTACCTGCTCAAGTACGACACGGTCATGGGCAACTTCCCCGGAGAGATCTCCGTGGAAGGCGACATGATGCGCACCGACAACGCCACCGTGAAGATGACCGAGATCCCCGACCCCGCCGAGTTGCCCTGGCAGGAGCTGGGCGTGGACTACGTGGTCGAGGCCACGGGCATCTTCCGCACGCGCGAGCAGATCGCGAAGCACCTGAACGCGGGCGCGAAGAAGGTGATCCTCACCGTGCCGGCCAAGGACGAGATCGACTGCACCGTGGTGCTGGGCGTGAACGAGCACGACCTGAAGGCCGAGCACCAGATCGTGTCCAACGCGAGCTGCACCACCAACTGCCTCGCCCCCGTGGCCAAGGTGCTCAACGAGAACTTCGGCATCGTGAGCGGCGTCATGACCACCGTGCACGCCTACACCAACGACCAGCGCCTGGCCGACGTGCCTCACAGCGACTGGCGGCGCAGCCGCGCGGCGGCGGAGAACATCATCCCCACCACCACCGGCGCGGCCAAGGCCGTGGGCAAGGTGCTGCCGGAGCTGGAGGGCAAGCTGGACGGAATGGCCATGCGCGTGCCGATTCCCGACGGCTCCATCGTCGACCTGGTGGTCGTGCTCAAGGAGGAGGCGAGCCCCGAGGAGATCAACGCCGCCATGCGCGCGGCGGCCAAGAGCGAGGGCTTCCTGAACATCCTCAAGTACTCCGAGGATCCGATCGTCTCCAGCGACATCGTGGGCGATCCGCACTCGTCGATCTTCGACGCGCCCTTCACGCGCGTCGTGGACGGCCGCTTCGCCAAGGTGCTCTCCTGGTACGACAACGAGTGGGGCTACTCCAACCGGGTCGTCGACCTCCTGGGGCTGCTCGACCGGCTCTGAGGTAACATCGTTGACACGAATCACTTAGAACCCGCCGCATCCGCGGCGGGTTTTTCATTTCCCCCTCAAGACGGGTCCCGATTCGTCCGATACGAACTTTGCAGGCACCCCGGCCTCATCGGGGCGGCGCACCCCTGGATAGGGCGACGCCGTTCGATGCAGGGATCCGGGGCCCGAGGAGGAGTTCACTTCATGGCTAACAGCATTCTGATCACCGACGATTCCCGCACCATGCGCACCATCATCCGCCGCGCGCTGCGTCAGGCCGGCTTCGAGCCCGAGAACGTCTTCGAGGCCGAGCACGGCAAAGCCGCCCTGGACACCCTGGAGAAGGAGTCCGTGGACATCATCTTCACCGACATCAACATGCCGGAGATGAACGGTCTCGACCTGATCAAGGCCGTCCGCGCCAGCGACAAGTGGGAGGGGATTCCCATCATCGTCATCAGCACCGAGTCCGCGGACGATTTCGTCCAGCAGGCCATGGCCGAGGGCGCCAATGAGTTCCTCAGCAAGCCGTTCACGCCGGATCAGGTGAAAGAAAAACTCGCGGGGATCATCTAGCCGGGAGCGCGTCATGGAAACCACGCTGGAGCCGCTCGTCCGCGGCAAGGTGAACGATTTCGCGGTACGCACCTTCAAGCGACTCGCGGAAGACTTCCGCGTGCTGCTGCCCCATCCGATCGCCTTCATGGAGGGCGCCATGGTGAAGGCGGGCTGGAGCGCGCTGGTGAAGCACTACGGCCCCCTGGGCGTGCGCATTCAGGGCGAGGCGCCCAGCTTCGAGGGCGAGAAGTTCACCTACTATCTCGACCAGCGGATGTCCTACCTCATGCCCGGCACCTTGCTGATGTTCCCGGATCCGATCCTGGTCGAGCTGGTGAAGAAGGGCGAATACAACGAGGACCTGCAGGACGCCATCGGCGAGATCGGGAACAACCTGATCGGATCCCTCAAGCGCAGCATCGAGCCCTACGGCCTCGGCGACGATCTCGTGCAGGGCGAGACCGTCTGGGAGCCCGGCCTCATGGAGTCCGCCGATCCCGAGGCGGTGCACATCCGCGGCCTGTTCCGCTACCGCAAGGCGAAGATGATGATCGTGCTCACCCTGCCGCCCCTCCTCCTGTCCAAGTTCAAGGGCGCAGAGTAGACCGCTCCGAACGAGAGAAAAATAGGAAGAGCCGGGCCCGTGCCCGGCTCTTCTCGTTTCGGGTCCGCCTTTGCTCCCCGCGCGGGTCGGACCCAATGTCGTGAGCCTAGGGATCGAGAAAGCTCCCCCGCCGCTTGGGCGTGAGCTCGGCCCTCTCGAAACTGCGCGCCGCCCAACGCCAGGCGGCGGCCGCAACCAGAACCAGGATCAACCCGAAGTAGATCCGCGCCCCGGGAATCGTCGAATCCAGGTGCCGCGCGAGCAGCTCCACGCCGCCCGAGAGCAGGTAGTCCTGGATGACCCCCGCCATCAGCAGCGCATAGACGCCGAGGTGAACCACCATCACCAGCACCAGGATCACGCCGAAGGCGACGTTGCGACGCGTATCCGAGTGCGCCGCGCGGAAGCCGCTGAAGTAGGGCGGCAGCAGAACCAGTGACAGCAAGGTGGCCAGGCCGAGCAGGATCAGGAACCAGGGCGCGCTGCGCTTCGAGCGCAGATCCGGATAGTGCTCGCGGATCGCGATGCGGTTTTCGCCCAGCACCATCTCGCTCCGCACGCGCAGCGCGCCGGCCCCGTCGACCCGCAGGTAACGTCGCTGCAGCTCCTCGTCCGGAAGCGCCACACCGTAGACGGCCTCGACCGCCCGGGCGAGCTGCCACGCGAAGAACTCGGGGCTGCAGCCGCTCGGCGCGCTGAAGGGCGAGTAGATCCGGGCGTCCAGGCCCTTCGCCAGCGGCGCGCTCCAGACCTGATGGCTCTCGCCCCAGGGCGCGACGGCCGGCGGCGGCGCGCCGTCTCGAGCGATCTCGCAGACGAAGGTGGGCACCACGAGCATGTCCGCCTCTTCCGCCTGGAGCACGCGGAGACGCTCCTGGCGGAAACCGCCCAGGCGATGCGTCGTCTCGCCGATGACGTAGCCCACCGACAGCAGCAGGACGCAGGGCAGCATCAGAATGGCGAGGAGCCTCTGCCGCGACACGGGCAGCGCATCGAAGGGCGCGAGCAGCTGCAGGGGCTTGCCCACCATCGCGAAGATCATGTAGACGGTGATGGGCAGGAAGGTGAGCCGGATGGGCAGCAGGTCGGGAAACAGGCCGCCCAGCACCGCGCCGAAGAACAGCAGGAACAGATAGCCGAACAGCAGGGCGGCGAAGTGCTTGGCGGTGCCCGTGAGCACTGTGACGGCCAGCAGCAGGCCGCCGTGAACGCCGCCCTCCGTGTCGAAGGAGGCCGGCCGCGCGAGGGGCTGTCGCATCCCGGCCGTGGCGCCCGGAGCCTCCAGGGTGATCACCGCGGGCAGGCCGCGCCAGGTCCGCGCCAGCAGGATCAGCGCGGGAGCCAGGAGCAGCAGCGCCGACGCGGGCGGCCGTTGCGACAGCAGAAGAACCAGGGCGAGAACCACCAGCACCTGAAGCAAGCTGCCGGGCCAGTACCGCTTGCCGACCTCATCCCCCGCGCGATCCCGCCACGACGACTCCCGCCAGGCCACGAGCAGCAGCAGGCCGGCGGGCAACTGCAGCAGGCCGGAGACGCCGAGGACGGAATCGACGAGCCCCGCGTCGATTCTGTCCAGAAGCCGCAGCGCCCCGGAGATGATCCCCACGATGATCGCCAGGCTCACCATCCCCGCGATCGTCACGGCCGTCACATGCGCCAGCCAGATCCTGCGCGCCGGAATCGGCAGGGTCAGGTCGAAGGCGGCGCAGCGGCGTCGATCGCGGTCGGTCAGGAAGAACAAGGTCACGAAGAACCAGGCCAGCGCGATGAGGATCTCCGGCGCGAGCTCCTGCCGCCTCGCCGCCGCGTAGGTGATGAGCCCCAGGCTCGCCGTGGCGGCGGCGATCATCATCACGAGCCAGCGCGGCAGGCCGCGGAGGGCGTCGTGACGTCGGATCAGGGCGATAATCGACATGGGGCTCCTAACTCTCGTACTCCACCAGGAAGATGCGTTTGGGCATGGGCAGCTCGATGGCGTGGAAGATGCGCAGGATCAGGGCGTAACAACCCGCGGTCAGCAGGGCGTTCATCGCCCAGAGCCAGGGTGTCGTGAGGGCCGCCGGCAGGGCCTCGACCCAGCCCCGCAGGACCGTGGGCAGGAACACCTCCATGAACTCGAGTTCAGCCCAGCCAAGGATGTCGCCCAGCAGGACGAGGGTGGCCGCAAGCACCAGCAGCACGGTCGTGGCCGGCACGAACACCATGAACAGGCGTCGCGGACCGCGCGCCCGGTTCGCGGGGAGGGACATCGCCACGAAGAAGGTGCCGAAGAGAATCATGAAGCTCGAGCCCAGGGCCAGGCAACGCGAGCGCAGCGGAGAGTCGAGTCCCCGTCCGGAGCTCCATCGTTTGCAATCCAGGCAGTCGACTACCTTGGCGTCGGGCTGCCAGGCCGATGCAAGCTCGGCGGGATCCGGCTCGCCGTAAACGGCCGCGCGCGCGCGCGCCACCTGCCAGGCCGCGAATCGGTCGCTGCTCTTCTCGCCCCACGTGTAGGGGTTGTACACCGCCATCGACCAGCCCGCCACGAGTCGCTTCACCTCGGGTCGATGACTCTCGCCCCAAGGGGCCGTCACGAGCTCGGCCTCACCGTTCGGCGCCCGCTCCCAGAACTCGGGCGGAACGTGCAGCTCCTCGTCGTAGAAGCGGATCTGCGCGCCGCCAGGATTGATCGCCTGGGTGGCTCCCCATAGCATCGCCCCGACGCCGATGAGCAGCAGGAAGGGCACGATGCCGAAGGGCAGCAGCGCGCGACGCGGAATCGGCAGATGGTCGAAGCGCTGGACACGCGGAAGGCTGTAGGCCAGCAGCGCCCAGCACCAGACGAGGATGAACAGCAGGTAGGGCATCACCGTGCGGCCCTCGTGGTAGGCCTCAATTACGGCCCAGCTGTAGAAGAGGACCGTGGGGAAGATGAGCCAATGGAGCGGGTTGTTCGTCACCATGCGGGTGATCACCCGGAATCGCAGCCAGCGCGCCGCGGCGGGCGTGTCCCTCGGAAGCTCTCCCAGGTTGCCGTGGTCGGCGGCACGGTGTGCGTCGCCGGTGAGCGGTTCGGGATCGGCCCCGTCCTCGAGCCGGGCCGAGACCAGGATGAAGCGGTTCGGCAGACGCAGGAAGAGCCAGGCATACAGAAGCATCGCCGCGCCGAAGACCGAGACGATGAGGGCCGTCCACGGTCGGGTGAAAAGGATCGCCATCAGCACCGCCGCCGCGAGCACGCTCGAGTAGACCACGTACCATGAATCGATCTTCTGCTGCTGAAGACGCGGGCTGGGCAGCTGCAGGCAGACGGTGAGCAGCAGGAGCCAGGCCGCCTGGTGACTGCCCCAGGTCAAGGTGCCGATGTCCAGGAACGGTCGCCCGGCCGCGGGGAAGCGTAGGGCGAGGATCATCGTGAAGATCGCCAGGGGTAGCAGCCATCCCGCCACCACCATGACGGACCGTGAGAGCCACAGACGACGCGGGCTGAGCGGCAGCGAGAGATCGAGGCGGCGGCAACGCATCCAGTAGCCGCTCGCCACGAGCAGGAACAGCCAGAGCAGGATCGCGCAGATCGAGAGGATCATCGCTCCGACGTCGAGCCGGGCCGGAGCGTCGAGGCCCAGCTCCTGCGGCATCTGAGACAGGATGAAGCGCAGAAGCAACCCCATGAAGATGGGGAGCAGGATCGTAATCCTGAAGGTGGTCAGCACCGGGTCCTGTCTCAGCAGCGTGAGGTTCACGCCCGTCCTCCCACCAGTTCCACGAACATCTCCTCCAGGGGAATGCTCTGGCTGCGCACGGCCGTCACGCCCAGCTCCCGCTCCACGAGCGAGCGGCTATCGTCGGGGCCGAGCTGGAAGATGGCGTGCAGGCTCTCGCCGCGGTCGCGCAGGGCGAAGCAGTGCGGCAATGCGCGCACGCGGTCGCGGTCGATCTCGCCGTTCCCCGGCAACAGCACCAGGGAGAAGCTCTCGCGCAGCTCGTCGAGGGAGTGGTTCAGAAGCACCTTCGCCTCGTGCAACATCACCACGCGGCCGGCCATGCGCTCCACGTCGGCCATGTGGTGGGACGAGAAGAGAATCGTGGTGCCCGACTCGTCGTTGAGCAGCTGGATCGCCGTTTCCAGGAACTCGCGGCGCACGGAAGGGTCGAGGCCGCCGGCGGGCTCGTCGAGCACGAGCAGCTCCGGCCGGTGGGCCACGGCGCAGAGCAGGGCCACCTGCCGCGCCTGGCCTTTGCTCAGCGTCTTGATCTTGGCGCCGGGATCGATGTTGAAGCGTTCGCCCAGACCGCGCGCGAGCTCCTCGTCCCAGCCGGGGAAGAGGCCGCGGTGCAGGCGCACGACGTCGCGCACGCGCAGGAACTCGGGCAGGATCTGGTCCTCCGACACGTAGCCGATGCGCTTCTTCACCTCCACCGGCTTCTCGCGCGGGTCCATGCCGAACACGTTCACGCAGCCGGCCTGGGGCTCGAGCATGCCCATGGCGATGCGCAGCAGCGTCGTCTTGCCCGCGCCGTTGGCGCCGAGCAGCCCCACCACCTCGCCGCGCGCAACGCCGAAGCTCACGCCGTCGAGCACCTTGACGCCCTTGCGGTAGGCGCGGTCGATTCCTTCGAAGTTCACGATCTGCATCACTCGCTCTCACTTTCTTCGGATCCGTCGAGCATGGCCCGGAAGGTTTCCAGGGCCCGCTCGGGATCGATGCCGAGCTGCCGCACCATGGTGACGGTGCCCGCGAGGCTCTCGGTAAGCTGCTCGACCTTGCGGTCCTCGCTCTCGGTCTCGGCCACGGCCTTCACGACGAGGGGGCGGCCGGGCCTGCGCTCGACCACGCCCTCCTTCTCCAGATAGCTGTAGGCCTTGCTGATGGTCATCGGGTTCACGCCGAGTTCGGCGGACAGCGCGCGGGTGGAGGGAAGCTCGTCGCCGGGCGCCAGCAGCCCGCTGGTCACGTGGAACTTCACCTGGTCCATGAGCTGCCGGTAAACCGGCACTCCGCTGCCCGGATCGACGACGATCAGCACGCCCACGCGATCACGCTCCCTGCCGCCAGGCGGCGGCGTGGCCGGCGCGGTCGTTCTCGCCGACGATACCGTTCTCGATCAGGGTCAGGAGCACGTCCACCACGATGCGCAGCACGCGCACGCGACGGCTCAGCTTGTCGCGGATACCCAGCAGGTCCTGACGCTCCGGCGCCTGCTCGCTGCTGTCCGCCTCGCTGATGCGCGGAGCGGCGGGCTCGTCGTCCCGCGGGGGATCGACCTCGTCGGCGGCCTGCAGCAGGAGCAGGGTGTCCACCTCGGTGGCCAGGTCATCCTGGCCGCCGAAGGCGGGAAGGAGCAGGAAGGCCAGGCAGGCCGTCAGGATCATTGCGCCGAGGATCGTCTTGCCGTTCATGTTCAAGTCCTCTTGCTGGTCCGGTGGGCCCGGACATCCACGTGCATTATCACTCTAATACACTCGGCACAAACTTACACTGCCTTAGTGTATATGTCAAGTAATGCACCTGATTTTTCTTAAACGCTTGAAAACAAGTGCCTTGGAGTGGAGAGTATTGGGCGGAGGTGCATCATGGCGGAGCTCGACACACGCATCACGCGCATCCTGGAGGCCGCCGAGGTGCCCTTTCGGGTGCTGCCCCACACTTGTGAAGTCTTCACCGTCGCGGACGCCGCCGCCGAGCGCGGGGTGGATCCGGCCGCCATGGTGAAGTCGATCCTGCTCGTGGACGAGAAGGGCCGCCTCGTCATGGCCTGCCTGCCCGGAACCGCCCGGCTGGACTATCGCCGGGTGCAGGAACTCATGGGACCGGGCTGGCGTCGGCTCCACTTCGTCGGCGCGGAGAAGGTGGAGGCCGTCACCGGCTGCCGCGTCGGCGCCGTGACGCCCCTCGGCCTGCCCGACGGGATCCCGATCCTGATCGACGAGACCCTCGTCGCGCTCGAGCGCGTGAACATCAGCAGCGGAGATCCGATGGCGGGGCTGGAACTCGACCCGGCCGACCTGCTGCGCCTGTCCGGCGCGCGCGTCGTGGACCTATCGAATCCTGGTCAAGACACGGCAACCGATCTAGGCTAACGGTAGCCCGGAGGTGGAAGGATGAGACTGCCCTCACTGAACCAGTTCCTCAGCGATGCGGCGCGCACCGCGCTGCGCTTCCCCTTCGTGCTTCTGGCGGCCCTCGTCGCCACCGTCTGCGCCGTGAGTCTGATCGAGCACGAGCAGTCCGGCACCTTGATCCGACTGCTGATGAGCGCGCAGCTCGGAATCCCGCTGCTGCTCGCGCTGGCCCTGTTCGCCGAACGCAACGGACGCTGGAGCCTGCCGTTCGGCCTCGCGGGTCTCTCGCTGCTCGCGGTCTACTTCTTCACGCTGCCCGAGCCGGTTCGCGAAGCGGACTGGGTTCGTTTCATCCAGTTCAACGTGGCGGCTCATCTCGCGGCGACCTTCCTCCCCTGGCTCGGCCGCGGCGAGGAGAACCCCTTCTGGCAGATGGGCAAGAGCCTCTTCCTGCGCCTGCTGAACGCGCTGATCTTCACCGGTGTTTTGATCGCCGGCCTGAACGTGGCCCTGCTCGCGCTCGACAAGCTCTTCGGGCTTCCGGTGCCGGACGAGACCTACGGCAAGGTTTCCCTGACCCTGATCTTCCTGTTCAACACCTGGTTCTTCCTGGGCGGCGTACCCCACGACCGTGAGAAGCTCGCCGCCGGCCGCGACTATCCGCGCGGACTCAAGGTGTTCGCGCAGTTCATCCTGGCGCCGCTCGTGGCCGTGTACCTGGCCCTGCTCACCGCCTACCTGGTGAAGGTGATCACGACGACCCAGTGGCCCAGCGGCTGGATCGGATGGCTCGTGAGCTCCGTGGCGGCCGCCGGTCTCATCTCCCTGGCGATGCTCCACCCGCTCGTGAAGCTGAAGGAGAACCGCTGGATCTCCACCTACGCCCGCGGCTACTTCATCCTGATGCTGCCGGCCGTCGGGATGCAGCTCATGGCCATCGGCAAGCGGATCGGCCAGTACGGCGTCACCGAGAACCGCTACTTCATTCTCGTGCTGGCGCTGTGGTTGCTGGTCGTCTCGATCTTCGGCGCTCTGAATCGCCTGAAGAGCCTGCGGCCGCTGCCGCTCACGCTCTGCATCGTGGCCCTGCTCAGCAGCTTCGGGCCCTGGGGCGCCTACTCCGTGTCCCGCGGCAGTCAGGTGGGACGTCTCGAGGCGCTGCTCGGCGAGGCGCGCCTGCTCGAGACGGGCACCCTCGCCCCGGCCACAGAACCACCGGGCCACGAGACGCGCCGCGAGATCAGCGCCGTGCTCGACTACCTCATGATCCACCACGGCCCCGAGGCCATCGAGCCCCTGCTCGCGCCGGAACAGGCGGCGGAGGTGAACGCCCTCTCCGACTCCCTGGCCTACGGCCTCCAGCAGCGCGAGGTGAGCGAGCTGGTGATGTCCTACGCGGAGCTGGAGCACGTGGCGGGGTGGCGGCGGGGAGCCGGGCAGCGCTGGTTCAACCTGCGACGGGAGCGGGGCGGCGGAGGCGTCGCGCTGGCCGGGTACGATCGGCTATGGCCCCTGGCCCTGCCCGACGACTGCGGACAGGTCTACCGATTCGACGGCGGCGACGCGAAGCTCGAACTCGATGGGACCGATCTCGTCTTCGGCCACGAGGAGAAGTCCCTGTTCGTTTTCGAGCTCGATCCCCTGCTCGAGGGATTGCGCAATCACCGTCGCCGCGCGGGAAGCGAGTTCGCCCCGGAGAGCTTGCTTGTGCTGGACGCGACGGGCCCGCGCGAGGCACGGCTCCACGTGAACTCCATCACCTGGCTCGATCGAGACGAGGGACCGCGCATTGACCGGCTGACGGGTTACCTGCTCCTGAAATAGGCCCCCGCCCCGACAATTCATGCGCGATTCACCTTCTTTTCTTGTCTGCCGCGGCGCGGAACCCCCATACTCGGAGCCGAGGGGGTGCGCATGCATCCATCGTATCGGACCTTGATATCGAAACGATTGCGCCATACGCCGGCGACTCTCGCCTGGTGCGTCCAGGATCAAGCCGGAACCTTCAGATCGATGGGCCCATCCAAGGCCTACAGACTTCCCCCCTCTCGAATCCATTTCCGACACGCCAGAACGATCCCATTCGCGGAGACCCGCGGTTCACCCAAGAGATGGAGTGAGCGGCGATGAAGAGAACCCGACGCAATCTTCCGGACAGCACCTACAACTGGACGACGATGATCGGAGCGGTGATCGCCGTCGTCACCTTCAGCATCATCCTGCTGCTCATGCTCATCGAGGCCTTCGTCAAGCACAGCACCATCTACATGGGGCTCATCACCACCGTCGTGCTGCCGATTTTCCTCCTGCTCGGGCTGATCCTGATTCCGATCGGAATGCTGAGGGAGAAACGACGACTGGCCAGAGACCTGGGCGGCCGCTTCCCTCGCGAGTTCAAGCTGGACCTGAACAAGCCGGCCTACCGCAACGCTCTCCTGATCTTCATCGTCGGCACGGCCGCCTTTCTCATGTTCTCGACGATCGGCATGTTCTGGGCCTATCACGAGACCGAGTCGGTCGAGTTCTGCGGCACGATGTGCCACACGGTGATGAAGCCCGAGTACACCGCCTACACCCGGTCGCCCCACGCCCGGGTGTCCTGCGTGGAGTGCCACATCGGCGCGGGGACAAGCTGGTACGTCAAGTCGAAGCTGTCGGGTGCATACCAGCTCTACGCCACCCTGACCGAGAAGTACCCGCGGCCGATTCACACGCCCATCAAGAACCTGCGCCCGGCGCAGGACACCTGCGAGCAGTGCCACTGGCCGGACAAGTTCTCCGGGACCCGGCAGCAGGTCAACCACCACTACTTCAGCGATCGCGAGAACACTCCCTACCCCATCACGCTTCAGCTCAAGATCGGCGGAGGCAGCGACGACCTGAATCGGAGCGAGGGAATCCACTGGCATGTGGCCGCCAGCAATCAGATCCGGTACATCGCCAGGGACGAGAAGCGGCTCGAGATCAACAGGGTCTGGCTGACCGATGAAGAGGGCAACGAGGTGGAGTATCGGGATGTCGAGCACCCGTTGAGCCCGGAGGAACTGGCCGAGGCCGAGATCCGGACGATGGACTGCCTCGACTGCCACAACCGCCCGAGCCACAAGTACCTGTCGCCGAACCGGACGATCAACGCCGCCATGGCCCTGGGACGGATCGACCCCGATCTCCCGTTCATCAAGCGACAGGCAATGGAGGTGCTCGAGGCCGAATACACGAGCGAGCCCGAGGCCCTTCAGAGCATCGAGGATCGTCTGATCGACTTCTATCGAAGCGAGTTCCCCGAAGTCCTCACGCAGCAACGGGACGCGCTCGACGCGGCGGTGGCCACGCTCCGGCAGCTGTATTCGGAGAACTTCTTCCCCGAGATGAAGGTGGACTGGACGGTCTACCCCGATCACATCGGCCATTCGGAGTTCATCGGCTGTTTCCGGTGCCACGGAAGCACTCTGGAGACGGCCGACGGGAAGCGGATTTCCCAGGATTGCGACCTGTGCCACACGATCCAGACGCCGGAGGCCGTGGACGTCTTCGCCGAACTCAGCAACCACAACATGGAACTCGGCGCCGATTGCCTCAAGTGTCACAGCTACGGCACCTGGTCACGCGCCGAGAAGTTCCGGCATGAAGACGCTCGGTATCCGCTGCTCGGCCTTCACGAGAAGGTCGACTGCGACAAGTGCCACCCCCAGGTGGCCCCCACGGAAATGGGGATCCTCCGGTACCGAGGTCTCGACTACGACAACTGCATGCCCTGTCACCCCGATCCCCACGAGGACAAGTTCGGCCCGAACTGCAAGGAGTGTCACAACGAAAGCGATTGGAAGCAGGTGCCCGAGGACAAGCTCGACCACACCAAGACGGGCTACTCCCTGATCGGGATGCACGCCGCGGTCGAATGCGCGAAGTGCCACAAGACCGAACGCTGGGTCGACCCCATCGACCACGCCGAATGCACCGGCTGCCATGCGGACGAACACGTGGGCCAGTTCGCCGACCGGCCCGATCGGGGAAAGTGCGACGGCTGCCACACCGTCGACGGATTCATGCCCGCTCGCTACGATCTCGTCGAGCATCAGGAGAGCCGCTATCCGCTGGAGCTGGCCCACGCCGCCGTCCCCTGCAACGGCTGCCACGTGAAGACGATGATCGAGGGCACGGAAACCGCGAAGTTCGATTTCGACGAGCGGGGCTGCCAGGATTGCCACCTGGACTCCCCCAAGGCCCACACCGCGGACGTGCGGGAAACGATGACCTGCCAGGACTGCCACAGCCCCTTGAAGTGGAAGGAAGTGATCTACGATCACGTGCGGACCGAGTATCCGCTCACGGACCGCCACCTGACCGTGTCCTGTCTAGGATGCCACACCACCGCCGATGCGGGCACACCGAACGAGCGGGTCGTCTACCGGGAGTTGTCCACCCAGTGCTACTCCTGCCACAGCGATACCCACGCCGGTCAGTTCCCCTCGGACTCCTGCGAGAAGTGCCATACGACCCAGGGCTGGCAGGAGACCCTGTTCGACCACAACCGCGACTCCGTGTTCAAGCTGGAGGGGAAGCACCTCGACGTGGCCTGCGTGAACTGCCACATCGACGAGTTGACCGAGGACGGACGGATCGTCCGTCTCTTCAAGCCCATCGGCGTCGAGTGCCGGACCTGTCATGCCGGCGACGGATCGGTCCTGAGCGACTACGCCCTCACCGTATCCCAGATGTGGACCCCCTCGCGGGATCAGCCGCGAGCCCACCGCCTCTCCTTCACCCAGCAGTAGAGCACCGGCACCGTGAACACGGTCAGCAGCACCGCGCACATGCCGCCGAAGCTGGGAATCGCCATGGGCACCATGATGTCCGCGCCGCGTCCCGTCGAGGTGAGCACCGGCAGCAGGGCGAGGATCGTCGTGCCGGCGGTCATCAGCGCCGGACGGATCCGCCGCCGCGCCCCCTCCAGCACCGCCGCGCGGATCGCCTCGCGGCTCTCGGGCCGACGCTTCTTGAACACCTGGTCGAGATAGGTCGCCATGATCACCCCGTCGTCCGAGGCGATGCCGAACAGCGCCAGGAAACCCACCCACACGGCAACGCTCAGATTCACCACGTCCACCTGGAACAGCTGGCGCAGGCCGTCGCCGAAGAAGGGCAGCTGCAGGAACCAGGGCTGGGCGTAGAGCCACAGCATCATGAAGCCGCCCGCCCAGGCCACCGCGATGCCGGAGAACACCAGCGCCGTCGTGGCCGCCGAGCGGAACTGCAGGTAGAGAATCGTGAAGATCAGCCCCAGCGCGAGCGGCAGCACCAGGCGCAGGCGCTTCTCGGCGCGCACCTGGTTCTCGTAGCTGCCGGCGAAGCGGTAGCTCACGCCCGCGGGCATGAGCAGCTCGCCGCGGTCGACGAGGTCGTCCAGGTGAGCGGCCGCGCGCTCCACCACCTCCACCTCGGCCAGGTCGCCCTCGCCGTCGAACAGCACGTAGCCGGTGAGGAAGGTGTCCTCGCTCTTGATCACCTGCGGCCCGCGCCGGTACTCGATGTTCGCGAGCTGGGCCAGTGGAATGCGGCTGCCGCCGGGCGCCGGCACGAGAATCCGCTCGAGCGCCTCGGGGCTGTCGCGCAGCTCCCGCTGGTAGCGCAACCGCACGGAATAGCGCTCGCGCCCCTCCACCGTGCTGGTGGCGCGCTTGCCGCCCACGGCCACCTCGATCGCCTCCTGCACCCGCGCCATGTGGATGCCGTGGCGCGCGATCGCGTCGCGGTCGATGACGATCTCCAGGTAGGGCTTGCCCACCACGCGGTCGGCGAACACGGTCGCGGGATCGACGCCCGGCACCCGTTTCAGTCGCCGCTCGAGCTCGATGGCCGCCGCCTCGAGAGTCTCGAGATCCGGCGCGCGCACCTTCAGGCCCATGGGCGCGCGCATGCCGCTCTGCAGCATGACGAGCCGCGTCGCGATGGGCTGCAGCTTCGGGGCCGAGGTGCTGCCCGGCACTTCGGCGGCGACGAGGATCGCCGCCCAGATGTCGTCCTCGCTTTCGATGCCAGGCCAGCGTTCCCGGCCATGATTGAGCTCCGGATCCAGCGCCGGCCGCCAGAGGCGGAAGGGACGCCCGCCGCGCGCGGGAATCAGCGCGCCCGCCCCGTCGCGCGCGAAACGGCCGCGCACGAGATAGGGTGCGCCGTCGGCCGCGGGCACCGGTTCGCCGGCCAGATCGCGGAACAGGTCGTCCTCGCCGCGTTCCCACTCGAAGCGGAGCGGGCGGCCGTGCTCGTCCTGCAGGTACTCGGGGTGGTAGTTGATCACCGTCTCCACCATCGATACCGGCGCGGGGTCGAGCGCGCTCTCCACGCGCCCGATCTTCCCCACCACCTCCGACAGCTCCGGAATCGCGGCCAGGGCGCGGTCCTGGATCTGCAGCACGTCGAGCGCCTCACCGATGGATGCGTGGGGCATCGTCGTCGGCATGTAGAGAAAGGAGCCCTCGTCGAGCGCGGGCATGAACTCCTTGCCGAGCCCGGGGAAGGCGTGGGCGAGCGCGCTCACGGGCGCGCTTGTGCGGACCGGCTGCGGCAGCCAGCCCAGGAGCGAGCCCGCGCCCTGCCACACCATGAAGCCCAGCAGAAGCAGCAGGGCCGGCAGCGTGAGAAACTTGCCCTTGTTGTCGAGACACCAGGCCAGCATGCGCGTGTAGTGGCGCTGCAGCAGCCAGAGCAGGGTCAGGATGCCTCCGATCAGGAAGGCGGCGAAGACGAAGTTGAGCAGCAGGCCCCGCGTGTGCCCCAGGGGTCGCCAGTGCTCGGCGAGAAGGACTCCCACCAGCAGCACGAGCGCGATGTTGCCCCAGCGGGCCAGGCGACCGCTTTTCGCCGGGCCGCCGCGGTCGCGCCCGAAGAGCGTCAGCGCGGCGGCGGGAATCACCACCACCGCCACCACCACGCTCGCGAGAAGCGCGAAGGTCTTGGTCCAGGCGAGGGGGCCGAAGAGCTTGCCCTCGGCCGCCTGCATCGTGAACACGGGCAGGAAGCTGATCACCGTGGTCGCCACCGCCGTCAGCACGGCGCCGCCCACCTCGCGGCTCGCCTCGTAGACGGAGCGTAGCGGCGTCTCGCCCTCGGGCGCGGCGCGCAGACGCTCCAGCACGTTCTCCGTGACGACGATCCCCATGTCCACCATCGTGCCGATGGCGATGGCGATGCCGCTCAGGGCCACCACGTTGGCGTCCACGCCGAAGCGGCGCATCGCGATGAAGCAGATCAGCACGGCCAGCGGCAGCAGCCCCGCCACCAGCATCGAGCTTCGAAGGTGCAGGAGCATCAGCAGCACGACGATCACGGTGACGAGGATCTCGTCCACGAGCGCCGTGTTCAGCGTGCCGAGGGTTTCGGCGATCAGGCCCGTGCGGTCGTAGAATGGCACCACGGTCACCTGGCTCACGGTGCCGTCGGCCAGGGTCTTGCGGGGCAGGCCGGGCGCGATCTCGTCGATCTTCGCCTTCACGGCCTTGATGGCGGCCAGCGGGTTCTCGCCGTAGCGCACCACCACCACGCCTCCCACCGCCTCGGCGCCCCCCTTGTCCAGCGCGCCGCGCCGCTGCGCGGGTCCCTCGCTCACGGTGGCCACGTGCTTCACCAGCACCGGCGCGCCCTCGGCGGCGCGGATCACCGAGTTCTCCAGGTCCGCCACGCCCTCGAGGAAGCCGACGCCCCGGATCAGGTATTCGACGCGGTTCACCTCGATGCTGCGCGCGCCCACGTCCAGGTTGGACATGCGCAGCGCGCCGTAGACCTGATCGAGCGTGACGCCGTAGGCGCGCATGGCGTCGGGGTCGACGTCCACCTGGTACTCGCGCACATGGCCGCCGACGGAGGCCACCTCGGCCACGCCGTCGGCGCCCATGAGCGCGTAGCGCACCTGCCAGTCCTGGATGCTCCGCAGCTCGTCGAGGCTCCAGCCGCCTGCCACGTTTCCGTCGGCGTCGCGGCCTTCCAGCGTGTACCAGAACACCTGGCCGAGCGCGGTGGCGTCGGGGCCGAGTCGCGGGCTCACGCCGGGCGGCAGGGTGCCGGGCGCCAGACTCGCGAGCTTCTCGAGCACGCGGCTGCGGGACCAGTAGAAGTCCACGCCGTCCTCGAAGATCACGTACACCGTCGAGAAGCCGAACATGGAGAAGCTGCGCACCGTGCGCACGCCGGGCATGCCCAGCAGCGAGACGGTGAGCGGGTAGCTGATCTGGTCCTCGACATCCTGCGGACTGCGGCCCATCCACTCGGTGAAGACGATCTGCTGGTTCTCGCCGATGTCGGGAATCGCGTCGACGGGCACCGGATCCCTCGGCAGTCCCGCAAGCTCCCAGTCAAAGGGCGCGCTGAGCAGGCCCCAAGTGGCCATGAACACCACGAAGAGCAGCACCAGCAGGCGGTTCTCCAGGGTGAAGGCGATCAGACGCGCCAGGGGCGAACCGCCCGAGGGAAGACGGGGCTCGGTCACGCTACTTCTCCTCGCTCAGGTTGCGCTGCAGGGTGCCGCACTTGAACATGGCGGAGCCGAAGTAGGGATTCTCGGTGCCCTCCTTTTCCTGCAGCCAGTCGGCGCCCTCGAAGTCGAAGGCCATGGAGCAATAGTACACGAACAGCGGCTTCCCCTTTTCGCGGCCGAAGCGCGCACCGAGGGCGGCGACGGCGGCCGAGAGCGGCTCGAAGTCGCGGCGGGCGGACTCGATGCCGGCGCTGTTCCCGATGGAGGCGGAGGCGTCCTTCAGGGCCGGCTGCAGCTCCATCCAGAGCATGTGAGCCGGTTCGTCCAGATCCGCCATCTCAATCTTGCCCAGGGCTTTGCCGAGCGCCTTCGCCCGCTTGCTCGCCTTGCCGTGCTTGTCGTGGGCGAGGGCGTCCTTCATGTCGAAGTAGGCATCGTAGACCTTCTCGATCTGCTTCAGGAAAGACGCCGGCGCGGCGAGGCGATCGCCCTCGGCCAGAGTCTTCAGGGCCGCCACGGGATCGGCGGCCGGAGTCGCGTCGGCATGACCGTGACCCTCGTGGGCGACGGGCTCCGCCGAGGCCACCGCGACGGGATTCATCATGCTCGGCTTGGCCAGGATCTGCAGGGCCGAGTCGATCTTGAAGTTGCCCCGGGTCACGACGCGTTCGCCCTCGGCCAGGCCCTCGGCGACCAGATAGTGTTCGCCGGCGCGCGGGCCGAGTTCGACCTCGCGGCCTTCGTAGCGGCCGGGCTCGCCCGGGTCCTCCACGTACACCACCGCGCGCTTGCCGGTGATGAGCGGCGCCGTGGCGGGAATCACCAGGGGCGCGCCCTCCATACCGCCGACGAAGCCGAGGTCTTCCGCGGGCACCAGGTCCATGCCGCAGACGTCGCAGCTGCCGGGGCCGTCCTTCACCACCTCGGGATGCATCGGGCTGATCCACTTGCCGGCCAGGTCGGCATCGGCCACGCGGCCGCCCTCCCCCAGCCGCGCCGTCACCGACGCGCGCACGAACATGCCGGGCTTGAGCCGCCCGTCGGCGTTGTCGACGTTCACGCGCACCTTCACCGTGCGCGTGGTCTCGTCCACCACCGGATCGATGTAGGCCACGCGGCCGGCGAAGCGGTCGCCCGGGTGGGCGATCGACTCGAACTCCACGTTCTGGCCGTAGTGCAGCAGGGGCAGGTCGCTCTCGTAGGCGTCCAGCTTCACCCACACACCGCTCAGGTCGGCGATGCTCACCAGCGGTGCGCCCACCTTCACGTAGGCACCCTCGACGGCGTGGCGCTCGAGCACGATGCCGCCCATGGGCGCGGTCACCGTCACGTGGTCGGCGGCCTCGCCGCCCGAGCTCAGCGCGTCGATCTGGGCGTCGCTGAAGCCCAGCAGTCGCAGCTTCTCCTCGCTCGCGCGCCGCGTACTCTCCGCGAAGCTCCCCGTTGCGCGCTTCGCCTGCAGGAACTCCTCCTGCGCGGCGATCAGTTCGGGGCTGTAGAGCTCGGCCAGATGATCGCCGGCGGCCACGCGGATACCGGTGTAGTCCACGAAGAGCCGGTCGAGGCGTCCCGCCGCCCAGGCGCTGATGCGCCGCACGCGGGTCTCGTCGGCGGTCACCTTGCCCAGTAGCTGCAGGCCGCTCTCCACGAAGCGGCGCTCCACCGGGGCGGTGGCCACCTGCGCGAGGGCCCGCGCCTGCGGCGTCAGCGTGAGCACCGGCGCGGCGGTGTCCTCGCCGGAGTCCGCGGCGACGGGAATCAGGTCCATGCCGCAAAGCGGGCAGGGCGCGTCGGGATCGGCGAGCCGCACGCTCGGGTGCATCGAGCACGTGTACTCGGAAGCCGCATCGGCGTGGGCGTGGCTGGCCTCCGGACGGGAGGTCGGCCGGTGGCTCAGCCAGCCCAGGCCGAATGCGATCAGGATGGAGAGCGCGATGAGCACGAAGCGGAGGCGGTTATTCATGGGTGGCTCCTTCGGGACTGAACTTGCCGGGTCCGAGGCCGGCAAGGGCCTCGGCGGCGGCGTGGTGGCGATAGCGGTCGGCCTCGCTGCGCGCGAGCGTCAGCTCGAGCTCGAGCAGAAGGCGGTGCGTTTCGATGAGGTCTTCGAAGCCCGCGCGCCCGGCGCGATAGGCTTCGCGGCTCACGGCCGCGGTCTCTCTGGCCGCGGGCAGGAGCTCTTCGCGGTGCAGTTCGGCGCGACGCAGAGCGCCGCGGTAGTCGAAGAGGGCGCGCTCCAGTCGCGCCTCGAGATCGAGCGTCTCGGAATACAGAGCGGCCTCGCCGGCGCGGGCTCGGGCGGCGGCCTCGGTCACGGCCGCGCCGTGGTCGCGCCAGAGGGGAACGCTGAAGCCGACGCTGAGGACGAGAGGATCCTTGCCGCTGCCGGCCACGCCCTCCATGCGGGCGGGATCCGTGGCGATGTAGTCCAGGCCCAGGATGAAGTCGGGCGCGCCGCCCTTGCGGGCCAGCTCGACGCCGCGCTCCGCGCGCTCCTGCCTGGCCGCCAGTCCGCGCAGCGATGGGCTGCCGGCGAGAGCGGCGAACGCATCGGCCTGGAATGTCTCGGCGTCCGGCGTCGTGGGCAGCCGCTCGGGCGCTTCGTGGCCCTCGCTCCGCTTCAGGCCGCGGGCGGCGGCCAGGCGCCGCTCGGCCGGACGCATCGCGTCGCGCAGCTCGTCCCGGCGCTCGGCGACCCGGCTGCGCTCCACCTGGACGCGCAGCAACTGGGCGTGGCTCGCCTCGCCGCTGCGGTAGCGGCTCTGCGTCACCCGCTCGACCTGATCGAGCAGCGCGAGCTGCTCGTCGACGATTTCGCCCCCTTGCTCCAGAAACCAGATCTCGGCCAGCGCGGACTTCAGTTCGCGCACCACCGTGAGACGGGCCGCGGCGTACTCGTCGCGCGCCGCTCCTCCCGCGAGGCTCGCCATCTCCCTGGCGACGCCCAGCTCCCCGAACCAGGGAATGCGCTGTCGAACACCCACCCGCGCGCGCTGGGGGCCGACGCGCGTCTCGACTTCCTCGACGAAGTAACCGGCGTTGATCTGGAGATCGGGAAGACGCCCGGCGCCCCGGGCTCCCGCCTCGGCCGAACGCCACCTCGCCTCGGCGGCGGCGATGGCGGGATGGTGCTCGAGGGACGCCGCGATGAGCGCGTCGAGGTCGACGGCGGAATCGACGCGCGCATGGGTCGCGGCGAGTATCAGGGCGGTGGCGGCGAGAATGCGGGTCATGGTCGCTCCCGGGAAGAGTGTGGCCGACCTCGGGAGCGCAACGAGCATGCCTACTACGCGAAATGCGTAATGCACTTATTTGCAATGGGTTAAGATTCGGCGTGGAGCCTGGGGCGAGCCCATGATTGAAAGGATCTTTCAATCGTCGAAAGGAGCTTTCAGCGAAACGTGCGGGGTGGAGAGCCTAGCCCTGCTCGATGCCGTACTCGGCGATCTTCTTGCGCAGCGTGGGCCGGCTGATGCCGAGGATCTCGCAGCTCTCTCCCAGCGCCCAGCCGGTGCGTTCCAGGACGGAGCGGATCTGCTCCTCCTCGACGTCGGCGAGGCTGCGACGCCAGTCGGAGGCCGGCGCGCCGGTGGTCGGGGCGTCGGGAATCTCCACCGCGAGGCTCTCGCCGCTGCTGGCCATGATCCCCGCCTGCACGCGGTTCTCCAGCTCCCGCACGTTGCCGGGCCAGTCGTAGGCCTGCAGCGCGGCCAGCGTGGCGTCGGGCACGCGGCTCACCACGCGATGGAACTCCCGGTTGTAGCGATCGAGGAAGGCCGCCACCAGGTGCGGAATGTCCTCCTTGCGATCGCGCAGCGTCGGCACGGCGATCTCCACCACCTTGAGGCGATAGTACAGATCCTCGCGGAAACTGCCGTCCGCCACCCTCGCCTCGAGATCGCGATGGGTGGCGGCCAGCACCACGGCGCCGAAGGGAATCGTGGCGTTGCCCCCCACCCGCTCGAACTCCTTCTCCTGAAGCACACGCAGCAGTTTGGCCTGCAGGTCGGCGGGCAGGTCGCCGATCTCGTCGAGAAAGAGCACGCCGTCGCCGGCCAGTTCCAGGCGCCCGACCCGGCGGCTGAGCGCGCCGGTGAACGCGCCCTTCTCGTGGCCGAAGAGCTCGCTCTCCAGCAGGGTCGGCACCAGAGCGCTGCAGTTCACCGCGACGAAGGGTTTCTCGGGCGCGAGGTTGCGATGGATGATGCGCGCCACCAGCTCCTTGCCGGTGCCGCTCTCGCCGCGGATCAGCACGTTCGCCCTGCCGCGGCTGGCCTGCCCGATCGTCTTGTGCAGCTCCAGCACGGCGCGGCTGCGACCGGCGATGCGCAGCGCGCCCGTGGGCTCGGCGGTCGTTGCGTCGAGGGACGTGCGCGACTCGGCCTCGATCTCGGCCAGCGCGCGATCCAGCACGCGGTCGAGCTCGTCGACGTCCAGGGGCTTGTGCGCATAGTCGAAGGCGCCCAGCCGCATGGCGGACACGGCCTTCTCCATGTCGTGGTGGCCGGTGATCATCACCACCCGGGCGCCGTCGCCCTCGCTCTTCATGCGGGCGAGCAGGTCGAGGCCCTCGCCGTCGGGGAGCATGAGGTCGAGGATCACGAGCGCGGGGGATTCCCGCCGCCAGCGCTGCTCCGCCTCGGCCAGGTCGGCCGCGGTGGACACGACGAGTCCCCGCGTCTCGAGCTGCAGCTCGAGGCTGCGGCGCAGGGCGCGGTCGTCGTCGACGACGAGGATACGGGGCAGGGCCACGCTCACTCCTTTTCCATTGGTGCGCGGGGCAGGCGCAGCGTGAGGGTGCTGCCCTCGTCCTCGCGGCTCTCCACCCGGACCTCGCCGCCGTGCGCCTCCACGCACTTGCGCACGGTGGCCATGCCCAGGCCCACCCCCTCCTCGCGCGTCGTGAAGAAGGGATCGAACAGGCGCTCGGCCACGGACTCGCTCATGCCGCGACCGCGGTCGCGCACGACGAGGTCGATCCAGGACGACGCGGACCCGGCGGACAGCGAGATCTCGGCGCCCTCGCCGGAGGCCTGGGCCGCGTTGTCCAGCAGGTTCACCAGGGCCCGCAGGAGCATCTCGCGATCGGCCCGGAACGACAAGTCCGGATCGGGGCCGGCGAGCGCGAGATGCTGGGCGCGCTCGTCGCGCTCGGCGGCGCTGAGACGTCCGGCCTCGGCCAGCAGCTCCCGCAATCCCACCGGCCGGAGCACCGGATCGACGGGACGGCTGTAGTCCAGCAGCTCGCCCAGCATCCGCTCCAGACGTTCGCTCTGCTCCCTGGCGATGCCCAGCTGCTCGGTCTCCACCTCGCTCAGCGCCCGACTGCGGGCCAGGCTGGACAGGTTCATCTTCACGGCGGCGAGCGGATTGCGCATCTCGTGGACGAGGCCGGCCGCCAGCACGCCCAGTTCGGCCTGCCGCTCCGCGCGCGCGAGTTCGCGACCCGAGCGCTGGAGCTCCTCGCGGCCCTGGGCGATGGCCGCCACCATCTCCCGGAAGCGTTCGCCCAGTCGCCCGATCTCGCCGGGACCGGGAATCAGCTCGGGCCGGGCGAGATCGCCGGCGGCCACCTTGTCGCTGGCCGCGGCGAGCGCGCCGATCGGCGCCGAGAGACGGCGGGACAGGCTCACGGCGAGCAGCAGCGCCAGCAGCACGGCCGTGAGCCCCAGCAGCGCGATCTGGCGGGCGAGCTTGCGCAGAGGGGCGAAGGCCTCCTCGGTCTTGATCTCCGCCAGCAGCGCCCAGCGCTGCGTGGGGAGCCACTCGTAGGCGCCCAGCACCTCGTCGCCCAGGTAGCCGCGGTAGACGCTGCTTCCGCTCACCCCGGTGAGGGCCGCGTGGACGCCCGGCGTGGGCATCTTGTGCGTGAGGGCGGGCGGGTGGTTCATGTGGCGGGAAGGGGTGAGCATGAGCGTGTCCGCGCCCACCAGGTAGGTCTCGCCGGACTCCCCGAGTCCGGTGCTGTCGGCGAGGATGGGCTGGATCGTGCTGCCCGGCCGCATCTCCGCCAGCAGCGCTCCGCGGCGCTCGCCGTGCACGTCCAGCGGCACGGCCAGGTGCATCACCGGATCGCCCGCGGGGTCGAGGGCCACGGAGCCCAGCACCGGGCCGCCGCTCTTCATGGCCTCCTGCAGCTCGGGCAGCCCGGGCAGCGCGCTGCGCTTCGGACCGGTGGCGCCCGCCTGCGCGAGGATGGAGCCCTCGGGGGTCACGAGCAGGCAGCGTCGATAGGCGAACTGACGGTCGAGGAGCAGCCCCAGCTGATCGCGCAGCTCGAGGCGGTCGGGCCGCGCCTTGCCCAGTTCCCGCTCCACCTGGGCGGCCAGCAGGGTCATGTCGGCCAGGCGCTCTTCGAACCAGCTCTCCAGGCGGGCGCGACGCTCGCGGGCCACGCCGCGCATGTGCGCCGTGGCCTCGCCCTGCAGGGCGACGCGGGCGCGGTGATAGGCCAGTGCGCCCACCGCCGCGGCCACCAGCAAGCTGAGGAGCGCGAGGGAGAGAAAGAGCCGGCGCCCGTAGGCGCCCAGGAAAGGCGTGCCCGGGCGGCGCGCCACGCTAGGCTCCGTCGTCCAGAGCGCTCAGGAAGCGCTCGAAGCGGGCGGAGACCTCGTCGCCGATCGGCGGAAGGTCGGCATTGCCGACCATGCCCATCATTCCGTTCACGTCCATCACGCCCACGCGGGTGAGGCCGCCCTCGAGTTCGCGCAGCGTGATGTTGCAGGGCAGGAGCAGGCCGATGTCCGGCTCGGCCGTCATGGCCGCGTGGGCCAGAGGCGGGTTGCATGCGCCGAGGATGAACTGGGCGGGAACGTCCTCGCCGAGTTTCTCCTTGAGGGTGGCCTTGACGTCGATCTCCGTGAGGACGCCGAAACCGTGCTCCTTGAGAATGGCCTCGACCTTCGGCCGCCAGTCGGCGACGGCACCGGGCAGGTCGATGAAGCGACCGTAGTTGTTGCTCGTGCGGGTCATCTTTCGGGATCTCCTTTTCACGCCGCCGGCGTTACTTGCGGTAATCGATCTTGCTGCATCAGCCGTCCCACTGGCGCTCGTAGTCCTCGAGCCGCCTCTTCACGAAGGCCTCGGCCTCCTCGCGACTCGGATAGACGCGCAGCAGGATGGCGCCCTTGTCGTCGACTTCCTGGAACACGTGCCGCTCGGCGGCGAGGAATATCCGGAGGGACTGCCCGCCGAATACCGTCTCCTCGCGCAGGAGTTCCCCGTCGGCGAAGAGTCGCGCGAGGGCCGCCTCGTCGACCTTGCGGGGCGGCAGAGGGCCGAGGCCGGCCAGGATGTCGTCGAGTTCCGGCATGGCGACAGGGTAACGAATCGGGAAAGGATCGTCCACGTGAACGAAAGCCCGCCCCGCCGGAGGGCGGGACGGGCTCCATTTCAACATCGACGATCTCAGTCGCTCATCATGCTGGCGAGTTCGTCGCTCAGGGACTGGCTATCCACCGGCTTGCTATCCATGACGCCGTGATCGTTCGCGCCCAGTTCGAAGCTCTCCACGAGCTTGCGGAGCTGACCGGCCTGGCTGGCCATCTCCTGGGACGAGCTGGCCGACTCCTCGGAGTTCGCGGCGTTCTGCTGGGTGACCTGGTTGATCTGCTCGAGCGCCAGGTTCACCTGCCGGGTGCCCTCCTCCTGGCTCTGGGAGAGCTCGGTGATCTTGGCCATCTCGTCGCCCACCTGGTCCACCTGCTGGTGGATCTCCTGCAGGTCGGAGAGTACGGCCTCGTTCAGCCGGATGCCGTTCTCGGCGTTGCGCACGGCGTCGTCGATCATGCCGGCGGTATCCTTGGCCGCCTCCGCGCTGCGGATCGCCAGGTTGCGCACCTCCTCGGCCACCACCGCGAATCCCTTGCCCGCGTCGCCCGCGCTGGCCGCCTCGACGGCCGCGTTCAGGGCAAGCAGGTTCGTCTGGAAGGCGATCTCGTCGATGGTGCTCACGATGCTGGAGATCTCGCCGGCGGAGCGCTGGATCTTCTCCATGGCGCTCGTGAGCTCGCCCATGTTGCCCAGGCCCTTCCGCGCCACGTTCTGCGCCTGCTCGGTGACGGTCTGAACCTCGCCCGCCAGGGATGCCGAGTCGCGGCTCTGGGAGGTGATCTCGTTCACCGTGGCGGAGATCTCCTGCAGGCTGCTGGCCTGGGTGGAGTTGCTGTTGGCCAGCTCCTGGCTGCCCGTCCCGATCTGCTGCGCCGCGAAGGTGAGATGGCTCGAGGCGTCGGACACCTGACGCATGCCCGACTCGAGATTGCCCACCGCGCTGTTCAACGACTGCTGCAGCTTCGTGAAGTCGCCGGCGTAGTGACCGGTCATCCGTGCGCCGAGGTTGCGCGCGGCAACGCGCTCGAGGGTGCCGAGAGCGGCGCCCAGGGGATTGGCGAAGGCGTCCAGGGTGTCGTTGAGCATCGAGACGATCCTCGAGTAATCGCCCTGGTAGCTCGCCGCGTCGGCCCTCTCGTTGAAGCGGCCCTGCACGGCGTTGCCCGCGAGATTGCCCACGTCGCCGATGAGGCGCCGCAGCGTGTCGATGCAGCCGGTCACCGCCTCGTCGATGGCCATGAAGTTCTCGCGGATCTCGGCGGTGTCGGCGTCGCCATCGGAAACCGAGTAGTCCAGGTCGAGCTTGCCGGCGGCGAGATGGTTGAGGCTGTCGGTGAGACGCTCCACCTCGGCGGTCTGGTAGCGCGAGCGTTTCTCGCCGAGCTTCGCGGCTCGCTTCACCTCGGTGAGGTCGGCGATCACCGCGAGGGCTCCCACCACCTTGCCCCCGTCGTCGGTCACGGGCACGCCGCTGTAGTCGATGTCGTGATCGTGGCCGCCCGCGCGCACGGCGGTCTCGATGCTATGGCTGTTGCCGTCGGCGATGGCCCGATTCACGGGGCAGTGGTTCTCGCCTTCGATGAGAGAGAGGAACTCGCTCCAGCTCTTGCCGGTCATCGTTTCGGATTCACTACCCACGAAACGAGTGGCGGCGCTGTTCGCGTAGAGAACCCGACTCTTGCGATCCAGCAACACGGCCGGCGCGGGAACGGAGTCGAGATGGCCGACGAGAGCGTCGAGCAGTTCGTTCACGCCGGTGATGATCTCACGGAAGCCGCCCTCGAATCGAGACGCGTCGCTGCGGGCGCCCACCTCTCCGCGGATCGCGCTCGCGCTGAGTCCCCGCAGATCCTCGATGAGGGTGCTCACCGTGCCGCGAAGCTCCTCGTAGGAGCTCGCGAGGACGTCCTCCTCGCTGCGGCTCGCCACCTCGGTGTCGAGGCGGCCATGGCTGAGGGCCTCGAGGCCCGAGGACACCGTGCGGAAGTAGTCCAGCACGCCGCGGAAGGAGTCGGCCAGCACGCCGAGCTCGTCGCCCGAATGATGGCGCACCTCGAGGGACGCATCGCCCACCGCAACGCCGGACGCCACCTGGGTGAGCTCACCCAGGGGCTTGAGCACGGCGCGGTGAAGGAAGAAGAAGATGCCGGCGAAGGCGAGGACGGCCGCTCCGAGAAGGGCGAGCATCAGCGTCTTCACGGTGGCCAGCTTGCCGCGGGAGACCTGCTCGTACATGCCCACGGCCTTGTTCATCGTCTTGAGCAGGGGGATCGACTTGGCCTCGATGAGGGCCAGGGCCTCGCCGAACTGCGGAGTGCCGGGATCCCCGGACGCCACCGCGCGAACGGCCTCGTGGAACGGCGACCAGATGGTCTGCACCTCGGCGAGTTGAGCGCGGATCTGCTCCTCGGTGGTGGGCGGCAATGTTACCGGATCGCCGCCTCCGCCCACGGTCTCACCACCGTCGAGAAGGGCGCTGAGGGTCTTGTCGAAGAGGCCGGCGGTGCCGGAGAGGGCCTTGCGGTAGGCCTCCTGGTCCTCGGCGTCCTTGGCGACTCCCAGGGCTTCCTTGGTCATCTTCTGAGACAGCATGCGCTGGCGGCCCGCCAGGTTCACGACGGCCGCGTCGTTGTTCTGTGCCTCGAGCACCTTGAACACGCCGACCACTCCGCCGCAGAACAGAACCGCCGCCATCGACAGCACCAGGGCGAGCTTCGCGCGAATACTCCAGGAGTTCATCGATCCCTCCCAATATGGGAATCAGGCTTGGTGACGTCGACCCTGATCGGATCGACCTATCAGTAGGAGAGATCGGCAGAATGGAGAGTGGGCTTAATCTGAATCTTTCAGATCCGAAAATTAGGTGTGGCGCGCAACCGGTTGTCATTGCATGAGATAGGGGTGAGTCATCCAGCGAGACAGCCTGACATGTTGCCGGGAAATCGACATTTATCTCGTTAATGCAATTTAAAGGAGCCGAATTCCGGAAGATCTCACTCCGTGTCGCGCTCGATCAGCCCGATCATATGGCCCTCCGGATCGCGGAAGAACGCGAGCCGACCCACGCCATCGAGCGCGAAGGGTCCCTGCAGGATCTCCTGTCCTGCATCGGCGGCGCGCCCGCAGACGACATCGATATCCTCCACCTGCACGTAGATGCAGCGGTGCGTGGGCAGCCGACCCTGCCCGGTGAAGATGCCGCCGCCGATGTTGCCCGGCGCGTCCGACCGTTTCACTTCCCAGATGCCGCTCTTCTCGTCCAGGGGCATCTCCCACTCGAAGACCTCGCGGTAGAAGGCGCTGAGCTTCTCGCCGTCCTTCGCGTTGATCTCCCACCACACCACGGGGTTCTTCATCGTCACCTCACTCGGCGGGGTCGTAGGCCAGGCGCGAGGTCAGCCAGCGCTCGACCTCCTCCACGTTCACTCCGCGTCGCGCGGCGTAGTCCGTCGCCTGGTCGCGGCCGATGCGGCCGACGTCGAAGTAGCGGGACTCCGGATGACCGAAGACCAGGCCGCTCACGCTGGCCGCGGGCGTCATCGCGGCGTTCTCCGTGAGATCCATGCCCAGATCTCTCGCACCCAGCAGATCGAAGAGCTCGAACTTGAGCGAGTGATCGGGACAGGCCGGATAGCCGACCGCGGGACGCACGCCGCGATAATCCTCTCGAATCAGCGCCTCCAGCTTCGCCGGCGGATCCTCGCCGATGCTCCACTCCCCGCGCATCCGCGCGTGCAGCCATTCGGCGAAGGCCTCCGCCAGGCGGTCGGCGATGGCCTTCACGAGCAGCGCGCGGTAGTCGTCGCCCGCGCGCTCGTAGGCCGTGGCCAGGGGCTCGGCGCCCAGGCCCGCCGTCAGGGCGAAGAGCCCCAGGTGGTCATCCGATGGCGCCAGGAAGTCGGAAAGGCAGACCTGTGGCGCGTCGCCCTTCTTCTCGCCCTGCTGGCGAAGCATGGGCAGCCGGGGTCCGCCTTCGAGCACGATGTCGTCGCCGTCCGCTCTCGCTGGCCAGAACCCGTAGACGCCGGCCGCGGCGAGCCGTTCGTCGACCACGATCTGTTCCAGCATGGCCCTGCCGTCGGCGTAGAGATCGCGGGCGGCGGCGCCGCGCGCGGGGTGATCGAGCAGCTTGGGGAAACGGCCCCGCAGGTCCCAGGCGTGGAAGAAGGGCGTCCAGTCGATGAATTCCAGCAGCTCCGCCAGGGGCGGCTCGATCCGACGCGCCCCGAGGAAGTCGGGACGCGGCCGGTCGGCCGTCATCGTGAACCGTCGCGCCCGCGCCTCGTCCAGCGAGAGCAGCGGTCGCGCCTTCTCGAAATGCCCTGCCCTGAGCTCGTCCTGCGCCTCCGCCGCCTCCGCCAAAGTCTCCGCGGCGCCATCATCCAGTAATGATGCCACCACCGGCGCCGCCCGACTGGCGTCGGACACGTGCAGCACGCCGCCGGAATATTCGGGGGCGATCCTGAGCGCCGTGTGCAGGGGGCTCGTCGTCGCGCCGCCGATGAGCAGGGGCTGCGAGAGGCCGCAGCGCTCCATTTCGCGGGCGACGGCCGTCATCTCGTCGAGGCTCGGCGTGATCAGGCCGCTCAGCCCGACGATCTGCGCCCCCTCCTCGCGGGCCCTGGCGACGATGGTGTCGCCCGGCACCATCACGCCGAGATCCACCACCTCGTAGCCGTTGCAGCCCAACACCACCGACACGATGTTCTTGCCGATGTCGTGCACGTCCCCCTTCACCGTGGCCAGCAGCACCTTGCCGCGGCTCGGACCTTCGGCGCTCTCCGCCTCGAGGCGCGGCTGGAGAATCGTCACCGCGCGCTTCATCACGCGGGCGCTCTTCACGACCTGGGGCAGGAACATCTTCCCCGCGCCGAAGAGCTCGCCCACCTTCGCCATGCCCGCCATGAGCGGGCCCTCGATCACCGCCAGCGCGCTGGGGTAGGCGCCCAGGGCCTCGCCGACGTCGAGTTCGAGATGCTCCAGAACTCCCAGGCGAAGGGCATGGGCAAGCCGCTCCTCGACGTCGCCCGCGCGCCAGGCCTCGTCCTTCGCCTCGGCCTTGCGCCCGCCCCTGACGCCCTCGGCGAAGGCGATCAACCGTTCGGTGGCGTCGTCCTTGCGGCGGAACAGCACGTCCTCCACCCGCTCGAGCAGCTCCGGCTCGATCTCCTCGTAGAGGCCGAGCTGCCCGGCGTTCACGATGCCCATGTCGAGTCCGGCCTCGATGGCGTGGAACAGGAAGGCGGCGTGCATCGCCTCGCGCACCGTGTCGTTGCCGCGGAAGGCGAAGGACAGGTTGCTCACGCCGCCGCTGATCCGCGCGCCGGGGCAGCGCTCCTTCAGGCGCGGCAGGGCCTCGAGGAACTCCAGCGCGTAGCGCTCGTGCTCGGGCAGGCCCGTGGCCACGGCGAGAATGCCGGGGTCGAGGATCAGATCCTCCGGCTCGAAACCGGCCCGGTCGAGCAGCAGGTCGTAGGCGCGGCCGAGTATCTCCACCTTGCGATCGGCCGTGTCGGCCTGGCCCGTCTCGTCGAAGGCCATCACCACCAGCGCCGCGCCGTGGCGACGCACGACCCGCGCCCGTTCGACGAACTCCGCCTCGCCCTCCTTGAGGCTCAGCGAGTTCACGGCGCCCTTGCCCTGGAGGCAGCGCAGGCCGGCCTCCACCACTTCCCAGCGCGAGCTGTCGATCATGATCGGCAGCGCGGCGATTTCCGGCTCGGTGGCGAGCAGTTTGAGAAAGCGATCCATGGCGGCCGGTCCGTCGATGAGCGCCTCGTCCATGTTGACGTCCAGCATGTTCGCGCCGCCGCGCACCTGCTGCCGGGCGACCTCGAGAGCCTCCTCGTAGTTCTCCTCGCGAATCAGACGCGCGAAGCGGCGGCTGCCGGCCACGTTCGCGCGTTCCCCCACCATGAAGAAGTTGCTCTCGGGGCGGATCTCCTGCAGCTCGATGCCGCTGTAACGGCTGCTTCGCTGGCCGGCGGGGATCGCGCGCGGCGGCAGCCCCGCCACGGCCTTCGCGATGGCCGCGACGCTCTCGGGCGTGGTGCCGCAACAGCCGCCCACCAGGTTCACGAGACCGCTGGCGGCGAACTCCCGCACCAGGGCGGCCATCTCCTCGGGCGTCTCGTCGTAACCGCCCATGGCGTTGGGCAGGCCGGCGTTGGGATAGACGCTCACCGGCAGGGGCGCGATGCGCGCCAGTTCGGCCAGCGCCGGGCGGATCTCCCGCGCGCCGAAGCTGCAGTTGAGGCCCACGCTCACCGGGCGCGCATGCTCCACGGCCGCCCAGAAGGCGGGAATCGTCATGCCGGTGAGGGTGCGCAGGGAGCGGTCGGTGACCGTGACCGAAATCATGACGGGCAAGCGCGCGGAGCGCTCGAGAAAAACATCCTCGATCGCCACCAGCGCGGCCTTGGCCATGAGGGGGTCGAAGATCGTCTCCACCAGCAGCGTGTCGGCGCCGCCGTCGACGAGTCCGGCGGCCGCGTCGAAGTAGGCCTGCCTCACCTGCTCCCAGGTGACGGCGCGGAAGCCGGGGTCGTCGACGTCGGGCGAGAGCGAGAGGGTCTTGTTCGTGGGGCCCAGGCTGCCCGTGACGAAGCGCGGGCGCGAGGGGTCGGCGGCCTCGGCCTCGTCGCAGGCGGTGCGCGCGAGCTCGGCCGACGCCCGGTTCATGGCGTAGCTGTCCGCCTCGACGCCGTAGTCGGCCTGGCTGATCGCCGTCGCGTTGAAGGTGTTGGTGCCGATCAGGTCCGCTCCGGCCGCCAGGTAGGCGCGGTGGATCTCCCCAATCGCCTCGGGCTGGGTCAGCGAGAGGATGTCGTTGTCGCCCTTCAACTCCTCCGCGTGGTCGGCGTAGCGCCGGCCGCGGAAGTCGGCCTCGGTGAAGCCCTTGGCCTGGATCAGGCTGCCCATGGCTCCGTCGAGCACCAGGATCCGCTCGGCGAGCAGCTCGCGTAGGCGCTCGGTGGCGTCCGGCCTCACTTACGGGCCTCCTCGCGAGCGGCGATATCGGGCTTCAGCGCTTCGAGCATGCTCCTGGCCACCTCGCCTCGGTTGAAGGGCGCGCTGATCTGCAGGCCCTCCACGCTCCCCATCACCGCCCGACTCATCTCGAGGGCGATGGCCAGCCCCTCGGCGCGCTCCGCCTCGGGGTCGCCGGCCACGTCGCGCATGCGGGACATGAGCCCTTCGGGAATCGAGACGCCCGGCACCTCGTTGTCGAGGAACTCCGCGTTGCGCAGCGACTGCAGGGGCCAGATGCCCGCCAACACGGGGATGCGGTCGGCCTTCACCGCCTCGAGGAAGGAGAGCAGCGCTTCGATATCGAAGACGGGCTGCGTGACCGCGTACTCGGCGCCGGCCTCCACCTTCCAGTGGAAGCGGTCGATCTCCCGCTCCATGTTGATGGCGGTGGGGTTGGCGCCCACGCCGATCATGAAGCCGGTGGGGTCGCCGATGCTGCGGCCGCCCACGTCGTGCCCGTGGTTGAGGCGATGGACCAGGTTGGTGAGGCCGATGGCGTCCACGTCGAAGACCGGGGTGGCCTGCGGATAGTCGCCCTTCACGGGCGGATCGCCGGTGATGAGCAGCAGGTTGCGCAGGCCGAGGGCGTAGGCGCCGAGCAGGTCGGCCTGCATGCCGAGCAGGTTGCGGTCGCGGCAGACGTAGTGGAGCACCGGCTCGATCGTGCCGAAGGCCTCGGCGATCGATACCGCGGTGGCCAGCGGGCTCAGGCGCGCCGTGGCGCGCGGGCCGTCGGGAATGTTCACGACGTCGAAGCCCGTCGTCTCCATCTCCTTGGTGAGAGCGAGGATCTTGGACAGGTCCCAGCCCCGCGGCGGCAGCAGCTCCACGCTGGCGATGAACTCGCCGCCAGCGATCTTCTCGGCGAAGCGGCTCTTGGCCGCCTGGGGTATGGGCTCGACCACGCGCGAAGGCGCGCTGGTGTCCGGCAGCGCGGAGCTGGCCCGGGAGACCGGCGCCACCGCCTTCAGGGAGCGGGCGAGCGCCGCGATGTGGTCGGGCGTGGTGCCGCAGCAGCCGCCGATGATGTTCGCCCCGGACTCCAGGAAGAGCTTGCCGTAGCGGGCGAAGTAGTCGGGGCTCGACAGATAGAAGGTGCGCTCCTCCATCTGCTTCGGGAAGCCGGCGTTCGGCTGTATCGAGATCGGCAGCTCGGTGACGCCGCGTATCGACTCGAGGGCCTCGAGCATCACCTCGGGCCCCACGGTGCAGTTGAGGCCGATGGCGTCCGGATCGGCCTCGACCACGAAGGGCAGCACGTCGATGAGCGGGGAGCCGAAGAGGGTCTCGCCGCCCTCGTCCATGGTGAGCTGCGCGACGATGGGCCTGTCCGGCGCCGTCTCGCGCACGCCGCGCACCGCCTCGACGAGCGCGTTCGGATCGGCGAAGGTCTCGAGGACGATCAGATCCACGCCGCCGGCCAGCAGGGATTCGGCCTGGCGACGGAAACAGGCGCGCGCCTCCGCCATTGATGTGGGCCCCCAGGGCTCGAGCTTCACGCCGAGCGGTCCCATGGCGCCGGCCACCCAGACGTCCGAACCCTCACCCGCCACCTCGCGGGCCAGCTCGGCGCCGCGGCGGTTGATCTCGTCGGCCTTCTCCTCCAGATGATGGCTGCGCAGCTTGAAGCAGTTGGCGCCGAAGGTGTTGGTCTGGATCACCTGCGCGCCCGCGCGGCGGTATTCCGCGTGGATGCTGCGCACGAGATCGGGATCGTCCAGGTTGAGCGCGTCGAAGCAGCGCCCCAGGTGCACACCGTGGTCGTAGAGGCTGGTGCCCATGGCGCCGTCGAAGATCAGGACGCCCCGGGTCACTCGTTCGCGGAACTCCTCGCGCGTCACCCTGGCCATGATCACTTACCCTTGGCGCCGGGGCCGAGGCCCGAGACGACGAAGGTGCCGCCGGCCGCCTTGTCGCGGGTCACCTCGATGAGTCCCTGCTTGGCGGCGTCCTCGAGCAGATCGCCGAAGGTGGAGTAGCCGAAGCTCTGCTCGTGGAAGCTCGGCTGCTTGCGCTTCATGGTGTCCTTCACCAGCGAGGAGTAGAGCGTGCCGCGGCCCTCGCGCATGAGCGCGGTGACGGTGGAGAGCAGCAGCCCAAACACCTTCTGCTTGCCCTGGGGCAGCTTCGAGAGCTTGTCCTTGGCCGCCTTGGGCTCGGCGCCCTTGCCGAGATCCTCCACGAAGATGAACTCGTCGCAGGCCTCCACGAGCAGGTCGCTCGTGGCCTCCTTGAGCGCCATGCCCACCACGAAGCGGCGGTTCTCCCGCAGCTTGTTCACGAGCGGGGTGATGTCGCTGTCCCCCGAGATGATGACGAAGCTGTCGATGTGATCCTTGGCGTAGCAGAGCTCCATGGCGTCCACCACCAGGCGGATGTCGGCGCTGTTCTTGCCCGAGATGCGCGGCTTGGGGATTTCGATGAGCTCGATGCCGGCGCTGTGCAGGGCGTCCTTGTCCTTGGGATAGCGGGACCAGTCGGCGTAGGCCTTCTTCACCACGATCTTGCCCTTTTCGAGCAGACGGTCCAGCACGGGTTTAATGTCGAACTTCTTGGCGCGCCCGCGGCCCGCCCGGCCGAGAGCGACGTTGTCGAAGTCGATGAAGAGAGCGAGATGGCTCTCGTTGTTGGTATTCAACGGGGTCTCCAATTCGGAGGAGTAGGGACGCGCGCCGATCCTCGGCCCGCGTTCGCAAGGAATCTGGCACGGGATCGGCAAACGGTCAATGGTGGGTAGGTTAGAAGCGGGTGTTCACCACGTTGTTGTAGATGCTCCCGAAGCTGTAGCTGAGCCCCATGGACAGCGAATAGTTGTACTGGGTCTCCAGTTCGCGGCGCTGCAGGAGAATATCCTCGTCGGTGGCGTCGTAGCCCGCCAGGCTGATCTGATCGTGGATGGCCGAGTAGCCGCCGTGCAGGTTGAGGGAGAGGCCCTTCACGAGCTTCAGGTTCAGGTTGGCGTGGGCGTCGAGCCGGTTCAGGTCGAAGTCGTGCAGGTAGTGCCGCCCTTCGAGTCTGAATCCCACCGAACCCCAGTCACGGATCAGGTCCAGGTCGAGCTCCAGACCGTGGCGCCCGAGCCGCTCCTCCAGCTTCTCGTAGATGGTCTCCTGGTCGTAGTCGTAGTGGACGAAGCCGATGCTGTACTTGGCCGTGAGAGAGCGGCGCGCCGACTCCGAGTAGGGAAACACGTTGAACTCGACGGCCGGGCCAAGATACAGGCCCAGGTCGATGTTGTCGTAGAGCGAGCTGCTGGCCCAGGCCGAGGCGCCCACGGACCAGTGGTCGTTCACGCTCTTCACCAGGCTCGAGGATCCGTAACGAGACCGGCTGTAGGAAACCTCCTCGCCGCCGCTCAGCTGGAAGGCGTTCTCGCTGTAGTTGAGGCTGAGGGAGGAGCGGAACTTCCACTCCTCGGTGACCCGGCTCGCCTGGACGCTGGTCCACGTGTTGATGTTGCGGTAGTACTTGCTGCCGTTCTGCCAGGCGTTGGCGCTGATTCGGAAGAGCCAGCTGTTCCAGGGGTCGACGACCGCGGCGCCCTCGGCTTCCTCGGCGGCGGCCACCGCGATCGTGGTGCGCTCGGCCATGGGCGTGCGCGCGAGATAGCGCACCAGGCCCAGCTCGACGGCGTGGAGCATCTTCTCCTGACGCTCCTCCTCGCTGTCCCCTTCGTAGACCGAGTAGCGCAGGGTGTCGCTGAGCGCCGCGAACTCCTCCCGACCCGAGAAGGTCAGGGTGTACTCCCGGCCGCCGCCGCCCGCCCGCTGACTCGTGGCGATGACGTGCACCTGCGCCTGCAGCCGGTCCCGCACGTGATCGACGTAGTCGAGCTCCTGACGCAGGTAGTTGCCCGTGCGCCCGCTGTTCGTCTCGATGAACACGGAGAGCTTGTCGGAGGGCGCCGAGACGTCTCCTCGCGCGATCGTCGCCGAGATCAGGATCAAACCGCAGATCAGCAGCGCGGGCCTTCGCATCATCGAACACACTCCTTGAAAGTCGGGCGGACGGTAGCACGGAGGACGCGCGGTGGCGACCTCTTCCTCATGACAGTGGAACCGTGGGTGTAAAAGAAAATCGCGCCCCGGTTCCCGGGGCGCGACCGATCTCTCTCGTGTGCCGAGATCTCTAACGCAGTTTCATGAGCTTCAGGGGCGGAGCCTCGGATTCTCCGGCCAGGCGCGCCAGGTAGACGCCGGCCGGCAGGTCGCGGCCCGCGGCGTCGCGGCCGTCCCAGCTGACCGCGCCGCCGCTGAGATCGAGCGCGATCACGCGGCGGCCGTTCAGGTCGAAGATCTCGATTTCCATGTTCGCCGATCGAACGCCGCCCGCCGCCAGATGCACGCTGCTCCGGAAGGGACGCGGCCAGGCGCGCAGGCTCGCGACCTCGGGCACCACCGGCGCGGCGGTGAGGTCGGACGACACCTGCGTGGCGAAGAGCGCGTCGGGCGCGGCGATGGGCCGGGTTTCGGCGCGGCCGCTCAGGTCAGCGGCGGCCACGTAGAATTCGATGTCGGCTTCGGGCGCCTGGGCGGGGATCCAGGCCTCGTAGGTGTCGGGCGTTCCCGTGGGGGCGAGGGCGACGGCCTGGAAACTCGTGTCGCCCGCCAATCGCCAGCGCAGCTCGCAGCCCGCGAGGTCGAGACCCGACTCGCTGCGATCGTCGATGAACGCCTCCACGCGGTGCGCGGCCGACGGAATCTCCGCGGGCGGAGGGGCCACGTCCACGCGCAGCATGCCGCGGTCGAAGATGCCCATGGTGCGGCAGTGCAGCGCGTCGTAGTAGTACCAGGAGCCGGTGAAGCCGATCACCTCGTAGCCCGGCATGGCGTCGCGGTAGGCCTGGAGGGCGGGCTCGTCGCCCGAGCAGTTGAATACCGGAACCAGCACCTTCTTGCCGAGGATCAGCGAGTTGGTGTAGGCGGCCATGCCCACGCCGCCGAAGGGACCGCAGTGCACGCGATGCACCTTGTACGGCGTTCCGTAGCAGCTCGTCAGCGAGGCGAGGATGTCGGCGTTCATGTCCACGTAGGGCGCGTCCTCGTGGCTGGCGTAGAGCTCCTTCACGATGACCGTCTCCTCGTCGAGGAACTTGGCCACGCAGTCGATGTGCTGGATGCCGTGAGCCTCGGTGTTGGGCAGCACGACGAGGCTGTCTACTCCACACCAAGTGTCCAAGGCTGAACGGAACGCGGACTCGGAGAGGTGGTCGTTCTCGTCCACCTGCGCCTCGCTGCAGAAGGCGCGCCCATGACCGTCGTACATGATGTTGCCGCCGGTCAGGTAGAAGGGCGGCTGCCACAGGGGTTCGCCGAGGTAGGCGGCGAACTCGCCGGGGGTGTCGTCGTCGTCCTCGTAGCCGCGGGGGTCTTCCGAGCGCGGAACCCAGGGGTAGCCGTCGAACCAGGGATCGAGAATCCCCCAGTCGCCGCCTCCATCGAAGAGCGCCTGGGGGCCCCAGTCGCGACTCCAGTGGCTGTAGCTGTCGGCCTCGAACCACTCCACGTTGGCCATGTTCACGCCGCCCGACGTGAAGGAGCTCGTGGCCGAGGAGATCTGGTGGCTCCGGATGATCACGTAGACCGTGACCTCCTCCGACATCTCCGCCACCAGGGAGACGGAGATCCCCAGGGGCCAGCGGATCATGACGCCCTCCACCGGCTCCCACTCGGCGATCATGCGGGGCGTGCCGAGCGGCTGCCCGAAGGAGAGGACGGGAATGATCAGGAAAAGGAGAGCGAGGATCTGGCGTCGCAAGGTGTGCCTCCGCTAAGATGGGCCGACCTCGATTGTACCACAGACAGAGAGGCAAGATGAGCGACGATCGATATTCCAGGCAGATCCTGTTCTCTCCCTTCGGCGCCGAGGCGCAGCGGCGCCTGGCCGACGCGCGCGTGCTCGTGGTGGGCGTGGGCGCCACCGGCAGCGCCCTGGCCGAGGGTCTCGCCCGGGCCGGAGTCGGCGAGCTCGTGCTCGTGGACCGCGACCTCATCGAGGCCAGCAACCTGGGCCGCCAGGCGCTCTACGGCGAGGCGGACCTGGGCCTGCCCAAGGCGATCGTGGCCAGGGAGCGCCTGCTGGCGATTCGCGCCGACATGAAGATCGAGGCCCACATGGCCGACGCCGGCCCCGGCCTCCTCGAACAGCTCGTCGGAGGCGCCGACCTGATCATGGACGGCACCGACAACTTCGCCACCCGCTACCTCATCAACGAGCTGGCCTGCCGCGAACGGGTCCCCTGGATCTACAGCGGCGCCATCGGCGCCACGGCCGTGAGCATGCCCGTGCTGCCGGGCGAGACCGCCTGCTTCCACTGCCTGTTCCCCGACGCGCCGAACCGGGAGGAGAGCTGCGACCTGGCCGGCGTGCTCCAGCCCGCGGTGCTTCAGGCGGCGGCCTGGAGCCTGACCGAGGCGATCAAGATCCTCGGCGGGAAACGGGACGCCGTCCGCCGCGAGATGCGCACCGTGGACCTGTGGCGGGGGCAGGCGGGCACCATGAAATCCGACACGCCGCGACCGAGCTGCGCGGTGTGCCAGAAGCGCGAGTACGAGCGCCTGACGGCGCCCCGCGACGACCTCAGCGTGGCCCGCATCTGCTCCCGCTCCGTGCAGGTGTCTCCTCCGGAGGGCTCCGCGGCCCCCGATCTGAAAAATCTTGCCGCGGAGATCGCCGGCGCGACGCTGGGCGAACACGTCATGACCTTCCCTTTCGAGGAACTCTCGGCAAGCATGTTCCCCGACGGGCGCCTGCTCCTGGAGGGCTGCTCCGATCCCGAGCGCGCGCGGCGCATCTACCGCGAGCTGATCGCCTGATTCGCCGCCCCCGCTGTGGTATAATGGGCGGGTCGTGTCGGAGCCCGAAGGACCCCCATGTTCAGCAACGCCCGGTTCCGCCTATCCATGTTCGCCGCGCTATCCGCCCTGCTCCTGCTGGCCGGGGTCGCGCAGGCGCGCACCCACCGGATCCCCCAGGACTACAAGTCGCTGCAGGTGGCCGTGGCCTTCGCCGTGGACGGCGACACCCTGCTCCTGGCGCCGGGAACCTACGGCGAAGACCCCCTGCCCACCGCCTTCGGTCCCACCATGCTCGTGCTGGACAAGGCGCTCACGATCCTGGGATCGAGCGAGGGCGACGTCGTGCTGCACGGCGGCTACCAGAGCAGGATCCTGCTGGCCGAGGTCGGCGCCTCCGGCAGCCGTCTCGAGGGCCTTCAGTTCCGCGGCGGACTGGCCTGGGCCGGCGGGGCGATCCATCAGCGCTGCGCGCTGCTGATGATCGAGAGCTGCGACTTCATGGACAACTCGGCCGAGCGCGCCGGCGGGGCGATCTTCACCGGCGACGGCTCCGTCTCCTGCTCGGGCTGCCTCTTCGACGGCAACCGCAGCGGCGACCTGGGCGGCGGCCTGCTCGTGATCGAGGGCGCGGCCGACCTGAGCGGCTGCACGCTGGTGGGCAACGACGCCGAACGCGGCGGCGGCCTGTTCATCGGGCCGAGCGGCCACGTCGAGATGCGGCAGTGCATCATGGTGGGCGATAGCGCCGAGAAGGGCGGCTGGGTCTACGTGGAGGACGGTTTCCTCTACGGCGTCCACTGCACCTTCTTCGGCGTGCCCGGCGACATGAACAGCGGCGGCATCGAGCTGGGCGGCGAGGAGGGCAGCGCCTACCTGGAGACGAGCATCCTCTGCCACTCGGGCCGTTCCGCCATATCCGGCGAGCGCGAGGGCTCGGCGATGCTCCTGTGCTGCAACCTCTACGGCAACGTGGGCGGCGACTGGACCGGCCCCGTGGCCGCCCAGGAGGGGATCGGCGGCAACATCTCCGAGGATCCCGCGTTCTGCGCCCTGCTGCAGGGCGACTTCGCGATCGACGGCGCGTCTCCCTGCGCCGCCGAGAACAACGACTGCGGCGAGGTCATCGGCGCGCTGGGCGTGGGCTGCCCGCAGGTCGAGGAGGAGGACGACATCCCCTTCGAGACGCACACCACCGACAAGCTGCTGCGATAATTGAATTCGCTGTATGGCGACAAACTGATCTGATATAATGATCTCCAGGTCGAACTACTGGAGGTCCCCCATGAGAACGCTGCTTCGGGGCATCGCCCCGCTCTTCATCCTTGCCATCGCGCTTCCCGCCAATGCCGTCGTACTCAACGTTCCCGGCGACTACGCCAGTGTCGAACTGGCCGTGAACGCCGCCACGCCCGGCGACGAGATCGTCATCGCCGCGGGCAGCTACAACAGCCAGGACGTGTTCATCAACCACGGCGGATTCACGATCCGCGGCGAGGGCGAGGTGATACTGCAGGGCACGAGCGGTGCGTACAACCAGGGCTTCTACTGCTCGCTGGACTACGACTACATGCCCGTCACCTTCGACAACCTCGTCTTGCAGGGCTACTACAACGGCATCAGCTACGACATGGACTTCTCGGCCCTGATCACGGACTGCACCTTCCGGGACAACACCATGGGCATCATGGGCTGCGGCCCCGGCCCGCTGGTGTTCCGCGACTGTCTGTTCGAGGACAACCACTCCGGATGGGCCGGCGCGGCCATCAACAGCTGCGGCGCGGAGCTGGACGTGGACGGCTGCGTCTTCACGGGCAACACCGCCGACATGCTGGGCGGCGCGGTCTACTCCGATACGCCCTTCACGACCCGCGTCTTCACGAACTGCCTCTTCGTCGGCAACGACGCACCCACGGGCGCGGCGGTGATGGTGGAGTACGGCGGCCCGGTGGACTTCCTGAGCTGCACCTTCCACGGCAACGGCAGCCCCGGCGCCTCCACCATCGCGGTGGGCGACGCCAACGACACGCTGAACCTGAGCGACTCCATCGTCAGCGGCAGCCTGGGCTACGATTTCGAATGCATCGACGGCGGCGTGCTCAACCTGACCTGCGTCAACTCCTGGGGCAACGCCGAGGGCGACTGGTCCGGCTGCGCCGCGGACGACCTGGGCGCCGGCGGCAACTTCAGCGCCGACCCCCAGTACTGCGACGCCCCGGCGGGCGACTTCGCCCTGAACGAGGGATCGCCCTGCGGGCCCGCGGGCAACGATTGCGGCACTTTGATCGGCGCCTTCGGCGTGGGCTGCGGGTCGGTGGCCACGGAGTCGTCGAGCTGGAGCGCGGTGAAGTCGCTCTACTGATCGAAATTCCTTGGATTTAGAGGACCCCGGGGGCTTGCAAACCCCCGGGGTTTTTGCAATATGGATCCGGTTCCCGGCCCGAGCCGCCGGGCCCGTCGCGGAGAGTGGATGTCCTCCCGCGGCGCGCCCCCGATGCGGCCACCCGCCATCCCCAAGGAGACGCCATGGCCCACGGTATCTTCACGCTGCCCGACCCCAAGAACGAACCCGTCCTCGACTATCGCGCCGGCAGCCCCGAGCGCGCCGAGCTTCAGGCCAAGCTGAAGGAGCTCCGCAAGAAGGAGATCGAGATCCCGCTGGTGATCGGCGGCAAGGCCGTGAAGACCGGCAAGCTGGCCGAGTGCGTCGTCCCCCACGACCACGGGCACGTGCTGGCCCGCTACCACCTGGCCGGCAAGAAGGAAGTGCAGATGGCGATCGACGCGGCGCTGAAGGCCCGCGAGCAGTGGGCCGCCATGCCCTGGCAGGACCGCGCCGCCATCTTCAACCGCGCCGCCGACCTGCTGCGCACGAGCTGGCGCACGACGCTGAACGCCGCCACCATGCTCGGCCAGAGCAAGAACGCCATGCAGGCCGAGATCGACGCCGCCTGCGAGCTGATCGACTTCCTGAACTTCAACACGAAGTACATGGAGCAGATCTACACCGAGCAGCCGCCGGAGAATCCGACCGGTATCTGGAACCAGCTCGAGCAGCGGCCCCTGGAGGGCTTCGTGTTCGCGGTGAGCCCCTTCAACTTTACCGCCATCGCCGGCAACCTCACGAGCGCGCCGGCCATGATGGGCAACGTGGTCGTCTGGAAGCCGGCCTCGAGCTGCGTCTACAGCGGCTGGTACCTGATGAAGCTGTTCGAGGCGGCCGGCGTGCCCGCGGGTGTGATCAACTTCGTGCCGGGCCCCGGCAGCGCGGTGGGCCCCATGGTCATGGATCACCCCGAACTGGCCGGCATCCACTTCACCGGCTCGACGCCCGTGTTCCAGAGCATGTGGAAGACCGTCGGCGACAACATCGCCAAGTACAGGAGCTACCCGCGCATCGTCGGCGAGACCGGCGGCAAGGACTTCGTGGTGGCCCACCCCAGCGCGGGCGCCGACGAGGTGGCCGTGGGCCTGGTGCGCGGCGCCTTCGAGTACCAGGGTCAGAAGTGCTCGGCCGCCAGCCGCGCCTACATTCCCAAGAACCTCTGGCCCCGCGTGGAGAAGAAGATGCTCGCCATGCTGGACGACATGACGATGGGCGGCACGGAAGACTTCACGAACTTCGTGAATGCGGTCATCGACCGCGGCGCCTTCCAGGACATCACCGCCTACATCGACCACGCGAAGCGCAGCAAGAAGGCGAAGATCATCGCCGGCGGCGGCTACGACGACAGCAAGGGCTTCTTCATCGAGCCCACGATCGTGGTGACCACCGATCCGCACTTCAAACTCATGGAAGAAGAAATCTTCGGCCCCGTGCTGACCATCTACGTGTACGAGGGCAAGGACTGGAAGAAGACGCTGAAGCTCGTCGACGCCACCAGCCCCTTCGCGCTCACCGGCGCCGTGTTCTCCAAGGACCGCTACGCGCTCATCGAGGCGCGCGAGACCCTGGTGAACTGCGCGGGCAACTTCTACCTGAACGACAAGCCCACCGGCGCGGTCGTCGGCCAGCAGCCCTTCGGCGGCGCGCGGGCCAGCGGCACCAACGACAAGGCGGGCAGCATGCTCAACCTGCTGCGCTGGGTGAGCCCCCGCACGGTGAAGGAGAACTACAACCCGCCGACGGATTATCGCTATCCGTTCCTGGAGGCGGACGAATAAAGCTCCGCAAATGCCCCCGGACGCTTCGCACGGACGTGAGGCGCTTTCCGGGGGCATTTGCTCCGCGGGAGATTATTGAGAAGCCGGGCGTCGCTTGATGCGGCGCCCTGTTTCCATTAGGGTTCGCAAATCCGGGAGGTGATGCTGTGCAACGATCTAATCTTCGGTTTTTCTGGATCCTCCCTCTGCTGCTTGCTCTGGGTTGCTCATCCGATGAGATCCGGACCGAGGAGACCTACTCGATTCTGGGTCAGGTCCTGGATGAGACCGGGGAACCTGCGGCGGATGTGCCTGTCTGCTTGCTCTTCGCGGTACCTACCGAGGGTTTCGATTGGCCTCCTGAGGGTATTCGCGGCGTCGTGGACGAACTCGTGGACAGCATGCGGGTGAATCGACCGAATCCGGCCATCGATATCACGCATATCGTCTTTCAGATCGCTGAACCGGGTCAGTGCGCCCTCAGAATCCTGGATGGAGACGGCTCTCTCGTGCGGACCCTCCTCGAAGATTACCCCGTCCAGGTGGGGAACTACGAGGTCACCTGGAATCTCAGGGATGAGGAAGGAATCAGACTTCCGAACGGAATCTACCGATCACGGCTGGAACTAGTGCGCCAGGATTCGATGAAGCGGTTCATCTCCGAACCGATTCTCATCAACTTCGTCGCGCCAAGTGACTTTGAGCCCAACGTGGTCACGGATGGAGAAGGGGGATTCGAAATCCCCTATCGTGACCTGCATATCGGCGCAGAGATTCCCTCGACGATGGACTCATCGACTCCCGAAGCCTGGTACACACTCCCAGACAGCCTATGGCTACAGGCAGGCGGATCCCACGCGTGGACACGGCTCAAGGTGAAGATCGATAATCTCGATTCGAACCAGTCTGTAACCCTGCAGCTCCCGCCCCCCCGAGGAGGACAAAGGTAATCGTGCGGTATCGAATCCTATTCATGGCGATGGCACTCCTGGTGGGTACTGGATGCGACAACGGTCCCACCGGCACCGGCACGCCGCCGGAGCCCGGCATCGCCGGCCTGCTCCTCGACGTCGAGGGCAACCCCGCCGTGGACGCACCCGTGGGCGTGATTTTCGACGTGAACCTCGGTGTGGACTTCTGGCCGCCGATCGAGTTCGGCTCCACGCAGGAGCGCGGCGGCGAACGGCATGCCATCAACTTCGGTTTCGCGCTGTTCGAGGCGAGCACCGTCACCTTCACGCTTCAGGACTTCCAGCGGCGTCCAGTCAGGACGTTCTACGACGCACAGGTTCTGCCCGCCGGAGAACACATCATCACCTGGGATCGCCGCAATGACGACGGCGAACTCGTCCCCAACTCCCTCTACGGCACGGTGCTGGAGATCGCGGAGACGGGCAGTGTCCAGGAGCGGGGCGGCATCCTGCTCAACGATCAGGTGCTCGACTTCGAGAACACGGTCGGCGCGATCGTCCGCACCGACGCCGCGGGCCGCTTCCGCATCCCCTTCTCCGAGCTGCCGCTCGGCGAGACCTGCTACTGCCCCGACTACGAGGACGACCCTCCCGACGGCCTCTGCACGATTCCGCTGAAGGTGTGGATCCAGTCGACGCAGGGGATCGGCCGCGTGCGCCAGGCAGTCCACCCGGGTGGACTGAACGAGGATCTCGACGTGACCTTGAGAATGGAGAATCTGCCGGACTAGTCGCGCGCCGCGCCCGGGGACTCGAGCTCGCCGCCGCCGGACGATGCGATCGTGGCGACCGGCACGGGCGCCGATGCGCGGTCCGCCTTCCGCCTCCGCCGTCCGAGCAACCACGCTTTCAATCCCGTGAAAAAGGCGTAGGCGCCGCTGCTCGTGGCCAGGAAGAGGTACCACTCGTCCTCGGCCTCGATGCGCCGCAGGAGAAGCGGGTCGGTGGTTGCGTCGGCGTAGCCCTCGTCGGTGGTGACGGCCGAGTGGTAGCCGAAGCTCCGCAGCGCCGAGAGGACGCGATCGTCGTAGGAGCCCGCCGGGTAGCAGAAGTGGCGCACCGGGTAGCCGACCTTCTCCTCGATGTCGAGACCCGCCTGCCAGATCTCCCGGTCGAACGCCTCCTCGCCGTCGAGACGGGCGCAGTCCGGGTGACTCGCCGTGTGGTTGCCCAGGGTCAGCACGGCGGGATCGAGATCCCGCAGCTCCTCCCAGGAGGCGAGGGTGAACTCGTCGGGAATCTCCTCGGGCGCCGGCGCTCTGAACTGCTCCATGTGCCGGCGTCGCTCGCGATCGGGCAGGCTGCGCAGCCGGCGCTTGATGGCGCGCATCACGCGGCGGTTGCTGGCCTCGTCGCTCAGGTCGAAGCGCATGCTCTCGCCCCGGAACTCGAAGCGGTACTCGCCGCGAGGGGCGCATCGCACCACGGTCTCCACGAGATCGGTCCACAGCATTTCCCCGCGATCCACCAGATCCGGCACCACGTAGAAGGTGCCCCTGGCGCCGAACTCCTTCATGAGCGGGTAGCCGCGGGTGATCACGTTGCGCAGGCCGTCGTCGATGCTCAGGGTCACCACACCGGCGGTGGAGCGACCGGATTCGAGCAATCCCATGAGTTCGTCCTGGCTCACGAAGCGATACCCATGGTCGCGCAGGTGCTCGAGCTGGCGCCTGAACAGAGAGACGGGAAGCTGGCGCACGTCGTAGCCGCGCAGCAGAGTGAACTCGTCCGCGCAGATACCGTGATACCAGAGGATCAATGGCCGTCCCCGGTTGAGGAACCGGAAGAGGGCATTGATCCCCAGACGGTCGAGCCACTTGAGCCAGTGTACGGGCCGGCCAGCTTGCATCAGATGATCCCGGGTTGAGGATGGCAATCTCGATCCCGTTGCGATTTCGGGAGTTGCAAGATTGGATGCCAGTATAACCCCATTTGATTCCAGGAATCAAAGATTAATCCAGGAGAAGCGATGGACGCCGGGATCCGGGCGATCACTCATAACTCGCCGAATATCAAGCACTTCCCAGCCTATCTGAACTTTTTCAATTCTAAGCTTGATTTTCTTAAGGCTTTAATGCATAATCTTGATGTCACAGGAGGTCGACATGGACATATCCAAGGCAACCTGCCCCGGCTGCGGTAAAACGATGCGAATCCGGCAGGTCCACTGCGAGGGCTGCGACGTGAAGCTGGACGGTGAGTTCGAGGTGTCCGCCCTGGCGCGACTCACCCTGGAGGAGCAGCTCTTCCTCACCGCCTTCCTACGCCACCACGGGTCGATCAAGAAGATGGAGAAGCTCTTCGGCATCAGCTACCCCACCGTGAAGAACCGCCTCAATGCGCTGGCCGCCAAGCTGGACGCCGAGTTCGAGGCCCCCACGCCGGAGATGGCGATTCTGGAGCAGCTCGAGAAGGGCGAGATCTCCGTGGCCGAAGCCCTGGAGAGGTTGAAATGATCCCCCCCGCCCTGCTGATCCTGCGCATCGGCCGTTTCTGGCTCCCCCTGCCGATCTTCCTGCTGTGGCCGCTCGTGCTGCTGGGCTGGATCATCGTCGGCGCGCTCTGGCTGCTCTGGGGACTGCCGCGTCGAGGCCGCCTGCGCATGACATTGAATCTCCTGGCGGCGCTGAACGCCCTGCGGGGTCTGAGCGTGGATGTCCAGGGCAAGGACGAGAACATCAAACTGCAGTTCATCTGATCGAGAGGAGGACATCATGTCCGAGGAACGCAAGAAAGTGCTGGAGATGCTCGCCGAGGGCAAGATCACGGCCGAGGAGGCCGAGAGCCTGCTGGACAAGCTCTCCGAAAAGGGCGAAGGCGAAGGACGAACCAAGCGCGTCTTCAGCAAGGCGATCCACATCGGCGGGAAGACCCATGACGATGATGTCGAGTTCGACGCGGAGCCCCGGTCCCTCCCCCGCTACCTGCGCGTGGTCGTGGACGGCGACGCGGGCGAAAAGGTGAACATCCGCGTGCCGATGAAGCTGATCCGCACCGGCATCAAGCTCGGCGCCATGCTCCCCACCGACGCCAAGGAGAAGATGGAGGACAAGGGCATCGACCTGAACGCCTTCGGCGAGATGGAGACCGACGAGCTCATCGCCGCCCTCAGCGACCTGTCCGTCGACGTGGAGGATGGGGAGGAGACGGTGAGGATCTTCTGCGAATAGTCGCTCCGGTGAGGGCCATCGGGCTTCACTTCGCCTCGGGATCAGTCTTCGCCTGGCGTCGAACGCACGGCTCGGCTCAGAGGCGCCCGAGTGACCCTCACCTCCGCTCGCGACCTCGAACAACGAACCCCCGCCGATCCCGGCGGGGGTTTCGTCCACACGGGTGGACGATGACAGTGGATCGCCATGACCT